>NZ_CP023865.1:2505000-3199500 GCF_003711105.1 Actinoplanes teichomyceticus ATCC 31121
TTCTTGCCGGAGGTAGAGCACTGGATGGTCTAGGGGGCCTACAAGCTTACTGAAATCAGCCAAACTCCGAATGCCGGTAAGTGAGAGCGCGGCAGTGAGACTGCGGGGGATAAGCTTCGTAGTCGAGAGGGAAACAGCCCAGATCGCCAGCTAAGGCCCCTAAGCGTGTGCTAAGTGGAAAAGGATGTGGGATCGCATGGACAACCAGGAGGTTGGCTTAGAAGCAGCCACCCTTTAAAGAGTGCGTAATAGCTCACTGGTCAAGTGGTTCCGCGCCGACAATGTAGCGGGGCTCAAGCACACCGCCGAAGCTGTGGCATTCACATATGTACTCGGCTTTCGCCTTCGGGTGGGAGTCCAGGTGTGTGGATGGGTAGGGGAGCGTCGTGTTGCGGGTGAAGCGGCGGAGTGATCCAGTCGTGGACGCTACACGAGTGAGAATGCAGGCATGAGTAGCGAATGAAGGGTGAGAACCCCTTCCGCCGGATGACCAAGGGTTCCAGGGCCAGGCTAATCCGCCCTGGGTGAGTCGGGGCCTAAGGCGAGGCCGAGAGGCGTAGTCGATGGATAACGGGTTGATATTCCCGTACCCGCAAAGGAACGCCCAAGATGAACCTCGGGATGCTAACTGCCTGAAGCGTCTGCGGTCTTCGGACCAAGGGCGTGGAGGCCAGGACCCTTCTGGGTAGTAGTTTAGTGATGGGGTGACGCAGGAAGGTAGCTGATCCCGGCCGGTGGTTGTGCCGGGGTAAGCGTGTAGGCCGTGTCATAGGCAAATCCGTGACACATGAGGCTGAGACGTGATGCCGAGCCGTTCTGGTGAAGTCAGTGATCCTATGCTGCCGAGAAAAGCCTCTAGCGATGTTCCGAGCGGCCCGTACCCGAAACCGACACAGGTGGTCAGGTAGAGAATACCGAGGCGACGGGTGAACTGTGGTTAAGGAACTCGGCAAATTGCCCCCGTAACTTAGGGAGAAGGGGGGCCGGACGCGTGAAGCCCCTTGCGGGTGGAGCGTGGTATGGCCGCAGAGAGCAGGGGGAAGCGACTGTTTACTAAAAACACAGGTCCATGCCAAGTCGTAAGACGATGTATATGGACTGACGCCTGCCCGGTGCTGGAACGTTAAGGGGACCTGTTAGCTCTTTGGGGCGAAGCGGAGAACTTAAGCGCCAGTAAACGGCGGTGGTAACTATAACCATCCTAAGGTAGCGAAATTCCTTGTCGGGTAAGTTCCGACCTGCACGAATGGCGTAACGACTTCCCCACTGTCTCAACCACAGGCCCGGCGAAATTGCAGTACGAGTAAAGATGCTCGTTACGCGCGGCAGGACGGAAAGACCCCGGGACCTTTACTATAGCTTGACATTGGTATCTGAATTCGATTGTGTAGGATAGGTGGGAGCCGGTGAAGCTCGGACGCCAGTTCGGGTGGAGGCGTTGTTGAAATACCACTCTGTTGGGTTTGGGTATCTAACTTGCGGCCCTGATCGGGTCGAGGGACAGTGTCTGGTGGGTAGTTTAACTGGGGCGGTTGCCTCCTAAAGGGTAACGGAGGCGCCCAAAGGTTCCCTCAGCCTGGTTGGCAATCAGGTGTTGAGTGTAAGTGCATAAGGGAGCTTGACTGTGAGACTGACGGGTCGAGCAGGGACGAAAGTCGGGACTAGTGATCCGGCACTTGCGTGTGGAAGCGGTGTCGCTCAACGGATAAAAGGTACCCCGGGGATAACAGGCTGATCTTCCCCAAGAGTCCATATCGACGGGATGGTTTGGCACCTCGATGTCGGCTCGTCGCATCCTGGGGCTGTAGCAGGTCCCAAGGGTTGGGCTGTTCGCCCATTAAAGCGGTACGCGAGCTGGGTTTAGAACGTCGTGAGACAGTTCGGTCCCTATCCGCCGTGCGCGTTGGATACTTGAGAAGGGCTGTCCCTAGTACGAGAGGACCGGGACGGACGAACCTCTGGTGTGCCAGTTGTTCCGCCAGGAGCATGGCTGGTTGGCTACGTTCGGAAGGGATAACCGCTGAAAGCATCTAAGCGGGAAGCTCGCTTCGAGATGAGGTATCCCACCACCTTTGAGTGGGTAAGGCTCCCAGCTAGACGACTGGGTTGATAGGCCGGAGATGTAAGCACGGTAACGTGTTGAGTTGACCGGTACTAATAGGCCGAGGGCTTAACCACTCTATGCTTTATGCTTAGCGTCCACTGTGTGATTCACAGCAAACGAACAACCATCCCATGCTGCTGTTTGTGGTGTGTGGGTTGCTGGTTGTGGTTTCGCTGATGGCTGTTTCGGTGGTCATAGCGGAGGGGAAACGCCCGGTTACATTCCGAACCCGGTAGCTAAGCCCTCCAGCGCCGATGGTACTGCACTCGGGAGGGTGTGGGAGAGTAGGACGCCGCCGGACTTAACGTTGAGAAAGGCCCACCCCTGACGGGGTGGGCCTTTCTTCGTTTCCACGGAATGGTGGCTCCGCGGGCCCGCGCGCGACCGTGACACATGGCGGTCGGCCGAGTTCAGCGGCGGTCGGCGGTAAATGCGGTTGGGCGCGCGGTTCGACGGCGGTCGCCGGTAATGCGGTTGGGCGCGCGGTTCGACGGCGGCCGCCGGTAATGCGGTTGGGCGCGCGGTTCGACGGCGGCCGCCGGTAATGCGGTTGGGCGCGCGGTTCGACGGCGGCCGCCGGGAATGCGGTTCGGCCGGCGTCAGTGGCGGTCGCCGGTGATGTAGTCGGCGAGGGTGCTGCGTTCGGTCTCCAGCTCGTCGATCCGGTTCTTCACCACGTCACCGATGCTGACGACGCCGGACAGGCGGCCGTCGACGAGCACCGGCACGTGCCGGAAGCGGCGTTCGGTCATGAGCCGGGCCACGTCCTCCAGCTGCGCATCCGGCGCGACCGTCCGGACCTGGGTCGTGTGAATGGTGCTGACGGGTTCGGTCAGCACTGCCGGACCGCGGTCGGCCAGGGCCCGGACGACGTCCCGCTCACTCACGATGCCCTCCACCGTCACCCCGTCCCGTGACACCACTACGGCGCCGATCCGGTGGCGTGCCAGCTCGCCGACCAGCCCCTCCACCGACATGTCCGGCGCCACCGTCACCACCGCGTCGCCTTTGACGCGAAGAATGTCTCTGATCCGCATCGCCCCTCCTGTACCGGTCGGCCCCCGTGCTCCCCTCTATCCCTTCCTGCCTTCTATGCCGAAAACCGACCCCGCAAGTCAAGGCCCTTCGGCGTACGTCGAAGCCGCGGCCCACCGGGCGGTCTCCCACTCATGGAGACTATCGCCGGTCCCTCGATGGGCGGACTGTCATCTGAAATCCTGCTATAGCACCACGGCTGGATGCCGGTCAATCGACTGTTGACCAACGTGCGGCCGGAAGGACCATCTGAGTGCTCATCGAGCCTCGCGGCAAATATGGCACTCGGACAGGTCACGTTCCGAAGAGGTTTCCAGGCATCGGCGTCCCGCGACGATCAACCGATTGCCGATACGTCCCTGTCCCGCGGCGATCAGCGGAACACCGATACGCCCCTCCCGGGTGGCACCCCGGTCACGGGCCCGGATGGCGCGCGATCTCCGTGCGCGATGCCGGGCCGGGTGGTGCAGCGGACGCGGGTTGCGGCGCCATGCCGGGTGGCGTGGCGCAGGGCGGCGCAGCGGAGGGCGGGCGTGATGCCGGCCGCGCCCGGTCTGCGGGTGTGGCGCCATGCCGGGTGGCGTGGCTGAGGGCGGGCGTGATGCCGGCCGCGCCCGGTCTGCGGGTGTGGCGCCATGCCGGGTGGCGTGGCCGAGGGCGGGCGCTGGTGCCGTCGGTGCGCCGGTCTTACGGGGGGCGGCGTCGCCGCGGGTGGCGCAGCCGGGGCCGGGCGTGGTGCCGGGGGCGTCCGGTCTGCGCGCCGGGCACTATGCCGGGTGGCGCAGCGGCGTGCGCGGAGCCACGGGTGCGGCGTCGCCGCGGGTGGCGCACCTTCAGCGAGCGTTGTTTCGTGACCGGCGGCGTACCGTGCGGTGGGCGCGGTGCCGTGAGGGCGGTGCACCGTTCAGTGCGGCGGTGTCGTGAGGGCGGCGGTGTGGCGCCGTGACGGCGCGCGGCCGGCTCACGTCCTGGCCAGGACGGTTCGGCGAGCGGCCGTCGCGCATCCGGCGTCGACCCGGCGTATGCGGTCGGCGGCTGTGTCGACGTGCGCCTCAGGCGATGGAGGAGAGCGGGGGAGAGGATGGCGGACGTGTCTGACGGCAGGGTGGTGCGGCAGTTGGAGGCGATCGCCGAGGTGGTCGAGGTCAGCGGGCGGTTGGGCGTCACGGCCTGGTTGCGTGGTGGGTGGGCGATGGACTTCTTCCTCGGTGAGCTGACCCGCCCGCACGTAGACATCGACTGGTTCGTCTGGGATGACCAGGCGGCACGCCTGGCGGAGGCTCTGGTCGCCCGCGGCTGGGCGCTCGAGGCAGAGCCGCCGCACGACCGGCAGATGGATCTGAGCATGAGGGATGTCGAGCAGAGCCTGACGCTTCTGGGCCGTGACGAGTCCGGGAATCCGGTGGTTCCGGCCGGGCCGTGGGCCGGCGCGCCGTGGCCGGAGACCATGCTCGACGGTCCGCCGCGCACTCTGGCCGGCATCACCTGCCGGATCATCGCCCCGGAAGCGCAGATCGAGATCAAGCGGATGCTGCCGGTCTGGAATCCGGCCCTCCCGCGCCGCCCGAAGGACGCCACCGACATCGCCCGCCTCGAGGCTGCCCTGCGCCGCTGACCCCCTTGTGCGTGCCGAAGGCGCTGACCGGCTGCCGTCCGAGGCGGCGCGGCGCCTGGTCGCGGGCGGCGCGGGCGCCGCGTCGCGGGAGGGTGGGCGATACCGGTCAGGGCAGTGTGGACGCGCCTCGCCAGGCGGCGTGGACGCCGCCGCCCCGCCGGGCGGCGGCGTCGGTGGGAGCGGAGGTCAGCGGCGGCGGATGGCCGAGCGCCAGCCGGACGGCACCGGCTTGGTGGTGCGTTTGCGGAGGAGGAACAGGGCTGCGGCGGCGCCGGCGAGGGCCAGCAGGCCGGCGGCGGGTTTGCGGTGAGTGGACACCGCCTGGGCGGGACGGGACGTGCGGACCGTGGTCACCGCCTGCCGCAGGCGCGACGGTGACGAGTCCGGGTCCATGTCGGTACGGACCTGCTCGGGTGCGTTGGTGGTCATCGCTCAACCTCTCAGGAGGGGGTGCGTGCTATGCCCGGCTTTATGCCCCTTGGTGGCGTGGTTTCAACCCGTGCTGTGACTGAAGTTAATCGGAGAGTGACGTCAGCGTTGTCCGCGAACTGACAGACTCCGTGTCCGAAACGGGTGAAGCGGGAAAACCGGGTCAAGCGTCGAGTGGCACGTGCCCGGAGATCACCGCGTCCGGCCAGCCGGCGGGGATACGTTCGAGGACGCCACCGGCGAAGACCTCACGCAGCCCGAGCGGCTTCAGGTGCACGTAGCCGATGTGGCAGTCGCAGATCGCGTTCACGCAGGTTCGCGGGCGCAGCGCGGCACGCCACGTACCGTCGTACAGATTTCCGATCTCCTCCTGGACGAAGTGACAGCGCCGCACCGTGCCGTCACCGCGCACCGAGATGGCCGTCTCCCCGGCGTGGCAGGGGCGGTCCAGCGACAGGTGGGGTCGCACGCTGTAGCCGAACAGCGGGTCGAGCGCGGTCCACCGCGCCTCCTCCTCGGGCGTGTACCGCCGGCCCTCGGCGGCGTTGACCCACACGTACACCCGCTCCGGAAGCGCGGCGCGCAGCGCGCGCGCCTCGTCGAGGTGTTCCGGAAGGCCGACCACCCCCACCGAGAAGCGCACGCCCATCCGCAGCAGCGCCGCGCAGCGGGCCAGGAACCGCTCCCGGGTGACCTGGCCCGGGTGATAGGTCGCCCAGAGCGCGGCGGTCGCCGGGTCGGCCGCGGCCAGCCAGTCCGGCCGGGCCGCCAGGTTCGTCTGGATCGCCACCCGCTCGACGTGCGGCAGATGCGACAGCGACACCATCGCGTCGCGGTACCAGCTGCGGGTCAGCCCCTCGCCCCACGGGGTGAAGAGCACCGACAGGCGTACGTCGGTGGTCGCGGCCACCCAGCCGGTGAAGCGCTCCAGCGCGGCGCGGTCCTCCCGCAGCAGCCCGGGCGGATCGTGCCGCTTCGCGAACGGGCAGTACGGGCAGTCGTAGTTGCAGCTCGCGAGCGGTCCGCGATAGAGCACGGCGAGCTTCATCGAGCCTGGTACCCGGCCATCGCCCGGCGTACGTCGGCGGAGGTGAGCCAGGGGCCGACGGCGTCCGAGCGTTCCAGCCCGGCGGCGGTCAGGCGCAGCCCGCCGGGCTCCGCCCATCCGGCCTCGACCAGCCGGGCCAGCTGTGGGAAGTCCGCCGCCGGGTCGCTGGCGAACCTTTCCCGGTACGCCGCCGCGGGCACCCCGTCCACCCGCAGCAGCGACTTGATCAGCCACCGCCGCCGCTGCTCGGCCTCGTCCAGCGCGAAGCCCACCTCGGCGAACGCGAAGTCGTCCGGCGGCCGGGACAGGTAGTCGTCGAGCACCGCCCGGACCTGGCCCACCGAGACCGCGTAGTCGAACGAGTAGTGCAGCCGCCGGGTGTACGAGCGCGCCCCACAGCCGATCCCGACCATCCCGTCGTCCTGGCAGCAGTAGTCCGGTCCGTCGTCGGCGACCGTGGGCAGCCGGAACTGCCGCATCGACTCCTGCCGGTAGCCGGCGGCCAGCAGCGCCTCGCGGCCCTGGCGGTAGAGCGCCAACCGCTGCGCGTCCCAGTCCGAGCGGGTGACGGCGCGGCGGCCCAACCCGGTCAGCGGGCGTACGTACAGCGGGTAGAGGAATACCTCCTCGGGGCGCCAGGCCAGCGCGGCGTCCAGGCTGAACTGCCAGGACCGCGGGGTCTGGCCGTCGATGCCGTAGATCAGGTCGAGGTTGAGCACCGGCACCCGGGCGTCCCGGATCGCGCCGAGCGCCCGCTCCACGTCGGCGCGGCGCTGCGGACGGCCGGCCGCGCGGGACTCCGCGTCGAGGAAGCTCTGCACGCCGATGCTGACCCGGGTCGTGCCGTGCGCGGTGAGCACGCTCAGCCGGTCCGGGGTGGCGGTGGCCGGTGACGTCTCCACCGACAGCGGCGCCCCGGGCAACCGCGCGCCGAGCACGGTGGTGCAGATGTCGAACAGCTCGGCCAGCTCGCCCGCCTCCAGATGGGTCGGGGTGCCGCCGCCGAACGCGGCCCGGGCGAACGCCGCGTCCCCGACCGCGTCGCGCACCCGGGCGGCCTGGTGGCGCAGCTGGGCGAGATAGGCGGTGACCTGCTCGGCGGGAGCGTTGGCCCGGGTGAACAGGTTGCAGAAGCCGCATCGCATCTCGCAGAACGGCACGTGCACGTAGAGGAAGAGCGCGTCGACCGCCTCGTCACGCCACACGTCGGCCAGCGCGGGGCGCGGGCGCAGCGGGCGGTACGACGTCTTGTGCGGGTACGCGTACAGATAGGCCTGGTAGGGGGAACCGTCGATCATCATGCTCCCGGGGTCAGCACGAACTGGGCGTACGGCACGGTCCACACCACCTCGTGACCGACCCGGTGTCCGGTGTGGCCGTCCTCGCCGTACGCCGTGCCGTGGTCCGCGCAGACGATCGTGAACACCGGCCGGTCCCGCCCGCTGACCAGCTGGAACAGGCGGTCGATGCGGCTGTCGACGTACTCCAGGGCGGCCGCGTGGCTGTCCCGGCTGTCGGTGGCGGCGCCGGGCAGGTAGTGCCGGTTGGGCTGGTGCAGGGCGGCCACGTTGAGGAAGGTGAACAGCGGCTGCCCGGCCGGCAGCGCGCCGAGCGACGCCTCCAGGCGCCGCAGCTGGGCGCCGAGGCAGTCCGGCGCGGTCACCCCGAACTCCGGTTCCCAGTGCGCCTCGGCGAACAGGCCGGGCAGCACCCGGCCGAGCGCGCCGCGCTGGTTGAAGAAGCCGACCCCGCCCAGGCAGAGCGTGTGGTAGCCGGCCCCGGCGAGCGCGGTGGGCAGGTCCGGCGCGTCGAACACCCAGGTGTCCGGCCCGGACGTCGTGCTGCCGGGGAACGCGGCGGCGTAGAGCCGCTCGTGGTCGCCCGGGGAGTCGGGGGTGGGCAGGAACCCGGCGAAGAACGCGTGGTGGGCGGCGTAGGTGAAGCTGGCCGGGGAGTGCCGCCGCTCCCAGCGGCCGCCCGGCAGCACCCGGGACAGGTGCGGCGTGCGGCCGGTCGCGGCCAGCTCGGCGGCCACGTCGTAGCGCAACGTGTCCAGGGTGACCAGGAGGATGTCGTGGCTGCCGATCAGCGAACGCACGCGGCCTCCCGGTGCCGCTGCCAGCGGCCGCTGACCAGCGCGTGGATCTGCTCGGCCCAGGTGTCGCGGCCGTCGTGCCGCACGCCGGGGATCAGGTCGCCGAACGCGTTCACCTCGGCGACCGCGTGTCGCGCCCGGCCGGCCAGGAACATCAGGTCGACGCCGACGTGCAGGCTGCGCGGGAAGCAGGCGGCCACCCGCTCGCAGGTCTCCATCGCGGCGGTCCAGGCCGCCGGGCCGGTGTGCGCGCGGAACGCGGCCAGGTCGCCGCGGGCGTTGCCCAGGTGCAGATTGGTCAGCGGGCTGCGGGACGTCCGGACCACCACGTGCGTGGGGCGCCCGGCGATCACCACCACGCGCAGGTCGGCGACCCGGTCGCCCAGGCGGGCCTTGGGCAGCCAGCGCTCCACGTGCAGGCCGTCCGGGGCGAGCCGGTCGACGATGGCCGCGATCTGTGGCTCGGTCGTGTACCGCCGCAGGCGCAGCGAGTTGAACAGCCCGTCCGGGGTGAGCTCGACCGAGGTGGTGGCCAGCACCCGGCCCGGCCCGACGGCGAACGCCAGCACCCCGGAGGCGGAGGAGCCGTGCGCCGGTTTGACGAAGACCCGGTGCCACCCCGCGGCGCTCATCGCCTCGCGCAACTGCGGATAGGAGCGCACCGGTGGCAGCGCCGCGGGCACCGGGATCCCGGCGGCGGACAGCAGCGCGTGGCACCGGCGCTTGTCGCAGAGCACCGCGATGTCGCCGGGGTGGTTGAGCGGGTCGGCCCCGCCGGACACCGCCCGCGTGGCAGCCGTGACCAGCCCGGCGTACGCGGCGGCCAGGCCGAGGATCTCGCCGTGGCGGGCGGGCCGGTCGCCGCCGCGCAGCAGGCGATCGACCTGCGCGTCCTCGCCGGGCGAGTCGATGCGCAGCAGCCCGCCGGTGGGCGCCGGGGCCCCGCTCAGCAGCTCCCGCCAGGGCAGCACCCGCGGCCGGGGCAGGCCGGCCGCCACCGCCGCCCCGACGAAGCCGGCCACCCGGCGGTTCGCCGGGTTGCCGATCACGGACAGCCGCATGTCACTCGGCCACCGCGGTGTAGCGCTCGGAGAAGTGTTCGCCGCCGGAGTCGTACTCGTCCGGCTCCTGCGGGTCGCCGACGTCGACGCGCACCCCGGGCAGCGCGGCCACCACGGCCGCCGCGGTCTGCTCGGACATGTAGTGGAACCGCAGGTTCAGCTCGCGCAGGTGGGTGAGGGGCTGCCCGGCCAGCAGGGCGGCCGCGCCGGCGTCGCCGAGCGTGCCCATCGACAGGTCGAGCGACTCCAGACGCTGGACCACCGGCGCCCCGGCGAGCGCGGCGGCGATGTCGTCGGCGAACTCGGCGTTGCGCAGGCCGAGCCGGCGCAGGTTCGGGAAGAGCTCGCCGTCCAGCAGCGGGCGCAGCACGTCGAGCGTGACCCGGCCGCCGTAGTCCGCCACGCCCAGCCACAGCTCCAGATCGGTCAGGGCGGGCAACCGGGAGGCGAGCACCGCGCCGGCGAAGTCCGCGCCGAGGCCGCCGCTCTGCACCACCAGCCGGCGCAGGCTGTCGTGGCGGACCGGGGCGGCGAACCGGAAGTCCTCGCCGCCGCGCACCTGCAGCGTCTCCAGCCGTGGGTAGGCGGTGAGCAGCGGGCTGACGTCGCCCACCTTCATCCAGGAGATTTCGCACTCCTCCGCGCCGATGTCACCGAGGAACAGCGAGCGCAGCCGGGGCAGGCGCGGGGCGGCCGCGCAGATCTGCGCGACCGGCGCGGGGGCGAAGGCGGCGTACCCCCACGAGCCGATCACCAGGGACTCCACGGCCGGGCCGAGGTCGGTCACGAACGCCTCGAACTTGGCGCGGAACTCCTCGCAGAGCTTGATGTCGACGGAGCCGTCGTAGCCGACGTGGGACACCCGCCACGCGACCGGGCCGGTGGTGTCCTGCGGGTAGTCGACGACCCGGCGGCCGTCGAAGGAACCGGTGCCGGAGGAGAACGTCATGGCGTGCTCACTCCGAGACCGCGGTGTAACGGGACGAGCCGCGCGGTTGCTGGCGTTCCGAGACGTCGACGCGGACCCCGGGCAGCGCGGCCACCACCGACTCGGCCACGGGCGCGGTCATGTAGTGGTGGTGCAGGTCGAGTTCGCGCAGATGGGTCAGCGACCGGCCGGCCAGCAGCGCGGCGGCGCCCTGGTCGCCGAGCGTGCCCAGGGACAGGTCGAGCGACTCCAGGCGCTGCACGACCGGCGCGGCGGCCACCGCGCCGGCCAGCTGATCGGCGATCTCGGCGTTGCGCAGGCCGAGGCGGCGCAGCTCGGGGAACAGGTCGCCGGCCAGCAGCGGGGCCAGGTCGGGCGGGGTGATGTCGCCGCCGTAGTCGCTGACGCCGAGCCAGAGCTCCAGGGCGGTCAGCGCGGGCAACTCGGAGGCCAGCACGGCCGCGGCGAAGTCGCGCGGCAGGCCGCCGCTCTGCACCACCAGCTCGCGCAGCCGCTCGTGCCGCACCGGGGAGAACCGGAAGTCCTCGCCGCCGCGCACCCACAGCACCTGCAGCGCGGGGAACGCGGCCAGCAGCGGACTCACGTCGCCGACCTTCATCCAGGAGATCTCGCACTCGTCGAAGGTGATGTCGCCCAGGAACAGCGCCCGCAGCCGGGGCAGGCGCGGCGCCAGCGCACACAGGTGCCCGATCGGGGCGACGTTCAGCGCGGCGTAGCCCCAGGAGCCGACGACCAGGGCGGTCGTGTCCGCGCCGGCCTGGTCGACGAACCGGTCCAGCAGGGCGGTGAACTCCGCGGAGACCTGGTCCTCGTCGTCGTCCTCCACCTCCGGGTCGGCGATGCGCCACGCGACCGGGCCGGTCACCGCCGGCAGCGGCCCCTCGGCGGGGAACTCCACGACCGGTAGACCGGCGAAGGTCTCGGCACTGCTGTTGAAGGTCATCGGCGCCCCCTGCCCTGCGTTCGACTCAGCGGCGCGACCGTAGCAGGAGCCACCGACAGAACGCCGCCCGCCCGCGGCCCGCGGGACCGGCGCAGGGCCCGCCCGGCCAGAGTGAGCAGCAGGATCGTGGCGGTGTCGCACAGCGCGGCGAGGACCAGGCCGGAGCCGGAGAGGCCGGTGGCCGTGACGGCCCGCAGCACCAGGCAGGCGGCGGCGCTGAGCGCGGCCACGGCGGCGAGCCGGCCCACCCGGTCGCGGCGTGGCCGGAACCGGTCGCCGTGGCCCTGCCACCAGCCGGGCAGCCGGCGCTCCACCAGCGTGGCGAACAGCAGCGCGGGCAGGGTGACCGTGGCGGCCAGCGCCAGCGACAGCAGCAGCCCGGCGCCGGCCACGGTGGCCGACACCGCGGTCACCGTGCCGAGGGTGATCACGTCGAACCGGCGCAGGCCCCAGCGGCCCTGCGCGAGCAGCCACACCGCGGCGACCGCGAGCGGCGAGAACCCGGGCAGCAGGGTGCCCACCCAGTGGACGAGCAGGTACGCGGCGGCGAACACGGCGGTCCGGGCGGCGTAGCGGGCGACGGTCATCGGCGTACCTCGAAGGCTCGGGGCGGTTGCCGGACCATCGGCGGGCGGCGCCCCCGGGTGAGGATTCCGCCGCCGTTGGTCGCCGGGCGGGCGGGCGCCGGTACGGCCGCCCCGCGCCGCCGGCGGTCACGCCACGCCGACCTCCCGGAACGCGGCCCGGACGGTCTGCGGGGCGTGCCGGCCCGCCTTGCCGTCGCGGGCCAGGAGCCGAGCCTGCTCGGCGCAGATGTAGGCGCAGTCCTTGAACTGCGCCTGCGGCCAGAGGTTCTGCAACGCGGCGTAGAAGATCTTGGCGGCCGGGAACGAGCCGAGCTCGATCGCGGTCAGGTAGAAGGCGCGGTTGACGATGCCGCTGTTGATGTGCGGGTCGCCGCTGGGCACGTACCGCGACATGTGCGCGGCCTGCGGGTCCTTGCCGAGCACCGGGTTGTCGTAGGCGGTGCCGGGGTGGGCCATCGAGCGGATCGCCTCGCCGTACATCGGGTCGGCCATGACCTGCTCGCCGATCAGCCAGTTGTGCTCGCCGGCGTCCACATGCTGCACGTACTGCTCGACGCAGGCGCCGAAGATGTCGGAGAACGCCTCGTTGAGCGCGCCCGGCTGGTCGGTGTAGACCAGCCCGGCGGTGTACTGGGTGACCCCGTGCGTCAGCTCGTGCGCGCACACGTCGATGTCCCGGGTGAAGTCCTGGAAGACCTGGCCGTCGCCGTTGCCGAAGACCATCCGGGTGCCGTCCCAGAACGCGTTGCCGTACTTCTCGCCGTAGTTCACGTCGCCGAGCAGCGCCGATCCGGCGCCGTCGATCGAATGGCGGCCGAGCACCTCCCGGAAGAACTCGCGGGTCGCGCCGAGCGCGTCGTAGGCGGCGTTGACGTTCCCCGCGGCCACCGGGTCGTCGCCCTCGCCGCGCACCGCCTGCACCCCGGTCTCGAACCGGTGCTGATCGTCGAAGATGTGCCGGTCGCCGTTGCCCGGCGAGGGCGCGGTGACCGCGTTGAGGCCGGTGGCGGCCAGCAGCAGGCGGCGCTGCTGGCGGACCGCGGTGGAGGCGACCGCGGTGCGTTGCGCGGCATCCGCGTCCAGTCCGAGCTGGCGGGCGTTGCGCGCGATGTGATCGACGATGTACGACGGGACGTAGAAGCAGACCGATCCGGACATGATTCCCCCTGGCACGATCTCGCGGGTCCGCATGATCAAGCGTGGGGGCCCGCCGGCCTTGAGCAGACAATGGCGCCGCTGCGACACGTCGCGTCCACTCTCGACCGCCCGGCGCATCGGTTCCTGAGCTGAAGATTACGGCCGGTCCACATCGGCGCCAATTCCCCGATCGCGGCATTGTCCCACGTCAAACCCCGAAAAGGGGGGTGAGTGGGAGCGCGCCGGTCCGGCGGCGCGCCCGTGACCTCACGATCGCGCGGTCAGCACTCCGCCCGGCCGAGGCGCCAGTAACCCATGAACGCGACCGCCCGGCGGTCCACGGCGCACGTGCCGACCAGGTGCCGGCGCAGCGTCTTGATCACCGCGGCCTCGCCGGCCAGCCAGGCGTAGAACCCGTCGGTGGCGGCGGTGCCGTCCGGGACCTCCCAGAGCATCTCCTCATCGACGTTCACGTCCTCCAGCTCCGCGCGGGTCACCCCGGCGGCGTCGCCGAGCAGGCGGGCCGCGGCGGCCTGGACCGCCGGGACCAGCTTGGCGCCGTGGGCGGCGCCGTCGCGCGCCAGCCAGGTGACCCGGATCCCGGCGGGGGCGTCCAGCAGCAGCTGGTCGCCGCTCTCCGGAACCTCCAGGACGACCTCGCCGCCCATGTCCGCGGGCAGGCCGGACAGGATGGAGGCGATCGCCGGGACCGCGGTCTCGTCGCCGACCAGCAGGATCCGGTTGGTGTCGACCGGCGGGTGGAAGTCGATGCCGCCGTGCGGGCCGGCGAAGTCGGCGTTCGGCCCGAGCAGGCAGGCGATCGAGCCGGGGCGGGCCGACGCGGCCCAGCGCGAGGCCGGGCCGTTCACCCCGTGCAGCACCATGTCGACGTCGACCTCGCGCAGGTGGCGGCGGACGGCGCGGACGGTGTACGTCCGGATCGGATTCTGCCGGTCGGCGGGCAGGCAGCGCCACTGCGCGAACCAGTCCGGCCCGGTGGGCAGGTGGTCGAGCCCGCAACCGGCCAGCGGCGGGATCAGCTTGCAGCGCTGGTCGAAACCGTTGTCGGCGAACCGGTCCAGATCGTCGCCGGTGAACGTGACGCGCAGGAAGTTCGGGCTGAGCCGGGTGACCCGGGCCACCTCGACCGGGAAGAACCGGAACGGGATCACCTCGGTCGACGGAACAACGGTCTGCGTCACGGTCGCCTCCCCGGCGGATCGGTTTAGGTGACCCTAACCTAATCCGCCCGGGTGCTGGCAACCCGATGGCAACCCGGAAATTCCTGCCGGCCGCCGCCGGCCGGACGATCCCAGGGGTCCCGTCGCAGAAGGAGCCGGAGATGCCGCAGACCCCGCCCGGAACCACCACCGTGCTGACCTTCAGCGATGCCGACGCCGGACTGTCCTGGCCCGCCGACGACTGGGCCGCCGCGCTGGAGCCGCCGACCGTGCTGATCGCCGACGACGACGAGGGCGTCCGGGACCTGATCGGCACGAGACTGCGGGCGGCCGGCTACCGGACGTTGATCGCCTCCGACGGGCGTACCGCGATGGCCCTGGCCCTGGGGGAGCGGCCCCAGCTGGTGCTGCTGGCCGTGGACATGCCCGGGCTGGACGGGTTCGCCTTCTGCTACGAGCTGCACTCCTCCCCGCAGACCGCGCACCTTCCGGTGATCTTCATCAGCGCGCGGGCCGAACCGGCCGAGGCCGAGCTGGCCCGGGTGGTCGGCGCCGAGGACTACCTGGTCCGGCCGCTCGACCCGGCCGACGTGCTGCGCCGGGTCCAGCGCCTGCTGCACCACTGACCGGTCCCGCGCCCGGCCGCGGCTCGCCGGTGGCCCACCGGCCCCGTGCGGCCCGCGGCGGCCGGCGGTGGCGCGCGGACCGTTAAGCTGCGGAGATGGCCGACGAGGACGTGGTCCGGGAGCTGCTCGCCGCGGTTCCCGCCGGCTGCACCTATCTGGTGCCGATCAGCGGCGAGGATGGCGCGATCATCGACTTCCGGGTCGCGGCCACCAGCGACCAGATCCACGACATCTACGGCCGCGGCACGCAACGCGTCGACAGCCGGCTCAGCAAGCTCTACCCCTCCATGGTGGACGGCCCGCTCTGGCGGCTGTACCTCGAGGTGATGCGCACCGGGACATCCGCCACGATGGACGAGTTCCGGTACGACGAGACCCGTCCCGGCGTGGTCGCCGAGTCCCGCTTCGAGATCAGCGTGCGCCGGGTGCTGAACGGCCTGCTGGTCTGGTGGACCCGGGTCGACGAGCACCGCCGCCGGCTGGAGAGCACCGAGCTGCTGGGCAGCCTCGGCTGGACGGAGTACGACCTGGTCACCGGCCGGGTGGACTGGTCCCCGGGGATGTACCGGATCTTCGAGCGGGAGCCGGCCGACGGGCCGTTGTCGCGTACCGAACAGGCCGCCGCCATCCTTGCCGAGGACCGCGGGATCTCCGAGACGGCCTGGCAGACCCTGGATCTCGGGGCCACCTCCGACGTGACCGTCCGGTTCCGGATCGGCGCCGGCGTCAAGCACCTGCGGATCCTCTCCGACATGGCACGCGACGCCCAGGGCCGGCCGGTCAAGATCTACGCCGTGGTGCAGGACGTGACCGCCCGCGTCGCCTCCCGCACCGAGATCGAGCGGCTCAGCGACGAGGTCCGGGTCGGCCAGCTGAGCGCGGTGGCCCAGCAGCGGGTGGCCCGCCAGCTGCAACAGATGATCCAACCGGTGCCGGCCGGCACGTTCGAGCTGGCCGGCCTGGAGGCGATGGTCAGCTACCTGCCGGCCGAGAGCGCCGTACAGGTGGGCGGCGACTGGTACCACGCGCAGACCCTGCCGGACGGCCGGGTCGCGCTCGCCGTCGGCGACGTGGCCGGGCACGGCCTGGACGCCGCCAGCGGCATGGCCCACCTGCGCTTCGCCCTGGTCGCCTGGCTGTCGGTGGGCATCCGCGACCCCGGCCTGCTGCTGCGCCACCTGAACCAGCTCTGTGCGCAGCTGGGCATCACCGCCACCGCGGTCGTCGGCGTCTACGACCCCGCCACCCGGCAGCTGCCCTGGGCGCGGGCCGGGCACATGGCGCCGCTGCTGGCCCGGCACGGCCGCGACATCGACCTGGGGTGGCCGCCCGGCCTGCTGCTGGGCGCCGAGCCGGACGCCGACTTTCCGGTCGCGCAGACCCGGCTGCAGTCCGGCGACCTGGTGCTGCTCTACACCGACGGCCTGGTGGAGCGCCGCGGCGACATGCGCCGCCGGACCGCCGAGGTGCGCGGGCACCTGAGGGCGGTCTCCGCCGATCCGGGCGCGGACCCGCTGCCGCGGCTGCACCGGCTGCTGTACGCGCCCAGCCCGGACGACGACACCTGCACGCTGGCCGTGCGGGTCCGCTGAGCGCGCTCAGAGGTCCAGGGCCACCCGGACCAGCGTGCCGCCCGGCACCTCGGCCGAGTAGACCCAGTCACAGATCCGTTCCACGATGGCCAGGCCCCGGCCGCGGGTCGCCTCCGCCGACGGCATCGCCCGGCCGAACGGCCGCGGCCCGCCGCCGTCGACCACGTCGCAGAGCAGCCGGCCGTCCTCGGCCCAGACCCGGATGTGCCCGCCCCCGCCGGTGTGCTGCAGGGTGTTGGTGGTCAGCTCGCTGACCGCCAGGGTGAGCAGGTCGATCCGGGCCTGCGCCAGGCCCAGCGCCCGGGCCCGCTCGGCGACGAAGGCGCGCACCGCGCGCAGATCGTCGGGCTCGGTGTACGACATGCCGTCGACGCCGGTCGGCTGCTCAGACATGGCGGCGCTCCGTGGCCGGGGCGCGCAGCAGGGCGTCCAACCCGGTCAGCCGGAGCACCGTGGCGACCGGGCCGGTGGCGTTGACGACGTGCAGCCGGCCGGCCCGGCCCCGTGCCGCGTGGTGGGCGACGACCAGGGCGTGCACGCCGGTGGAGTCCAGGAAACCGACCGCGGCGACGTCGACGAAGACCGTGCCGGCCCGGTCCACCGCGTCCAGCAGCACGGCGGTGAGCCGGTCGCGGGCGGTCAGGTCGCAGTCGCCGGACAGGATCACGGTGACCCGACCCGGCTCGGCGACCGTCCTCGCCTCGAAGCTCGCCATCGACCGCCGTACCTTTCCCTGCCGGGGAACAGCCTGTCCGGCCCCATCATGTCACCCGGCGGCCGGAAACGCGCCCGGGGCGGGGGATGCGGGCGGCGCCGAACGAGCCCGCGCGGGCGCCGGCTCCAGCGGCGCCCGCGCGGGCTCGGGATGCGTCAGGCCTGCTCGGCCAGGGCCGCGCAGCAGGTGTCGATGAGCAGGCGGGTGACCACGTACGGGTCGACGTTGGCGTTCGGGCGGCGGTCCTCGATGTAGCCCTTGCCGTCCCGCTCCACCTGCCACGGGATGCGCACCGAGGCGCCCCGGTCGGAGACGCCGTAGCTGTACTCGGTCCACGGGGCGGTCTCGTGCAGGCCGGTCAGGCGGTGCTCGATGCCCGCGCCGTAGCCGTCCACGTGCTCCTGGCGCCGCTTGCCCAGCGCCTCGGCCGCGGTGATGATCGCGTCGTAGTTCTCGCGCATCCCGTTGGTGGAGAAGTTGGTGTGCGCGCCGGCGCCGTTCCAGTCGCCCTTGACCGGCTTCGGGTCCAGGGTGGCGGAGATGCCGTAGTCCTCGGCGATCCGGTAGAGCAGCCAGCGGGCCACCCACAGCTCGTCGGCCACCTGCGGCGCGGCGACCGGGCCGATCTGGAACTCCCACTGGCCCGGCATGACCTCGGCGTTGATGCCGGACAGGTGCAGCCCGGCCGCCAGGCAGGCGTCCATGTGCTTCTCGACGATCTCACGGCCGAAGACCTCGTCCGCGCCGACGCCGCAGTAGTAGCCACCCTGCGGGGCGGGGAAGCCGCCACCGGCCGGGAAGCCCAGCGGCCGGCCGTTCTCGAAGAAGGTGTACTCCTGCTCGATGCCGAAGATCGGCTCCTGGCTCGCGTACTTGTCCGCGCTCGCGACGCAGGCGGCCCGGGTGTTGGTCGGGTGCGGGGTGCCGTCGATCAGCTCGACCTCGCACAGCACGATGATGTTGTCACCGCCGCGGATCGGGTCCGGACAGGTGAACACCGGCCGCAGCACGCAGTCGGACTTGTCGCCCGGCGCCTGGTTGGTGCTGGAGCCGTCGAAGCCCCAGATGGGCGGCTCGGCGCCGTCGGCCAGGATCTTGGTCTTCGACCGGAGCTTCGCGGTGGGCTGGGTTCCGTCGATCCACAGGTACTCGGCCTTGACAGCCATGAAATCTCCTAAAACGTGAAAACGGCGCCTTGCGGCATTGCCGGACGACCCTGGCGCGGCGGGCAGAGGCTACCGACCGAAGATCAAATCCACGTTTCCGATCCCGAACATCGGACGAGTGATCCCGGTAACCCGGCGGTCACCAATTCCTGCCCTCCCGGAGCAGAGCGGCCCGTGCCGCGGCGATGTGCGGCGCGTCCCGGGTGGCCGAGCGGGTGGCCAGGTAGAGCGTGTTGATCGGCGGGTCGGCGGTGGTCAGCACCTCGACCAGGGTGCCCGCGGCCAGGTCGTCGGCCACCAGGTAGCGCGGCAGCACGGTGACCCCGATGCCCGCGGCCGCGGCGGCGCGCAGCGCACGCAGGTCGGGAACGACCAGCACGGCGCGCCGGGGCGGGGGTGAGCCCAGCACGTGCCGCCACCAGCGGCGCACGATCGGCAACTCCTCCGCGTACGCCAGCAGCGGCGCCTGGTGCAGGTCCGGCAGCGGGAGTATCGCCGGGTCGGCCACCAGCACGAACTCCTCGTCGCAGAGCGGCTCGGCGTGCAGGCCGGCGCGGCGCGGGCGGATCGCGCTGACCACCAGGTCGAGCCGGCCCTGGCTGAGCTCGGTGAGCAGGTCGTCGGCCAGGCCGAGCCGCACCCGTACCGACACGCCGGCCGCGATCGTGCCGGCCAGCGCGGGCAGCACCCGGGCGGTCATCAGCTCGGCCGGGCCGCCCAGGTGCAGCGTGCGGCCGGCCGGCTCGGCCGCCTCGTGCAGCCCGGCGGCCACCCCGGTCAGGGCGTCCATCGGCCCGTCCAGGCGCCGGGCCAGGTCGTCGGCGGCGGCGGTCGGGGTCACGCCCCGGGCGCCGCGCACGAACAGCGGGTGCCCGAGCTCGCTCTCCAGGCTGCGCAGCTGCGCGGTGACCGTGGGCTGGGCCAGGCCGAGCAGCTCGGCGGCCCGGGTCAGGGTGCCGGCCCGGTAGACGGCCAGGAACGTGTGCAGCAGGTCGAGACTCACCACGTCGGCCATTCTCCCGCGGCATCCCATCAGTTTCCTGATGGGTGACTGCCGTTGTTGCTGTTGGTGGCCGATGGCTGCCGGCGGGCAGAGTGGACCGCGAGACCCCTACTCTCGGAAGGAAGAGAACCGTCATGGCGAAGATCCTGATCGGCCTGACCAGCCACGCCGACCTGGGCGGGCTCCGCGGCACCGGCTACTACCTGCCCGAGGCCGCCCACCCCTGGCAGGTGTTCACCCGGGCCGGCCACGAGGTCGAGTTCGCCAGCGTCGCCGGCGGCGAGCCGCCGGTCGACGGGGTGGACCTGACCGACCCGGTGCAGAAGGCGTTCACCGACGACCCGGCGGTGCAGCAGCGGCTACGCCACACACCCCGGTTCGCCGACCTCGACCCGGCCGGCTACGCCGCCGTGCTGTTCGCCGGCGGCCACGGCGCCATGTGGGACTTCCCCGGCGACGAGGGCCTGATCCGGTTCGGCCGCGGGGTGTACGAGCAGGGCGGCGTGGTGGCCGCGGTCTGCCACGGCCCGGCCGCGCTCATCGGCCTCACGCTCTCCGGCGGGACCCCGCTGGTGGCCGGCAAGCAGATCGCCGGCTTCACCAACAGCGAGGAGGCCGCCGTCGGGCTGACGGACGTGGTGCCGTTCCTGCTGCAGAGCCGGCTCGAGGAGCTGGGCGGCAAGCACAGCGGCGCGGCCGACTGGCAGCCGCACGTGGTCGTCGACGGGCGCCTGGTGACCGGGCAGAACCCGGCATCCTCCACCGGAGTGGCGGAAGAAGTGCTGAAAGTCCTGTCCACGCCCGGCCGGTAGACACATAATGTGACCGGCCCCACAGCCTTGCCGGGAGGGGCCCGAGGAACGACGATCAGTGGTAACAGCGCGGGAGGAGGCGGCCGTGCAGACCCAGAGGATCGTCGTCGGCTACGACGGCTCGGTGGAGGCGCGCAAAGCGGCCCGCTGGGCCCTCGACGAGGCCGAGCGTGGCGGTGTGCCGGTGGAGTTGGTGTACGCGTACGAGTGGCCCAGCTACGTCCCCGCCGCCGCGATGATGCCCGCCGCGGCCGTCTACCCGGACGCGGACACCGACGTGGCCGTCACCGACATGCTCACCGCCGCGGTCGACACCGCGACGGCCACCCATCCCGGCGTGCGGGTCTGGGCCCGGGTCGAGCACTCCACCGCCGCGGTCGCCCTGCTCCAGCGGGCCGCCGACGCCTCCCTGGTGGTGCTCGGCGGCCGCCGTCCCAGCGGTATGCGGGCCTGGCTCGGCTCGACCAGCGGCTCGGTCAGCGCGCACGCCCGTTGCCCGGTCGTGGTGGTCCGCGGCGAGCCCCGCACGACCGACCCGGTGGTGGCCGGGGTCGACGAGTCGGAGGCCGCCGGGCTGGTGCTCGGCTTCGCGTTCGAGCAGGCCGCGGTGCGCGGGGTGCCGGTCCGCGCGGTGCACGGCTGGTTCCCGCCGGACGGCCGGGACCTGCTCTGCGACGCGAACCTGCGCGCGGTCGTCGAGCAGCGCGGCCGCCTGGAGGCGATGGTGAGCTGCTGGCGCAGGCGGTTCCCGGGCGTCCCGGTCAGCGCCGAGGTGGTGGTCGGGACACCGGGTGAGGTGCTGGCCCAGGCCGCCACCGGCGCTCAGCTGGTGGTGGCCGGCGCGGGCGGGCGCAGCAGCCTGCGGGCGGTGCTGCGGCCCTCGGTCGGGCGGCACCTGCTGCACCGGGCGCGGTGCAGCGTCGCGCTGGTCGGCCGCGCTCGTGCCGCCATCCGGTTCTGACGTGCCGGCGGTGTTTCGTTCGTGCTGCAGTCGGTTGTGACGTGCCGGCGGTGTTTTGCTCGCGCTGCAGTCGGTTGTGACGTGCCGGCGGTGTTTCGCTCGTGCCGCAGTCGGTTGTGACGTGCCGCGGGGTCGCGCCGACGCGTGACGTCCGGTTGTGACGTGCCGCGGGGCCGCGCCCAGGCTGCCTTCGAGCGGTGCCTTGCCGCCCGCAACCGCCGCGCCTCAGCCCGTCAACGACGCCGAAGGCTTGGCCTTCACCGCACGAGCGGACCGTGTCCGGCCCGCGGCGCCTCGCTCGCCGGGAGCCGGCTCAGATGCGACCGGCGTCCAGCTCGTCGAGGATCCGGGTGAGGATCGCGGGCGTCTCGGCCGGTGGTTCGGCCTCGATGAACAGGCGGCCGATCGCCGCCGCGTAGTGGTCCACCTCGTCGCGCCGGTCCAGGTAGAGGGCGCTGGTCAGGTGCTCGATGTAGACCACGTCGGGCAGTTCCTCGTGCGGGAACCGCAGGATGCTGAACGCGCCGCCGGCCGCCGCGTGACCGCCCGACTCGAACGGGACGACCTGCAGCCGCACGTTCGGCGACGCGCAGGTCTCGATCAACGTGACGATCTGCTCGCGCAGCACGGCGCGGCCGCCGATCGGCCGGCGCAGCACCGCCTCGTCCAGGACCGCCCACAGGCGTGGCGCATCCGGCCGCTTCAGCACCTGCTTGCGCTGCATCCGCAGACTGGCGCGGCGGTCGATCTCGTCGGCACCGGCGTTGCTGTGACCGAGACGGATCACCGCGCGGGCGTACGCGTCGGTCTGCAACAGGCCCGGCACGAACTGCACCTCGTACGTCCGGATCAGCTCCGCCGCCTGCTCCAGGTCCAGATAGTTCTGGAACCAGGTGTCCAGCACGTCGCCGTACGCGTGCCACCAGCTCGGCGCGCTCGCCTCCCGGGCCAGCGCGACCAGGCGCTCGTGCTCGGCCGGGTCGTCGACGCCGTACAGCTTGAGCAGGTCGACGATGTCGCGCTCCTTGAAGCCGACCCGGCCCAGCTCCATCCGGCTGATCTTGGATTCTGAGGCGCGGATGGAGTACCCGGCCTGCTCCCGGCTCAGGCCGCTGGCCCGCCGCAGGGCGCGCAGATGGGTGCCGACCTGGAGCCGGCGCACGGTCGAGCCACCGCTGTCGTGTTCCTCCGCCAAGGAGACCTCCTCGGAGGCGAGCGTAGAGACCAGGGATCCGAAGCGAAGGAGAGGGGGTGGACCGCGGCGGGCGGAATACCGTGCCGGACGGCGTTACGGCTTGCGGCCGACGGCGCAGAACTGGCTGATCTCGGCGGCGTCACGGCCGTCCGGATCTGGCCGCCACCGGGTCACCGAAACCACCCCGGGCTCGACCAGCTCCAGCCCGTCGAACAGCGCGGCGATCCGTTCCGGGCTGCGCAGGTGGTATTTCGGATTGGCCGAGATGTTCCAGATCCGGGCGGCCTCGCGGACCTCCGGATCGGTGTCGCTGCCGTCGTACATCGCGAAGTAGCTGCCGGACGGGAAACGCGCCATCAGGGTGTCGATGATCCGCTTGGCCTCGGCGTCGCTCTCCACGTGACCGAGGATGCCCATCAGCATCAGGGCGACCGGCTGGTCGAGATCCAGCGTCGTCCCGGCCTGCGCCAGGATCCGCTCCGGATCGTGCAGGTTGGCGTCGATGTACGCGGTACGGCCCTGCGGGGTGCTGGTCAGCAGCGCCCGGGCGTGCGCCAGCACCAGGGGGTCGTTGTCGACGTAGACGATCTTCGCGTACGGGTTGGTGGCCTGGGCGACCTCGTGCGTGTTGTCGGCGGTGGGCAGGCCGGTGCCGATGTCCAGGAACTGGGTCACCTCGGCCTCTCCGGCCAGGAAACGCACCGCGCGGGCGAGGTACTGCCGGGAGAGACGGGCGTGCTCGGCGAAGTGTGGCATGGACGCGACGATCTGGTCACCGACCTCGCGGTCGACGACGAAGTTGTCCTTGCCGCCGAGCAGATAGTTCCAGATCCGGGCGGTCTGCGGCACGGTCGTGTCCAGTTTGGGCACGTCGGGCAGGTCGTCGGCCACGCGTACATCCTCGCGTCGGGGCGGACCCGGTGTCCGTTGTGGATCCGCGGCGGGCAGTCGCCGCCAGCATACCGAGCCCGGCCGTCCGAAAGGGAGCCGGGAGAGGATCAGGAGAGCGATGCCGTCACCCGACGTCGGACTTCCGTGTTCGTCGCGGTCGTCCCCGGCCGCGTCGGCAACCGGTGCGCGCCGTGGCGTCGGTCCGGGGCGGCCCAGCTCGCGGTCGTCCCCGGCCGCGTCGGCAACCGGTGCGCGCCGTGGCGTCGGTCCGGGGCGGCCCAGCTCGCGGTCGTCCCCGGCCGCGTCGGCAACCGGTGCGCGCCGTGGCGTCGGTCCGGGGCGGCCCAGCTCGCGGTCGTCCCCGGCCGCGTCGGCAACCGGTGCGCGCCGTGGCGTCGGTCCGGGGCGGCCCAGCTCGCGGTCGTCCCCGGCCGCGTCGGCAACCGGTGCGCGCCGTGGCGTCGGTCCGGGCGGCCCAGCGTGCCGCAGCTGGTCAGCTCGGCCGGTGGTGGCGGCCCGTCGTGCCGGGTGCCGGTCGTGACCAGGTCGATCGCCGCGAAGATCCGGGTCTTGGCCGGCGCCCGGTCCGGTCTGAGCCCGGCGTTGCCGGCGCTCCCGTGCTCGTCGACGATATCGGGCACCACCAGCGCGCTGGCGACGATCGTCAGCGGACCGGCGCCCGCGATGTCGCGGACCGCGTCGAGCAGCCGCTCGGCGGCTGCAGCGCGAAGCTGTCCAGGCCCCCGGAACGGGTGCGGCCGGGCCGGACATGCCACCGGCATCCGGGTGGCGCGCACCGTAGCGCCGTTCGCGGATGCCGCCCAGTAGGGCAGGATGGACGGCACAGGTCGCGGGGAGGGAGATGACATGCCACTGTTGCGCCGGGTCATCGGGGCGGTGCTGCGCCGTGTGCGCCAGCGCCAGGGCCGCACCCTCAAGGAGGTCGCGGGCGCGGCCGGGGTGTCGTTGCCGTACCTGTCGGAGGTGGAGCGCGGCACCAAGGAGGCGTCGTCGGAGATCCTCGCGGCGATCTGCCGAGCGCTCGGGCTGCCGATGACCGACCTGCTCGACCTGGTCCGCGACGAGATGCTGCGCCAGCTGGCGCCGCAGACCGCCCGCCGCGCCGGCCCGCTCGTGCAGGCTTCCCGCCGCCCCGCCCGGCCGCTCGTGCAGGCTCCCCGCCGCGCCGTTCCGGTCTCGCGGATCAGCGCGCCGGTCCCGTCGGCGGCGCCCGTGGCCGAGTGCGCGACCGGCACGACCCTGCGGCTGCGTTCGGCGGCGGGCCGCCCGCGCACCCGGCTCAGCTGCGCGCGCCGGGCCGTCCCTCTCACGGTGACCTGCTAGGAGGGTCGCCGGGTGAGGCCGCCTCCACGCCGGACCGCGGCGCGCGTGGCGGCCCGTGGCAGCGCGGACGCCGCGCGGGGCCGCCGCGGGGCTCGGCCGCGAGGCCCGCGGGCGGGGCCCCACTGCTCGTACCCGGAAGCAAGCGGCCCTGCCACGAGCGAACCCGGAGCCGACCCGCCTCCGCGGCGGGACAGGAGGACGAAGCCGACACCGGGATGAGGCAGGCCCGGCGCCGGATAAGGGAGGCGTGGCGCCGGGATGGGGCAGGCGTGGTGCCGGGATGAGGCAGGTCGGACCGGCGGGATCAGCGAGGCCGGGCGGCCGAGGCCGGATCGCCGGCCGGAGCCGGCAGCGGCGACGCCGCGTGGCACCGCGACCGGACGAAACGGCGCAGCCGGGCGGGAAGGGCGCAAGCCGGCGGCCGGCGGAAGCGGCTGGGAACGGGCCGGGTGGGACGGCCGGGGCCGAGGCGAAATCGAAGCTGGGCAGGGGAGATCGGGGCGGTTGCGGGGCTCAGTACGATCGTCGCCATGCCTGCGACCGGACAGCCTCTCGACGAGCCTGCGACCACCGAGCCGACCGAGGCCACCGGCGAGCAGCCGGATGGCGGGCCGGCGTCCCGACGTCGCCGTAAGTGGCTGCGGATCACGCTGATCCTGACGCTGATCCCGGTGGTGCTGATCGCCGGCGCCGCGGTCGCCGGCACGTTCTACTTCCGGTCGGTGACCAGCGACGTCGCCCGGGTCGACGCGTTCAGCGCGGTGCCCGAGGCGGCCCGCCCGACGAAGGACACGGTCGCCAAGGACGCCCTGAACTTCCTGGTGCTGGGCAGCGACACCCGCGACCCGGAGAACACCGGCGGTTCGCGCAGCGACACGATCATCGTGCTGCACCTCACCCGGGACCGGTCGGCCGCGCAGCTGATCTCGATCCCCCGGGACACCTGGGTGCACGTGCCGCGGTCGGCCGACGGCAAGCACGGCGACGTGAACGCGAAGATCAACGCGGCGTACGCGTGGGGTGGCGTCCCGCTGACCGTGCAGACCGTGGAGAGCTACACCGGGATCCGGATCGACCACGTCGCCATGGTCGACTTCGCCGGCTTCAAGGAGATCGTCGACGCGCTGGGTGGCGTGCGGATCACCGTGGAGCAGGCGTTCACCTCGACGCACTCGCTGAGCAAGGACAGCGTCCGCAAGTTCCAGGCCGGGCCGCAGACCATGGACGGCGCCACCGCCCTGGACTACGCCCGCGAGCGGTACGCGTTCAAGGACGGCGACTTCGCCCGGATCCGGCACCAGCAGGACGTGATCAAGGCGGTGCTGGACAAGGCGTCCTCCGGCGGCGTGCTGACCAACCCGGCGAAGCTGAACGCGTTCCTGCGGGCCACCACCAGCGCGGTCGGCGTGGACAAGACGCTGAACCTGCTCGACATGGCGATGGAACTGCGCCACCTGCGCAGCGGCAACCTGGCCTTCTACACCAGCCCGAGCAGCGGCACCGGCATGAAGGGCGACCAGAGCGTCGTGCTGCCGGACCGGGCCAGGGCGAAGAAGCTGTTCACCGCGATCCGCAAGGACGACCCGGCCGCGGCCGCCGCCGTGGCCGCCGCTTAGGCGTCCGCCGGCACCGGCGGCGCCCGGAGCGGTTCTCGACCGTGCTGATCCTCGCTACCCGATCAGGCGGTGACCGCTTCCGCGGGCGCCTTCGCGGTGCCGGCGATCCGTACCCCGAACCATGCGACCACCAGCGCCTCCGCCACCAGCAGCAGCGGGAAGAGTTCCGCCGGCCGGTCCACCCAGGCCGTCGCGGCGGCCAGGGCGCCGAAGGCGATCACCCGGGAGCCGATCCCGGAGACCAGGTAGCGCCGCGGGGCGGCCCAGATCATGTGCCGCACCGACATCCAGGTGGAGAACATCAGCAGCGCCTTGTACCCGCAGTACGCCGCCACCGCGGACAGGGCCAGGTCCCGCAGGTCGCCGGCGAGCAGGCCGCGCACCCACGGCCAGGTCAGGATCACGGCGGAGACGGCGGCCAACGCCGCCACGGTCAGCATCCGGGCGCCGGTGACCAGCCTCGCCCGGCGGCCGCCGACCACGTCCTCCCGGGTGCTCGCCGACAGCGCGACGTGGAACGGACCGAACGCCAGGTCCATCGCCCGCAGCACGACCACCGCGGCCGGTCCGGCCAGCGCGCCCGCCACCGAGGGCAGCGCGACCGTGTAGACCAGGTCGACCGCGGCCGTGGCGCAGTAGAGCGCGCCGACCCGGACCGCGGCCAGCGGGCTCGGCCGGATCCCGCCGGTCCGTTCCCGCCGGCCGCTCAGCAGCACCCAGGCCAGCACGGCGAGCTGGCCGGGCACCGCGGCCACGTCGACCCGCAGGCCGGCCAGCGCCAGCAGCCCGCCGGACACCAGCGTGCCGATCGCGGTGAGCTGCGGGATCAGGTTGGCGCGGGCGGTCGTGCCGGTGCGCGCGGCGGCCCAGAACAGCGCCTCCAGCGGGATCTGCAGCAGCACCGGCGTGAGCATCAGCAGCCGGTCGCCCCAGCTCGCGCCGGGCAGCGCGGTGCCGGCCGAGACCAGGCCGACCAGCGCGACCGGCCCGATGGTGACCGCGGCGGCGCGGCGGGCCCAGGCGTGCACGTCCCAGCCCGCCGGGACCAGCTCGGCCGAGAGCGGGCGGCCGATCAGCGACTCCATCAACGCGTACGGCACGGCGAGCAACGCGCCCTGCAGCGCGACGAGCGCGAGCCGGTCCGGGTCGGCCCACGAGGCGAGCAGGAAGAGGACGACGCTGGCCAGCCGGGACAGCGCCTGCACCGACAGCTGCGAGGACCGGAGTCCGCGGATCACGGCTCCGACCCGACAGCGGCGCTCGGCTCCCGCCGCTGCGGGGCCGGCGCGACGTCCGGATCGGCTGCGGCGGCGGTGCGCTGGGCGTACGCGGCGAACACCGCGAGCACCATCATCGCCCCGGTGTACTCCCACGTCTCGATCATCAGGCTGCCGCAGAGCAGCCCGGCCAGCAGCGCGAGGTGTACCACGTGAGCCGGGTGCGCGGCCGAGCCGCGGGACAGCCGCAGCAGTCCCCAGCCGGCCAGGCCGAGCACCACGACCAGCACCGGGACGCCGAACTGCAGCGCGATGCTGAGGAAGTAGTTGTCCACGAAGATCTGATGCCCCGCGCCGACCACCCGGGAGGTGGTGGCCGCGCCGGCCCCGCCCAGCCCCCAGCCGTACGCCAGCGGCGCGTCGCGCAGCAGCGCCGCCCAGTTGTCGAGGCGGTCGAAGGTGCTGGTGGAGCCGACCGCGCCGAGCGCCGCGAACCCGGCCACCACGCAGGCGACCACCGCGGCGCCGAGCAGCCGTGCCCGGCGCCGGGCCGCGGGGCCGCCGGCCCGGTTCAGCACCACCGCGGCGACCAGCCCGCCGACCAGCAGCAGCGCCCCGGACCGGCTGGTGCTCAACACCAGGCAGAGGGCGGCCGAGGCGGCGCCGGCGTGCCAGGACCAGGCGCGCGGGCGCAGGTCGCGGCTGATCCAGAGGGCGACGTAGCCGAGCAGGTAGGCCCCGGCGAGCATTCCCAGCTCGGCGTTGAACTCGGTGAGCCCGGGGGCCCGGAACGTGTCGCCGATGATCCGGATCGCCCGGTCCACCTCGAAGCCCCAGAGAACCAGCTGGTCCGGCCCGATCAGCACCTCGGCGACGGTGGCGACGGCGTTCGCGACGACCAGCCACGCGGTCACGGTGACCAGCCGGCGCAGGTCACGCTCGGACAGCCCGGCGGCGACCACGGCCAGCACGATCGGCAGCATCAGCAGGCGCCCGCCGACCGCGGTCTGCCCGAAACCGTGGTGCATGATGCCGACGAGCGCCCCCACCCCGGTCACCAGCAGCCCGGCCCCGGCGATCAGCAGCTGGCGGCGGGACGGCGGGCGGCGGATCAGGGTGACCACCAGCAGGGTGCAGGCGACCGCGGCGGCGGAGAGGCTCAGGGCGTAGTCGCGGCCACCGAACACCCAGCCGAGGAACCACTCGACCCGCAGCATCCAGAGACCGAGCGGCGCGACCAGCACGACGAGCACGTAGACGAGCCCGGGCAGCGGCCGCACGGCGAGGTACGCCAGTCCGGCGACCACCACCGGCAGGGCGGGGGAGAGGCCGGCGAGCCAGCAGAACGCGCCGGCGACGGCCAGGAACGCCGCGGCGATGACGGCGGGCCTCTTCCATTCGGTGATCACGATCGGCTCGTCTCCAGATGCGGGGTGGTGTACTCGTGCAGCACGGCATCGACGTGCGCGTCCCAGTCGAGGCGTGCGCCGTCGGAGCGGGCCGAGGCGGCGAGCGCGGTGTAGCGGTCCGCGGGCAGTCCGGCCGCTTCCTCGAGGCGGCCACGGAGCGCCGCGGCGCCGTCGAACAGCAGGTAGGAGCCGGGGGCGGCCATCACCGGCGCGGCCGCGGCGGAGGCCAGGATCGGCCGGCCGGCGATCAGGGCCTCGGCGCAGACCAGGCCGTACGTCTCGGACACCCGGCTGGGGAAGACCAGCCACCCGGCCTGCCGCAGCGCCTCGCGCTTGCCGTCGGAGTCGAGATAGCCCAGGTAGCGCACCGACGGGTGGGCGGCGGCGGCCGCCTCGACGCGCGCGCGCAGCGGCCCGTCGCCGCCGATCAGCAGGGTGCCCCGCGCGCGCAGCGGGCTCGCGCTCCACGCGTCGAGCAGATCGGTGACGCCCTTGTGCGCGGCGAGCGCGCCCAGGTAGAGGAAGGTCGAGCGGTCGCCGGGCGGCAGCGCGCGCCGGTCCGGCGGCACCGGCGTGGACAGCGGCACCACGCGCTGGTCCAGGGCGGCGGCCGACGGCACCAGGCGCAGCAGGGTGGCCCGGGTGCGTTCCGCGGGCAGCAGCAGACGGACCCGCCGCAGGCCACGGACGAGCGCCGCGGCGCGGGCGGCGAGCAGCGCGTCGAGGGCCCGGGACCGGCCGGTGTTGCCGAGCGCGTTGTTCGGGTCGCAGATCGCCATGTCGTGCACCGAGTGACAGACCGGATAGGCCGCGGCGAGCCGGGTCACCGCCGGCATCCCGATGCCCTGCCAGTTGTGCACGTGCACCACGTCGGGGGCGAACTCGCGCAGGTCACCCGGGTGCAGGCCGGTGCGGTCGGCGAGGTCACCCAGGTGCGTGGCGAGTTTGCGCAGCGGGCCGGGCGCGCGGTCGCTGACCCGGGTCCGGATCGGCCGGTCACCGGGTTCGCCGTGCGCGGAGGGACGCGCGTACACCGCGACGTCGTGGCCGCGCGCGACCAGGGCGGCGCTCAGGTCACGCAGGTAGCGCTCGGCCCCGCCGCGCACCGCGAACGACGTGTGCACCATCGCGATCCGCACCTCAGCCACCCGCCGGCGTCGCCACCGGGCCGAGCAGCTCGACCAGGTGATCGGTGGCCTCCTGCCAGGAACGCCCGGCGCCCGCGGTGGCCGGCCGGGGGCCCGCGACCGCCGCCCGCACGGCGTCGGCCAGCGCCTCGGCGGTCCAGGTGGTCATCCGCACGGCCGCGCCGGCGGTCGCTTCCAGCAGCGCCGGGTCGGGTGAGATCACCACCGGGGTGCCCAGGCGCAGCGCCTCGGCGGCGGGCAGGCCGTACCCCTCGAAGTGGCTCGGCATCAGGACCGCGGCGGCGCCGGCCACCGCCGCCGCGTACTCCGCGTCGGTGAGCCGGCCCAGGAACCGCACGCCGGGGCGGGGCGGGCCCCACAGGTCCGGCTTGCCGCCGGTCAGCACCACGATCTCGTACGGCGTGAGCAGCCCGGCCGCCTCGATCGCCAGCTCCACGCCCTTGTGCGCGGCGTGCCCGGCCACCAGCAGGTACGGCTTCTCCCCGGTCACCGGCGAGCGGCCGGGCGCCGTGCTCAGGTCGCTGCCCGGGTGCCACACCGCGGTCCGGTGGTAGCCGACCCCGTACACCCCGAGCAGGTCGTGCCGGGTGCGCGCGCTGACGCAGAGCAGCCGCGCCGACCGGTCCACCGCGGTGCGGTAGCTCAGCCTCCGGTACTGCAGCACGGCCGGCGACAGCCCGTGCGGCCACAGCCGGAACGCCAGGTCGTGCATGATCGTGGTGACCGGGGCCCGGCTGCCGCGGATCGCCAGCGACGGGCTCAGCGACAGCACCCGCGAGCCCGCGGCGGTGGCCCGGCGCAGCGCGGCGGCGGCGCCGGTGATCGTGGCGGCCCGGCCGCCGGACTGGGCGCTGAGCACGCTGACCGCGGCGGCCGACGCGGGCACCTCCCAGTCCGCCGGGGCGGCCACGATCCGCAGCTGGTGCCCGGCCGGCCAGTGCCGGGCCAGTTCGGTCAGGACCCGGGTGATGCCGCCCGGCCCGACACCGCTGGCCTCCAGCACGGTGACCCGGTCAGCGGAGGGCATCGGCGATCCAGGTGTTCATCCGGGCGGCGAACAGCTCCGGCGCGAACGTCTGGGCGTGCGCGCGGATCCGGGTCGGGTCCAGCTCGTCCAGACGATCCAGCGCGGCCACGTACCCGGCCGGGTCGTAGCCGTCGACCAGGACGCCGGTCTCACCGTCGATGACCGTTTCCAACAGCCCGCCCCGGCGCAACCCGATGATCGGGGTGCCGGCGGCCTGCGCCTCGACCGGGATGATGCCGAAGTCCTCGTGCACCGGGAAGAGCAGGGCGCAGGCGCCGGCGTACAGCTCGCGCAGCCGCGCCCGGTCCGGCCGGAGCTCGATGGTGATCTCCGCGCCGGACGCGGCCGCGAGCCGGCGCAGCCGCGCCTCGTCCGGCCCGTGCCCGGCGATGACCAGCGGCCGTCCGGACGCCTCGGCGATCGCCATCATCAGGTCGAAGTTCTTGTACGGGATCCAGCGCCCCAACCCGAGCAGATAGTCGCGCGACCCCTCCGGCGCGGCCCCGAAGTACGCCGCGTCGACCGGCGGGTAGATCACCTCGGCGTCCCGCTTCCAGAACCGCTGGATCCGCTGCCGCACCTCACGCGAGTTCGTGGCGTACGCGTGCACGTGCCGGCTCAAGCGCCGGTCGGCGGCCTGCAGGATCCGGCGCGGCCCGTGCAGCAGCGGGTTCGCGCCGCGCTCGTCGAACTCCGGCGACCAGATGTAGCGGGCCGGCGTGTGCACGTAGCTCAGGTGCCGGGTCTGCCGCGGGTCTCCGATCCGGACGGTGTGCGCGAACGCGTGGCTGCTGGAGAGCACCACGTCGTAGTGCTGCCGGGTGAGGGTGCGCCAGGCCAGCGGCATGAGCGGCAGCGCGAGTGCCTTGCTGTGCCGCAGCGGCGTGCTGGCCAGCCAGGATTCACGCAGGCGCCCGAAGACGCTGACGTCGGCGTCGCGGTCGGCCCAGAGCGCGTACCGGTCGGCGGCCGGCAGCAGCCCGGCGATGTGCCGGAAGACCAGTTCGGCGCCGCCGGTCGAGCCGTACCACTCGTGGACGATCGCCGCCGAGCGACCGCCCAGGACGTCGTCGGTCCACACCGGGTCTCCGCGAAGTGCCGGGCGTTCGCCCAGCAAGTCGTCAGTACTCACCATTCCTCCGCGAAGTCGTGCGTCACCGGACGGCGGCCCGTGCGTCCGGCCGCCGTCGATGTGGTGCGGGTTCCGTCAGCTGTGCCGGGACCAGAGATCACGCAGGGGAGCCCAGCTGCCGCCGAGGTCCTCCTTGCACAGCGCCTCCAGGTAGACCGCGGAGATCTCGCCCTCGCGGTCCCACCAGATGCCGCAGTACGCCCGGTTGTCGGCGCCCTTGAGCGCGTACTCCACATAGGTGCCGGTCGTGCCGGTGACCCCGCCGGTCTTGTGCGAGGGCAGCTCCATGCCCTGCACCAGCGAGCCGTTCTGCAGGCTGAGCTGCTGCCGCCAGGCGCGGGCGGCATCGCGCTGCGCGGCCGTCCGGTACGACGCGAAGTGCACCGACACCCCGCCGTAGCGGCAGAAGACGTGGGTCTTCTCGTCGACCGGCAGCTTCGGGCCGCCCGGCTCGGTGTTGCTCGCGCAGCCACCGACCTCGGCCACCCACGGGCCGGCGATGCCGCTCAGGTCGTTGCCGAGCTTGGCCCGGTTGATCGCCAGCTGGGACGCCTCGTACGGCGGCAGCGAGGTGCTGGCCGCCGGTTTCGCGGCCGTGCCGGCGGCCGCCGGGGACCCGCCGTCGCCCTGCGACTTGCCGAGGAAGAAACCGCCGGCGCCGAAGGCGAGCGGCAGCACGATCAGCGCGGCGATGATCCCGGCCCGGCCACGCTTCGGCTTGGCGGTGGCGGGGAAGCGCGGCGCGGCGGGCGGGCGCTGCTCGTCGAACGGGTCAACGGCCCAGGCCGGCGGCCCGCTCTGCGGCGGCGCCGACGTCGGGTCGGCCGGCCAGTAACCGGGACCCGAGTTCGGGTTCGCGGCGTCCCACGAGGGCAGCGGCGACGCCGAGGTCTGCTGCGGGGCCACCGGCGGGGTGGGCGGCGGGCCCCACTGCGGCTGCGGGGCGACCGGCTGCGCCGAGATCGGCTGCGTGGCGACCGGCTGCTGCGGCCCGGGCGCCACCGGCTGCTGCGGCGCCGGCGGCTGCATCATCGGCGGCGCCGGCGGGAACGGGCCGTTGACCGGCGTGGCCTGCGGCGACGTGGCCCACGGTCCCGGCGGCGGCGGGGGTACCGGGCCCGGGGTGATGGGCTCGTCGCCAGTGGGATTCCGGGAGGGGTCTTCGCTCACGGACGGCAGGCTACCAGCGCGGGCAAGCGGGATCGATGGTGTGCCCGGGTCCTTGATCAGACAGTTAGGCGAGCACGGTCAGCGGGGTTCCGGCGCCGATCTCGTCGAGCAGGGTGCGCTGCGCGGCCCCGGGCATCCGGATGCACCCGTTTGACACGCTGCGCCCGAAAACGCTGCTGCGGTACCACGCGTGGATGCCGGTGTGCGCGAGCTGGAAGGCGGCCGCCATCTTCTCCCGGTCGTCCGGGATGGAGCCGAGCACCAGCGCGTCCAGCCCGAGATAAGGCTCACCGGAAATCCGGGTGGTGCCCATCACGTACGTCCGGCCGACCGGCGTCGGGGTGGCCGCCGAGCCGACCGCCACCGTCCAGCGTTGCTGCTCCTGGCCGTCCCGCAGCCAGCTCAGCGTGTGCCCGGAGCGCTGCAGCACCAGCTGGTCGCGCAGGGCCTGGATCTCCCAGTCGCCCGGGGGCACCCAGCCGATCCGCCGGTTCACCGACGGCACCAGCACCGCCACCCAGCCGTTGTCCTCCCCGACGATCGGCACCACCGTGCGCAGCCCGCTGATCTTCGGCGGGAGGAAGGCACGCGGCTCGCCGCCCGGGGCGTCGTAGAGCGCCACCCGTTTCGACGGGCGCAGGCCCTGCGTCGGCGCGACCGTGGAGTTCTGCTCCGGGTCGGCGGGCAGGCCCCGCGGGCCCTGCTCGTACGAGATGACCGGCAGGTCGTCGGGGGGTTCCGCGGCCGGCAGCGGCGTCGCCGAGGTGCTGGGCCGCGCCGGTGCGGGGGCGGCCGCCGACGAGGGCGTCACCCACTGACCGGCGACCGGTTCGGGGTCGCGGTCGTGGGCGAGACCCACGGCCGCGCCGGTGGCGAGCACCGCGGCGGCGGCCGCGGCCGTCAGGTACACACGGGTGCGGGCGCTCGGCATCGGCCCAGACTAGCCATCCGGTCCGCCCACGATCAAAAAATGAGAGATGCTCGGCACAAGATTCGTTCACATCCGCCGGATAGGGTTCCCGGCATGCTTCGCAAGCTGGGCTTTCTCACCATCGGCCGGTTCGACGAGGCTGATCCGCGCCGCGGCCACGAATCCACGCTGGAGATCATCGAGCTGGGGGAGCGGCTCGGTTTCGACAGCGCCTGGCTGCGCCACCGGCACCTGCAGTTCGGCATCTCCTCACCGATCGCGGTGCTGGCCGCCGCCTCGCAGCGCACCAGCCGCATCGAGCTGGGCACCGCGGTGATCCCGCTGGGCTGGGAGAACCCGCTGCGCCTGGCCGAGGACCTGGCCACCGTGGACGTGCTCAGCGGGGGTCGGCTCAACCCGGGGGTCAGCGTCGGCCCGCCGATGAACTTCGAGCGCATCAAGGACGCGATCTACCCGGACACCGCGGCGGTCGAGGACTTCAGCTATGCCCGGGTCGAGCGCCTGCTCGCCGGCGTGCGCGGTGAGCCGGTCACCGACCTGCGCGGGACGGTCGGTTTCGAGGAGTTCTCCGACCGGGTCCAGCCGTACTCGCCGGGACTGGCCGACCGGATGTGGTACGGCGGCGGCAGCCTGCGCTCGGCCCGGTGGGCCGGCGAGCACGGCATGAACCTGCTGACCAGCAGCGTGGTCAAGGCGGAGGACGCACAGGACTTCGCGCAGATCCAGCTCTCGCACATCCGCGCGTTCCGGGCCGCGCACCCCGACGGCGCGCGGGCCCGGGTCTCGCAGGGGCTGGTGGTGATCCCGACCGACTCGGCGACCGCGGCCCAGCGGGCGAGATATCAGGCGTACGCGCGGAGCCGGACCGCGCGTACCCGGACCCCGCAGGGCCCGGCCCGGATGATGTTCGCCCCGGACCTGGTCGGCAGCTCCGCCGAGATCGCCGAGCGGCTGGCGGCGCACGTCGCCTTCCGCGAGGTGGACGAGGTGGCGTTCGCCCTGCCGTTCACCTTCGAGCACGACGACTACGTGCAGATGCTCACCGACATGGCGCACCACCTGGGCCCGGCGCTGGGCTGGCGGCCGGCCGCCTGAGGGGCCCGGCGGCCCGTCACGTTTCGCGCCGGGCTGCTGGGCCGCCGCGTCTCGCGCCGGGCTGCTGGGCCGCCGCGTCTCGCGCCGGGCTGCTGGGCCGCCGCGTCTCGCGCCGGGCTGCGGTGGCGTCGCGCGCCCGGTGCTGGGCTCCGGCGGCGGCCGGCCGGGCACTAGGCTCCGGCGGCCGGATCCGCGGCCGGATCCGCGGCCGGGTTCGCGGCGGGTGACGCGGACATCCAGGCTCGGGTGCCGAAGAAGGCGCAGGAGCGGCTGGCGACGGCGGCCGCCTCGTCGAGCGCCTCGGCGAACGCCGCGTCGGTGAGCGGCCAGCGCCGGGCCACCGCGAGGGTGAGCGCGCCGTGCAGGATGTCGCCGGCGCCGAGCGTGTCGAGCACCGCCGGCCGGGGCACCGGCTGCGCCACGAAGCCGCCGGGAGTCCAGCGCAGCAGTGGCTCGGCGCCGCGGCTGACCGCGATCCAGCCGACGCCGTGGGCGGACAGGTAGGCGGCCACCGGTGGTCCGCCGGCGACCCCCGGCGGGCGGAAGTCGGCGGAGCAGACCACCACGTCCAGCAGCGGCAACAGTTGCGGGATGACCGGTTTCCAGCTGCCCGCGTCCAGCACGGTGGGTATCCCGCGGCGGCGCGCCTCGGTCAGCACGGCGGTCGCCAGCTCCGGGTAGTGGCCGTCGACCTGCACGGCCGCGGCACCGGCCAGGAGCGGGGCGAGGTCGGGGACGGTGAGGGTGCGGGCGGCGCCGTTGGTGGAGACCACGGCGCGGTTGCCGGTGCCGGCACTGACCACGATGCTGGAGACCGGCGGGGCGCCGGGGTCGTCCGCGCTCAGGTCGCTCAGGTGGACGCCGAGCTGCGCCAGATCGGCGTGGATGCCGGCCGCGAGCGGGTGCCGGCCGACCGCGGTGAGCAGCACGGCCGAGCCGCCGAGGTGGGCGACGGTGGCCGCGGCGTTGGTCGCCGGGCCGCCCGCGGCCACGGTCTGCGCGAGCGCGGTGACCTTCTCGTTGTCTGCCGGGTACCGCTCGACGAGCTGCAGCACGTCCAGAGTGCACAGCCCGGCGAGCAGGACGCGGCTCACCGGACCGCCCGCGGCTCGGTGCGGGCCAGCCGCGCGGCGAGCCCGTCGACGAAGGTGACCAGCGCGAACTCGAAACTGTCCCGGTCCACCGCGTCGGCGTGCTCGCGCAGCCGGTGCGCGTCGCCCAGCGCCGGGTACCGGTCCAGGTAGACCTGCACGTCGTCGACGAATCCGCGCGAGAAGGACCCCATCGCCGCGCCGACGACCAGGTACTTCGTCGAGGCGCCGATCATCGTGGCGTCCCGGGCCGGCCAGCCGGCCGCGACCAGGCCGCCGTGCACCGCGTCGGCCCGGCGCAGCGAGGCGTCGCGCTGGCCAGGGCCGTGCGCGAGGAACGGCACGATGTTCGGGTGCTCGGCGAGCGCCGCGCGGTACGACCGGGCCCAGCCCAGCAGCCCCTCCCGCCAGCCGGCGGTGAACGCGCTGACGTCCACCCGCTCCATGATCTCGCTGGCCACGTCGTCGAGCAGCTGCTCCTTGGTGGGGTAGTGGAAGTACAGCGCGGGGGCGCTGACCGACAGCGCGGTGGCGAGCTTGCGCATGCTCAGGCCGTCCAGCCCGTCCCGGTCGATGATCTCCAGCGCGGCCGCCCGGATGCCTTTCCTGCTCAGCAGGGGGGTGGTGGGCCGGGGCATGGTTCCTCCGGGGATTGAGAAGACTAACGACGTTAAGTTAACATGGCGGCGTTAACCTGACAGCGTTCAGTTTAGGAGCCGGCCGTGGACCTCACCCTCTCCGCGGAACAGCAGCAGCTGCGCGACCTGGCCCGCGAGTGGGTCGAGCGTGAGGTCGTCCCGCACGCGGGCGAGTGGGACCGGGCCGAGCAGGTCGATCCGAAGATCGTCGGGAAACTCGCCGAGCTCGGTTTCCTCGGCCTGGGGATCGCCGAGGAGTTCGGCGGCTCGGGCGGCGACTTCCTGTCCTACGCGCTGGTCATGGAGGAGCTGGGCCGCGGCGACACCTCGGTGCGCGGCATCGTCTCGGTCTCCCTCGGACTGGTCGCCAAGAGCATCCAGGCCTACGGCGACGAGCACCAGAAACGCCGCTGGCTGCCGGCCCTGTGCGCCGGGGAGACCCTCGGCTGCTTCGCCCTCACCGAGCCCGGCACCGGCTCCGACGCCGGCAACCTCGGCGCCCGCGCGGTGCGCGACGGCGACGACTGGCTGATCAGCGGCGAGAAGATCTTCATCACGAACGGGACGTGGGCCGGAGTGGCGCTGATCTTCGCCCGTACCGGCGGGCCCGGGCCGAAAGGCGTCTCCGCCTTCCTGGTCCCCACCGACCGCGCCGGCTTCGTCCGGCGCGAGATCAAGGGCAAGCTCGGCCTGCGCGGGCAGGCCACCGCCGAACTGGTCCTCGACGAGGTCCGGGTCGCCGACTCCGAGCGGCTCGGCGCCGAGGGCGCCGGCTTCAAGATCGCGATGGGCGCGCTGGACAAGGGGCGGATCGCGGTCGCGGCGGGCAGTGTGGGCCTGGCCCGCGCGTGCCTGGAGGCCAGCCTGGCGTACGCCGGTGAGCGCACCCAGTTCCGCAAGCCGATCGCCGCCTACCAGCTCGTCCAGGAGATGATCGCGGACATCGCCGTGGAGACCGAGGCCGCCCGCCTGCTCGTCTGGCGGGCCGCCGACCTGGTCGACCACGGCCGGCCGTTCGGCACCGCGGCCTCGATGGCCAAACTGTTCGCCAGCGAGGCCGCGGTCAAGGCCGCCAACCAGGCGATCCAGATCTTCGGCGGGTACGGCTACGTCGACGAGTTCCCGGTCGGCAAGTACCTGCGCGACGCCCGCGTCACCACCCTCTACGAGGGCACCAGCCAGATCCAGAAACTGCTCATCGGCCGGGCGCTGACCGGGATCAGCGCGTTCTAGAACAAAGGAGTTCCTCCATGAGCCGGGTAGCCATCGTCACCGGGGCCGCGCGCGGCATCGGCGCGGCCACCGCGCTGCAGTTCGCGTCCGAGGGCGCCGCCGTCGCCGTGCTCGACCTGGACGAGTCGGCCTGCGCCGACACCGTCGGCCGGATCCGGGCCGCCGGCGGCACCGCCGTCGCGCTCGGCTGCGACGTGGCCGACGAGGCCCAGGTCGACGGCGCGGTCGACAAGGTCGCCGCCGAGCTGGGCGGCGTCGACGTGCTGGTCAACAACGCCGGGGTGCTGCGCGACAACCTGCTGCACAAGATGTCCGCCGCGGACTGGGACACCGTGATGAGCGTGCACCTGCGTGGCGCGTTCCTGTGCAGCCGGGCGGCCCAGCGGCACATGGTCCCCCGGCGCTCCGGCAAGATCGTCAACACGTCGAGCGTCTCCGCGCTGGGCAACCGCGGCCAGGCCAACTACGCCGCCGCCAAGGCCGGGATCCAGGGCCTGACCCGGACGCTGGCGATGGAGCTCGGCCCGTTCGGCATCAACGTGAACGCGGTGGCGCCCGGCTTCATCGTCACCGAGATGACCGACGCGACGGCGGCCCGGGTCGGGCTCTCCGCCGCCGAGATGCAGACCAAGGCGGCCGAGATCACCCCGCTGCGCCGGGTCGGACAGCCGGAGGACGTCGCCCGGGTGGTCGCGTTCCTGGCCAGCGACGCCGCCTCGTTCGTCACCGGCCAGACCCTGTACGTCGACGGCGGCCGCCGTCTCTGAGGTGCCCCCCGGGCACGCTGAGTTTTGAGGGAGCGACATGCGCCGCACCGTATTCAACGAGGACCACGAGGCCTTCCGGCAGACCCTGCGCGAGTTCCTGCAGGCCGAGGTCGTTCCGCACTACGACGCGTGGCTGCGCGCCGGTGAGGTGCCGCGCGAGTTCTACAAGAAACTCGCCGAGCTCGGCCTGTTCGGCATCGAGGTGCCCGAGGAGTACGGCGGCGCCGGCATCGCCTCGTTCAAGTTCGCCGCCGTGCAGTACGAGGAGACCGCCCGCGCCGGCGTCTCCTTCGGCGGCTCCGGCGTGCACGTCGCGCTCTGCCTGCCGTACCTGCTCAAGCTCGCCACCGAAGAGCAGAAGCGGCGTTGGCTCCCGTCGTTCGTCAGCGGCGACATGATGTTCGCGATCGCGATGACCGAGCCCGGCACGGGCTCCGACCTGGCCGGCATGAGCACCACCGCCAAGCTCACCGAGGACGGCAGGCACTACGTGCTCAACGGCGCGAAGACCTTCATCACCGGCGGCGTCCTGGCCGACCGGGTGATCGTCTGCGCCCGCACGTCACCGCCGAGACCGGACGACCGGCGCTTCGGCATCTCGCTGCTCGTGGTGGACACCAAGCTGCCCGGCTACACGGTCGGCCGCAAGCTGGACAAGCTCGGGCTGAAGACGTCCGACACGGCGGAGCTGGCCTTCCAGGACGTGCTGGTGCCGGTGGAGGACCTGCTCGGCGAGGAGAACCGGGGGTTCTCGTACCTCGGTCAGAACCTGCCGCAGGAGCGCCTGGGCATCGCCTACGGGGCGTACGCGCAGGCCGCCGCGGCGGTGGAGTTCGCCAAGAAGTACACACAGGAGCGCAAGGTGTTCGGGCAGACCGTCGCCTCGTTCCAGAACACCAAGTTCGAGCTGGCCGCCTGCCAGGCCGAGGTGGACGCCGCGCAGGCCGTCGCCGACCGGGCCCTGGAGGCGCTGGACGCGGGGGAGCTGACCCCGGCCGAAGCGGCCTCGGCGAAGCTGTTCTGCACCGAGGTGGCGCACCGGGTGATCGACCGGTGCCTGCAGCTGCACGGCGGGTACGGGTTCATCAACGAGTACCCGATCGCGCGCCTGTATGCGGACAACCGGGTCAACCGGATCTACGGGGGGACGTCCGAGGTGATGAAAATGATCATCGCCAAGGGGATGGGGCTCTAGGGTTCTCGGGAGCGCCCCACCCGGAACCTGCCTGGTCGCCGAAGGCGCCGCGAGTCCGGGAGGATCGTGGCGAGTGATCAAGCGGTGGGTGCGGGTGAGTGCGTGCATGGCTGGCCGAGCCGGTGAATGGGCCGGCGTGGTCGGTCAGGGGATGTAGTCCTCCAGGCGGGCCGGGGTGAGGCCGTTCTTGTGGATCGCTTCGAGGACGGCCAGGAAGTCGTCGACGAAGCGGGGGCGGAAGTGCATCAGGATGATGTCGCCGGGCTTCACGACCTTCGGGGTCCCCTGGTAGAAGATCTTGCCGTGGTCGGTGGTCTGGGTCCAGTTGAACACCGCCTTCATGCCGCAGTCGTGCGCGGCCCGCAACGTCGTCCCGTTGTAGGCGCCGCCGGGCGGGCGGAACAGGGTCGGACGGTCGCCGTACAGCTGGGCCAGACGATCGGCGCCACCGCAGATCTCGCGCTTCTGGCCCGGGTAGGACAGCCGGGTCATGGTGGCGTGGGTGATCGTGTGGTTCTCGATGGTGGCGCCCGCGGCCTTCAGCGGGGTGAAGTAGCCCGGGTCGTCCTTGATCGCGTCGACCTCGAGGAACAGTGTCACCGGCACGTTCGCGGCCTGGAACAGCCGCAGCGCCAGCGGGTTCTTCGCCCAGCCGTCGTCGATGGTGATGAACGCGACCTTCTGGGTGGTCGGGATGTGGCTGAAGAATGCCGCCTTGTCGCCGCCCGGCAACGCGACCCTGGTCGCCGCGGGCGCCGGTGGGAACCGCGGGATCCGGGCGCGCAGGTCCGGCGGCAGCGCGGCGAGGGCGGCCGACACCGATTCCGGCACCCCGGTTCCGGCGGCCGCTGATTCCGGCAGCCCCGCCCCCGGGCCGCCTTCCGGCGCGTTCGGCCCGGCGGACGCCGCCGCGGCGGACGGGTCCGGGGCCGTGGCGGAGCCGGACTTCGTGGCGCCGGGCGCGGCTGCCGCCGCGGCGCCGGTGGGCCGGCTGCCGGAGCTGCCGCACCCGGCGACGAGTGCCAGCAGCGCCGCCGCGGCCACGCTGCGGAACAGCCTGCTCGATCTCATGCCTGCGCCTCCGGGGGGAAGAGGTGGTCCGTCAGACGTGAGACGTCGTCGACCGGTGAAATGTGCGCCTGGAAGGTGGATCGTGTGGTTCGTCATGGCCGCCACCCGCCAGGTCGGGGAGCGCGGCCGATCTTAGAGGGTGGTGCAAAATCGTTCAGGGTGGTCTGTCCGCTGAGCCCGTTCGGAGATCGTTTCGCAGGTCCGCCACAGATTCGACCGGCGCCAGGACCCGACCGCGGTCGCCGTCGACTCGCTCCGGGGCCGCGAACCACGTCCCCGCGGCCACCATCGGCGAAGACGCCGGCACGAAGGTGCCGGGCCGCAAACGCGGGCCGGCCGTGGACGCCCTCGGCCTGATCATCGCCGTGGTCGCGACCGCCTGTGGCGCTGGCGTGCGTTCGACCGTCACAGTGACGCCTATCCGGACGCCACGAAGCAAATGAACGAGTGCGCCGAGGGCTATCGTCGTCGGATGCCTGAGTTGATCGCGCCTTCCGTCCGTCTGCACCGGGCCTGGCTCGAGGCTCATGCGGAGTGGGGCGCGGGGCCGCACGAGGACGGCTTCGGACTGGGCCAGTCTGACGACGTTGGCACACCAGCCGGCTTCGCCGCCTGGCTGGCACGGCTGGCGAAGCAATCGGATCCCGCCGAGACGATCGACGTCGGCAGACACCGCTGCACGTACCGCTGGATCGTCGACGGTGATCGGGTGCTCGGCGGGATCGCGCTGCGAGACGGCGATGACGACTACGTGTCATGGGCCGGACACGTCGGTTACGGCATCCGGCCCTCCGCGCGGCGACGCGGGCTCGCCACGTGGGCATTGGGTCGAATGCTCAACGAGGCTCGAGCGTGGGGCTTGGACCGGATTCTGGCCGTCTGCGCGGTCGACAATGCCGCGTCGATCAAGACGATCGAGCACGGTGGGGGAGTCTTCGAGGGCGTCAGGGACAACGGAACCGGCCCGCTCCGCCGCTACTGGATCACACTCTGATCAGGCGGCGATGGGCTCGGGCGGTGCGGCCTGGTGGCTCCCGCCCCGAGTTGCCGGGCGGGCGATGAGGGTGATGGTCGCCCGGGTGATGTGGGCTTTCGGAGTGTGCGGGGAGGCGTTGGTCGCGGACGTTGCGGCGGGCACGCATTACCGGAATTCGTCCTTCACGCCATCGAGTGACCACTATCTACCGCGAATCCGCAGAACGATCTCCGACCGGGTCCGACATCCAGATCAACCCGAACAGTTCGGGAGCGCCCTCCTGGATAGCGCCCGCGAACGCGCCGGGCTCTAGGGTGAGGCGCATGGCGCTGCTGCACCGGGCGGAGATCCGCCCCACCAAACTGGAGCTGCTCGGCGGCTGGCTGCCGTACCGGAGCTGGTTCGCCGGCCCCCGGGACGCCGGACTGAGCCGGGTCGCGGCGGCCCGGTTCGACGATCCGGCCGGAGCGGTCGGGATCGAAGTCCTGCTGGTGCGGGCCGGGGACGGGCCGGTGCTGCACGTGCCGCTGACCTACCGGGGCGCGCCCCTGGCCGGTGCCGGGGCGTTCCTGGTCGGCACCACCGAGCACGGCGTCCTGGGCACCCGCTGGGTCTACGACGCGGCCGGCGACCCGGTCTTCGCGGCGGTGCTGGCCGAGGTGATCCGGACCGGCGGCGCTCAGGCCATCGAGAAGCTCGTCGAGGACGACCGGGTCGTCGTCCGCGAGCCGAGCCTGCTGCTGCGCGGCAGCGGCGGGCCGGGGACCGGCGCGGCCGGCCCGGGCCGGGCCGGCGGCATCGAGGTCACCGACGGCGACCCGACGGTGATCGGCACGCGGTCCGGCAGCCTGCACCTGGTGCGCACGCCGTCCGCGCCGCACACCGGGTCCGGCGCGGTCCTGACCGGCCGGTGGTCCGGCGTGGACACCCCGGTCGTCCTCGCCCGCCTGGCCGGCTGACGCCGGGCTCGCGCGCCCGGCGGGCTGCGGCCCGTCCCCGCGCGCCTGGCGGGCTGCGGCCCGTCCCCGCGCGCCTGGCGGGCTGCGGCCCGTCCCCGCGCGCCGCGAACCCGGCCCGGTGACCGGCCTGCCGCGCCCGGCAGGCTCAGCCCTTGAGCCGCTCCTCCGCCTTGCGCGCGGCGATCAGGATCGGATCCCAGACCGGCGCGTACGGCGGGGCGTAACCCAGGTCCAGCGCGGTCATCTCGCTGACCGTCATCCGGTTCCAGAGCGCGACCGCGAACGCGTCGATCCGCTTCGCCGCCTCGGCGCGCCCGACGATCTGCGCGCCCAGCAGCACCCCGGTCTCCCGCTCGGCGATCACCTTGACCGTCATCGGGATGGCGCCGGGGAAGTAGCCGGCCCGGTTGGTCGACTCGACCGTCGCGGTGACGTACCGGAAACCGGCCTGCCCGGCCTCCCGGGAGCTGAGCCCGGTCCGGGCCACCTCCAGGTCGCACAGCTTGGTCACCGCGGTCCCGATGATCCCGGGGAAGGTGGCGTACCCGCCGCCCAGGTTGATCCCGGCCACCCGGCCCTGCTTGTTGGCGTGCGTGCCGAGGGGCACGTGCACCGGCCGTCCGGAGACCCGGTGCAGGACCTCGGTGCAGTCGCCGGCCGCCCACACCCCCTCGGTCACCTTCTGCCGCAGGTCGGTGCGCAGGCCGCCGGTGGGTCCGAGGGGGATGCCGGCGGCCTCGGCCAGCGCGGTGTTCGGCCGTACCCCCAGGCCGATGACCACGACCCCGGCCGGCAGCGGCCCGGCGTCGGTGGCCACCGCGGTGACCCGGCCGCCGGAGCTCTCCAGGCCCTCGACGGTGACGCCGGTGCGCAGGTCGATGCCGAGGCCGCGGACCGAGTCGGCGATCAGCGCCCCCATGTCCGGGTCGACGGTGCCCATCGGTTGCTCGGCCTTCTCCACCAGCGTGACCCGCAGACCGCGATTGATCAGTGCCTCGGCCATCTCGACGCCGATGTAGCCGGCGCCGATCACCACCGCGTCGCGCGGTTGCTCGGCGTCCAGCCACTCGCGCAGCGCGCTGCCGTCCTCCAGGGTCTGCACGCCGAAGACGCCGCCGGCGCCGGTGGCCGCCCAGCCCGGGCGGACCGGGGTGGCGCCGGTGGCGTAGACCAGCTCGTCGAAGTCCTCGCGCAGGTCCCGGCCGCCGTCGAGGTCGCGCACCGTCACCGTGCGCGCGGCCAGGTCGATGCCGGTCACCTCGTGCCGGGTGCGTACGTCGATCCCCTGCTCGCGGAACTGCTCGGGGGTGCGGGCGAGCAACGCGTCCGGGCCGTCGACCACCCCGCCGATCCAGTACGGGATGCCGCAGGCGGAGTACGACACGAACCGCCCCATCTCGAACGCCACGATCTGCAGCTCGTCCGGTCCGCGTCTGCGCCGCGCCTGAGCCGCCGCCGACATGCCCGCCGCGTCCCCGCCGATCACGATCATTCGCACTCGCCCATTGTGCCCGGTCCGGCGCGCCGATTACCGGCAGATTTCCGCAAGGTGTTGCCTCACGCATCGGTCGGAATCTATGGTGACCCCACCGACGTCGAAGCGCTTCGATGGCGCGTCCGCCGCCGAAGCCGGGTCCCGGCCGGCCCGGTGGTGGTCGTCCGCTCCGGATGATCACCACCGGCGCCGGCCGGAGTCCGACCGGTCCGCTCACCGTGCCTGCCCGAGGGGGGTCCACCATGCCCGCACGACGCGGCCTGGCGTTGCTCGCCGCCGCCCTGCTGGCCGTGCCGCCCGCGCCCGGGGCCGCGCGCGCCGGCGAACCGCTGCCGTTCCGCGATCCGGCCCTTCCGCTCCAGGCCCGCATCGACGACCTGGTCGGCCGGCTCACCCTGCCGGAGAAGCTGTCGCTGCTGCACCAGTACCAGCCGGCCGTCCCGCGGCTGGGCCTGGCGGTGTTCAAGACCGGCACCGAGGCCCTGCACGGCGTGGCCTGGTCCAACGACCACGACGCCGGCGGCGCCAAGGTCGACGCGACCGCGACGGTCTTCCCGCAGGCGGTCGGCCTGGCCAGCAGCTGGGACCCCGAGCTGCTGCGCCGGGTCGGCGCGGCGGTCGGCGACGAGGCCCGCGGGCTGCACGCGCAGGACCCCACGGTGTGGGGCCTGAACCTGTGGGCGCCGGTGGTCAACCTGCTGCGCGACCCGCGCTGGGGCCGCAACGAGGAGGGCTACTCGGAGGACCCGCTGCTGTCCGGGACGATCGCCACCGCGTACGGGCGGGGCCTGCAGGGCGACGACCCGCGGCACCTGAAGACCGCGCCCACCCTCAAGCACTACGCGGCGTACAACAACGAGACCCGGCGCGACCAGACCTCGTCGGACGTGCCGCAGCGGGTGCTCAACGAGTACGACCGCACCCCGTTCCGGATCCCGCTGCAGGCCGGCGCCGCGACCGGGGTGATGGCCTCCTACAACCTGATCAACGGGCGCCCGGCCACCGTCGATCCGGACCTGGCCACCCTGGTCCGCGGGTGGAGCGACCAGCGGCTGTTCAACATCACCGACGCGTGGGCGCCGACCAACCTGACCGGCTCGCAGGGCTACTTCGCCACCCAGGCCGAGGCGGACGCCGCCGTGGTCGCGGCCGGACTGGACAGCTTCACCGTCGACAACATCGACGGCGAGCCGACCGTCGCCGCGCTGCGGCAGGCCCTCGACCGGGGGCTGCTCACCGAGCGGCAGGTGGACACCGCGGTCGGCGATGCGCTGAGCATCCGGTTCCGGCTCGGCGAGTTCGACCCGGACGGCGGCCCGTACGCGGACATCCCGCCGTCGGTCGTGGACAGCCCGGAACATCGCCGGCTGGCCCGGCAGGCCGCGGCCGAATCCATGGTGCTGCTGAAGAACAGCGGGAACGCGCTGCCGCTGCGCCCGGGCGGCTCGGTCGCGGTCGTCGGCCCGCTCGCCGACACGCTCCACACCGACTGGTACGGCGGACAGCTGCCGTACCGGGTGACCGCCCTCGACGGCATCGGCGGGCGCGCGGCCGCCACGTACTCCGGTGGCGCCGACCGGATCGCGCTCAGGGACGTGGCCACCGGCCGCTACGTGAGCGCCGCCGACCCGCAGGCGGTGGCCGCCACCGCGACCACGGCCGACGCCGCCGCCCAGTTCGACTCGGTGGACTGGGGCGACGGGGTCTCCACCCTGCGCAACGCCGCCACCGGCAGGTACCTCGGCTACGACGGGGGCCCGTTCGTCACCCGCGACGACGCGCCCACCGGCTGGTACGTCCAGCAACAGTTCAAGGTGGAGAAGCAGCCGGACGGCACGGTGGTGCTGCACTACGCCGGGTACGAGACGCAGGAGAGCTGGTTCGGCGCGAACACGTACGTGACCGTGGGCGCCGACGGCCGGCTCGCGCTGGGCGCGGCGACCGCCGCCGGGGCCGCGCGCTTCACCAGGGAGGTGCTGGTCGACGGCGTGGCCGCGGCAGCCGCCGCCGCGCGGGGCAAGCAGGCCGCCGTCGTGGTGGTCGGGACCGACCCGTTCGTGGCCGGGCGGGAGGCGCACGACCGTACCGGCCTGTCGCTCGGCGCCCGGCAGCAGGCGCTGATCGAGGCGGTCCGGGCGGCCAACCCGCACACCGTCGTGGTGCTGCAGAGCGGTTACCCGGAGGCGATCACCTGGGCGCAGCGACACGTGCCGGGCATCGTCTGGACCACGCACGCCGGCGCGGAGACCGGCAACGCCCTGGCCGACGTGCTCTTCGGCGACGTCGACCCGGCCGGGCGGCTGACCCAGACGTGGTACCGGTCGGTCGCCGACCTGCCGGCCGACCTGACCCGGTACGACATCGTCAAGACCCGGCAGACGTACCAGTACAGCGCCGCGCGGCCGCTCTACCCGTTCGGCCACGGCCTGTCGTACACCAGCTTCGCCTACCGCGACCTGCGGGTGGCCGGTGACCGGGTCAGCGTGACCGTGACCAACACCGGCCGGCGGGCCGGGGCCGAGGTCGTGCAGCTCTATACCCACCAGCGTGCCTCCCGGGACGTCACGGCCGCCAAGCAGCTGCGCGCCTTCCGCAAGGTGTCGCTGCGGCCGGGGCGCAGCACGACCGTCACGTTCCGGCTGACGCCGCGGGATCTGGCCCGGTGGGACGTCACCCGGCAGCGCTGGGTCACCGAGACCTCGGTGTACGACATCCTGGTCGGCTCGTCGTCGCTCGACATCCGGCAGCGCGCGACCCGCGCGGTGCGCGGCGAGACGATCCCGGCGCGGGACCTGTCCGTGCCGACCCGGGCGGAGACCTTCGACGACTACTCCGGAGTGCGCCTGCTGGACGAGAGCAAGACGAGCGGCACGGTGGTCGGCGCGACCGCCGCCGGCGACTGGGTCGCCTTCCGTGACGCGGCGCTGCGCGGCGGCCGGACCCTGACGGTGCGGGCGGCGGGCGCCGGGACGGTGCAGGTCCGGGTGGGCTCGCCGACCGGGCCGCTGCTCGGCACGGCCACGGTGGGTGACACCGGCGGGATCCATGCGTACGTCGAGACGCGCGCCCCGTTGTCGGCCGTGAGCGGCCGCCGGGACGTCTGTCTGGTGCTGAGCCCGGGCCTGCGGGTGGCCTCGTTCAGCATCCGGTGAGACTCGCGGCGGGGAGCCGGATGGGAGCGGGCTCCCCGCCGCGACCCTGCGTGCGCGGGGCGTGATGGCGCGGGTGACTAGGATCGGCGGGGGGTAGCGGTCTTGGGCCGGGGTACATGGGGAGGCGCTGTGCCGACGATCAACGACGTCGCCCGGGCGGCCGGTGTGTCGCCCAGCACGGTGTCGTACGTGTTGAGCGGCCGCCGCCCGATCTCCGCCGAGACCCGGGCCCGGGTGCAGGCCGCGATCGCCGAGCTCGGCTTCCACCCGCACGCCGGGGCGCGGGCGCTGGCCAGCAGCAAGACGAACGTGCTGGCCCTGGTGGCGCCGCTGCGGGTGGACGTCAACGTCCCGGTCATCATGCAGTTCGCCACGGCCGTGGTGACCGCGGCCCGCGCGCACAACCACGACGTGCTGCTGCTGACCAAGGACGAGGGCACCGCCGGGCTGGAGCGGGTGGCGCACAGCACCATGGTGGACGCGCTGATCCTGATGGACATCGAGCGCGACGACGTGCGCCTGCCGGCCATCCGCCGGCTCAAGCAGCCGTCGGTGCTGATCGGCCTGCCCGCCGACCATGCCGGCATCGCCTGTGTGGACCTGGACTTCGAGGCCGCGGCCGGAGCCGCGCTGCGGCATCTGGCCGGGCACGGGCACCGGCGGATCGGGCTGATCGGCCCGTCCCCGGCGGTCTACCGGCGGCAGACCACCTACGCCGACCGGTTCCTGGCCGGCTTCCTGCAGGCCTCGGCCGACCTGGGGATACGCACCGCGACCCACCCGTGTGAGCCGGGCGTCGAGGGGGTCCGGGCCGCGCTGGCCGATCTCGACACCGAGCTGCCCGGGCTCAGCGCCCTGGTGGTGCACAACGAGGAGGCGCTGCGGCCGCTGCTGGACCTGCTGCACGCGGCCGGGCGGCGGGTGCCGGAGGACATCTCCGTCGTGGCGATCTGCCCGCGGGACGTGGCGACCAGTATGCCGGTCGATCTGACCTCGATCGACATCCCGGCGCACGAGGTCGGCACGCTGGCCGTGGAGACCGCGATGCGGTTGCTGGACGGCCGCCGGGTGGAGTTCACCCGCCTGCTCGAACCGGGTCTGGTCGAGCGGGGCAGCTGCCGCGAAATCGCGCCGTCACACCGTTGACATCTCCAGCACCGGTTTCATAGCGTCTGCGGCAAGGCCGTTGTCGAAGCGCTTCGACATTTTCCGCGCGATTGTCGAAGCGCTTCGACCCCCTTCGCCGCTGCACCCACTCCTCGACCCAGTCCCCCTGGGAGGACGACATGTCTTTTTCGCGTCGCGGTCTGCTGGCCGGGGCAATCCTGACGACCGCCTCGCTGGCCCTGGGCGCCTGTGGTGGCGGCGGTGACTCCGGCGCCGACGCCAAGTCCCTCACCCTGTGGCACTACGAGGGGCCGACCAGCGCGATGGGCATCGCCTGGAACCGGGCGATCGAGATCTTCAAGCAGAAGCATCCCGGCGTCGAGGTGAGGTTCGAGGAGAAGAGCTTCGAACAGATCCAGCAGAACGCCCAGATGATCCTGAACTCCGACAGCGCGCCGGACATCCTGGAGTACAACAAGGGCAACGCGACCGCCGGCCTGCTCTCCAAGCAGGGCCTGCTGACCGACCTCAGCGACCAGGTCACCAGGTTCGGCTGGGACGCCAAGCTCAGCGGCAGCCTGCAGACCACCGCCAAGTACGACGACGACGGCATCATGGGCAGCGGCAAGTTCTACGGCGTGCCCAACTACGGCGAATATGTCATGGTCTATTACAACAAGGCGATGTTCGACCGGTACCAGATCGCCGTGCCGACCACACTCGACGAGTTCACCGCCGCGATGGACACCTTCGTCAAGAACAGGGTCACCCCGCTGGCCGTCGGCGGCGCGGAGTACCCGGCCCAGCAGATCTTCTACGAGCTGGCGCTGTCCCGGGCCGACCGCGCCTTCGTCGACGACTACCAGCTGTACAAGAACAAGGTCGACTTCACCGGCCCGGTGCTCAGCCACGGCGCGACCACCTTCGCCGACTGGGTGCGCAAGGGCTACGTCGGCAAGGACGCGGCCGGCATCAAGGCCGAGGACATGGGCGTCTCCTTCGAACAGGGCAGGTTCCCGATCCTGATCTCCGGCAGCTGGTGGTACGGCCGGTTCGCCAAGGAGATCAAGAACTTCGACTGGGGCACGTTCCTGTTCCCTGGCAACAGCCTGCACCCCGGCTCCAGCGGCAACCTCTGGGTGGTCCCGGAGAAGAGCAAGGCCAAGAGCCTGGCGTACGACTTTATCGACATCACCATGTCGAGCGAGGTGCAGAACCTGCTCGGCAACAGCGGCGGCGTCCCGGTCGCGGCCGACCCGGCGGCGATCACCGACGCCAAGAACAAGGAACTGATCGAGAACTTCAACAAGATCTCCACCGCGGACGGCCTGGCGTTCTACCCGGACTGGCCGGCCCCGGGCTACTACGACGTGATGGTCGCCGGCGTGCAGGGCCTGATCAACGGCTCGAAGACCCCGCAGGCGTTCCTCGACGAGGTGGCCAAGCCGTACCAGGAGAACCTGGCCGACCTGGGCAAGTGACCCCGGCGTGGGCGGCGGGGCGACCCGCCGCCGGCGCCCGGTGCGGAAAGGATCTCCCCGGATGGCCGGCAACAGCAACACCCGCAGCCGCGGTTACGGGCTCTACCTCATCCCCGGGATCATCGCCTCGACCGCGGTGATCGTCGTCCCGCTGGTGATGACCGTCTACATCAGCTTCACCCGGTGGACCGGCATCGGCAGCCCTCGCTGGATCGGTGCCGACAACTACACCCGGCTGTTCGCCGACGCCAACTTCTGGGCCTCGTTCGGGCACATCATCCTGCTCATCGTCGCGATGGCGGTGGTGCCTACCCTGCTGGGCCTGGTGCTGGCCGCGGTGCTGTTCGACCACGTCGCCAAGCACTTCGGCGACCGCTGGGCCGCGGTGCTGCGCTCCGGGTACTACCTGCCGCAGGTGCTGCCGGTCGCGGTCACCGGCATCATCTGGGGCTGGATCCTGCACCCGAGCTACGGCGCGCTGAACAAGATCATGGATGCGGTCGGGCTCGGCTCGCTGACCCGCAACTGGCTCGGCGACCCGAAGTACGCGCTGTACAGCGTGATGGCCGTGATGATCTGGTTCCAGCTCGGCTACCCGGTGGTCATGTTCATGTCCGGCCTGCAGCGCATCGACCCGGAGCTGTACGAGGCGGCCGACCTGGACGGCGCCACCTGGTGGCAGCGGTTCCGGAGGATCACCGTCGCGATGATCCGGCCGGAGCTGTACGTGGTGCTGGTGACCACCACCATCGCCTCGCTGAAGATCTTCGGGCAGATCTTCGTGCTCACCCGCGGCGGGCCGAGCAACGCGACGTTGGTGCCGTCCTACTTCGCGTACAAGAACTTCTTCGAGAAGGCCCAGGTCGGGTACGGCTCGGCGATCGCCACGGTGCTCACCGTCCTGATCGTCGTGCTCGCCGTCGTCTTCCTGCGGCTGCAGAACCGTGCCGAGCGGAGCTGAACGCATGACCGTCACCGCTACGCGCACCCCGTCGCGCGCCCCGGCGAAGCCGTCCTTGCGGGAGCGGCACCCCGGCCGCTTCCTGGTGCTGGCCCTCCTGCTCGTCCTGCTGCTGCTGATGGTCGCGCCGCTACTGGTCGTCGCGGTCAACGCGGTCAAGAGCCCGGCCGACTACGCGTCCAACGGCCCGCTGTCGGTGCCCACCCACCTGCACTGGGACGGCATCGTCGACTTCTGGAACCGGGTCGACTTCGGGCTCAAACTCCTCAACAGCTTCATCACCAGCCTGGTGGTGGCGGTGCTGGGCGTGGTCCTCTCGGTGCTCAACGCCTACGCGCTGGGCATCGGCCGGGTCCGGGGCCGTGCCTGGTTCCTGGTCTTCTTCCTGGTCGCCAACCTGCTGCCGCAGGAGGTGCTGGTCTACCCGCTGTACTACCTGTCGAAGCAGATCGGCCTCTACGACAGCCTGTTCTCGATCATCATCATCTTCACCGTCATCCAGAGCGCGTTCGGCACCTACCTGCTCACCTCGGTCTACACCGAGTTCCCCCGGGAACTGCTGGACGCCGCCTCGGTGGACGGCGCCGGGAAGTGGCGGGCACTGTGGCGGGTGGTGGTCCCGGTCAGCCGGCCGACCCTCGCGGTGCTGTTCACGTTCTTCTTCATCTGGACGTGGAACGAGTTCTTCCTGCCCCTGATCTTCCTGATCTCCAACGACAACCAGACCGTCCCGGTGGCGCTCGGCGTGCTGCAGAGCGACCGGATGATGGACGCCACGACCACCAGCGCCTCCGCGCTGATCGGCATCGCCCCGGCGATGGTCTTCTTCCTGATCTTCCAGCGGACCCTCACGCGCGGCATCGCCGCCGGCGCCATCAAGTGACCCAGGAGAAGGACTGCCATGAAGTTCACCGACGGCTACTGGCGCAAGCGCGACGGCCTGACCGTGCTGCACCCCGCGCACTACCAGGACAGCACCCCGGGACCCGGCTCGCTGACCGTCTACGCCGCCACCAAACGCATCCGCGACCGGGGCGACACCCTGGACGCGCCGCTGATCACCGTCACCCTCACCGCCCCGATGGCCGACGTCATCCGGGTCACCGTCGAGCACTTCCAGGGCGCGCGCCCCCGCACCCCGGCCTTCGAGATCGCCGCGAAGGACGTGGACGTCACCGTCGACGCGGCGTCGTTCACCTCCGGCGCGCTGACCGCGCGGGTCAGCACCGGCGACGACTGGGCCCTCGACTTCCTCGCCGACGGCCGGCGGATCACCGGCAGCGGCTGGAAGGGCATCGGCATCGTCGACGGCCCGGACGGACCGTTCGTCCACGAGCAGCTCGACCTCGGTGTCGGCGAGCTCGTCTACGGCCTCGGCGAACGCTTCGGCCCGCTGGTCAAGAACGGGCAGAGCATCGACATCTGGAACGAGGACGGCGGCACCAGCAGCGAGCAGGCGTACAAGAACGTCCCGTTCTACCTCACCAGCGGCGGGTACGGCGTGCTGGTCGACCACCCCGGCCGGGTCTCCTTCGAGGTGGCCTCCGAGATGGTCACCCGCACCCAGTTCAGCGTCGCCGGGCAGAGCCTGTCGTACCTGGTCATCCACGGCCCCACCCCGGCCGACGTGATCCGCAGGTACACCGCGCTGACCGGCCGGCCCGCGCTGCCGCCGGCCTGGTCCTTCGGCCTCTGGCTGACCACGTCGTTCACCACCTCCTACGACGAGGAGACGGTGAACAGCTTCATCGACGGGATGGCCGAACGGGACCTGCCGCTGAGCGTGTTCCACTTCGACACGTTCTGGATGCGCGAGTTCCACTGGTGCGACTTCGAGTGGGACACCCGGATCTTCCCGGACCCGGCCGGGATGCTGAAACGCCTCGCCGACCGGGGGCTGCGGGTATGCCTGTGGATCAACCCGTACATCGCGCAGCGGTCGCCGCTGTTCGCCGAGGGCCGCGACAACGGCTACCTGGTCAGGACCGTGGACGGCGACGTCTGGCAGTGGGACCGCTGGCAGGCCGGCATGGCTCTGGTCGACTTCACCAACCCGGCGGCCCGGCAGTGGTACGCGGCGAAACTGCGGGCGCTGGTCGACATGGGCGTCGACGCGTTCAAGTCCGACTTCGGCGAGCGCATCCCGGTCGACGGCATCGTCTGGCACGACGGCTCCGACCCGGAGCGGATGCACAACTACTACACCCAGCTGTACAACCAGGTGGTCTTCGACGTCCTGCGAGACAGCCGCGGCGAAGGCGAGGCGGTGCTGTTCGCCCGCTCGGCCACCGTCGGCGGCCAGAAGTTCCCGGTCCACTGGGGCGGCGACAACACCGGCAACTTCGCCTCGATGGCGGAGAGCCTGCGCGGCGGGTTGTCGCTGATGTCGTCCGGCTTCGGCTTCTGGAGCCACGACATCGGCGGCTTCGAGGGGCTGCCCGACCCGGTGGTCTTCAAACGCTGGGTGGCGTTCGGGCTGCTCTCCTCGCACAGCCGGTTGCACGGCAGCAAGTCGTACCGGGTGCCGTGGAACTTCGACGAGGAGGCGGTGGACGTGCTCCGCTTCTTCACGCACCTGAAGTACCGGCTGATGCCGTACCTGTACGGCGCGGCCCGGGAGGCGCACCTGTCCGGGCTGCCGGTGATGCGCCCGATGGCGGTGGCGTTCCCGGACGACCCGGCCGTGGCCTACCTGGACCGGCAGTACATGCTCGGCGGCGACCTGCTGGTGGCGCCGGTCTTCGACGCCGGTGGCGACGTGCGGTACTACGTCCCGGCCGGGCGCTGGACGAGCTACCTGACCGGCGAGGTCGTGCAGGGCCCGGGCTGGGTGCGCGAGACGCACGGCTTCCGCAGCGTCCCGCTGCTGGTCCGGCCGGGGGCGGTGATCCCGGTCGGCGCCCGGCAGGACCGCCCGGACTACGACTACCGCGACGGCGTCACGCTGCGGTTGTACGCGCCCGCCGAGGGCCGTACGGCCGTGGTCGTCCCCGGCCCGTCCGGCGCCGACACCGTCTTCACGGTCGTCCGCGAGGGCGCCCAGCTGCGGATCGGCCGCAGCGGCGAGGCGCTGCCGTGGAACGTGCGGCGGGGTGACGAGGTCACCGAGCTGGCCGCCGACCAGGACAGCTGCACCCTCACCCTCAGCGGTTCGCGGAACCCTTCCGGTTCTGCCTCGCGGCCGCGGTAGGGCGGGGTGCGGGTAGATCAGCCGGGATCGGTGGCCGGGCGGGTAGCGGACAGCCCGGCCACCGATACCCGCGACGGTGCCCTTGGCGGTCACTTCACCGCGGTCTCGTGTTACCCAGCTCACCATGATCCGGATGTCACAGACGGGCGGTCAGGGGTCTCTCATCACGTGTCATCAGGAAGGTCCGGTGACGGAAGGAGCAAAGACGATGCAGGCGACGAAGGCGATGGAGCTGGCGCGGTTCACGGTCGACCCGCAAGATGTCGATGCCATGCTCGCCGCCCGGCCGGCCATGCTGGCCGCGCTGCGGGAGCGGTTCTCCGGCTTCGAGTCGCTGCGGCTGGTCCGGCTGGACGAGCGGACGTGGCTCGACGTGGTCATCTGGGCCAGCCGCGCGCAGGCCGACGAGGCAGCGGCGCTGGTGGGCGACGTGGCCGCATGCCGGAATGCGTTCGCGTACATCAAGGAGGTCGTGTCCATGGAGCACGCCGAGGTCGTCTTCGCAGGTGACCGTGCTGCCTGAGACCGATGGGGCGAGCGGGCCGGACCTGGAAGGTCTGGCCCGCCGGGCCGTAGCAGGCGAGGCCCGCGCCTTGGAACAGCTGTGCCGGGAGTTGCAGGACCTGATCTATCGGCTGGCGCTGCGGTTCTCCTCCGATCCGCAGGCCGCCGCCGACGCCACCCAGGAGATCCTCATCCTGGTCATCACGCATCTCGCCGAGTTCGAGGGCCGGTCGAAGCTGACCACCTGGGTGTACACGATCGCCTCGCGGTATCTGCTGCGTTCCGTGCGGGGCCCGGTGGAACTCAGCGTCGCCGGCCCCGAACCGTTCGCCGACTGGATCGACGACAACCTCGCCGCCGAATCCGCCGGCGGGCACGACGAGGCGGAGTATCGGCTGCTCGCCGGCGAGGTGCGCCTGGCCTGCACCTACGGCATGCTGCTGACCCTGTCCCGGCCGCTACGACTGGCGTACCTGCTCGGTGACCTGGTCGGTCTGCCCGATGTCGAAGGAGCGGCGGCTCTGGAGATCAGCCGTGCGGCGTTCCGTCAGCGGCTGGCTCGCGCTCGCACGATCATGCGGGGGATCATCGCGGACCGGTGCGGGCTGGTCCGCGCCGAACACCCCTGCCGCTGCGACCGCCAGATCGACTCCAGCATCGCCTACGGCATCCTCGACCCACGCCGGCCCGTGTTCAGCACCCTGCCCGGTGCCACCGCACCGATACCGGCCGGCACTCTGGCCGCGGCCGCCCACGAACTGGATCTGGCCACCGCCATCGCCGAGGCGTACCGGTCCGGGCCGGACTATCGCGCACCGGGCGACGTCTGGCGGGCCCTGCAACAGGCGTGCCCAGCTTTGACCGGCTGAACTCCGCCGTCGCGACCCCCACGGGCCCTGGCGAACGGCCGGTACGTGTCGTTCCCGCACCAAGGTTCTGTCCCGCCTGCGCAGATCCGCTGCGGAGGCGGGACCCACCGGGTCGCGCCGGTCATCCGGGCCGGTCCTCGCCGGCCTGGACCCGCTGGGCGCTCTCGATGATCCGGCGCAGCCGCCGATCGCTCTCCGGGTGGCGGCCGAGAAAGCGCGCGGCGGCGCCGCAGATCGCCGACGCCAGACCGGTGTCGCGCCCGTGCGGGCTCTGCAGCAGCAGGTCCAGGACACCGACCGCGACCTCGGGATGCGCCGCCGGGTCGGCGCCCAGCCGGCTCAGCACCGAGTCCGCATAGGCGAGGTGATCGTCACCGGTCCAGCCGAGCCGACTCGCCGCCGCGATCCGGGCGGCGTCCAGGTAGGCCGGGCCGGACGGATCGCTCCAGAGGCCGAGGAGCACGTGCGTCGCCGACCGGGTCCGCCCCTGCGCGTCGGCGGCGAACGTGTCGACGGTGAAACCCAGCCGGTCCGACAGCGGCTCCAGGGCGTGCTGCACCATGTCGTCCAGCACCGCGCACTGGAAGTACGACTTGCGGCGCAGCTGCTCCAGGCTCAGGTCGTGCACGGCGAAGGTCCGCCCGCGATCCTCCGGGCGCAGGTCGAAGGTCCAGGCCGGGTCGACGGCCGGGGCCCGCGGCGAGTTGTACAGGCTCAGGTGCAGGTCGCGCCGGTCGCCGTGCCGGGTGCGCTCCAGCGACACCAGGTCGACCAGGCTGGTCCACCCGTCCACGCCCAGCTGCGAACGCCACAGCAGGGCCTGGGCGTGCCAGGCGTCCACCGGGTCCGGCGGCTCCGGGTAGAGCTCGCCGCCCCGCACGTCGCCCACGCACAGGTTGAGCAGCAGCAGGTTCGCGGCGTACGTCGCGTAGCGCGCCGGCTCGCTCGGGCTCAGCGGCCGGTAGCCGGCGTACCGGGAGCCCGGCGGGGTGTGGTTGACCGCGCGGTACAGCCGCAACAGCAGGTCGCGCAGGTGCTGCCGGGCGTCGTCGGCGATCGGCCCGGCCATGTGGGTCAGGAACTCGATGACCGGCGCCCGCACGCTCAGCGGCTGGAACGACAGCAGCGCGCGCAGCAGGTCGTCCTCGGCGGGCGCGGGGGTGAACGACATCGACGACGCGGCGTCGCGGGCCGCCACGTCCAGCAGCGCCTGCCAGGTGAGCCGGGCGACCAGGAACTCGCCGAAGGTGGCGTGCAGGAACTCGTACGTCTGGAGGTGGTCGTCGCCGGCCGCCCGGGCCCGGTGGATGAAGAAGAACCGGCCCAGCGTCAGCTCGGCCTCCTGCAGCGGCGAGCGCATACCGGCCGCGGCGGGCGGGGTCTGCGGCCCGCGGATCCGCAGCGCCGCGATGTCCCGGTCCAGATCGGACTCGGTGGCCCACTGGGTCGCCCGGTTGAACATCGCGAACCCCACCACCGACAGACGCCGCAGCTCGTGCTCCACCGCCACCCGCAGCTCCCGGTCCGGGAGACCGGGCCGGTGCTTGGTGATCTCCCGCAGCGCGAAGCTGCGCAGCAGCTGCTCGTAGAGCTCGTCCGGGCGCAGCGAGACCGGGGAGCGCTGCAGCGCGTTGCCGGCCGCGTCGTAGAGCGCGAGCATGAGCAGCAGCAGCGGCTGCGCGGCGAGCTCGCGGTGGGCGAGCACGGTCTCCGCGGCGAGCGGCTGGAGCCCTCGCGCGGCGAGGTTCGCGGCGTTCCCCCGGTTCCAGATGTCCAGCCAGGTGGCCACCTGCTCGTCGTCGAACGGCTCCAGGCGCAGCGCGACCGTCTCCTCCGGAGCGCGGGCCCGGTCGGCCACCGCGGTCCGGCTGGTGACGAGCACGGCGAGCGGCCGGCCCTGCTCGGCCTCGCGGCGCTGGAACCGGGCCACCCGTACCAGGTAGTCGGTCTGGCTCACCCCGACCGCCTGCAGCAGCTCGTCGAAGCCGTCGAGCATGACGACCGGCATCGCGTCACCGGCCGAGCGGGCCAGCGCGGGCCACTCGACGCGCTCGCCGGTGGCCTGCCGGACCGCGTGCTCGATCTGCTCCTGGACGTCGTCGACCGCGGGTGTGTCGCGCAGGACGACCCGGACCGGCAGGAAGTCGGCGGCCGGCAGGCGCGCCGCCAGGATCCGGGTGAGCACCGACTTGCCGGAGCCGGGCTGGCCGAGCACCAGCAGCGGCGCGCGTGCGGCCTGCGGCGCGGTCAGGTGGCCGATCAGGAACTCCGGCAGGTCGTCGCGGACCGGACGGCCGGACCACCAGGACTCCTCGCTGACCCGGTCGGCGGGCGAGACGGCGGCGGCCCGGAACCGCGGCGGCAGGTAGCCCTCGCCGAGCGGGGGCACCCGGATGCCGTCCGGGATGTCGCCGGACTCCACGATGCGGCGACCCAGCTCGGCGCGGTAGGCCCGGGCCAGGCTCTCCCGGCGCTCGTCGGGCGCGCGGCCGGTGGAGATGTCGCGCAGCATCTCCTCCAGCCCGGCCAGCGCGGCCCGGGTCGCCCGGTGCTCCTGCCGGCTGGCCCAGCAGGCCACCTCGGGGAAGTCGGCCACCAGCCGCCGGAACAGCTCCTCGTAGCGCGTGACCGCCCGGGGTGGCACGCTGCTCATCGCGTCGTAGAACTGCCGTCGCCGGCCGACGGTCAGCCGGTCCCAGACGGCCAGGCCGGTGACGAAGGTGCGGACCGAGGCCGCCAGCTCCCGGTAGTAACCCTGCAGGAGGTCCGCGAAGACCTCCGGCGGCACCGCGGGCGCGGGCAGCGTCAGCACCGCGTCGTCGACCCGCTCGATGAACGAGCCGGCGGCCACCGACTGCTGCTCCTGGCGGGTCAGCTCCAGGTCACGGAACCGGAACGGCAGCCCGGCCTGTTCCATCGCCTCGAAGAAGGCGGCGACGACGAGCACCGCGTGGGCCGCCTCCAGCCGCTGCGTGCGGGTGTGGCGGGCCAGGCCGCTGCGCCGCTCGGACAGCTCCCGGACCAGGTCGTGGCTGAGGCGGGCCAGCTCGGCCTTCGCGTCGAACAGGCCGAGCAGCACCGGCGCGGCCGGCGTCGCGGCGAGCAGGGCGCCACCGGTGAGCTTCTCGATGGCGCGGACGACCGCGCTCTCCTGGCCGCCGAGCAGCCGGACCGCGTCCGCGTAACTGAGGGACCGAGCCATGCCGTCCATCATGGCCGGTGATCGCCACGTGGCCGGTGCGCCGGTGTCGCCTTGACCGGGGCCGCCGGGTGGGCCAGGATAGGCCAAGTTACCAACGGGTAACTTGAGGCAGGGAGGCCGTATGCCCACGCTCGACCGGCAGGACGACGTCTTCGTCCTCGACCTCGGCGACACCGAGAACCGCTTCCACCCCGACTGGCTGCACGCCGTCGGCGCCGCCCTGGACGAGGTGGAGCGGGCCGGCGGCGCGAGGGCCCTGGTCACCACCGCGACCGGGAAGTTCTACTCCAACGGGCTCGACCTCGACTGGCTGGGCGCCCACGGCGACTCCTTCCAGGAGTACGCGAACCTGGTGCACGCGCTCTTCGCCCGCGTGCTGTCGCTGCCGGTGCCCACCGTCGCCGCCCTGCAGGGGCACACCTTCGCCGCCGGCGCGATGCTGTCGCTGGCCCACGACATCCGGGTGATGCGCGCCGACCGGGGCTTCTGGTGCCTGCCCGAGGTCGCCATCGACATCCCGTTCACCCGCGGCATGTCCGCGCTGATCCAGAGCCGCCTGACCCCGCGGGCCGCGCACGAGGCGATGACCACCGGGCGCCGCTACGGCGGCACGGACGCGCTGGCCGCCGGGATCGTCGACCACGCGGTCGCGCAGGAGGCGGTCCGCCCGTTCGCCGTCGAGCTCGCCGCCGGCCTGGCGGGCAACGCCGGCGACACGCTGGGCACGATCAAGACCCGGATGTACGCCCCGGTCCTCGCCGTCCTGAACGACCGGGAGAACCCGCTGGGCTGAGCCCGGCGTCGCTCACGCGGGCTGGGCGAGCAGCGTGGCGATCCGGTGGTTGAGGCCCGGGACGTCACCCTGCTCCCCGTCGAGCAGCCACCGGCACATCTGCACGGACCCGTCGACGACCGTGCGCACCCGCTCCAGGCGCCGGGCGGTGAACTCCGCCCAGAGCCGGTCGTCCAGCGCCGGGCGGGACAGCAGCAGCTCGCCCAGCACGGCGGCGTCCTCCAGGGACATCGCGGCGCCCTGGGCCAGGGTCGGCGGTGCGGTGTGCGCGGCGTCGCCGATCACCGCCACCCGGCCGCGGTGCCACGGGCCGTCGAGCAGGTGGTGCCGGAAGCGGGTGAAGTTGATCCCGTCCGGATCGGTGAAGCCCTCGCGGATCTCGTCCCACGGCCCGTGATAGCCGGCGGCGAGCTCCCGGACCACCGCCAGGGACTGCGCCGGGGTGAGCCGCCCACGGCGGCGGGGCGCCTCGGCGAGGTAGGCGTACAGGGTGTCCGGCCCGGTCGGGCAGTAGCCGGCGATGTAGGCCGGGCCGCCGTGGATCAGCTCGGTGCGCCGCACCGACGGCGGCCGGGGCGCGACCACCCGCCAGATGTCGATCCCGACGTCGTGGGTGGTCAGCTCGATGCCGATCGCCCGGCGCACCGCGGAACGCATCCCGTCGGCGCCGATCACCAGGTCGTAATGCTCGGTGCGGTGGTCGGTGAGGGTGACCTCCACGCTCGCGCCGAGCGGGCGCATCGAGGTGAACGTGGCGCCGAAGCTGATCCGTGCCCCGGCCTGCTCGGCCCGCTCCAGCAGCAGCCGTGCCAGCACCGGGCGGTACGTGCCGAAGCTCGCCGGCAGGTCCGGCCCGCCCGTCCGGATGCCGGTGACCTCGGCGAGCAGCGTCCCGTGTGGATCGGGGGCGCGCAGGCCGAGCGTGTCGAAACCGTACCCACGCTCCCGCAACCGCTCCCAGACGCCCAGCTCGCGCAGCACTCGCAGGGCGTTGCCCTGCAGCGTGATCCCGGAGCCGTGCGCGCCCGCGTCGGGCCGGACGTCGACCAGGTCGACCGCGACGCCGCCGGCCGCGAGCCGGATGGCCACCGCCGCCCCGGCGGTGCCGGCGCCGACGACGAGAACGTTACGGACCGCGGGCACGGGCGCTCCCTTCCGGATCGGGACTGGACCGCTCCCACTGTCCACTGTGCTCACCAGGGTGGGAAGGGAGACGTGGGTCACTGCGGCGCACCCCTTGATCACTTTACTCGCCGTTCACGTCGCGGACGGCGCATGTCCCACAGCGGCGCGGGTAACGTCCCGATCGGAAGGGCCGAAGGGCCCTGCCAGATGGATCGCCCGCGGAGAAAAGTGAAGATCGAAAAAGCTTTCGGGGAAGGAAAGATCGTGACCGCTGTGCTGGACCACGAGGACCTGGTTCGCAAGCTAGCCCAACCGGACGACTCGGAGGTGGCGAGCCTCGACGCGTGGTGGCGGGCGAACAACTATCTGACCATCGGCCAGATCTATCTGCAGGGCAACCCGCTGCTGCGTGAGCCGCTCAGGAACGAACACATCAAGCCGCGTCTGCTCGGGCACTGGGGGACCAGTCCGGGGTTGTCGTTCATCTACGCGCACGTGTCGCGGTTGATCAAGACGACCGGGCAGCAGGCGATCTATCTGGCCGGTCCGGGGCATGGTGGCCCGGCGCTGGTGGCGGCGGGTTATCTGGAGGGCACGTATTCGGAGGTGTATCCGAACGTCGGGTTGGACGAGGCCGGGATGCTGCGGTTGTTCCGGCAGTTCTCCAGTCCGGGTGGCATCCCGAGTCACGTGTCGGTGACCACGCCGGGTTCCATCCATGAGGGTGGTGAGCTGGGGTATGTGCTGGTGCACGCGTTCGGCGCGGTGATGGACAATCCGGATCTGCTGAGCATCGCGGTGGTCGGTGACGGTGAGGCCGAGACCGGTCCGCTGGAGGGCTCGTGGAAGGGCATCTCGTTCATCAACCCGGAGCACGACGGTGCGGTGCTGCCGATCCTGCATCTCAACGGCGCGAAGATCGCCGGTCCGACCGTGCTGTCGCGCAAGGACCCGGAGGAGGTCCGCAAGCTCCTCGAAGGCCACGGTTACGAGATCATCGAGGTCGGCGGCGACGACGTGCCCGGCATGCACTACCGGTTCGCGGCCGCGCTGGCCGAGGCGTGGGGCAAGATCAGGGCCATCCAGACCGCCGCGCGCAGTGGCCAGTGGGACGGCACGCGCCCGCAGTGGCCGTTGATCGTTCTGCGGACGCCGAAGGGGTGGACCGGTCCGGAGAAGATCGACGGGATCACGGTGACCGGGACGTGGCGGTCGCACCAGGTGCCGCTGTCGGGGGTGAAGGGTAATTCCGATCATCTGACCGAGTTGGAGAACTGGCTGCGGTCGTACCGGCCGGAGGAGTTGTTCGACGCGACCGGCGCGCCGGTGGAGCTGGTGCGGGCGTTGGCGCCGGAGGGTGATCTGCGGATGAGCGCGAGTCCGCATGCCAACGGGGGGTTGCTGACCCGGGATCTGGATCTGCCGGACTTCCGTGGTTATGCGGTCGAGGTGAAACGGCCGGCGCAGGGGCGGGCGGAGTCGACGCGCAGGCTCGGTGAGTTCATGCGGGACATCTACACCCGTAACCCGGATCGGTTCCGGTTGTTCTGCCCGGACGAGACCAACAGCAACCGGCTCGGCGCGGTGTTCGAGGTGTCCGACCGGGCGTTCATGGAGACCGTCACCGGCGAGGACGTGAAGATCAGCCGGTCCGGGCGGGTGATGGAGGTGCTCTCCGAGCACAACTGCCACGGCTGGCTGGAGGGCTACAACCTGACCGGCCGGCACGGCATGTTCGCCACCTACGAGGCGTTCGCGATGGTCAGCGCGTCGCAGACGATCCAGCACGGCAAGTGGCTGCAGGAGGCCTCGCACCTGCCGTGGCGGGCCAAGGTGCCGAGCCTGAACATCCTGCTGACCTCGACCGCGTGGCGTAACGACCACAACGGGTTCTCCCACCAGGGGCCGGGCCTGATCCAGAACGTGCTGACCCAGCGCGGTGACGTGGCCCGGGTCTACCTGCCGCCGGACGCCAACACCCTGCTGTCGGTCGCCGATCACTGCTTCCGGTCCCGGTCGTACATCAACCTGATCGTGATCGACAAGCAGCCGCAGCTGCAGTGGCTGGACATGGACCAGGCCATCGAGCACTGCACCAAGGGCGCCGGGATCTGGGAATGGGCCGGTACCGACGACGGCTCCAGCGACCCGGACATCGTGCTGGCCTGCGCCGGTGACGTGGTCACCATGGAGACCGTGGCCGCCGCGCGGATCCTGATGGAGAAACTGCCGCAGCTGAAGGTCCGCGTGGTCAACGTGGTCGACCTGATGACCCTGCCACGGCCGAAGGACCACCCGCACGGCATGAGCGAGACCATGTTCCGGGAACTGTTCACCGACCACGTCGACGTGGTCTTCTCCTTCCACGGCTACCCCGGCGCGATCCACCAGCTCGTGCACGGCCGGCCCGACGCCGACCGGTTCCGGGTGCGTGGCTTCATCGAACAGGGCACCACCACCACCCCGTTCGACATGACCGTCCGCAACCGCGCGTCCCGCTACCACCTGGTCATGGACGCCATCAACAACGCCAAACGCCTGCCCAGCGGCGCCTCCGAACTCAAAGCCTGGTGCGAAGCACAACTGGCCCGCCACGAAACCTACGTCGTCGAACACCTCGAGGACATGCCCGAGGTACGTGACTGGTCGCTGGAGGACTGGGCCGAGCGCTGATCCGCTAGAAGGTCGATCCGCCTCTTTGCCTAACGAAGTGTTGGGTCAAGGGGCGGATCCCCTTTTTTTCGACGCCGGGTGACGAGAAGGTGAAGGGCACACACCTACTCGACGTTGAGGAGGACCTCGGATGGTCGCTACGCTCAGCCCCTGGCCGACGACCCGGCAGGGATCGACCCGGCATCCCGTGCCCACGCTGCAGTACCTGCTGCGCTCGCACGGCCACACGGTCACCGTGGACGGCGTCTTCGGGGCGCAGACCGGCGACGCGGTCCGCGCCTACCAGCGCACCCGGGGCCTGCCCGACAACGGCATCGTCGGCGCGGAGACCTGGTTGGCGCTGATCGCCGAGGTCGGTCCCGGCGCGCAGGGCAACGCGGTCCGCGCCGTGCAGCACCGGTGTCGGCCGAGGGACTCCTCCGGCGCGACGCCGGACGGGACCTTCGGCCCGGCGACCGAGTCGGCGGTGCGGGCGTTCCAGCAGGCGGCGGGCCTGACCGCGGACGGGGTGGTCGGCCGGCAGACCTGGCAGGCCCTGATCGGTGGCGCCGAGCGGTTGCGGCGGGCCGGCTGACCCGCTCGGGAGACGGCGCCGTCGCGGCCGTGCGGCGGTGCTGTCCGCGGTTCCGGCGGTGCTGTCCGCGGTTCCGGCCCGCTGTTCGCGGTTCCGGCGGCGCGGCCCGCCGGTGACCGCTGGTCAGCGTGGGTGGCGGGACGCGGCCGCGGCGACCGGATCGAAGCCGAACGGCAGCTCCAGCCGGTGCCGGCGCATCAGGTCCCGGTCGGCCAGCAGCGTGACCGTCTCGCCGTCCGCCGCGATCCGCCCCGCGTCCAGGACCACCGAGCGCGGGCACAGCTCCAGGGCGTACGGCAGATCGTGGGTCACCATCAGCAGCGTCACCGGCAGCGACTCGAGGATCTCGGCCAGCTCCCGCCGGCTTGCCGGGTCCAGATTGGACGACGGCTCGTCGAGCACCAGGATCTCCGGGCGCATGGCCAGCACGGTCGCCACCGCGACCCGCCGCCGCTGCCCGAACGACAGGTGGTGCGGCACCTGATCGCGGTGCTCGGACATCCCCACGGCGGCCAGCGCCTCGTCCACCCGGGCGTCCAGTTCGGCGCCGCGCAGTCCGAGGTTGGCCGGGCCGAAGCCGACGTCCTCGGCGACCGTGGGCATGAAGAGCTGGTCGTCCGGGTCCTGGAAGACGATGCCGACCCGGCGGCGGATCTCGGCGATCCCGGCCCGGTCGGCGGGCGTCACCGGCAGCCCGGAAACCTCGACCGTCCCGCCGCCGCCGTGCAGGATGCCGTTGAGGTGCAGCACCAGGGTGGTCTTGCCGGCGCCGTTCGGGCCGAGCAGGGCGACCCGCCCGCCGGCGGGCACCGTCAGGTCGACGCCGCGCAGCGCCTCGCGGCCGTCCGGGTACGCGTAACGCAGCCCGGCGACGCGCAGGGCGGGCGGCCGGTCGGCGGGATCCGTCATGTCGATCATGGTAGGTGGCCGTCCGGTCAGGTCAGCAGGCCGGCGGCCAGCGCGATGCCGGCGGACAGCACGGGCAGCGTGGCGGAGAGCGCCCACTCCCGGGGCGGCGCGGGCCGGCCCGCCGGATGGGGGAGCCGGCCGGTGTAGCCACGCGACACCATCGCCAGGTAGACCCGCTCGCCACGTTCGTACGAGCGCAGGAACAGCGACCCCACGCCGACCGCGAACGCCTTCACCTGCCAGAGGAACCGCGGGTCGTAGCCGCGCGACAGCCGGGCGATCCGCATCCGCCGCGCGTCGTCGGCGAGCACGTCGAGGTAGCGCAGCATGAACGTGGCGATCTGGGTGAACACCGCCGGGACGCGCAGCCGGTCCAGGCCGATCAGCAGGTCGCGCATCGTCGTGGTGGCGGCCAGCAGCAGCGACGCCAGCACGCCCAGGGTGCCCTTGGCGAAGATGTTCCACGCGCCGTGCAGGCCCTCCACGGACAGCGACATGCCGAGCCAGTCCACCCGCTCGCCGTGCCCGAAGATCGGCAGAGCGACCGCGAGCAGCACGAACGGCAGCTCGATGGTGGCCCGTTTGAGCAGCCAGAGCACCGGCACCCGGGCCACCGCGGTGACCGCGGCCAGCAGCACGGCGTAGCCGCCGAAGGCCGCGAACTCCGCGGGCGGGGTGAGCACCACCACGACCGTGAACAGCAACACCGCCACGATCTTCACCTCGGGGGCCAGCCGGTGCAGCCGGCCCGCCCGGTCCAGGTAGAGCGGGTGGGCGTGTCCCGCCGCCACCTCAGCCGGCCTTCTGCTCGCGGCGGCGGACCAGCCAGAAGGCGCCCGCGCCGATGCCGAACGTGACAAGCACGCCGGTGGCCCCGGCCAGGCCGGTGGAGAGGTACGGATTGTCGATGCCCCGGATCCCGTAGTCGGCGAGCGGGCTGTCCCGCAGCTGGTGCGCCTGCTCCTGCCGGGCCATGCAGTGCCCGCCGGTGATCTCGCCGGCGGCGTCGAAGGTGCACCCCTCACGGGCGGCGGAGTCCAGGCCGTCCGGGCTGCCGGAGGCGAAGTTGCTGACCACGCCGGCCAGCAGCAGCGCGACCAGCAGGCCGCCGGCCAGGAACCAACCGAGCTTGCGGCTCATACGACGGTCTCCACCTCAGGCGTCAGGGCGGCGGGCTTGCGGAACCTGCGGAGCGCGTAGACCAGGTCGGGCCGGACCCGGGCCACGGTTGCGACGGTGGTCGCGGCGATCAGGCCCTCACCGACGCCGATCAGCACGTGGGTGCCGGCCAGCGTGCCGGAGACCCAGGGCAGCGACAGGTCGGTGGTGCCGCCCAGCGCGTACTCCAGCACGAAACCCTGCGAGGCGACGACGACGGAGACGACCGAGGCGGCGAAGGCGGCCGTGCCGAGCCCGCCCGGGTTCTTCGGCAGCACCCTCAGCAGGCCGGCGACCAGCAGATATCCGGCGGCGGTGCCGAGCAGTGCCATGTTGGTGATGTTCAGTCCGATGGCGGTCAGGCCGCCGTCGGCGAAGAGCAGGCACTGCACGACCAGCACGGTGGAGACGCACAGCGCGCCCACCCACGGCCCGACCAGGATGGCCGCGAGAGCACCGCCCAGCAGGTGCCCGGAGACGCCCGGCAGCACCTGGAAGTTGAGCATCTGGACGGCGAAGATGAACGCCGCCACCAGGCCGGCCATCGGGGCGAGCCGGTCGTCCAGGTCGGCCCGGGCCCGCCAGACGCAAACCGCCAACGCCGCCACCGCCACCGCCACGAACAGCGCGGAGACCGGACCGTTCACGATTCCGTTCGCGATGTGCATCGCGCGCACATCCATGACGCCTCCCCCTGCGGGCCGGAAGTCCCCGCGGGGTCAGCATATTAGCCAGCCGTAGCTGTTGCACATCCTTGGCAACTAGGTCTTGTCATGATCGTTGTCACCGCGCACGCCGACGACCCGCCCGGGCCTGCGCCCCGGGCGGGTGGTGGCCCCGCCGATCGTCCGGCCTCAGCCGGCCAGCACGTCCTCGACCGGCCGCCGCGGCGCCTGCTGACCCGGACGGCCATATCCGATCCGCAGCGCGATCTGCGGGAACCCGGTACGCCCCAGCGACCGCCGCAGCTGGTCGCGGGCCGCCGGCACCTCGATCGGCTGGGAGATCATCGAGCAGGCCAGCCCGGCGTCGGTGACGGTCAGCAGCACCCGCTGCATCGCCTGCCCGGCCTGCACCTGGTCGAGCCGCCGGTCGCCGGCCGTGCCCAGGATGCCGACCAGCGGCTCCGGCTCGTAGTCCCGGCCCGGCGCGCGCCGCCGGTCGGTGAACGCCCGCTGCGGGATCAGATCCTGGTGCTCGCCGACCACGGCGCCGGCGTACGCCGGGACGCCGTCCGGCGCATCCTCGGTGTCGGTCCAGGTGATCAACTCGGCCTGGTACCGCTCGTTGCGGCGCAGCACCCGGTCGGCGCTGTGCGCGATCTCCGAGAACCCGGTCAGCGCCGTCATCCCGACCAGCAGGTCCAGCCAGGCGTTCTCGGCACGGGCCGCCTCGATCAGCCGGACCCGGGCGTCCGGCGGCACCGGGTCGGGCCAGAACGGGTCGCGGTTGCTGTGCCGGCGCTCGATCGCCGCGTACAGATCACGTTCCGGATACGTCGGCGGCCGGTGCCGCCCCGGCCTCAGCCGGGCCATCACGTCCGGATCCCCGGGCTCCGGCAGCAACGTCACCTCGGCCGGGGTGCCGGCCCAGGCCAGCGCCAGCCGGGCGTTGAGAGTGGCAGCGCCACAGGCCAGGCGCAACGCCCAGCCGCTCTGGTCGGCGACGCTGAGCTGACGGACCGGATCGGCCACCACCTCGATGGCACCGTCGCGCAGCCGGAAGACCCACGGCTGGGTGTTGTGCATCGAGGGCGCCTGGATCCCGGCCGCTGCCGCGCGCCGCAGGTCTGACTCGTCGTAGCCGTTCACACCGTCCAAGGTGCCTCGCGAGCCGCCCGGCGGGCAGGGCCGAAAGTCCTGCGCGCCGGGGATATGAAGTCAGCTCGGCAGGGGGACCTGCCAGGTCAGCCGGGTGCCGCCGTCCGCGGCCGGGCCGATCTCGAACGCGCCGCCCAGGTCGTTGGCGCGCTCACCCATGTTCACCACGCCGCCCCGCGCCAGCGACGGGTCGATGCCGACACCGTCGTCGCGGACCTGGAGGCGCAGCAGCCCGTCGGCGACCCGGACCGAGACGCGGGCGTGCTGCGCCCGCGCGTGCCGCGCGACGTTCGCCAGCGCCTCGCGCAGCACGGCCAGCAGTTCCGGTACGACGTCGTCCGGCACCGCGCTGTCCACCGGCCCGGACGTCTCCAGATCCGGCCGGAAGCCCAGCGTGGCCTCGGCCTCCTCGACCGCCTTGCGCAGCTCGCCGCGCAGCGACGGGCCGACCGGCGCGCGCAACTCGAAGATCGACCGCCGGATGTCGCGGATCGTCGCGTCCAGGTCGTCGACCGCGCTGTTGATCCGTTTCGCCACCTCGGGCTTCACCGTGTGCGGCCCGACCGCGCTCTGCAGGTGCATCCCGGTCGCGAACAGCCGCTGGATCACCACGTCGTGCAGGTCCCGGGCGATCCGCTCGCGGTCCTCCAGCACCGCCAGCAGCTCCCGCTCCTCCTGGGCGCGGGCCCGCTCCAGCGCCAGCGCGGCCTGCCCGGCGAACGTCGACAGCAGCACCGGGTCCTCACCCGCGCCGAGCGCCGCCTGCGTGGCCGACTGCGAGACGATCAGCACACCCTGCGGGCTGTCCGTCCCGGCCAGCGGCGCGGCCAGCGCCGGGCCGGACGGAACCGGGCCGGGCCACTCGGCGGCCGCGCGCAGGTCGTCCAGCTGCCGGTACCGGTCGAGGCCGAAGTCACGCACCACCGGGCTGTCCGCCGGCAGCACCTTGCCGGTCAGCTCGTCGCTGGCCGGGTCGGCGCCGTCGGCCACCTCGATCCGGTACCGGGCGTTCTCCTCCTCGTGCAGCAGCAGCAGCACCAGCTCGGCGCCGGCCACCTCACGGGCCCGGCGGGCGATCAGCCGCAACGCCTCGGTGCGGTGCACGGTGCCCAGCAGCACGCCGGTGATCTCGGCGGCCGCGGCCAGCCAGGCCTCCCGCCGCTGAGCCAGCTCGTAGAGCCGGGCGTTGTCGATCGCCACGCCCGCCGCGGCGGCCAGCGCCACCACGATCTCCTCGTCGTCCTCGCTGAACTCGGCGGCGCCCTGCTTCTCGGCCAGGTAGAGGTTGCCGAAGACGTGGTCGCGGGTGCGCACCGGCACGCCGAGGAAGCTGTGCATCGGCGGGTGGTTCGGCGGGAAACCGTACGACCGGGGGTGCTTGCGGATGTCCGACAGCCGCACCGGCTTCGGCTCGGTGATCAGCAGGCCGAGCACGCCCCGGCCGTGCGGCAGATCGCCGATCTTGGCGTGCACCGCGGGGTCGATGCCGTGCGTGATGAAGTCGGAGAGGCTGCCCTGATCGGGCCCGAGCACGCCGAGCGCGCCGTACCGCGCGCCGGCCAGCGCGCACGCGGCCTCCACGATCCGCTGCAACGTGCTGCGCAGATCCAGGTCCGAACCGATGCCGACCACCGCGTCCAGCAGCGCCCGCAGACGCTCGCGGCTGTTCACCACGTCGCCGACCCGGTCGAGCATCTCCTGCAGCAGCTCGTCCAGCCGGAGCCGGGACAGAGGGCTCAGACCCAGTGAGGGGGTAGATCCTTCGGCCACGGCAAAAGGGTATCCGGTGCCCGTCCCGGGCGACGCGGGACCTATGACCCTGTGTGCCCGGGCCGGCCGGGGGATAAAAATAAGACATGATCCGAGTCTTTCTCCTCGACGACCACGAGGTCGTCCGCCGTGGCCTGATCGACCTGCTCCAGTCCGGTGGCGACATCGAGGTGGTGGGCGAGTCCGGCTCCGCGCGCGAGGCGGCGGCGCGTATCCCCGCGCTGCGGCCGGACGTGGCGGTGCTGGACGCGCGGCTGCCCGACGGCAACGGCATCGACGTGTGCCGGGATGTGCGCGCGGTGGACTCGACGATCAAGGGATTGATCCTCACCTCGTACGAGGACGACGAGGCGCTGTTCGCGGCGATCATGGCGGGCGCCTCCGGGTACGTGCTCAAGCAGATCCGCGGCACCGACCTGCTCGACGCGGTGCGCCGGGTGGCCAGCGGCCAGTCGCTGCTCGACCCGGCCGTCACCCAGCGCGTGCTGGAGCGCATCCGCAACGGCGTGGAACAGCCGCGGGAGCTGGCCGGGCTCACCGACCAGGAGCGGCGGATCCTCGAATTCGTCGCCGAGGGGCTGACCAACCGGGAGATCGCCGGCCGGATGTTCCTCGCCGAGAAGACCGTGAAGAACTACGTCTCCAGCCTGCTGGCCAAGCTCGGGCTGGAGCGGCGCACCCAGGCCGCCGTCCTGGCCACCAAGCTGCTCGGGCACTGAACTTGTGGCTTCTCTCCGCTCGGCGGGCATGTCGCCCCGTTGACTCGATGCCGAGGGCCCGGAGAACGACCACGCTTCGATCTCCGGGCCCTCGGCATCGCCGGGCGAAATGCGCCGGGGTTGCGGTCCGACCGTGCGGGGGGACGGGGTTGCGCAGGCTGCGGTTCTCGGGGGACCGCGTGCGAGTGCTCCGGGTCCGGCGGGGCGGAGCCGCCGGTCCGCTCCGCGGCGGCGGGGCGGGCCCGCTCACCCGGTGGTGGGGCGTAGCGGGAGGCGGACGGTGGCTATCGTGCCGCTTGGCTTGCCGGCGCCCAGGGTGATGGTGCCGCCGTGCAGTTCGATGATGGCGCGGCTCAGGGCCAGGCCGAGGCCGGCGCCCGGGATACCGCTGTGCCGGGCGTTGGTGGCGCGGTAGAGCCGGGCGAAGAGCCGGTTCCGTTCGCCCTCCGGGATCCCCATCCCGGCGTCCGCGACGGTGAGGACCGCGGCGTCTTCGTCCGCGGTGAGGGTGACCGTGACCGTGGAGTCGGCCGGGCTGTACTGCACCGCGTTGCCGATCAGGTTCTCCGCGACCTGCCGCAGCCGCGCCTGGTCGCCCGGGATCTCCAGCCGGTCCGGCAGGACGGTCCGCACCCGCGGGTGCGGACGGCCGCTCTCCGCGGTCACCGTGGCCACCGCCGCGTGCAGCACCGCGGCCAGATCCACGGTGCCGACGGTCAGGCCCGCGTGCCCGGACTCCAGCGCGGACAGGTCCAGCAGCCGCTCCACCAGCGTGCGCAGCCGCGCGTTGTTGCGCTCGATCACCGCGAGCAGGTCGCGCACCTCGCCGATCGTGGTGTCGTCACCGGACTCGGCGATCAGGTCGGTGTACGTGGCGATCGAGGTCAGCGGCGTGCGCAACTCGTGCCCGACCAGCGCGATGTACTCGCCGATGCTGGCCGCCAGCTGATTCGCCAGCTCGTCCGAGCGGCGCCGCTCCAGGTACGCCCCCAGCAGCCCGGCGATCCCGGTCAGCAGCACCGCCAGGGCCGGCTCCGGGTCCTGCCGATCCGGGGTGAAGAAGGTGAGCACCCCGAACACCTGCTCGGCGCTGAGCACCGGCACCGCGCCGGCCGCGCGATATCCGGTCCCGGCCGCCACGTACGGCAGCATCGGCGAGTCCGGCGCCTGGATGTCCGGCACGAAGATCGCCTCGCCGCGCTCCCAGCACAGCCCGGCCAGCCCCTGCCCGCGTTCCATGACGGCCGGCAGCGGCGCGGCCCGGGCGCCCGGCGCGCTGTGCGTCACCGCCGGCCGCAGCCGCCCGGACACCTCGTCGACCAGCCACAACCGCAGGTACGGCCAGTCCAGGCAGGTGGACAGGCTGCGCAGCACGGCCGCCCCGGCCTGCTTGATGTCCGGCGCGTGCACCAGCGCCTGCAGCACCTCGGCCTTGCACCGCTCGTACCGCCCCTGCAGGTGGTCGCCGGTGATGTCGTGCACCGCGGCGACCGCGCCGAGCACCGTCCCGGCGGTGTCCCGCACCGGTCGCGCGTTGATCACGAACCACCGGGACCGGTGCTGCGGGTCGCAGGCGCGCAGGTCGGCGTGGTACACCCGCTCGCCGCGCCGGGCCCGCTCCAGCGGCACCTCGTCGGGCTCCAGCGGGGTGCCGTCGTGGTGGCGCAGCTGGAACCGGGCCGGCCACTCCCGCGCCGGCAGGGTCGCGCACTCGTCGCCGAAGAAGTCGCGGACCGCCTGGTTGACGAAGATGGTCCGGCCCTCGTGGTCGCAGGCCATCGCGCCGACGTCCAGGCACCGCGTCAGCTCGGCCAGGAACGGGTCGTCCGGCGGCAGCGGCAGGCACTGGCGCAGGGTCTCGGTGAGTTCCTTGACGCGGAACGGCTTGGGCACCACGGCGGCGGCGCCGGCCTCGGTGAGCCGCCGGTCGCCGGGTGGCAGGTAACCGGTGATCAGGACCACCGGGACGTCCGCGGTGGCCGGATCCGCGCGCAGCGCCCGGCACATGCGTACGCCGTCCAGCTGCGGCATGTCGACATCGGCGACGATGAGGTCGAACCGGTCGGCCAGGGCGGCGGCGAGCCCGGCCCGGCCGTCACCGGCGACGGTCGCCTCGTGGCCGAGCCGCCGGACGATCTCGGCGAGCACCGCCTGATGTTCCGGGTTGTCCTCGACGACCAGCACCGCTGCCATGGCCGTACTCTAGAGCGACATAATCTTTCACAAGCGGTAAAAAGTGACAATAGACTCGCCCAGGTTTCGCGAACGGCGAGGGCGGGGTACTGTCCGGCCGCATATCGGCGACTCCCGGGAACAGGCATGAACGACTGCACCGAGCGGCGGCCGGCCGCACCGGAAGACGGCCTCGCGGATGCGGCCCAGGGCGCCGCCCCGGAGGCGGGCTGCAGATGAGCGCGCTCACCGCCCACCTTGACGTGCCCCTCAACCAGGGTGCCCCCGGCACCGCCCGGCGCGCGGTCGTCGCCGTCCTTCTCGGCTGGGGGTTCCGCGATCCGGAATGGCTCGACGCGGCCGCCGTGGTGGTCAGCGAGCTCGTCACCAACGCGGTCCGGCACGGTGGCGGCTGCGTCGCGCTGCACGTCGAGGCGCACGGCGAGCGCGTGATGGTCTCGGTCGCCGACGGATCCTCGGTGGTGCCCCGCCGCCGCGACCCGGACGACGTGGGCGGCCGGGGGATCGCGCTGATCGAGGCCCTGTCGGCCGGCTGGACGGTGCACAACCACGAGGGCGGCAAGCAGGTGCGGGTGCGGTTGCACCCGTGCCCGGGCGCGACCGCGGCGGAGTCCGGCACGAGCCGGGAGGACGCCGCATGAGGATCGTCCGGTACGACGGCCCGGACCTGACCCGGCTGGCCTTCCACGGTGAACTGGACCTGGCCACCGCGGACCGGGTGCAGGAGCAGGTGGCCGCGGCGCTGGCCGCCGGACCGCCCCGCCGGCTGGTGCTCGACGTGTCCGCGCTGACCTTCTGCGACTCCTCGGGCATCGACGCGCTGCTCAACGCCCGCGCGTGCGCCCGGGCCCGCGGCGTGGCCTGCCAGGTGGTCGGCGCGCACGGCATCGTGCGCCGGTCGATGGCCGCCACCGGCGTCCTCGCCCTGCTCACCGCCGGCTGACCCCGGGCCCGCTCCCGCGCGACCGGGACCGGCACGGTGGGCCCGCGGCCGGGACCGGCACGGTGCGACCGGGACCGGGACCGGGACGGTGGGCCCGCGACCGGGACCGGCACGGTGCGCCGCGGTCGCGCCGCCTCGACCGGCCGGGACCCGCGCCGCATGTGGGCGGGTGACCGCGGACGGGGGTGGACCGGCGTACCGGGAAGGGTCTCAGACGCGGAAGCGGCGGACCGCCGAGCGCAGCTGCTCCGCCAGGGTCTCCAGGTCCGCGGCGGTGCTGGCCGCCTGGCCCGCCGCCGCGCGGCTGGTCGCGGTGCTGTGCGCGACGCTGGCGATGTTGCCGGCGATGTCGGTGGCGCCGGCCGCCGCCTCGCTGACCCCGCGGCTCATCTCGGTCGTGGTGGCGCTCTGCTCCTCGACCGCCGACGCGATCGTGGTCTGGAAGTCGCTGATCTGCTCGATGATCCGGCTGATCTCGTCGATCGCGGTGACCGCCTGCCCGGTGTCGTTCTGGATCGCCGCGATCTGCTGGGAGATCTGCTCGGTGGCCCGCGCGGTCTCCTGCGCCAGGTCCTTCACCTCGCTGGCCACGACCGCGAAGCCCTTGCCCGCCTCGCCGGCGCGGGCCGCCTCGATGGTGGCGTTCAGGGCCAGCAGGTTGGTCTGCGCGGCGATCGTGGTGATCACGTCGATCACGTCGCCGATCTGCGCGGACGAGTCGCCGAGCCGGTTGATGGTGGCGCTGGTGGCCCGAGCGGCGGCGACCGCCTCCGAGGCGACCTGGGCGGCCTCCCCGGCGTTGCGGGAGATCTCGCTGATCGCCGAGCCCATCTCCTCGGTACCGGCCGCCACCGTCTGCACGTTGCCGGACACCCCGGTGGCGGTCGCGGCGGCCAGCCCGGCCTGCTGGTCCGCCTCGGCCACCGCGTCGGCGATGTCGTGGCTGATCCGGCGCATCGTCTCGGACGCGTCGGTCAGCCGGCCGCCGCTCTCGGCGATCTCCACGACGGTGGTGCGGATGCCGGCGACCGCCTCGTCGACCGCCCGGCCCATCACCGCGATCTCGTCGGAGCCGGTGGTGTCGGCCCGGGCGGTCAGATCGCCGCCGGCCATCGCCTGCAGGGTCTGCACCAGCCGGGCAACCGGGCGTGTCACGCTGCGGGTGACCAGCACGGTGAGCAGCACCGCGGCCGCCACGGCCACCAGGAAAGCGATGATCATCGTGGTCCGGGCGGTGGCCGCGTGGCTGCGCGCGGTGCGGGTCGCGGTCTCGGCCCGCCCGCTGACCGAGGCGACCAGGTTTTCGGTGGCCTCGACAATCTTGAAGTAGATGTCGTATCCGGGCCCTAGGATGATCTTGTTGCCGCCCGGGATGTCGCCCCGCCCGAACGTGGCGGCCGCCTGGTCGTCGATCCGGAAGTAGTCGTCCCAGCTGGCGAGCAGGGCGTCGAAACTCGTGCGCTCCGCCGCCGTCATCGAGCCGGTGTCGGTGGCGTCCAGCAGGTCCAGGAGCTTCTTCTTGTCGGCGAGGAAGCCGGCCCGGTTGTCGCTGGCCGGGTCGACGGCGACCTTCGGGCCCAGCCGGTACGCGTCCCAGGCGTAGGCCACCTGCCAGCCGGAGATGTCCGCGTCGTAGTACTTCTGCTCGTCCACCTGGTGCAACAGCCGCTGCAGCCGCTGGACCTGCGCCGCCGAGTCGGACTGGCGGTTCAGGGCGACCGCGCCGATCGCGACCGCCACCCCGAGCAGGGCCAGTACCACGGCGAACGCCGCCGACAGGCGGCCGGCCAAGCGCAGACGTCGCAAGATCGGCATGATGAACCCCCCGCTCGGGCGACCGTTTCCTAGATCAGCAGACCACGGTCATCCGGGCGATGGTGCCCTTTCCGGAACCCTCCGAGGCGACGGTGAGTGTGCCCTCGTGCGCCGTCATGATCCGGTGGGCGATGCTCAGCCCCAGGCCGACGCCGGGAACGGCCTGTTCCCGGGCGAAACGACCGCGGTAGAACCGCTCGATCACGTGCGGCAGTTCGTCGGCCGGGATGCCGGCGCCGTCGTCGACCACGTCCAGCCCGAACTCGTCGATCCGGACCCGGACCGTCGAGCCGGCCGGGCTGAACAGCACGCCGTTGCGGACCAGGTGCTCGGCGGCCTGGCTGAGCCGGGTGAGGTCGCCGGGCACCGGGAAGCCGTCCGGCCCGTCGAGCGTCTCCAGCCGCAGCGTCACGCCGCGCTGCGCGGCCTGCGCCTGGCAGGCGGCGAGGGCCGTCTCGGCGACCGTGACCAGGTCGGTCTGCGCCCGCAGCAGCGGCAGCGGCGTGCCGGCGGGCCGGGTTCCGGCCAGCAGGTGGTCGACCATCCGGACCAGCCGTTCGCCGTTGCGCTGGATCGGTTCCAGCATCCTGCGGTACGGCGCCAGCTCGTCGTTCTCCACCAGCAGCTCCAGGTAGCCCTGGATGGTGGTGACCGGGGTGCGCAGCTCGTGCGACACGGTGGCGACGAAGTCCTCCTCCCGGCTGATCGCCCGGGTCAGCTCGTCACCGATCTCGGCCAGCAGCAGCCGGGCGCGGATCGCGGACAGGTGTCCGGCGGCCTGGCCGGCCATCGTGTGCAGCAGATCGAGCTGCCGGTCACCGGCTTCCCGCGGCTCGTCGTCGAGCACGCACACGGTGCCGAGCAGGAAGCCGTCCTCGTCCAGCAGCGGCACCCCGGCGTAGAACCGCAGGTTCGGCCAGCCCCGCACGTCGTCCCACGTCCGGTAGACCGGGTGGGCCGAGGCGTCCCGCACCACCAGCGGCGCCCGGCGCTGCACCACGGCCGCGCAGAACGACGCGTCCAGCGCGGCGCCCGCGGCCGGCATGCCGGTGTTGCCGGCGAACCAGCACCGGTCGCCGGCGACCAGCGTCACCGTGGACATCGCGGTCTCGAAGACCGAGCTGGCCAGCCGGGTCAGCTCGTCGAGGACGACCGGGCGGGGCGCGTCCAGCAACTGGTAGCTGTGCACCGCGGCCAGGCGCGCTTCATCGCCGACTGCGCTCATCTGCATCCGTCTCCCCGGGCCGCCGGCGGATTCTCCACCGTACGGCAGCTGACTTCGGCGGTCGGCGGGCCCGGATGAGGAGATCGCGACGGGTGATTTATTCCATCACACAACGCTTATGGATGGTCACCGAGGGTCGATGCTGGCGGCCCGCCGGGACGCGGCGCATCCGGACGAACGGGGCGGGACGGCTACGCCGGGCACCGCTGGGCGTACTCCTCGGCCACCGCCGACACGGCCCGTACCGCCCCGGCGGCCTCGGCCCGGATCCGCCCGGCGGTGCCCGCCGGGTCGGCGACCGTGCCGGCCCGGGCCTGATCCTCCACGCCGGCGCAGAGCCCGGCCAGCCCGGCGGCCCCGATGTTCGCCGCCGAGCCCCTCAGCGAGTGCGCCCGCTCGAGCAACGCCTCGGGGTCCGCCGCCGGGTCCTCCAGCAGCGCGGTGACCTGCTGCACCGCCCCCGGGGTCCGCGCCGCGAAGGACCGCAGCAGCCGCAGCGCCAGGGCCAGTTCGGCGGGCGCCGGGTCCGGGTCGAGGATCGCCTCGATCCGGGCGCGCACCGCGGCCAGCCGCTCGTCGTCCTCCGGCATGCGACCATCCTGCGCCCGGCGCCGGGCACGGGACGCCGGGTTCGGCCAGAAAACCCGCGGCGCCGAGCCGGCGAACCGGTGCCCCCACCGTCCGCTCGGCCGGCAGCCAGTGCCAATGACACGCGGCGGACCCGGGCCGTTGAGGCGCCCCAGCCGGCCCGGGTCCTGCCGACCCGCCCGGCGGCCGCGGTGGCGGCGTACCCGCACGCCCGGAACGCCGCGACCGGACCGCGCGGCAGCCCCCGCGCCTCCCGCCGGTCCGCGAGCGCGCCGTGCAGGTCGGTCTCGTACGCGTCCGTCGGCGGCGCGTGCGCCAGCACGTCACCCGCGCGCTGCGCCGCCGCGGGCGCGCCCCGGTCCACCGGCGGCGCTGACGGGATTGCGGGGGCGGGGCCGGGAACTCGGGGATCCGCCGCGGTGACGTGCGGGTTGGTGGTGGTTAGGCGGGGTTGGGGAGGGTACGTCAACTCCCTGGAAGCTGTGCAGGACGGAGGGGACGATGGCGTACACCGACGCGCGGAGTGAGCAGGCTTCTACCGCGGAACTGGTCAGCCGGCTCAGCGAGCAGGTCACGACGCTGGTGCGGGACGAGCTGACGCTCGCCCGCATGGAGATGGTCGACAAGGGCAAGAAAGCCGGGAAGGGCGCCGGGTTGCTGGGCGCGGCCGGTGTCACCGCGATGTACGGCCTCGGCGCCCTCCTGGTCACCGCCGGAGCCGCGCTGGCGCTGGTGCTGCCGGTGTGGGCGGCGGCCCTGATCGTGACAGCCGTGCTGTTCCTGGCTGCCGGGATCATGGCGCTGGCCGGTCGGCGAGAGGTCAAGCAGGCGGTGCCGCCGACGCCGGAGGCCGCCATGGAGAGCGGCCGGGAAGACGTCGACGCCTTCATGAGCGCGGCCCGCACGGGGAGGAACCTGTGACCGACGACGCCCCAGCCGGCGGCAACTCGGCGTCGGGCCGCGATCCGCGGGAGGGCGAGGCCCGACCCGGGGCCTCGGCGCCGTCGGGCCGTGTGCGCGAGGGTGACGCCCGGCCCGGGGCCTCGCCGCCGTCGGGCCGGGAGCAGGGGAGCGGCGCCCGGTCCGGGGCTTCGGCGTCCGGTCCGGGGCCCGCCGGGAAGTCCCCGGGCGGTCCGGGGCCCGCCGGGAAGTCCCCGGGCGGTCCGGGGCCTGCCGGGAAGTCCCCGGGTGGTCCGGGGCCTGCCGGGAAGTCCCCGGGCGGTCCGGGCGCGGCCGGCAGGGCGCCCACCGGGTCGGCCCGCGGCAACACCTCCCCGGGCGGAGCCCGCGGTGGCAAGCCATCCGCCGGCACTTCCCCCAGGGGAACGCCCGCCCCGTCACAGTCCGGCTCCCCGAAGCCCGCACCACCCAAGCCGTCCGCCCTGGACCCGCGCCGAGCCGCCGGCCCGAACCCGGCGGCCCCGAAGGCCGCGCCCACCCCGGGCGCCGGCCGCTCGTCGTCGGCACCGAAGCCGGCGCTCCCCAGGACCGCCTCCGCGTCCGCCGGTCCCGCACCGGCCGAGCCGCCGTCGTCGAAGGCGGCGCCGGAGTCCGCGATCACCGCAGCCACCGCGCCGGACGAGCCCGCGCCGACGCAGGTCCCGGGCGACGGGGGCATCACGCCTGCCAAGCCCGGCCCGCCGCAGGGCGCAGGTTCCGCGGGGCCCGAGGCCGCGAAGCCCGGACCGCGCAAAGGCGCGTCCCCGCCCGGCCGCTCCGTGCGGGGCGGGCCCGGCAGGTCGGCATCGCCGAAGGCTGCGGGTGCTGCGAAGACCGCGTCGCCGGAGGCTGCGGGTGCTGCGAAGACCGCGCCGCCACAGACCGGGGGTGCTGGGAAGACCGCGCCGCCGCAGGGTTGGCCTGAGTCCGCCGGGCCTGCCGAGCCCGTCGCACGGAAGCCGGCGCCGCCGGGCAGTCCGCATACCCCGGATGCCGCACGCAGCGGCGCGGATGCCGCACGCAGCGGCGCGGATGCCGCACGCAGCGGCGCGGATGCCGCACGCAGCGGCGCGGATGCCGCACGCAGCGGCGCGGATGCCGCACGCAGCGGCGCGGATGCCGCACGCAGCGGCGCGGATGCCGCACGCAGCGGCGTGCGGCCGTCGCCCGCGGCGAAAACCGCCTCAGGTGCGGCCGCTTCCGCGGGGTCGGAACCCGGGTTCCCGGGCACTGAGCCGGCAAGCACGGCCCGGCCCGCTCCGCGGGCTGCGGAGGCGGCGGTCGCGTCCGAGCCGGGCAGCCCAACCGGGACAGCCCAGTCGGCAACCGGGCCGGCTCAGACTGCTCAGTCGGCAACCGGGACGGCAGAGACGGGGACCGGGACGGCGCAGTCACCGATCGGGACGGCTGCGGCGGGAGCCGGGCCGGGTGCGGCGGCAGCGGCAACGGCGGGGGCGTCGGAGCCCACTGCGGTCACAAGCGCGCCGGACATGCCGGGGCAGACCCTGGCGGTGCCGCCCGCGGTGGCTTCCGGCGGGTCGGCGGCGTGGGTGGACACGGGTACAGCCGAGCCCGCCGATCAGGCCGAAAAGCGCAGCGCGGGGAGCGGTGCTGCCCGGACCGGGAGCGGGTCCGGTGGCGGAACCGTTCGGCGCGCGAACGGCGTTGCCGGCGCCGTCCCCGTGAAAAGCGGGGTTGCCGGGACCGCCGCGCGGGCAGAAGACGGGGGGTCGGGAACGGCCCGCCGACCCGGATCGCCCGCTGCCTCGGCGGGAAGCACGCTCGATCCCGGTTCCGCGCAGGAGTTGTCGCCCGGTTCCGGTCCCGCGCAGGAGACATCGCCCGGCTCCGGCCCGGCACACGGGCCGACGGCGGGTACGCCGATGAAGCACGAGACGTCGAAGGAGAGTTCACCCATGTCTGTGCAGTCGAAGTCGGAAGCCGCCGGCTCGTCCGGAAAGCCGGCCGCGACGGGCGGCGGTGCCGGCGGGGGGCATGGCGCCGGCGAGAGCACGCACGAGGACAAGCACACGCAGCCGCGTAGCACCGAAGAACTGCGCGCGGAGATCGAGCAGACCCGCGCGGAGATGGGGGAGACGGTCGAGGCGCTGGTCGCCAAGGCGGACATCCCGGCCCGGGTCAAGCACTCGGCTGCCGACAAGGCCGCCCATCTGAAGGAGACCGCCGCGGATCTGAAGGACGCGACCGTACACAAGGCAGCCGATCTGAAGAGCGCCGTCACCGGCAAGGCCGCCGATCTGAAGGAGACCGCTGCGGGTAAGGCCGCCGAGCTCAAGGAGACCGCTGCCGACAAGGTGGCACAGGTCAAGGGCGGCTCGGATGCCGACCGGGAGGCGCCGGGCGACGCGGCCGGTCCGGGCGGGCCGGAGGCCGGAATCGGGGAGCGGGCCGCGCAGATCGAGGAGGCGGCTGTCACCATGGGCAGCCAGGCCCAGCAGGTGATGACGCAGACGGGCAGCGCGACGGCGGCCGGAGACCAGTCGAGCGGACCCGGGCACATCGCCGAGGCGACAGCGCAGGCCGGCACCCGGATGGCATCGTCGGCGGCGGACGCCGCCGAGCGGGCCACCTCCGCGCTCGACTCGGCGCGTCGCCGGGTCGCTTCGCACCCCAAGGAGTACGCGCTGCTGGGCGCCGCCCTGGCCGCCGCTGCCGCCGGTGTCGCCCTGATCCGCCGCTCGCGCTGACCGTAACCGCACACCCGGCCGGGCGGATTGCGGCCTTGACCGGTCGGGTGAGCGGTTCGCCGACGCCTGGCTGCCGACCGGGTGAAACCTGGGCGTCGCCCGGCCTGCCGCCGCCCGGCGAGCAAGCGGGCGTCGCCCGGCCTGCCGCCGCCCGGCGAGCAAGCGGGCGTCGCCCGGCCTGCCGCCGACCGGCCAAGGTCCGGGCGTCGCGCGGTCGGCATCCGGCCGGGCGACGGCAGCAACCGGGACGCCGCAACGGCGGCGGCCCGGCGCGGTGGGCGCGTGTGGTCGCGGGATCAGGCGGCGCGGACCAGGGCGAGCAGCGCGGCATGCGTCTGCGCGTCCGCCGCGACCAGCAGCCCGGATCCGTTCTGCCAGGCAGTGCCGTCGGCGCCGGTGACCACGCACCCCGCGGCCGCACAGATCGCGATGCCGGCGGCGAAGTGCACGCTGTCGCTGACATCCCCGTACGTCAGATAGGCGGCCCGCCGCCCGTCCGCGACCCAGAGCAGGGCCAGGGTCGTCGACATCACCCGGGGGCGGAAACGGTCCCGGAATCCCGGCGCGGCGATGACCCGCGCCGGCTCGACCGCGAACGGCGGGTCCAGGTTGATGTCGACCAGCGCGGACACCGGGGACGGGGTCAGTGGCGTGTCGGTGCCGTCGGCGTGCCGGACCCGGGCGACCGTGCCGTCGGTCCAGTACGTCTCGCCGGTGAACGGATCGGCGGACGCGGCCGCGGTGACCCGGTCGCCGTCACGGAGGGCGACGTTCGCGGCCACCAGCGGGGTTCGTACCGCGTAGTTGAGCGTGCCGCAGAGCGGGTCGACCAGCCAGCGGCGCCGGGCGGCGGACGGTCCGGACGCGCCGGTCTCCTCGCCGGTGACGGCGTCGTCCGGGCACGCGGTCCGCAACACCTCACGGATGGCCTGCTCGGCCGCGAGATCCGCCTCGGTGGCGAAGTCGCCGCCGCCCTTGTCGACCCGATCGAGGGTGTGCCCGTACCGGTTACGGATGATCTCCGCCGCGGCCAATGCCGCCGCGATGGCGGTCTCGTGATCCATGGCATGGACCGTAGCCGGGGCGTGCGAGGATGGTCCGGCGCCGACCCCCTCCGGCGTAGGACGGCAGGCTCGCGCACCGATGAACGTCCCGGCAGATCGGCCGCGCCCGGCGGCGGACGCGGCGGCCAGTGACGAGCCTGCCGAGGCGACGACGGCCGACCCCGCTGCGGCGCCCACGCAGGACCCGGCCACCGCGGCGCCCACGGCTGAGCCGGACACGGCGGATCCGGCGGTTGCACCCGCTGACCCGGCCACCGCGGCGCCCACGGCTGAGCCGGCCACTGCGGCGGGGAGGGCTGAGTCGGTTGCCGTGGCGGGGCAGCCTGAGCCGCCCGCCGCGGCGCGCGAGGCTGAGACGGCCGCCGCGGCGGAGGAGGCTGAGCCGGCCGCCGCGGCGCGAGGGGACGCGCCGGTCGCGGCGTCCGATGCGGAGCCGGACACGGCGGATCCGGCGGATTCACCCGCTGACCCGGCGGATTCACCCCGGCCCGCCGGCCGCGGCACGCCGGACGTTGCGGATTCCGGCCCCGCGGGTATGTCGCATGTCATGCCTGACGCGCCGACCCTGCTCGCCGGCCGCTACCGGCTCGGTGACGAGCTCGGCCGTGGTGGCATGGGCCAGGTCTGGCTGGCGCACGACGAGATCCTCGAACGCGAGGTCGCGGTCAAGCGGATCGATCTGCCCGAGGAGCTGGCCCAGGGGGACGCCGCGGCGCGGCGCAGCCTGCGTGAGGCCCGTGCGGCGGCCCGGCTGAGCCACCCCAACGTGGTCCAGGTGTACGACATCCTCGCGCTGGACGAGCGCACCTGGATCGTCATGGAGTACGTCCCGTCCCGTTCGCTGCGCGAGGTGATCGCCGAGGACGGCCCGCTCGACCCGTACCGGGTGGCCCGGATCGGCGTGGACCTGCTCGCCGCCCTGCAGGCCGCGCACCGTGCCGGGGTGCAGCACCGGGACGTGAAGCCGGGGAACGTGCTGCTCGCCGACGACGGCCGGGTGCTGCTCACCGACTTCGGCATCGCCGCGATCGACGACGACAGCCTGACCAGCAAGTCGGACGTGCTGGTCGGCTCGCCGCTGTACATGGCGCCGGAGCGGGCGCGGTTCGGCGCCGGCGGCGCCCCGGCCGACATGTGGGGGCTGGGCGCGACCCTGTACGCCGCGGTCGAGGGCCATCCGCCGTTCCAGCGCACGTCGACGATGGCGACGCTGGCCGCGCTGGCCACCGAGGAGCCGGACCCGCCGGCGCACGCCGGGCCGCTCGCCCCGGTGCTGGACGGCCTGCTGCGCAAGGATCCGGCACAGCGGATGGCGGCCGAGGAGGCCGAGCGACTGCTGCGCCTGGCCGTCGCCGAGCTGGACGGGGTGGTCGCCGGGGCGGCTGCGGTCCCGAAGCCGCGGACCCCGGCGGACGACGAGAGCGCACCGCCGGCCCCCGCCGTACCGGAAAGGCGCCTGCGGCTGATCGCCCTCGCCGCCGCGGTCGTGGTGCTGCTCGCCGCCGGCCTGGCGGTGTTCCTGGTGACCCGGCCGTCGTCGGAGACGACGGCGGGGAAGACTCCCGCGACCACCGGCCCGGCCGCGGGCCCGGCCGGGACGGCGCCCGGCACCACCGCGACCAGCGCGTCGCCGTCACCGGCGCGTTCCTCGGCGCCGCCGTCGTCCCCGGCGCCGCCGGCGTCGGCGTCGGCGAAGCCCAGCGGCGGCAGCGGGACCGACGCGGGCGGGCGGCCGGTGTTGCCGGCCGGGTGGCGGGTCTGGAACGACGAGACGGGTTTCTCGGTGTACGTCCCGAAGGGCTGGAGGACGTCGACCAGAGGCACGATCCGTTACTTCCGCGACGGCAAGGGGCACGTCCTCGGCATCGACCAGACCGACAAGCCCAAGTCGAACCCGGTCGCGGACTGGAAGGCGCAGAAGAGGGCACGCGTCTCCGCCGGTGACTTCCCGAGGTACGACGAGATCAAGATCGCGGCGGTGGACTACTTCCAGAAGGCCGCCGACTGGGAGTTCACCTTCACCAGCGACGGCGTCCGCCAGCACGTGAACAACCGCGGCGTGGTCACGTCGGCCCGCCAGGCCTACGGTTTCTGGTTCCAGAGCCCGGACGCGGAGTGGGCGAGGTACCGCGCGGAGGTGCTGCAGGTGGTCTTCGACAGTTTCGTCCCGGACCGGGACTGATCAGAAGTCGAACAGGTCCGCCGTGCTGATCGTCATCGGGAACGGCGGCTCGGCGGTCAGGGCTCGCCCCGCCCGGTGCTGGCGTGCAGGGTGCCGGGAGCGTCTCGCGGCACCGGCGGCGCCCGCGGTTTCCCGCCTGCCGGCGCGTGATCATGCCGGCCCGGCCGGGCGCGGATGCGGACCACGTTTCGGGCGTGCAAATTACGTCCGTTCGCCTTGATCCGTGCCGTGGCCGTGTGGCAGGGTTCCCCCGTTTCGGGTGAGGACCCGCACCCCGACCGGAAGGCGCCGCCCCGTGAGCATTCGTTTCCCCGTGCCGCGCAACCCCGTCGCCGGGTCCCGGCCCGGGGGCGGACACCGCCGTGCGCCGGCCCGGCGACCCGGCGCGGCCGCTGCCGGCGTCCCGGTGCGCGGCACGGATCCTCCCCGGTACGACTTCGCGGAGACACCCGGATCGGGCATGTGATGAGCTATCACGGCTGACAGGCACCGCAGAACCGTCTCCACCGCGCCCCGAGGTGAATGAATGACCACGTCTCCCCCGCATCGCGCCGTGCCGCCCCGGCCCGCCACCGGTGAGCGGACCGGGCATCCGGCGATCGAGTTCGTCGGCGTGCGCAAGGAGTACCTGTCGCACGGTGAGGTGGTGCCGGCCGTCAAGGGCCTGGATCTGGCGGTCGCCGAGGGGGAGTTCTTCTCGCTGCTCGGCCCGTCCGGCTGCGGCAAGACCACCACGATGCGGATGGTCGCCGGGTTCGAGGAGCCGACCGCCGGGCGGATCCTGCTGGACGGCCGGGACGTCACCGGGGTCGCCGCCCACAAGCGCGACGTCAACCTGGTGTTCCAGTCGTACGCGCTGTTCCCGCACCTGAACGTGCGCCAGAACGTGTCGTTCGGGCTGGAGCGCAAGCGGGTCGCCAAGGCCGAGATCACCCGGCGGGTCGGGGAGATCCTGGAGATCGTGTCGCTGACCGGCATGGAGCGGCGCCACCCCCGGGAGATGTCCGGCGGCCAGCAGCAACGGGTCGCGCTGGCCCGGGCCCTGGTCAACCACCCGCGTGCGCTGCTGCTCGACGAGCCGCTCGGCGCGCTCGACCTGAAGCTGCGCCAGCAGATGCAGATCGAGCTCAAGCGGATCCAGCGCGAGGTCGGCATCACGTTCGTCTACGTCACCCACGACCAGGGCGAGGCGCTGACCATGTCGGACCGGATCGCGGTGATGAACGCCGGGCTGATCGAGCAGCTCGGCTCGCCGCGGGAGATCTACGAGCGGCCGGCGACCCGGTTCGTGGCCGGCTTCATCGGCACCTCCAACCTGATCGACGGGCGGGTCGACCGGGTGGAGAACGGGCACGCCGTGCTCGACCTCGGCGCCCCGGGCCGGATCGTGGCGCCGGTGCCCGGCACGGTCGGCGCCGGCCAGCGCATCGAGGTGTCGGTACGCCCGGAGAAGATCGGCCTGCACCGGGCGGCGCCGCCCGACGCGGCCGGCAGCGTGCTGGCCGGTACGGTCACCGAGGTCGTCTACCACGGCACCTCGACCAACTACACGGTGGCGACCTCCGCCGGACCGGATTTCGTGGTGTTCGACCAGAATGCTCACGATGCCGAGGACGTCGCCTCGCGCGGCGAGCACGTCTTCCTCACCTGGGCCCCGCAGCACTCGTACCCGATCGGAGTCTGATGTCTCGAACCGATGTGCCGGACCCCGCCCTCCTGCGCGGCATGACGTCGCGGCGGCTCGGCCGCCGCGACGCGCTGCGCCTCGGTGGGGTGCCGGCGGTCGGCGCGTTCCTGGCCGCCTGCGGCGTCGAGGGCAAGGGCACGCCCCAGGCGAGCGTGGCCCCCGACGCGGTCGAGAAGTTCTGGGCCGGCCGGACCCGGACCGGCAAGGTGGACTTCGCCAACTGGCCGCTGTACATGGACCCGAAGAAGCCGGAGCTGACCAGGTTCACCGAGCGGACCGGCATCCAGGTCAACTACCAGGAGGTCATCCAGGAGATGGGGCCCTGGTTCGCGAAGGTGCAGCCCCAGCTCTCGGCCGGCCGGTCGATCGGCGTCGACCTCATGGTGATCACCAACTCGGTCCAGTTCGGGCAGTTCCGCGATGCCGGGTTCCTGGCCCCGCTGGACCACGCCAAGCTGCCCCACTACGCGGCCAACGCGGCCGAGTCGTACGCGCGGGAGGCCTTCGATCCGGGCAACGTGTTCAGCGTTCCGTGGGCGTCCGGGATCACCGGCATCGCCTACGACGCGACCAGGGTGGGCCGGGAGATCACCAGCCTGTCCGACCTCTGGGACCCGAGATTCAAGGGCAAGGTCGGGATGTTCGCCGACATCCAGGAGCTGGCCAACTTCGGCCTGCTCGCGGTCGGCCTGAAGCCGGGCGACTCGGGCGAGCAGCAGTGGCGCCGGGCGGCCGCCAAGCTCAAACAGCAGAAGGACGCGGGCCTGGTCCGCAACTACTACGACCAGAGCTACGTCGACGCGCTCGGCAAGGGCGAGATCTGGATCACCCAGGCGTGGTCCGGTGACATCTTCCAGAAGAATCTCTCCGACGGTACGGACCTGAAGTTCGTCATCCCGGCGGAGGGCGGCACGATCTGGACCGACAACATGACCATCCCGGTCACCGCGGCCAACCCGGTCGACGCGATCATGCTGATGGACTTCTTCTACGAGGTCGGCACCGCGGCGTCGCTGGCCGGGTACATCAACTACGTCTGCCCGGTGCCGGCGGCGCAGGAGCAGATCCGCAAGGACGCGGCGGCCGCCACCGGGCCGGACCGCGAGGCGCTCACCCGGGTCGCCGACAGCCCGCTGGTGTTCCCGGGCGAGGCCGACTACGCCCGGCTGCACTACTACGTGGACTTCGACACCGCGGAGGAGCAGCGGGCCTTCCAGAACATCTTCCAGCCGATCACCCTGAGCTGAGCCGATGAACCGGGTGAGACGTACCCTCGCGCCCTACCTGCTGGTGCTGCCCGGCTGGTTGTGGCTGCTGCTGTTCTTCGTGGTGCCGATGGCCACCATGTTCTCGCTCTCCCTGCAGCAGGGCGACATCGTCAACGGGTACCGGTTCACCGGCCACTGGCAGAACTACCTGGACGCGGTCGCCGACTACCGCACCCAGTTGCTCCGCTCGCTGGTGTACGGGCTGGTCACGACGGTGGCTCTGGTCGTGCTGAGCTTCCCGGTCGCGTACTGGATCGCCTTCTACGGCGGCCGGCGCAAACCGACCTACCTGTTCCTCATCCTGCTGCCGTTCTTCGTGTCCTTCGTGCTGCGGACGATCTCGTGGCGGCAGATCCTCACCGACGACGGGATGCTGCTGCACCCGTTGAAGCAGGCCGGGCTGCTGCCGGACGGCTTCCACGTGCTCGGCACCTCGTACGCGGTGATCTTCGGTCTGATCTACAACTTCCTGCCGTTCATGGTGCTGCCGATCTACGTGGCCCTGGAGCGGATCGACCCGCGCGTGGTCGAGGCGGCCCGGGACCTGTACGCGACCCCGCTGACCGCCTTCCGCAAGGTGGTCCTGCCGCTGGCGCTGCCCGGCGTCTTCGCCGGGGTGCTGATGACGTTCGTGCCGGCCAGCTCGGACTACGTCAACTCCAGCGTGCTGGGCAGCGCGAGCACCACCATGATCGGCCAGGTGATCCAGGTACAGGCCCTGTCGAACTCCAACTACCCGATGGCCTCGGCGCTCTCCTTCACCCTGATGGCGGTGCTGCTGAGCGGCGTCTTCGGCTACGCCAGGATGCTCGGGACCCAGGACGTGATGAAGGTGGCCGCACGATGAGCCCGACCCGCCGCTCGCGTCCCGCCGGCGAGCGCGCCATGTTCGCCTACACCTGGCTGGTCATCGCCTGGCTGGTGACGCCGATCCTGCTCATGATCGTGTTCGGCTTCAACGACCCGCACGGCCGGTACAACCAGACCTGGCAGGGCTTCACCCTGAAGTGGTACGCCAAGGCCTTCGAGATCGGCGATCTCACCTCGGCCCTGGTGCTGTCGCTGACCATCGCGGTGGTCAGCGCGCTGCTCTCGGGCGCCCTGGGCACCGGCATCGGCTACGCGCTGGGCCGCTACCGCTTCCGCGGCGGGGACACCCTGAACCTGATCATGTTCACCACCATCTCCTCGCCCGAGCTGATCATGGGGATCTCGCTGCTCACCCTGTTCGTCACGATGGGCGTCGGCCTCGGCCCGGTGACCATCACCATCGCCCACGTGATGTTCTCCATCTCGTTCGTCGCCACCGTGGTCCGGGCCCGGGTGGTCACCCTGGACCGGTCCATCGAGGAGGCCGCCGCCGATCTCGGCGCCGGCCCGTGGACGACGTTCTGGAGGGTCACCTTCCCGATCATCCTGCCCGCCGTGTTCTCCGGCGTGCTGCTGGCCTTCGCGCTGTCGATCGACGACTTCATCGTCACCAACTTCACCGCCGGCACCGCCGTGACGTTCCCGCTGTGGATCTGGGGCGCCACCCGGGTCGGCCTGCCCCCGCAGGTCAACGTGATGGGCACGCTGATCTTCACGGCCGGGGTGCTGATCGCGGTGGTCGCCAACCTGCGGTCGCGGTCGCGGAGCCGGCGCGACTGAGCTCACCCGCGTGACGCCGGCGGATCCGTACATCCCGGACCCGCCGGCCGCCGATATGCCCGGCGTCCGGCCGGTAGCAACGCGGAAATAGTTGCGTACGGACTTGTGCGCGACGGAATCCGTGGGCAGGATCGGGTGCGACAGCCGGACCGACTGAGCGTGGGAGACATGACCGACCGACAGCCCGACGACGTGGAAACCCTCTCCGCGACCGCTCGTGACCACCTGTGGATGCACTTCACCCGGCTCTCGGCGTACCGGGACGCGCCGGTGCCGGTGATCACCCGGGGCGACGGCTGCTACGTGTGGGACTCCACCGGGCGCCGCTACCTCGACGGGCTCTCCGCCCTGTTCGTCGTGCAGACCGGCCACGGCCGGCAGGAGCTCGCCGAGGCCGCCGCCAAGCAGGCCGGTGAGCTGGCGTACTTCCCGATCTGGTCGTACGCGCACCCGAAGGCCATCGAGCTGGCCGCCCGCCTGGCCGGCCTGGCCCCCGGCGACCTGAACCGGATCTTCTTCACCACCGGCGGCTCCGAGGCGGTCGAGTCGGCGTGGAAGCTGGCCCGGGCGTACTTCAAGCGCACCGGCAAGCCGTTGAAGACCAAGGTGCTGTCCCGGGCGGTCGCCTACCACGGCAGCTCGATGGGCGCGCTGTCGATCACCGGCATCCCGCCGTTCAAGCAGGACTTCGAGCCGCTCGTGCCGAGCACCGTGCGGGTGCCGAACACCAACTACTACCGCCGCCCCGACGAGTCGATGACCCCGGAGCGGTTCGGGCTCTGGGCCGCCGACCGGATCGCCGAGATGATCGAGTTCGAGGGCCCGGACACGGTCGCCGCGGTCTACCTGGAGCCGGTGCAGAACGCCGGCGGCTGCTTCCCGCCGCCGCCCGGCTACTTCCAGCGGGTCCGCGAGATCTGCGACCGCTACGACGTGCTGCTCGTCTCCGACGAGGTGATCTGCGCGTTCGGCCGTCTCGGCGAGTACTTCGGCGCCGACCGGTACGACTACCAGCCCGACATCATCACCGTCGCCAAGGGCCTCACCTCCGGCTACGTCCCGCTCGGCGCGATGATCGCGTCCGAGCGGCTGGCCGAGCCGTTCCTCACCGGCGCCAACTGGTTCGCGCACGGCATCACCTACGGCGGCCACCCGGTCGGCGCGGCGGTCGCCCTGACCAACCTGGACATCATGGAGCGCGAGCAACTCAACCGGCACGTGCGCGAGAACAGCCCGCTGTTCCGGTCGTACCTGGAACGCCTCCTCGACCTGCCGATCGTCGGTGACGTCCGCGGCGACGGCTACTTCTTCGGCATCGAGATGGTCAAGGACAAGGCCACCAAGGAGACCTTCACGGCGCAGGAGTCCGAGCGTCTGCTCCGCGGCTACCTCTCCCGCGCCCTGTTCGAGGCCGGCCTCTACTGTCGCGCCGACGACCGCGGCGACCCGGTGATCCAGCTGGCCCCGCCGCTCACCGCGACCGAGACCCAGTTCGCCGAGATCGAGCAGATCCTGCGCGGCGTTCTCACCGAGGCCTGGGCCCGCCTCTGACGTGTCCCGCCGCCGCGCGGCCCGGGCACGGGACCACGCGGCGGCGGACCGGCTCGCCGCGGCTCGGTCCGCGGTCGGCGACGCCGGCGCGTCCAGGTGGCCGCCGGCCTTGCCGAGCGCCTCCGGGCCCCGGCGCGGCGGCCGGCCGCTGGAGGCGGCGGCGTGCACGGCGCGGATCGCGAACGTCACCAGACCGGCCAGCCGCGCCCGGCGCCGGTGCCGGGCCGGTCGTAGGCGACGGTGGTCAGGTCGCCGAGCCGGTCCAGCACGGGCTGCCCGGCCGCCCCGGCTCGCCGGGCACGGCAATGCACACGATGGGCGGTGGAGGCGTCACCCGATCGAGGGTATCGACGGACACCGTGCCCCGGGCGGCCCGCTCACCGCGGTTCGCTCAGCGGGCGGCGGGCAGGCGGTATCCGTACGGATAAAGGGGTTCATAGGGTTTGTCACCGATGTTGATCGGCACCTGGTCGGCCGAGCGCGGCCAGGTGACCGGCAGCCGTCCGGTGAACGGGCGGCGGCCGAACAGCACGTCGGCGACCCCGGCCCCCTCGCTGCCGGGCAGCCACGAGGCGACCAGCGCGTCGATCCGGCCGAGCTGGTCGGTGATCAGTTGCGGGCGGCCGGAGACGATCAGCACCACGCACTTCGCGGCGGCCGCGCAGACCCGGTCGACCACCGCGCGGTCGGCCGGTTGCAGGGCGAGCGACTTCGGTTCCCGCTGCGGCTCGGTGCACCAGGAGCAGACCGGGCCGCCGACGTCGCCGAAGCCCTCCGCGTACGGCGTCTCGCCGACCACCGCCACGCCGATGTCGTCGGCCGCGACCGGCGCCGACGCGTCCGCGCTGTAGGTGATCCGGGCACCCGGGGCGACCTGGCGCAACCCGTCCAGGATCGTGGTGCCCTCGATGGCGTCCCCGGAGCGGCCCTGCCAGTCGATGGTCCAGCCGCCGGCCTGGTTGCCGATGTCGTCGGCGTTGCGCCCGGCGACGTAGAGCTTGGCGTCGCCGCGCAGCGGCAGCAGGTGGCCGCTGTTCTTGAGCAGCACCTGGGATTCGGCGACGGCGCGCCGGGCGAGGGCGCGGTGCGCGGCGCTGCCGACGACGGCGGTGTCGGCGCCCGAGGCGTACGGACGCTCGAAGAGCCCGAGCTGGAACTTGACCCGCAGGATACGCCGCACCGCGTCGTCGATCCGGCTCATCGGCACCCGCCCGGCGCGCACCTCGGCGGTGAGCAGCTGCTGGAAGCGGTCCGCGGTGTTCGGCTCCATGAACATGTCGATGCCGGCGTTGACCCCGTCGCGCACCTGCTTGGCGGTGGGCCGCGGCTCGGTGTCCGCGACGGTCGGGTCGGGCAACTGGTGGATGCCCTCCCAGTCGCTGATCACGAAGCCGTCGAAGTCCAGTGCCCCCTTGAGCATTCCGGTGATCAGCTCGCGGCTGCCGTGCACCTTGACCGGGTTGCCGACGCCGTCCTCGGTCCAGTCGACGCTGGAGAACGACGGCATCACGCTCAGCGCGCCGTGCCGGGCGATCGCCACCCGGTACGGCGCCAGGTCGATGTGCTCGAAATCGGCCCGGCTGGTGACCGTGACACCCTGGTCGATCGGGTAGTCGCCGCTGCCGGTGCCGTACTCGGTGTCGCCGTCCCCGGCGTAGTGCTTGATCGTGGCGAGCACGCCGCCGCGGCGCAGCCCGTCGACCGCGGTCGCCATCGAGGCGACCAGCCCGGGGTCCTCGCCGAAGCTCTCGTACGCCCGGCCCCAGCGCTCGTCCCGGCTGACGCACACGCACGGCGCGAAGTCCCACGGGATCCCGGTGGCCCGCACCTCCGCGGCGGTGGCCCGGTACACCTGCTCCACCAGCCGTGGGTCCCGGGTCGCGCCGAGGCCGATGTTGTGCGGGAAGATCGTGGCGCCGGACGCGTTGCCGTGCCCGTGCACCGCGTCGATCCCGTAGATCATCGGGATGCGCAGCGGGGTGGCCAGGGCGGCTCGCTGGAAGGTGTCGACCATCTCGACCCAGGACCGTGGGGTGTTGGGCGTGGGCGCCGACCCGCCGCCGGAGAGCACCGACCCGAGCCGCTGCCGGGTGATCAGTGTCGGGTCGGTGGCGACCGCGGCCCGTTCCGCCTGGGTCATCTGGCCGATCTTGTCGGCCAGGGTCATCCGGTCCAGCAGGTCGCTGACGCGTTTCTCCACCGGCTGCCGGGCGTCTCGATACAGTGGCGTGGTGGCCGCCGTGACGGTGGCCCCCGGCACCAGCGCCACGACCAGTGCGCAGGTGGTGACGCCGGCGAGGGTGTGTCGTCTCATCGCGCCCTCCTCAGATGTCGGTCGTCCTCGATCCTCGGCCCCGGGTGCGCCGCGTCACCAGTGCGTTGCGGCAAGCGACATATCGTCGGTGGCAATTGTCGTAAAGCGCCTCCGCCGGTGCGTGGCGGGCGCATGCTCAGGGAATGGCAGTGTTGCTGATTGCCGAGGACGACGAGGACATCGCCGCCGTCCTGGCGCGGGTGTGCAAGCGGGCCGGTCTGACCGTGCTGCGCGCGCCGGACGGGCGGGCCGCCCTGGAGATGGTCGTCGCGGAGCGCCCGGACGTGCTGCTGACCGATCTCGGCATGCCGAGGATGGACGGCTGGGAGCTGATCCGCGCGGTCCGGGCCCATCCGGAGGTGGGGCGGACCCCGGTGGCCATCCTGACCGGGCAACTCGCCCCCGGCGATCCGCGGGTGGCCGAGGCGGAGGTCTGTGCGGTCCTGCTCAAGCCCTGCCCGAACGATCAGCTGCTGGCGGTGATCCAGGAGCTGATCGAGCGCGGGCCGCACGAGCACGCGCCGGGATGTACGGTGCAAAAGGTGCATAGCCAAGTTTAGGGTTCATCGGCGGCGATCCGGCGCCCCAGCCGTGCGTCGCCGCTGCCGTGCGTGCGGCGCAGACCGGAACCGCGACCGGCCGACTACCGGGTGCCCCAGGCGTAGGTCTGCTTGGCCAGCTTGAGGTACATGAACGTGTCGGCCGAGGTCACCCCGTCGATCGCGCGGACCTTCTCGTTGAGCAGGTCGAGCAGGTGCTCGTCGTCGGTGCAGACCAGCTCGACCAGCAGGTCGTACCGGCCGGCGCAGATCACCACGTAGTCGACCTCGGGGATCGCGGCGAGCTCGTCGGCGATCTCCCGGAGGTCGCCGCTGACCCGCAGGCCGACCATCGCCTGCCGGGCGAAACCGAGGGTGAGCGGGTCGGTGACCGCGACGATCTGCATCAGGCCGTTGTCCAGCAGCCGCTGCACGCGCTGACGCACCGCCGCCTCGGACAGCCCGATCGTCTTGGCGAGCGTGGCGTAGGACATCCGCCCGTCCCGCTGCAGGTGATCGATGATCTGCTTGTTGATCTCGTCCAGGGCCACGTCGCTCACGCCGCGATTCTTACCTGTGCGCGCGTGCCCGGGCAAAAAGTGTCCTAGTTGTTTCGCACCGAGGTGGCCAGGATGTCGAGGCCGCGCCGCAACTCGCCGTCGGAGATCACCAGCGGCGGCAGGAAGCGCAGCACGTTGCCGTAGGTGCCGCAGGTCAGTGTGAGCAGCCCGGCCTGGTGACAGGCCCGCGACACCGCCGCGGCGCGGGCGGCGTCCGGCTCCAGGCCGCCCGGGACCACCAGCTCGACGGCGACCATCGCGCCCCGGCCGCGCACCTCGGCGATCCCCGGGTCGGCCAGCGCGGCCAGCGCCGGCGCCAGGACCGACTCGATGCGCCGCGCGGCGGTGGCCAGATCCAGCTCCCGCATCGTCTCGATGGCGGCGAGCGCGGCGGCGCAGGCCACCGGATTACCGCCGTACGTCCCGCCGAGGCCACCGGCGTGCACCGCGTCCATCAGCTCGGCGCGGCCGACCACGCCGGCGATCGGCAGCCCGCCGCCCATCCCCTTGGCCGTGGTGATCAGATCGGGTTCGAGGTTCTCGTGCTCGGCGGCGAACCACTGCCCGGTCCGGCAGAAGCCGGTCTGGATCTCGTCGGCCACGAAGACCGCCCCGGCCTCGGCCGCCCACGCCGCGATCGCCGGCAGGAAGCCGGGCGCCGGGACCACGAAACCGCCCTCGCCCTGGATCGGCTCGATCAGCACGGCCGCCACGTTGCCCGCGCCCACCTGCTTCTCCATCACGTCGATCGCCCGGCGGGCGGCCTGCGCCCCGGCCAGCCCGCCGTCGCGCAGCGGGTACGACATCGGCGCCCGGTAGACCTCCGGCGCGAACGGGCCGAACCGGTGCTTGTACGGCATGTTCTTCGCGGTCAGCGCCATGGTCAGGTTGGTCCGGCCGTGGTACGCGTGGTCGAACACCACGACCGCCTGCCGCCCGGTGGCATGTCGTGCGATCTTGACGGCGTTCTCCACCGCCTCGGCGCCCGAGTTGAACAGCGCGGCCCGCTTGCCGAACGAGCCCGGGGTCAGTTCGATCAGCCGCTCGCAGACCGCGACGTACGACTCGTACGGCGCGACCATGAAGCAGGTGTGGGTGAACCGCTCCACCTGCTCGCGGACCGCCCGTACCACCCGGGGCGCGGCGTTGCCGACGGTGGTGACCGCGATGCCGGACGCGAAGTCGATCCACTCGCGCCCGTCGACGTCGGTCAGCGTGCCACCGCCGGCATGGTCGACATAGGCGGAGAGGGTCGAGCCGACCCCGCGGGCCACCGCCGCCAGCCGCCGCCTGTGCAACTCGCCGGACGAGGAGGGGGACACGGTCAGGCCCCCACGCGGTGCATGACGTGCTTGATCCGGGTGTAGTCGGCCAGGCCGTACACGGAGAGGTCCTTGCCGTGCCCGGAGTGCTTGAAGCCGCCGTGCGGCATCTCCGCGACCAGCGGGATGTGGCAGTTGACCCAGACGCAGCCGAAGTCCAGCCGCTGGGTCATCCGCATCGCCCGGCCGTGGTCGGCGGTCCACACGCTGGAGGCCAGGGCGTAGTCGACGCCGTTGGCCGACCGCACCGCCTGCTCCTCGTCGGTGAACCGCTGCACGGTGATGACCGGGCCGAACACCTCGTTCTGGATGATCTCATCGTCCTGTCGCAGGCCGGCCACGACGGTGGGGGAGAAGAAGAACCCGCGGTCGCCGACCCGGGTGCCGCCGGTCTCCACCGAGGCGTGGTCCGGCAGCCGGTCCAGGAAACCGGCGACCCGGGCCAGCTGGCCGGCGTTGTTGATTGGGCCGTAGAACGCGTCCTCGTCGTCCGGCGCGCCGGTGCGGGTGTCGCGGGCCCGCTCGGTGAGGGCGGCGACGAAGTCCAGGTAGGCGGCCGAGGCGACGAGCACCCGGGTGGCGGCGGTGCAGTCCTGACCGGCGTTGAAGTAGCCCGCCTCGGCGATCGCCGCGGCGGCGGCCGCGATGTCGGCGTCCTCGAACACCACGACCGGGGCCTTGCCGCCCAGCTCCAGGTGGGTGCGCTTGAGGTCGGCGGCGGCCGCGCCGGCCACCTCCATGCCGGCCCGCACCGACCCGGTGATCGACACCATCCGCGGGGTGCGGTGCCCGACCAGCGCGCGGCCGGTGTCCCGGTCGCCGAGCACCACGTTGAAGACGCCGGCCGGCAGGAACTCGGCGGCGATCTCGGCCAGCAGCACGCTGGTGACCGGGGTGGTGTCGGACGGCTTGAGGACCACGGTGTTGCCCGCGGCGATCGCCGGCGCGACCTTCCAGACCGCCATCATCAGCGGGTAGTTCCACGGCGTGACCTGGGCGCAGACGCCGACCGGCTCGCGCCGCACGTAGCTCTCGTAACCGTCGAGGTACTGCCCGGCGGAGCGGCCCTCCAGCACCCGGGCGGCGCCGGCGAAGAACCGGATCTGGTCGACCGCCGGCGGCAGCTCCTCGTCGGCGGTCAGCCCCAGCGGCTTGCCGGTGTTCTGCGACTCGGCGGCGACCAGCTCGTCGGCCCGGGCCTCCACCGCGTCGGCGAACCTCAGCAGCGCCCGCTGCCGCTGGCTCGGGGTGGTGTCGCGCCACCGGGCGAAGGCGGTCGCGGCGGCCGACATGGCCCGGTCGACGTCCTCGGGGCCGGAGACCGCGGCGGACGCGAACACCTCGCCGGTGGACGGGTCGACGAGGTCGCGGTACCGCCCGCCGGCGGGCGCGACCGCGGCCCCGGCGACGAAGTTGTGCAGGACCTGCTTGGCGGTCATCCGGCCTCCAGCGATGGGATCGGCGCAGTCCGCCCCATCTTTTCCGCTGAATCCGTGGTGAACAAGGGGGCGCGGGCAGCTTTCCGTGTTTCCGGCGGTTCCGCCACCACCGCCCGGCACGGGCCGCCCGGTGGCGGCACGGCCCACGCCGTGGCGCGGGCCGCCTCCGCATTGTGCGCCCGGCCCGCGCCCGCCGGAGACCGGAATCGGCGCCGTCACCCGGTCGGTCCGGCACCCGCGGTCACGACGCGAGCGGCTGGACCTCCACCGGGGTGACCAGCCGGCGGTCCGGCCCGGCCGGGCGCGCCGGGCCGGTGAGCCGGACGGTCGCCGTGCACGGCAGGTCCCCGGCCGACGTGCCGACCAGCACCCGCAGCTCACCCGGCTCCACCACGCGCCGCAGGTCCCGGCCGGCGAACGCGGTCCGGTCGGTGTGCACCCGGAACGTCACGTCGGCGCCCGCACCGGCGGCCAGCTCGACGCGGTGGAAGCCGGACAGCTGGCGCACCGGGCGGGTCACCTGGGCGACCGGGTCGGACAGGTACAGCTGGACCACCTCGGCGCCGTCGCGCGCACCGGTGTTACGCACCCGGACGGTCACCGCGAACTCGCCGTCGGTCGGCACGGTGTCCGCGCTGACCCGCAGCTGGTCCACGGTGAACGTGGTGTACGACCGGCCGTGGCCGAACGGGTAGAGCGGCGTCGGATCGAGGTTGCTGACCCCGCTGTCGGTCGCGCCCAGGATCGGCTGCAGGTACGTGCCCGGCTGCCCGCCCGGCGTCCGCGGGATCTGCACCGGCAGCTTGCCGGTCGGCTGGACCCGCCCGCTGAGCACCCCGGCGATCGCGTGGCCGCCGGCCTGACCGGGCATGAACGCGCTGACCAGCCCGGCGACCCGGCCGTCGAGGTCGCCCAGCGCGTACGGCCGGCCGGAGACCAGCACCACGACCAGCGGGGTGCCGGTGGCCAGCAGCTCCTCCAGCAGCTCCGCCTGCACCCCGGGCAGCCGCAGGTCGTCGGCGTCGCAGCCCTCGCCCGAGGTGCCCTTGCCGAACAGCCCGGCCAGGTCGCCGACGAAGGCCACGGCCAGGTCGGCGTTGCGGGCGGCGTCGACGGCCTCGGCGAAGCCGGTGCGGTCGTCGCCGTCCACCGCGCAGCCCCGGGCGTAGGTGATCTCGTTGGCCGGGAACTCGGCGCGCAGGGCGTCGACCGCGGTCGGGATGTCCAGGCCCAGGCCCAGCTGCGGGTAGCGGGGCAGCACGTGGTTGGGGAAGGCGTAGCAGCCCAGGAAGGTGCGCGCGTCGTCGGCGCACGGGCCGATCGCGGCGATCCGGAACGGCTCGGTGACCGGCAGCGCGCTGCCCGGGTCGAGCAGCACGATCGAGCGTTCGGCGAGCTCGACCGCGATGTCCTGGTTGGCCGGCGCGTTCAGGTCGGTGAGCGGCGCGGCGATCACCGAGGTCTCCGGCGTCCAGCCCGGGTCGAGCAGGCCGAGCGCGGCCTTCTGGGTCAGCAGGCGGCGGACCGCGCGGTCGACGTACTCCTCCGGCACCTCGCCGCGGCGCACCTTCGCCACCAGCGCGTCGCCGTAGCCGATGGTGTCCGGCAGCTCCACGTCGATGCCGGCGGCCAGCGCCTGCGCGCCGGCGTCGGCGTTGTCCGCGGCGACGCCGTGCATGGTGGCCAGGAACGGGATGGCCCAGTAGTCGGAGACGACCGTGCCGGTGAAGCCCCACTCGTCCCGCAGCACCTCGGTGAGCAGCCACGGGTCGGCGCCGGCCGGCACACCGTCCACATCGGAGTAGGAGTTCATCACCGAGCCGGCCCCGCCGCCGCCCCGGCTCACCGCGGCGACCGCGGTCTCGAACGGCGGCAGCACCACGTCGATCAGCTCGCGCCGGCCCATCGGCACCGGGCCGTGGTTGCGCGCGCCGCGGGACGCCGAGTACCCGGCGAAGTGCTTGAGAGTGGCGATCACGCCGGAGCTCTGCAACCCCCGGACGTACGCCGAGCCGACCGTCGCCACCAGGTACGGGTCCTCGCCGATGGTCTCCTCGACCCGTCCCCAGCGGTAGTCGCGGACCACGTCGAGCACCGGTGACAGGCCCTGGTGCACGCCGAGCGCGGCCATGTCCCGGCCGATCGCGGCGGCCATCCGCTCGATCAGCTGCGGGTCGAAGGTGGCGCCCCAGGCGAGCGCGGCCGGGTAGACGGTGGCGCCGAACGCGGTGAACCCGGTCAGGCACTCCTCGTGCACCAGGGCCGGGATGCCGAGCCGGCTGGACATCACGATCTGCTGCTGGCGGACCAGCTCGGCGGCGCCCTCGGCCGGGGTGAGCGGGACGCTGCCGTACACCCGGGTGAGGTGGCCGAGGCCGTGCCGGGCGGCCTCGGCGAGCGGGATGCCGCCGCCGGCCGCGAAGACGTCCTGCATCGGCGCGACGTTGTGCTGCTCCTGCGGGTCGTAACCGTCGTCGTCGGCGGTCGCGCCCATGTCGTTGCCGACCCAGCGGCTGCCCAGCTGCGCGACCTTCTCCTCGAGGGTCATCTCGGCGAGCAGTGCCTCGACGCGGTCGGCGACGGGCAGCGCCGGGTCGCGCCACGGCTGGGTCACCTGTTCTGTGGTCAACGTTTCCTCCGGAGGGTTCCCGAAACTTTCGGGTGCCTTGGCGTGCCTGCGGGCCATCGGGAAGAGCCCGCCGACGCTGCCTACTCTCGCGCTCCGGGCACGGTTACGGCAAGGGCCTTGACACCTGTCACGGCGAAACCCTACGTTAACGAAACCTCGCGTTAATTTGCGGCTGTCACTCGAAAGTTCCGGAACTCGGTGACCGCCGTCGCCATCGCTTTATCACCCGCCGCGGCCCCCTGCCGCGGCTTGTTTCGAGTACGGAGATCAGCGTGAAGCGCAGGAATTTTCTGAGTCTCTCCGCGGGTGCCGCCGCGGCCACCGGGCTCGCCGCGTGCGGCAAGTCCGGTCCCAGCGACTCGAGCGGCGGCGGTGGCACTGCCGGCGCTGACGCCGCCAGCTACTGGTTCCTCAGCGGCCCGCCCGGCGAGCCGATCCGCCAGGGCGCGGTGGACCGCTTCAACAAGGCCAACCCGGACAACCAGGTCAAGGTCACCACCTTCCAGAACGACGCCTACAAGGACAAGCTGAAGACCGCCCTCGGCGCGGGCCAGGCCCCGACGATCATCTGGGGCTGGGGCGGCGGCGGCCTGAAGAGCTACGTCGAGGCGGGTCAGGTGGACGACCTGACCGACTGGTTCGGCCAGAACGCCGCGGTCAAGGACCGGCTGTTCAAGTCCTCCTTCGGCCCGGCCACGATCGACGGCAAGATCTACGCCATGCCGGCGGAGACGGTACAGCCGATCGTCATGCTGTACAACAAGGAGGCGTTCGAGAAGGTCGGCGTGCAGAACCCGCCGCAGACCTGGGCCGAGGTGATGGACCTGGTCCCGAAGTTCAACGCCAAGGGCATCGCGCCGTTCTCGCTGGCCGGCCAGTCCCGGTGGACCAACATGATGTGGCTGGAGTTCCTCTTCGACCGGATCGGCGGTCCCGAGGTCTTCGGCAACGTCTTCAACGGCCAGAAGGACGCCTGGAACAACCCGGCCTCGATCGAGAGCCTCACCAAGATCCAGGAGCTGATCAAGGCGAACGGCTTCATCAAGGGCTTCGCCTCGATCGCCGCCGACACGAACGCCGACCAGGCGCTGCTCTACCGCGGCAAGGCGGCCATGATGCTGCACGGCAGCTGGTCGTACGGCATCATCCAGGCCGAGGGCGGCAACTTCATCAAGGACGGCAAGCTGGGCTACTTCAACTTCCCGGCTGTCGACGGCGGCAAGGGCGACCCGAGCAACACCGTCGGCAACGCCGGCCAGTACCTCTCGATCTACTCCAAGGCCTCCGACAAGCAGAAGGAGACCGCGAAGAAGTTCTTCCAGAGCCTGCTCGACGACACCGAGCAGGAAGGCTGGATCAAGACCGGCGGCGTGCCGATCGTGCAGGGCTCCAACGCCAAGCTCGCCTCCTCGCCGGACAAGGACTTCCTGAACTTCATCTACGACGTGGCCAGCAAGGCGAAGAACTTCGGCCAGTCCTGGGACCAGGCGCTGAGCCCGACCGCGGCGGAGACGCTGCTGGACAACATCGCGAAGCTGTTCCAGCTGTCGATCTCGCCGCAGAAGTTCGCCGACAACATGAACCAGGTCATCGGCAAATGACGATCGCACCGCCCGTAGTGCGGTCCGCTCCCCCCACCGCTGCTCGCGGCGGGGGGAGCGGTTCCGTCTCCTGGATGGCCTGGCCGGCGCTCATCGCGTTCACGATCTTCGGCATCGTGCCGTTGTTCGGCGTCGTCGCGCTCAGCTTCACGTCGTGGAACGGCATCAGCGAACAGATCAGCCTGACCGGGCTGGACAGCTGGAAGACCGTGCTCAGCGACCCCGGTCTGCCGCACGCCCTCTGGGTCACCTTCCTGATCATGGCGCTGTCCTGGCTGGCGCAGACCCCGCTCTCGATCCTGATCGGGGTCTTCATCGCGGCCCACAAGCGCTACCGCGCGCTGCTGGCCGTGCTCTTCTTCATCCCGCTGCTGCTGAGCCAGGCCGCCATCGCGATCACCTACAAGATGCTGCTGGACCCGAACTTCGGGCTCGGCGCCGGCCTCGGCTTCGAGTTCCTCCAGCAGAACTGGCTGGGCGAGGAGAACCTCGCGCTGGGCGTGGTGGTCTTCGTGGTGTCCTGGCAGTGGATCCCCTTCCACTCGCTGATCTACCAGGGCGGCGTCCGGCAGATCCCGGCCTCGATGTACGAGGCGGCGGAGATCGACGGCGCCGGCCGGGTCCGGCAGTTCTTCAGCATCACCCTGCCGCAGCTGAAGTACACGATCATCACATCGTCGACGCTGATGGTGGTCGGCTCGCTGACCTTCTTCGACCTGATCTGGGTGCTCACCGCCGGCGGTCCGAGTGACGCCACCCGCGCCCTCGCGGTGGACATGTACCAGACCGGCTTCAAGGCCGCCCTGATGGGCCCGGCCAGCGCGATCGCGGTCATCCTGGTCCTGGTCGGCCTGGGTCTGGCTCTGCTGCTGCGCCGGCTCGGTGGCCGGGACGCGACCGCGAGCCAGCTGGAAGGAGCCTGATAGTGACGACCGTGCTCGACAGCCGGGCCACCGGCAAGGTGGCCGGCGCGCCACCGGCCCGGAGCAAGCGGCCGCGGATCCTGCAGTACAACTTCCTCGGCGGTCTCGCCGGATGGCTCTGGCTGCTGGTGGTGATCATTCCGATCTACTGGATCGTGATCACCAGCTTCAAGCTGCAGAACGACTACTACGACACCAGCCCGCTCGCCCCGCCGGCCAACCCGACGCTGGAGAACTACCGGTTCGTCCTGGAGAACGACTTCGTCCGGTACTTCTTCAACAGCGTGATCGTCACGGTCGGGTCGGTGGTCCCGGCGGTGGTGGTGTCGTTCATGGCCGCCTACGCCATCGTGCGCGGCAGCGCGACCAGCCGGTTCCTGCGTTCGGTGAACTCGGTGTTCCTGATGGGCCTGGCGATCCCGCTGCAGGCGGTGATCATCCCGGTCTATCTGATCATCATCAAACTGCAGATGTACGACACGCTCGGGGCGATCATCCTGCCGTCGATCGCGTTCGCCATCCCGCTGTCGGTGCTGGTGCTGTCGAACTTCATCCGTGACGTGCCGAAGGAGCTCTTCGAGTCGATGCGGATGGACGGCGCCACCGAGTGGGGCACGCTGTGGCGCCTGGCGCTGCCGCTGACCCGGCCGGCGCTGGTCACCGTCACCATCTACCAGGGCCTGCAGGTGTGGAACGGCTTCCTGCTGCCGCTGATCCTGACCCAGACCCCGGAGCAGCGCACCCTGCCGCTCGCGCTGGCCAGTTTCCAGGGGCAGTACAGCGTCAACATCCCGGCCGTGCTGGCCTCGGTGGTGCTGACCACCCTGCCGATCCTGACCCTCTACATCATCGGCCGCCGCCAGCTACTCAGCGGCCTGACCGCGGGTTTCGGCAAGTGACTTGGTGCTCTCCCGCACCATCAGCTTGGTGACCAGCTCCACCCGGGGGGTCTCGATGGTCTCGCCGCGCGACAGTCGCAGGACTGTCCGCGCGGCGAGCGCCCCCATCTCCGCCAGCGGCTGACGGATCGTGGTCAGCGGCGGCGAGGACCAGCACGCGTCGGGCAGGTCGTCGAAACCGACCACGCTCAGGTCGTCCGGCACCCGCAGGCCGCGGCGGCGGGCCGCCTCGTAGACCCCGAGCGCCATCTGGTCGCTGGACGCGAAGATCGCGGTGGGCCGGTCCGGCCGGTCCAGCAGCCGGCCACCGGCCAGAAAACCCGACTCGTTGCGGAAGTCGCCCTGCTCCATCAGGTCCGGGTCGACCGGCAGCCCGGCGCCCTCCATCGCCGCCCGGAAACCGTCCAGCCGCGCCCGGCTGCACAGCAGATTCTTCGGCCCGGCGATGAATCCGATCCGCCGGTGGCCGAGCCCGATCAGGTGGTCGGTGGCGGTCCGGCCGCCGGACCAGTTGGTCGCCCCGATGGTGGGCACGTCGGTCGCGGCGCCACCGGCCGGGTCGATGATCACCACCGGGACGCGCAGCCGGTGCAACTCGGTGTGCACCGGCTCGGCGACGTCCGAGGTCACGAAGACCACGCCGTCGGAGGCGCGGGCGCGCAGGTTCTGCAGCCACTGCCGGGTCGCGGTGGTGCGCCGGTGCACCTGGGACACCACGGTGCCGACCCCGGCCGCGTGGGTCACGTCCTCCACGCCGCGGACCAGCTCCAGCGCCCACGGGCTGTCCAGGTCGTTGAAGACGAGGTCGATCAGGCGGGCCCGGCCGGAATGTCGAGAGTTGCGAGGACGGTAGTCGTGCTCGCGCAACAGCCGCTCGATGAGCTCGCGGGTCTGCGGCGAGACGTCGGACCGGCCGTTGAGCACCCGGGAGACGGTCGGCACGGACACGCCGGCGGCGTCCGCGATGGCCGCGATGGTCACGCGTTGTTTACCGACAGCCATGGGGGCGCGCTCCTTACCGCCGGGGTGCAATGGCTGCAACTTCCGGGCCCGGCACCGAAATCATGCCATGATTGAAGCTCGCTTTTACATGCTGGAAACGACCCGCTTTCAGTTAACCGGTTAAGCGCTACCGGCGGGTTCGCCGTGGGAGCGCTTCCGGTTCGGCGGCCGAAACTTCCGGACAGCGCTCGGCGAAAGTCGCCGGTGGGCGGGCAGTCCCAGGTCAGGGCCGGAATGACGATTTCAGCGGTGCAGACCAGCACGGTGCGGCCGGCGCGGCGGCACCGGGGGAGGGGCCGGTGACGTACCTCATGGGGAGTTGCCGCCGTGGCGGTCAACTCCCTCGGCTGCTCCGGAGCGCGGCCGCTACGCCGGTGGACTCCGGCGCGCTGCTCACGAAGGTGGCCGCGTCCGACGAGGTCGCCGCCCGCGGTCCCGGCCTCGCCGACCGGATCGTCACGCCCGGGCTGCACGAGCGCGCGGGCTTCGACCCCGCGGTCACGATCAGCGACGGTGCGCCTGCGAGGGACCGCCTCGTCGCCTCTCGGGCCGCGCCGCCTGCGGAAGCGGCTCCGGCCCCACCGGGCGAGCGGGCCGCGCCGGCGGCGCGAAAGGAACCCCGGAGGCTCCCTTTCGCGGCGCCGGGCCTTCGTGGTGGAGGGTCAGGAGAACTGCGGGATGACCTCCTCGGCGAAGGCGAGCAGGGGCTCGTGCTCGTACGCCACCCGGGGGATGTAGGCGATCACGTAGTCGGCGCCGGCCTCGGCGATCGCCTCCACCCGGGCGCGGATCTGCGCGGTGGTGTCGTCCGGGTTCACGTTCAGGCTGGTCGACTTGCTGATCCGGGCGTAATCGGTGCCCTGCTCGTCGCAGTGCCGGCGGAGCACCGCCAGCTTCTGCCGGATCACCTCCGGGTCGCCGTTGCCCACGTTGCAACCCTCGGCGTACTTCGCGACCAGCTTCAGCGTCACCTTCTCGCCGCCGCCACCCAGCCACAGGTCCGGCTTGCGGCCGCCGGCGCCCTTGGGCTGGTTGATCGCCCCGTCGATCCGGTAGTGCTTGCCGGTGAAGACCGGCTGCTCCTCGGTCCACATCCGGTGCACGACCTCGACGGCCTCGCGGAAGGCGCGCATCCGCTCCGGCACGTCGGCCCACTCGTAGCCGTAGGCCTTCCACTCGTGCTCGTACCACCCGGCGCCCAGGCCGGCGTAGAGCCGCCCGTGACTGGCCACGTCCACGGTCGACGCGATCTTCGCGTACAGCGACGGCTGCCGGTAACCGTTGCAGCCGACCATCTGCCCGATCTTCACCCGGCTGGTGTCCCGGGCCAGCGTCGAGCTCACCGTCCACGCCTCGAACGTGGTGTTGATCGTCGGCTCCGGGACGGTGTGGAAGTGGTCGTACACCCACACGGAGTCCCACGGGCCGGCGTCGGCAAGCCTGGCGACGGCGGTCATCGCCTCGTACTGCTCCACCGGGTCGTCGATCTCGACCAGGTCCATCCGCCAGCCCTGCGGCACGAAAACCCCGAAACGCATGCTCATGGACCCAATCTATAGATCGTCGGTGGCTTGAGTGGGTGGTGCCCCGCCAAGCGGGCGGGAGGCGACGCCGATCCGGGGACGGCCCGGGCGCAGCGACGGTGCGGTGGAGGTCGCCGACAGCGGTGGCGTCGCCCGCCACCCGGGGCCCCGCCGGTGCGCCGGCGTCGGTGGCGGCTGATCGGGTGGCGCTTGCACCGTGGCCGCCGGCTCGGCGGTGCGGGCCGGCGCCGGCGGTCGTTGTGGCCGTGTGGCAAGGGCGGCGGGGCCCGGTCCGGCGGCTGATGCCACGAGGCTGCTGAGGAAGTTTTCCTACTGGTTTTGCAGAGATAATTCCGTCGGATCGTTGACGGAAAAATTGCCGGTTGCCTACGGTGACCGCGTGTCGGCAACCGGAGGCGTCCACGCGCTGGTCAGACGGGCTCACGAGGAGCGCGTGCTGGCCATCCTGCGTGAGCACGGAACCCTGAGCCGGGCCCAGATCGCGGCCCGCTCGGGCCTGTCGCGCACCACGCTGTCCGAGATCACCGGCGACCTGCTGGGCCGCGGGGCGATCGTCAAGGTGACCACCGACGCGCACCGGCGGGCCGGCAGCGGACGCCCCGCCGAGCTGCTCGCCCTCGACCCGCGCTCGGGCCAGTTCCTCGGCGTCGACCTCGGGCACACCCGGGTGCGCGTGGTGGTCGCCGACGCGGCACACGAGATCATCGCGAGCGGGGTCGCGCCGTACCCGGCGGGGACGTCCCTGCCGGCGCGGATCCGCGCCGGACTCGCCCTGATCGAGCGGCTGGGCCGGGAGCGGGGCCTGGGCCTGTCCGCGTTGCAGGCGGTCGGGGTCGGGGTCACCGGCCCGTACCCGGCGGGCAGCGCCCGGGCGGACGTCTCCGCCGCGTTCCGGGAACGGTTCGGCGCTCCGGTGCTGGTGGACAACAACACCCGGTTCGCCGCGCTGGCCGAGGCCGGGACCACCGACGCGCGCGACGTGCTCTACATCCGGCTCGCCGCCGGCATCGGTGGCGGCCTGGTGGTCGGCGGGCGGCTGGTGACCGGGGCGCAGGGAGCGGCCGGCGAGTTCGGGCACGTGCTCGCCGAGCCGGGCGGCGCGGCCTGCCGTTGCGGCAAGCGTGGCTGCCTGGAGACGGTGGCCTCGACCGGGGCGGCGCTGGCCGCGGCCGGCGTCGCCGACCTGGACCGGCTGGCCGCACGCCGGGCGGAGCCCGCGGTGGCCGCGGCGATGGACCGGATCGGCGAGGCGGTGGGGCGGGTGCTCGCGTCGGCCGCGCTGATCCTCGATCCCGAGCTCATCGTGATCGGCGGCAGCCTGCCCCGCGCGGTCCCGGCGATCGTCGACCGCGCCGCCCGGGTGATCGCCGCCGGGCGGGTGCCGCCCGGCCCGTGGTCCGCCGGCACCCGCTCGGCGGACCACGGGACGGGCGGGCCGGGTTCGGCGGTGCGTGGTGGCCGGGTGGCCGCCGGGCCGGTGCCGGCGGACCGGGAGCCCGGCGGGGCGGCCGGTGGGTCCGGCCCGCTGGTGCGCGCCGCCCGGCTGGGCGACGAGGACGGGGCGCTGGGCGCGGTCGCCGCTCTCTACCGGCGTTCCCCGCTGCTGGCCGGATATTCCACTCTCGACGGGAGCACGCCATGACCCTGCTGGAAGCGGACACCGGGGTGACCGCCCCGGCGCCGCCGGGGGCGCGCCGCCGGGGCGTACCCAAGGCGGTCCTGAACCTGATCTCCGTCGTGCTCGGCGTGGCGCTGTGGTGGGGGCTGTCGGCGACCGGGCCGGACATCCCGGCGCCACCGGTGGTGCTGGACCGGGCGGTCGAGCTGATCGGGGACGGCACGCTGGGCGCCGACGTCCTGGCCAGCCTCCGGCGGGTGCTGGCCGGGTTCGTGCTGGGTGTGCTGCTCGCCGTGCCGGTCGCTTTCCTGATGGGCTGGTACGCCCCGGTCCGCGCCCTGGTCGAGCCGTGGATCCAGTTCTTCCGGACCATCCCGCCGCTCGCGCTGATCCCGATGGCGATCGTGCTGATGGGCATCGAGGAGACCCCGAAGATCTTCGTGATCTTCCTGGCCTCGTTCCTGTCCTGCGTGATCGCCACCCTGCAGGGCGTGCTCGGTGTGGACCGGACGCTGATCGACGCGGCCCGGGTGCTCGGCTCCACCGACCGGGTCGTGCTGACCCGCGTGGTGATCCCGGCGTCGTCGCCGTTCATCCTGGTCGGGATGCGGATCGGGCTCGGCTCGTCGTGGGCCACCCTGGTCGCCGCCGAGCTGATCGCCGCCCAGCAGGGCCTGGGTTACCGGATGCAGAGCGCGCAGCTCTACTACGACCTGCCGACCATCTTCGTCGGCCTGATCAGCATCGGCGTGCTGGGCCTGCTGATGGACCGGATGCTGCTGCTCGCCGAACGCCGCCTCACCGCCTGGCAGGAGACCCGATGATCACCGTCGACCGGGTACGCAAGGTCTTCACGCTGAAGAACGAGGAGTTCGTCGCGCTCGGTGAGGTGTCGCTGGAGCTGGCCGACAACGAGTTCGTCACCGTCGTCGGCCCGTCCGGCTGCGGCAAGACCACGCTGATGAACATCCTGGCCGGCCTGGAGACCCCGACCAGCGGGCAGGCGCTGCTCGACGGCGAGCCGGTCACCGGTCCGGGCCCGGAACGCGGCGTGATCTTCCAGCAGTACGCGCTCTTCCCGTGGTTGACGGTCCGCGAGAACGTCGAGTTCGGGCTGCGCAACCAGGGTGTGCCGCGGGCCCGTCGGCGGGTGGTCGCGGATCACTTCATCGCGCTGGTCGGGCTGGAGCGGTTCGCCGACGCGCTGCCCAAGACGCTGTCCGGCGGCATGAAGCAGCGGGTGGCGATCGCCCGGGCGTACGCGGTGAACCCGTCGATCCTGCTGATGGACGAGCCGTTCGGCGCGGTCGACGCGCTGACCCGGGTCCGTCTGCAGGAGCAGCTGCTGGCCACCTGGAGCCGGGACAGGCGCACCGTCGTCTTCGTCACCCACGACGTGGACGAGGCGGTCTTCCTGGCCAACCGGGTGGTCGTGATGGCCGCCCGGCCCGGCCGGATCGCCGAGATCGTCGACGTGGACCTGCCGTACCCGCGTACCGAGCAGATCCGTCTCAGTCCGCAGTTCACCGCGCTCCGCAATCGGGTGTGGAGCGCCGTTCATCACCAGGAGCCCGTACCGTGAAAAAGCTTCTCGCGGCGCTCGCCGCGGCGTCCCTGCTGCTCGTCGCCGCCTGCGGCGACGGCGACCCGGCCGGTGGCGGGGAGAAGTCGTCGAGCAGGGTGACGTTCGGCTACATCGCCGACTACAACGGTACGAGCCTGCTGGCCGTCGCCCAGGACCGCAAGCTCTGGGCGAAGCACGGCCTTGCGGTCACGCCCAAGGTGTTCACCAACGGTCCACTGCAGGTCACCGCGATGAACGCCGGTGACCTCGACTACGGCTACATCGGTCCGGGCGCGGTCTGGCTGCCCGCCTCCGGCAAGGCGAAGATCGTGGCGCTGAACTCGCTGGGCAACGCCGACCGGGTGATCGCGCAGCCGCAGATCACCGACCTGAGCCGGCTCAGGGGCAAGAAGGTCGGCGTCCCGGAGGGCACCTCGGGCGACATGATCCTCACCCTGGCGCTGGCCAAGGCCGGGTTGACGAACACCGACATCCAGCGCGTGCCGATGGACCCGGCCACCATCGTCTCGGCGTTCGCCGCCGGGCGGATCGACGCGGCCGGCATCTGGTACCCGCTGCTGGACAACATCAAGGCGCGGAAGCCGGACCTGGTCGAGCTGGCCCGCAACGACGACTTCGCCGCCGAGGTGGCGTTCCCGACCGCGTTCGTGGCCGGCAACGAGGCGGCCCGCGACACCGCCAGGACCACCAAGGTGCTCCAGGTGCTGCGCGAGGCGATGGACTACCGCGCCGCGCACCCGGACGAGACCGCCGCGCTGGTGGCCGCGATGAACAAGCAGACCGTGGAGGCGGTCAAGGCGGACGCCGCGAACAGCCGGATGCTGGACACCAGGACCCTGGACGGCTACACCGCCGACGGGACGGTCACCAGGTGGCTGACCGGGATGGGCGACTACTTCGTCGGCGCCGGGAAGCTGCCGGCCAACCCGGACCCGAAGTCGTACTACCTCGGTGACCTGTTCACGGGGGCCGCGGCGAAGTGAACTTCCTCTTCCTGATGACCGACCAGCACCGGGTGGACACGCTCGGCGCGTACGGCAACCCGCACGTGCGCACCCCGAACCTGGACCGGCTCGCCGCCACCGGCACCCGGTTCGACCGGTGGTACACCCCGACCGCCATCTGTACCCCGGCCCGGGCCAGCCTGCTCACCGGGCAGGCCCCGTTCCGGCACAGGGTGCTGGCCAACCAGGAACGCAACGTCGGCTACCGGGAGGACCTGCCGGACGACGCGTTCACCTTCGGGCTCGCCCTGCGCGAGCGCGGCTACCAGTGCGGACTGCTCGGCAAGTGGCACGCCAGCACCGCCAGGACCCCGGCGGACTACGGCTTCGACGGCCCGCACCTGCCGGGCTGGCACAACCCGGTCCAGCACGAGGACTACCTGGCCTACCTGACGGAGCACGACCTGCCGCCGTACGAGATCCACGACCGGATCCGCGGGACGCTGCCCAACGGCGGGCCGGGCAACCTGCTGGCGGCCCGGCTGCGGCAGCCGGTCGAGGCGACCTTCGAGCACTACCTGGCCACCCGCACGATCGAGCTGCTGCGCCGGTACGCCGCCGAGGGCAAGCCGTTCTTCCTGGCCACCCACTTCTTCGGGCCCCACCTGCCGTACATCGTCCCGGACGAGTACTTCGACCTGATCGACCCGGCGGTGGTCGAGCTGCCCGCCTCGATCGCCGAGACGTTCGAGGGCAAGCCGCCGGTGCAGCGCAACTACAGCGCACACTGGACGTTCGACACCATGCCGATCGAGGTGACCCGCAAGCTGATCGCGGTCTACTGGGGATACGTGTCGATGATCGACCACGAGATCGGCCGGATCCTCACCGCGCTCGACGAGCTCGGCCAGACCGGCGCCACGACCGTCTTCTTCACCTGCGACCACGGCGAGTTCACCGGCGCGCACCGGCTGCACGACAAGGGCCCGGCGATGTACGAGGACATCTACCGCACCCCCGGCATCGTCCGCGTCCCGGGCGCTCCGGCGCAGGCCCGCGACGAGTTCGTCAGCCTGCTCGACTGCACGGCCACCATCCTCGACCTGGCCGGCGCGGACCCCGCCCCGGCGGTGGACTCGCGCAGCCTGGTCCCGCTGCTGCGTGGCGAGCACCCGTGGTGGCAGCCGGACATCGTCGGCGAGTTCCACGGCCACCACTTCCCGTACCCGCAGCGGATGCTGCGCGACGAGCGGTACAAGCTGGTGGTGAACCCGGAGTCGGTCAACGAGCTGTACGACCTGCAGCGCGACCCGGACGAGCTGTCCAACGTCTACCGCCACCCGGAGATGGTGCCGGTGCGCGACCGGATGCTGCGGCGGCTCTACACCCTGCTGGTGGAGCGGGACGACCGGTTCTACCACTGGATGACGTCGATGTACCCGGTCGGCGAGGTGGACCACGATCCGACGCTGAGCGGGCTCGACGACCTGTCGTACCGGTCATGAGCTGCTGCGCCCCGTCGTCGGGGCGGGACCGGCCGGCGCCGGGGCCGGTGCCCGGCGGAGGCGGCGCCCACCGCGTACCGCAGGTGACCGTTCCCGCCCAGGTGTTCCGGATGGGCGACGCGCACGGCGACGGTCGTCCGGCCGACGGTGAGCGGCCGGTCCACCCGGTACGGGTGCACGCCTTCACGATCGACGCGACGCCGGTGACCGTCGCCGACTTCCGGGCGTTCGTGACCGCCACCGGCTACCGCACCGAGGCCGAGTCGTACGGCTGGTCCGCGGTGTTCCATCTGGCCGTCACCGACCCGGGGCGGGTGGTCGGGCGGATGGCCGGCGCCCCGTGGTGGCTGGGCGTCGAGGGCGCCGACTGGGCGCACCCGGACGGACCGTCCTCGACGGCCGGTGACGACCACCCGGTCGTGCACGTGAGCTGGCACGACGCGCGGGCGTACGCCGCGTGGGCCGGGCGCCGGCTGCCCAGCGAGGCGGAGTGGGAGTGCGCGGCCCGCGGCGGGCGGGCCGGGCTGCGCTACCCGTGGGGCGACACGCTGCCCGAGCGGTGGGCGTGCAACATCTGGCAGGGCGACTTCCCGGCCCGCAACACCGCCGAGGACGGGTGGGTCACCACCGCGCCGGTCCGCGCGTACCCGCCCAACGACTACGGGCTGTACCAGCCGGTCGGCAACGTGTGGGAGTGGTGCGCGGACTGGTTCTCGCCGGGGTACTACGCCCGGTCGCCGGTCGACGACCCGCGCGGGCCGGCGTCGGGCAGCTCCCGGGTGATCCGCGGGGGGTCGTACCTGTGTCACGACTCCTACTGCAACCGCTACCGCAACGCCGCCCGGTCGTCGAACACGCCCGATTCGTCGACCGGGAACACCGGCTTCCGGACCGTGGCCGCGTCCGGGCCGGCGAACACCGGCGCCCACCGGGACCGGCCGGTCCGGCTGAGACCGCCGAGGTCCCCGGGGCAGGCGTGACACAACCGGGCAAGTGAGGCGGCCGCCGGCCGATCGAACGGCACCGGGCCGGGCGGGCGAGTTCGTACCGTGAGGGTTGACCCTGATCTCTCGCCGCCCGCGACCGGTACCCCGGGGGAACTGATGAGCGCGACCGAGCCGCCCGAACGGCGCAGTCTCTTCGCCGACCTCGCCGTACGCCACAAGATCGGGGCGATCGTCCTGCTCGGCGTCCTGATGTCGATGATCTCCGGGGCCCTGGCCATCCGGGCGCTGAGCCGCTCGGCGGTCGCGGCCCAGGAGCTGTACCGCAAGAATCTGGCCGGGGTGGTGGCGCTCGCCGACCTGGAGACCGCCGCCGTGGCCACCCGCAACGACCTGGCCAACCTGCTGATCTCCCGGACCGCCGCCGACGACGCCAAGTACCAGCAGCGGGTCCGCGACGGGTTCAGCGCGTTCGCCGAGGGGCTGAGCGCCTACCGGCTGGCGGGCCCGGCCGGCGCCCCGGCCACCATCGCGCGGCTGGAGAGCGACTGGCGGGACTACCGGGACGTCGTGGAGAACACCCAGATCGCCAACGCGCTGGCGAAGCGGACCGAGGCCTACGCCCAGGTGCGCGACGAGCGGACGGCGCCGCTGATCGACCGGGTCAAGGCGGCGTTCACCGAGCTCAGCGGCGCCGAGTCGGAGGACGCCCGGACGGCTGCCGATGGGGCCGAGTCGGCCTACCGCACCAACCGGAACGTGATCATCACGGTGCAGGTGGTCGGCGGCGCCCTGGCCGTCGTGCTCGGTGTGCTGGTGATCCGCGGCGTGACCGGCGGGCTGAACCGGGTCCGCCAGGTCTGCGCCGGCCTGGCCGCCGGCGACCTGACCGGCCGGGCCGGGCTCCGCGGCAACGACGAGGTGGCGCAGATGGGGCGGGCGCTGGACACCGCCCTGGCCGACCTGCGGCGCACGGTGGCCACCATCGACCGGTCGGCGACCTCGCTGGCCGGCGCGGCGGACCGGGTCAACGAGGTGACCATGGCGATCGCCGGCTCGGCCGAGCAGGCCACCAGCCAGGCGCAGACCGTGTCGGCCGCGGCCGAGGAGATCTCCCGCAGCGTGGACACCGTGTCGGCGGGCAGCGAGGAGATGGGCGCCTCGATCCGGGAGATCTCGCAGAACGCCGCGGAGGCCGCGCAGGTGGCCGGGGCGGCGGTGGGCCTGGCCGCGCGTACCTCGGCGACGATGAACCAGCTCGGCGAGTCGTCCACCGAGATCGGCAACGTGGTCAACACGATCACCGCGATCGCCGAGCAGACCAACCTGCTGGCCCTCAACGCGACCATCGAGGCGGCCCGTGCCGGTGAGGCGGGCAAGGGTTTCGCGGTCGTGGCCAGCGAGGTGAAGGATCTGGCCCAGGAGACCGCGCGGGCCACCGAGGACATCTCCCGCCGGGTGCAGGCGATCCAGGCCGACACCGCCGGCGCGGTCGGCGCGATCGAGGAGATCACCCGGGTGATCGCCCGGATCAGCGACTTCCAGACCACCATCGCGTCCGCTGTGGAGGAGCAGACCGCGACCACCGCCGAGATGAACCGCAGTGTCGCCGAGGCGGCCGCCGGTACCGGCGACATCGCGCGCAACATCACCGGCGTGGCCGATGCGGCCCGGTCGACCAGCGACGGGGTGGCGCGGTCGCGGGAGACCACCGCCGAGCTGACCCGGATGTCGAGCGAGCTCACCGCGCTGGTCAGCGGCTTCCGCTACTAGAGTCGCAGGGTGGGTGAACCGCAGCTGCTCTCCGCGCACGCCGGCAACTGGACCGGTGGTGGCACCGGCGTCACGGTCGTGCTCCCGCCACCGGGCACGGTGGGCTCCGGCGAGGTGCGCGGCGGCGCTCCGGCCACCCGCGAGTTCGACCTGCTCCACCCGCTGCGTCTGGTGGACCGGGTGGACGCGGTGGTGCTCTCCGGCGGCTCCGCGTTCGGCCTGGCCGCCGCGGACGGGGTGATGGGCGTGCTGCGGGCGCGCGGGCTCGGCTACCCGACCGCCCTCGGCCCGGTTCCGGTCGTGGTCGGCATGTCCATCTTCGACGCCTCGGTGGCCGGGCGCCCGCCGACGTCCGCGGCCGGGCGCGCGGCGGCGCTCGCCGCGCTGCGCGGCGACGATCTCCTGCTGGGTACGACCGGAGCCGGCGCCGGGGCGGCCACCGGCGGGTGGCGCGGCCGGGCCGACCCGGGCGGCCTGGGCCGCGCCGACGCCCCGGCCGGCCCGGCCCGGGTGACCGCGCTCGTGGTGGTCAACGCCTGGGGCGACGTGCTGGGCCGGGACGGTCGGCCGGTCTTCGGCGGCGGCCCGGGACTTCGCGTGGCCACCCCGTTCGGGCGGGAGAACACCACGATCGCCGTGGTGCTCACCGATGCGCGCCTGGACAAGACCGGCTGCCATCTGCTCGCCCAGAGCGGGCACACCGGCTTCGCCCGGGCCCTGCACCCGGCCCACTCGCGTTACGACGGCGACGCGGTGGTCGCGCTGGCCACCGGGGAGGTGACCGCGGAGGTGGACCTGGACCTGCTGCGGGCGGTGACCACCGAGGTGATGGTCGAGGCCGTCCGGGCCGCGGTGACGTACCCCTGAGGATCTTCCGGATTGTCCTGGTGTTATCACTGTGGGATGTTGGTTGACTTCACCGCTCCGGTCGCCGCGTCGCCGGCCGAGACGGAATCCGCCGCCGTTTCTGCGGAGCAGGTCGGTTACGACGGTTTCGGCGCGGCGGAGACCAAGCACGACGTCTTCACCACGCTGGCCCTGGTGGCCCGGGCCACCGAGCGGATCTCGCTGCAGTCCGGGATCGCGGTGGCGTTCGCCCGCAACCCGATGACCGTGGCGGTGCTCGCCAACGACCTGCAGCTGATCAGCGAGGGCCGGTTCCGGCTCGGTCTCGGATCCCAGGTCAAGCCGCACATCGAGCGCCGGTTCGCGATGCCGTGGAGCCGCCCGGCCGCGCGGATGGAGGAGTTCGTCGCCGCGCTGCGGGCGATCTGGCACGCCTGGGCCACCGGGGAGCGGCTGATGTTCCGCGGCCAGTTCTACCAGCACACCCTGATGACAGAGTTCTTCGATCCGGGCCCGAATCCGTACGGCAATCCGCCGGTCGAGCTGGCCGCGGTGGGGGAGCGGATGACCACGGTGGCCGGCCGGGTCGCCGACGGGCTGCTGGTGCACCCGTTGACCAGCGTCGCGTACCTCTCCGAGCGGATCCTGCCGGCGCTGCGCGCGGCCCGCGGCGGTTCCCTCGACGATTTCACGCTGGGCCTGAGCGCGATGGTCGTGCTCGGCGCCGACGAGGCGCAGCGGGCCCGGGCCGAGCAGGCGGTTCGCGCGCAGATCGCGTTCTACGCCTCCACCCCGGCGTATCGGCCGGTCCTCGAGGTGCACGGCTGGGGCGAGCTGGCCGACCGGCTCAACGTGCTGTCGCGCCGGCAGGACTGGGCCGCGATGGCCGCCGAGATCGGCGACGACGTGCTGGACGCGTTCGCGGTGTCCGGCGATCCGGCCGCGGTGGCGGCCGGGTTGCGCGACCGGTTCGGCGCGACCATCGACCGCATCTCGCTCTACACGCCGTACGAGGCGGACCGCTACCAGCTCGCCGCGGTCCGCTCCGCCCTGCGCGCCTAGCCGATGGTGATGCTGTCCACCCGGTCGGGGTAGAAGGCGACGTGGTCCTTGATCTGCGCGACCGCGTCGTACGGCGCCGGGTACTCCCAGACCGCGTCGACCGACCGCTCGCCGCCGAGCGGGATGGAGTAGTAGCTCGCCTCGCCCTTGTACGGGCAGTAGGTGCGCGTGCCGGTGCGCTCCAGCAGGGTGCGATCGACGTCGGCCAGCGGCACGTACGGCACCGCCGGGTACGTCGCCTCGCGGAGGCTGAGCGCGTTGTCGGTGTCGGCGACCACCCGGCCGGCGACGACCACCACGACCCGCTCACCGGTCGGCGTGACGGTGATGGGATGGTCCGGGCCCGGCTGCTTCCTCGGCCTGTCGGTCATCTTCTCGCCTCCTGATTCAGACGGCTCCGACGCTACCGCGCCGCGCGCCCCGCCGTCGCCGCGCGGCGGGGCGCGGCGGGGTCACCGCTTCAGCGCCTCGGCGATCGCCTCGGCCGGCGCGGTGGTCGGGCGGCCGATCAGCTCGCGCAGGTCGGGGCCCGGGTTGTCCAGCGCGCTGTGCTCGCGCACGTGCACGTCGGTGTCGGCGAGGATCTCGGCGAAGTCCCGCGGCACGCCGGCCCCGGTCAGGATGGTCACCAGCTGCTCGGCCGGCACGTCGGTGTAGCCGATCTCGGCGCCCAGCTGGCGGCTCACCTCGGCGGCCAGTTCGGCCATCGTGAACGGCTGGTCGCCGCCCAGCTCGTACACCGGCCGCGCGGACCCGGCGGTCAGCACCGCGGCCGCCGCCTCGGCGTAGTCGGCGCGGGTGGCGGCGGCGATCCGGCCCTGACCGGCGCTGCCCAGGAACGCGCCGGTGGCCCGCACGGTGGGCAGCTGCGACGTGTAGTTCTCCAGGTACCAGCCGTTGCGCAGGAACGAGTACGGCAGCCCGGACGCGGCCAGTGCCTCCTCGGTCGCCCGGTGCTCGGCGGCCAGCCGGATCGGGGTGGTGTCGGCGCGCAGCACGCTGGTGTACGCCACGAACCCGACCCCGGCCGCCTTCGCCGCCTCGATCACCGCCCGGTGCTGCGCCAGCCGGCTGCCGACCGCGTTGCCGGAGACCAGCAGCAGCCGGTCCACCCCGGCGAGCGCGGTGGCCAGGGTCTCCGGGCGGTCGTAGTCGGCCTCGCGCACCTGCACGCCGCGCCCGAGCAGGTCGGCCGCCTTCTGCGGGGTGCGCACCGCGGCGACGATCGCGCCCGCGTCGACGCCCCGGTCGAGCAGGGCCTGGACGACGAGCCGGCCGAGGTGCCCGGTGGCGCCGGTGACAGCGATGGTGGTCATGACAACTCCTTGCGGGTCAGCTGGGTAAGCGCTGCATCCGAGAATGCACTAACTTTTCGAAAGTACCAACTGTCGGTGGGCGCCGTCACTCCGGGAGGCACTGCGGAACTGGGTATCCTCGATCCATGACCGAGCCGGCCGACGACCTCATCCCCAGCGTCTTCGCCCGGGACTGCGCCTCCCGGCAGGTGATGGCCGACGTCACCGGCCGCTGGGGCGGTCTGGCGCTCGCCGCGCTGCACGACGGCGCCTACCGCTTCAACGCGCTGCGCCGCCGGGTCGACGGGGTCAGCGAGAAGATGCTGGCCCAGACGCTGCAGGCGCTGGAGCGCGACGGTCTGGTCCGGCGCGAGGTGCAGGCCACCATCCCGCCCCGGGTGGAGTACAGCCTGACCCCGCTCGGCGCCCGGGTGGCCGGCAAGCTCAAGGAGCTGATCGACCTGCTGGAGAGCGAGATCGGCCACATCGGCGCCGCCCAGCGGGACTACGACCGGGCCCACCCCGCCGCGGTGCGGTAGGTTCCGTTCGTGAGCGCGTCGATCCGCCCCGATGTCCCCCCGTCCGGCGCCGGCTGCGTGGAGTGTCTGGAGTCCGGCGGCTGGTGGGTCCACCTGCGCCGGTGCGCGCAGTGCGGCCACGTCGGCTGCTGCGACACCTCGCCCGCGCAACACGCCACCGCCCATTTCCGGGCCACCGGCCATCCGGTGATCCAGTCGTTCGAGCCGGGTGAGGACTGGTTCTGGGACTTCTCGACCGGCCAGGCCGGCGACGGCCCGCAGCTGGCCCCGCCCACCAGCCGCCCCGCGGATCAGCCGGTCCCCGGCCCGACCGGCGCCGTCCCGGCCGACTGGCGCAGCCGGATCCACCGGTAACCGCCGGCCACCCCGGCGACGGGGAGCCGAGCGAACGGTAGGAACGCCGAGCGTATTCCTCAGGTGACCGAGCCCAGGGTCGATCGGGTGGGCAGTCGGGGCCAACCGTGGAGGAACGATGCTCGGTCTGGAAAACATCGGCACGGCCAAGAGGCTGGGCATCATCGTCGCCACCGGCGCCGTCACACTGGGCGGCCTGGCCGCGGTCACCCTCACCGGCCAGAACCGCCTGGCCGACCAGGCGTCGCTGGTCAGCCGCTTGCAGTGCGGCCAGGCCGCGCTGAACCACCTGAACAACCGGCAGAGCGAGCTGAAGGTGGACGCCTACCGGGCGGCGCTCGGCCACGACGTCAGCCAGGACGTCACGGACGACGTGCGGTCCTCGGTGGAGGCGTCCGACGCGGTGCTCGCCTGCGGGCTGCCCGCCGCCATCACCGCCGAGTTCCGCGGCTACACCGGCGACTTCGACGAATTCAACCGGTTCATCCAGGACTTCGTCGCCGCCGGTGTGGCGAACCCGGCGTCGGTGGCCGGGCGCACCGACGAGATCATCGAGATGAACAACAAGACCGACGACGAGCTGGACGCGCTCACCGAGCTGGTCGAGAAGCAGGTCGCCGAGCAGCAGGCCGCGATGGACCGCACGGTCACGTCGACCCGCTGGACCGCGATCGTGGTCGCCGCGCTGGGCCTGGCCCTGCTCATCGGCATGGCGATCCCGATGGTGCGCTCCATCCTCGACCCGATCCGGCGGATCGGCCGGGTCATCGACGCGCTCGACCACGGCGACCTGACCGTCCGCAGTGACATCACCAGCCGCGACGAGCTGGGCGTCATGGCCCGGAGCCTGGACCACACGCTGGACAACCTGCGCGGGTCGATGATCACCATCGCCAAGGACTCCGACTCGCTGGCCACCGCGGCCACCGAGCTGGCCGCGATCTCCGGTGAGATCGCCGCGGCGGTGGACAACACCGACCGGCAGAGCAGCTCGGCCGCCACCGAGGCCGACGAGATCTCCCGCAACGTACAGAGCGTGGCGGCCGGCTCCGAGGAGATGGGCCTGTCGATCCGGGAGATCTCCCGCAACGCCGCCGACGCCGCCCAGGTGGCCTCGGTCGCCGTCGCCGAGGCGGCCCGCGCCACCGAGACCGTCCGCCAGCTCGGCGAGTCGTCGGCCGAGATCGGCAACGTGATCAAGCTGATCACCAGCATCGCCGAGCAGACCAACCTGCTCGCGCTCAACGCCACCATCGAGGCGGCGCGTGCCGGCGACGCCGGCAAGGGCTTCGCCGTGGTCGCCAGCGAGGTCAAGGACCTGGCGCAGGAGACCGCCCGGGCCACCGAGGACATCGGCGCCCGGGTCACCGCGATCCAGCAGGACACCAGCGGCGCGGTCGAGGTGATCAACCGGATCTCCGAGGTCATCGCGCAGATCAACGACTTCCAGACGACCATCGCCTCGGCGGTGGAGGAGCAGACCGCCACCACCGGCGAGATGAGCCGCAGCATCGGCGAGGTGGCCGCCGGCTCCAGCCGGATCGCCGCGAACATCAACGACGTCTCGACGGCCAGCCAGGCCACGGTCAGCGGGGTCAACCAGACCCGGGAGGCCAGCGAGGAGGTCTCCCGCACCGCCGAGGAGCTGCGCGGCCTGGTGGGCGGATTCACGTTCTGATCGGTACGCCGGGAGGCCGCTCGCCAGCGCGAGCGGCCTCCGCTCACGTCCGCGCCCGCCCCGGCGGTTCACCACGCCCGCCTTCGCCGCGGTGGCCGCGGTTCCGCCCGGCCGCGCGATGATTCATCATCTGACGTTCCGGTCGGCGTGCGTGCCGTTCCGCCCGCGGACGCGTTGATCCCTCCGTCCCCCCGCTGCGCGCCCGCGCAGTCGCCGCGGCCCGCCGGCCGCGGTCGGACGCCGCCCAGTCGGGTCGGTCCGGCAAACGGTCCGGCTGGGCGGCCCCCACCGGTTCGCCGCCGGTCAGGACCAGGACCGCAGGATCTCCGGTACGGTCGCGGCCCGGCTCGGCCGCGGCACGCTTGCCGGCGTACGCCCGAAGCGCGGCGCCGGCGCCGGCTGGAGTTGCCCGCCCACCTCGACGAACGCCGACCGCGCCCGGTTGTGCGGATGCTCCGGCGCCTCCGCCGGGGCCAGCACCGGGCTGACGCAGGCGTCCAGACCGGCGAAGATCTCCGCCCACTCGTCGCGCGTGCGGCTGCCGAACCGCTCGGCGAAGACCTGCCGCAGCCGGGGCCACGACCGGTGGTCGTACTGCGCGGGCAGGTCCGGGTCGCCGTCCAGGCCCAGGCCGGTGAGCAGCGCGGCGTAGAACTGCGGTTCGAGGGCGCCGACCGCGACGTGTCCGCCGTCCGCGGTGCGGTACGTGTCGTAGAACGGCGCCCCGCCGTCGAGCAGGTTCTCGCCGCGAGCGCCGGTCCACCGGCCGGCCCCGATCATGCCGTGCAGGAACGCGGTGAGCAGCGCCGACCCGTCCACCATCGCGGCGTCGACGACCTGGCCGCGCCCGGAGCGCCCGCGTTCCACCAGCGCGGCGAGCACCCCGACGGCCAGCAGCATGCCGCCCCCGGCGAAGTCGGCGAGCAGGTTGATCGGCGCGTGCGGCCGCTGACCGGGCCGGCCCAGCGGGTCCAGCGCGCCGGCGACCGCCAGGTAGTCGATGTCGTGCCCGGCCGCGGCGGCCAGCGGGCCGTCCTGCCCCCAGCCGGTGATCCGGGCGTAGATCAGGCCCGGGTTGAGCTCGGCGCACCGCCGCGGGCCGAAGCCGAGGCGCTCGGCCACTCCCGGCCGGTAGCCCTCGACCAGCACGTCCGCCCGCTCGGCGAGGCGCAGCAGGTCGGCCACCCCGGCCTCGGACTTCAGGTCCAGGGTGACCGTGCGGCGGCCGCGTTGCAGCGGCCCGTCCGGCGGGACGAGCGGCCCGGCGCCGCCCGGCCGGTCCACCAGCACCACATCGGCGCCCAGGTCGGCGAGCACCATGCAGCCGAACGGGCCGGGCGCCAGTCCGGCCAGCTCGACCACGCGGATCCCGGTCAGGGCGGTCATCTCGGCGCCCTTGCTAGACCGGGGCGAACCGGTCGCCGTACCGGGCGGCCAGCTCGGCGGCGCGGCCGCGGAAATCCGGATGCTGCTCGGCGTACCGGAGCACCCCGCCGGTCCAGGCGGGGAAGCCGATGCCGAGGATCGAGCCGATGTTGCCGTCCGCGTCGGTGCGCAGCACACCCTCCGCACGGCAGCGCAGCGCGTCCAGCGCCTCGCTGAACAGCAGCCGTTCCTGCAGGTCGCCGAGGGGCACCGCGCGACCCTCGGCGGTGGCCAGCCCGGCCAGCCCGTTCCACAGCCTGCCCCGCCGGCCGTCGGCGTAGGTGTAGAAGCCGCGGCCGGACGAGCGCCCGGGCCGGTCGTGCTCCGTCAGCATCCGCTCGACCAGGGCGTGCGCCCGGCCCGCGGTCACGCCGGCCGCCCGGTACGCCAGGTGGATCCTGCGGATCAGGGTCAGCGTCACCTCGTCGGCCAGCGCCAGCGGACCGGTCGGGTACCCGGCCTGCAGCGCGGCCTGCTCGACCGACGCGGCCGGCACCCCCTCGGCCACCATGCCGATCGCCTCGTCGATGAACCGGCCGATCACCCGGCTGGTGAAGAAGCCGCGCCCGTCGTTGACCACGATCGGGGTCTTGCCGATCCGCCGCCCCAGGTCGAACGCCCGGGCGACGGCGGCGTCGCCGGTCTGGCCGCCGGCCACGATCTCCAGCAGCGGCATCCGGCCGACCGGCGAGAAGAAATGCATGCCGAGGAAGTCGGCGGGCCGGCTCACGCCCTGCGCCAGGCCGGTGATCGGCAGTGTGGAGGTGTTCGAGGTGAGCAGCGCGCCGGGCGCCAGAACCTGCTCCACCTCGGCGAACACCCGCTGCTTGAGCTGCGGGTCCTCGAACACCGCCTCGATCACCACGTCGCAGCCGCGCAGGTCGGCGACGTCCGCGGTGGGGGTGATCCGGGCCAGCACGGCCGGGTCGCCCTCGGCGACGGCGCGGGCCGCGGCCTCCGGCGAGACGTCCTTGACCACGACGTCGAGACCGGCCCGGGCGCAGGCGTACGCGATCCCGGCGCCCATCATCCCGGCGCCCAGCACCGCGACCCGCCGGGCCGGCTCCACCTGCACGTCCGGCCGGGCCGCGCCGCCGTTGACCGCGCGCATGTCGAAGAAGAACGCGCCGATCATGTTCTTCGCGATCTGCCCGGTGAGCAGCGTGATCAGCCGGCGGGTCTCGATGGTGAACGCGGTTTCCAGGTCCACCTGGGCGCCCTCCACCGCGGTCGCCAGGATCGCCTCGGGCGCCGGCATCCGGTTGCCCTTGAGCTGCTTGCGCAGCGTGGCCGGGAACGCCGGCAGCTGCGCGGCCAGCTCCGGGGTGGCCGGGGTGCCGCCGGGCATCCGATACCCGGGCCGGTCCCACGGCTGCGCCGCGTCCGGGTGTGCCGCGATCCAGTCCCGCGCCCGGGCCAGCATCTCCCTCGGCGTGGCGACGACCTCGTCCACCAGCCCGGCGTCACGGGCCGCGGCCGGCCGGAGCCGCTTGCCGGTGAGCAGCCAGGTGGTCAGCGCCGGGGCCAGCCCGAGCATCCGTACGGTCCGGGTCACCCCGCCCGCGCCGGGCAGCAGCCCGAGAGTCACCTCCGGGAACCCGAGCCGGCTGTCCGGGGCGTCGCACGCGATCCGGTGGTGGCAGGCCAGCGCGATCTCCAGGCCGCCGCCCAGCGCCGCCCCGTTGATCGCCGCGACCACCGGCCGGCCGTACGTCTCCAGCCGGCGCAGGTCCCGCTTGATCGTGCCGAGCAGCTCGAACAGGGCGGGCGCGTCCTCGCGCCGGGCCCGGCTCATCGTCGGCAGGTCGCCGCCGGCGAAGAAGGTGCTCTTGGCGCTCGTCACGATCACGCCGGCGACCTGCTCGCGTTCGGCCTCCAGCCGGTCCAGCGCGGCGGTCATCGCGGCCACGTACCGGGCATTCATCGTGTTCGCCGCTTGATCCGGGTCGTTCATCGTCAGCGTGACGATGCCGGCGGCGTCCCGGGTGTACTCGATCATCGGGTGAACTCCTGAACGCGCTCGATGACGGTGGCGACGCCCATGCCGCCGCCGATGCAGAGGGTGACCACGGCCCGGTGCAGGTCACGCCGCTCCAGCTCGTCGACCACCGTGCCGACCAGCATCGCGCCGGTGGCCCCGAGCGGGTGGCCCAGGGCGATCGCGCCGCCGTTCACGTTCACCCGCTCCGGGTCCAGGCGCAGGTCACGCAGGTACTTGAGGACCACCGCGGCGAACGCCTCGTTGATCTCGAACAGGTCGATGTCGGCCGTGGTGAGGCCGGCCACGTCGAGCGCCTTGCGGGTTGCCGGGGTGGGGCCGGTCAGCATCAGGGTGGGGTCCGCGCCGCTCACCGCGGCCGCGACGATCCGGGCGCGCGGGGTGAGGCCGAGCTCCCGGCCGACCCGCTCCGAGCCGATCAGCACCAGCGCCGCGCCGTCCACGATGCCGGACGAGTTGCCCGCGTGGTGCACGTGGTCGATCGCCTCCAGCCAGTGGTATTTCTGCAGCGCCACCGCGTCGAATCCGGCCTGCTCGCCGATCCCGGCGAAGGACGGCTTGAGCTTGGCCAGACCGGCCCGGGTGGTGTCCGGCCGCGGGTGCTCGTCGACGGTCAGCACGTCCAGGCCGTTCGGGTCGCGGACCGGCACGATCGAGCGGGCGAACGCGCCGCGCGCCTGCGCCTTGGCGGCCCGCTCCTGCGAGCGCAGGGCGTAGGAGTCGACGTCGTCGCGGGTGAAGCCCTCCAGCGTGGCGATCAGGTCGGCGCTGATGCCCTGCGGGACGAAGCTGGTGGCGAACGCCGTCTCCGGGTCGGTGAACCATGCGCCGCCGTCGGAGCCCATCGGGTTGCGCGACATCGACTCCACCCCGCCGGCCAGGATCAGGTGCTCCCAGCCGGAGCGGATCCGGGCCGCGGCCTGGTTGACCGCCTCCAGCCCGGAGGCGCAGAAGCGGTTGAGCTGCACCCCGCCGGTGGTGTCCGGCAGCCCGGCGACCAGGGCGGCGGTGCGGGCCAGGTCACCGCCCTGCTCGCCGACCGGGGTGACGATGCCCAGCACCAGGTCGTCGATCCGGGTCGCCGCCAGGCCGGGGGACCGTTCCCGTACGGCGTCGATCAGGCCGGTGACCAGCGTGACCGGCTTCGTGCCGTGCAGCGCGCCGGTGTCCTTGCCGCGCCCGCGCGGGGTACGCACCGCGTCGTAGATGTAGGCCTCAGAGGGCACGGGCGATCAGCTCCTTCATGATCTCGTCGGTGCCGTCGTAGATCTTGTGCACCCGGGCGTCGGCGTACATCCGGGCGATCGGGTGCTCGGTGGTGCAGCCGTACCCGCCGAAGATCTGCAGGCACCGGTCGACGATCTCGCACTGGCCCTCGGTCAGGTACGGCTTTGGCCATCGCGGCGGTCGCCATGTCCAGTTCACCGCGAGTGTGCCGGACGATGCAATCGTCGGAGCAAGACCCGGCCGGTCCTGCCGCGTCAGCTGGTGGAAGCCGACCCGGGTGGTCCGGACCGCCCGGGTCCGGATCGCGTGCACGTCGGCGCCGCCGTCCGGCTCGGTCATCGCGATCGCGCCGATCGGCTCGCCGCGGCACAGCCCGGGCAGCCGGCGCCGCTTCTGCGGTCGGGCGTGCGCCACGGCTCGGCGTAGCCGCCCAGTCCGGGGCGTCGGCATCGGTACACCTTCGAGCACTGTTGGCGATGTGTCAACAAGCCGACGATGAAAGCCCGGATTCATCTTTTCTCGCGATGGGCCGCGCTGCCGGGTCGTTTCGTCACCATCCGCGGGTCGATGCCGGGCCGGATCCCGACGGTTGACGGATCGACGTGCCGTAAGGTCACCGCTGTGTCGACAGGGAGGCCGCCCGGCCACGCCACCGGCGGAGCCGCTCGCGGATCCGCCGGGACTGCGGTGACGGGGCAGTCCAGCTCATCGCCGGGGGCGCGCGTCGCCGGTATGGCGGCCGGGAACGGCCAGCAGAACCGGTCATCGACCGGCCGGGCCGCGCCCGCTGCAGTCCATCGCCGCCGGCGGCTGGAACCGGACGCCCGGCGCGAGCAGATCATGTCGGTGGCGGTGCGGCTGTTCGGCGAGCGGCCGTACGCCGACGTCTCCACCACCGACGTGGCCCGCGCCTCCGGAGTGGCCCGCGGGCTGGTCAACCACTACTTCGGGACCAAGAAGGAGCTCTACCTGGAGGTGGTCCGGGTGATGCTGACCGTGCCGGGGGTGGCTCTGGAGCGCCTGCCGCGGGGCGCCCCGGCGCAGCGGGTGGACGCCATCGTCACCTGGTTCCTCGACGTGGTGTCCCGGCACAGCACGTCCTGGCTGGCCGCGATCACGGCCGGCGGGATGGCCGGGGACGGCGACGTGGACCGGGTCATCGCCGAGGCGATCGACGTGGCCGCCGACAGCGTGCTGGCCGCCGTCGGGCCGGCCGGGCGCCCCGACGAGGCGTTGCGCGGGATGGCCCGGTCGTACGTGGGGCTGGCCACCTGCACCGCGCGGGAGTGGCTGCAGCGGGGCGCGCTGACCCGTGAGCAGGTGCACACCCTGCTCACCACCACCCTGCTGACCATGGTCGAGAAGGTGTTCCCGCGGGCCACCTGAACCCTGGCGGCGCGCCGTCGGCCGGTGCTGGTCCCCCGGAGGCGGTGTGCCGGAACTTCCGCCGGAGTGAAGAGGGCTGGACAACCCCGCCACCCCGGAGCAGCGTCAGATCATGGCTGACTACCGGCAGACCTACCAGCGCAGCATCAGTGATCCCGAGGGCTTCTGGCGGGACGCCGCGACCGGCGTCTCCTGGCACGTCCCGCCCACCCGGATCCTCGACGACAGCGAGGCCCCGATCTTCCGCTGGTTCCCCGGCGCCGAGCTGAACACCTGCTACAACGCCCTGGACCGGCATGTCGACGGCGGGCGCGCCGAGCAGCCCGCGCTGATCCACGACAGTCCGGTCACCGGGGTCACCCGCACCTACTCGTACCGTGAGCTGCGGGACCGGGTCGCGGTCTTCGCCGGTGCGCTGCGCCGGCTCGGGGTGGCGCGCGGCGACCGGGTGGTGATCTACATGGCGATGGTCCCGGAGACGGTGATCGCGATGCTGGCCTGCGCCCGGCTCGGCGCGGTGCACTCGGTGGTCTTCGGTGGGTTCGGCGCGCGCGAGCTGGCCGCCCGGATCGACGACGCCCGCCCGAAAGTGATCGTCGCGGCGTCGTGCGGGCTGGAGACCGGCCGGGTGATCGCCTACCAGCCGATGCTGGACGCCGCGCTGCGCCAGGCCGCCCACAGCCCGGACCACTGCGTGCTGCTGCAGCGGCCCGAGCAGCCCGCCACGCTGCGGCCGGGGCGGGACCTGAGCTGGGCCGACGCGGTGGCCGGGGCGCAGCCGGCGGAATGCGTCCCGGTGCTGGCCACCGACCCGCTCTACATCCTCTACACCTCCGGCACGACCGGACGGCCCAAGGGCGTGGTGCGCGACAACGGCGGGCACGCGGTCGCGTTGCGGTGGTCGATGGGCAACATCTTCGGCGTACGGCCGGGCGAGGTGTTCTGGGCCGCGTCCGACGTCGGGTGGGTGGTCGGGCACTCGTACATCGTCTACGCGCCGCTGCTGACCGGCGCGACCACGGTGCTCTACGAGGGGCGGCCGGTGGGCACCCCGGACGCCGGCGCGTTCTGGCGGGTGGCCGCCCAGCACCGGGTGGTCAGCATGTTCACCGCGCCGACCGCGCTGCGCGCGATCCGCAGGGAGGATCCCGACGGCAAACACCTCCACGGGTACGACCTGCGCGCCCTGCGCCTGCTGTTCCTGGCCGGGGAGCGGCTGGACCCGCAGACCTACCACTGGGCCGGCGACCTGCTCGGCGTACCCGTGATCGACAACTGGTGGCAGACCGAGACCGGCTGGCCGATCGCGGCGAGCCCGCGCGGTGTCGAGGAGCTGCCCACCAAGCCCGGCTCGCCGTCGGTGCCGATGCCCGGTTACCGGGTGCGGGTCGTCGACGAGTCCGGCGCCGACGTGCCGCCCGGCGTGGAGGGCGCGATCGTGCTGGAGCTGCCGCTGCCGCCGGGCTGCCTGCCGACGCTGTGGCGCGACGACGAGCGGTACGTCCGCTCCTACCTCTGCACCCACCAGGGCAACTACCTGACCGGCGACGGTGGCCGCTTCGACGCCGACGGCTACCTGTACGTGCTGGGCCGCACCGACGACGTGATCAACGTGGCCGGCCACCGGCTGTCCACCGGGGCGATGGAGGAGGTGCTGGCCGCCCATCCGGCGGTCGCCGAGTGCGCGGTGATCGGCGTGCACGATCCGCTCACCGGTCAGGCGCCGCGGGCGTTCGTGGTGCTCAAGGCCGGCGCCGACGCGTCCGGGCTGGAGGCGGACCTGCTCGGGCGGGTGCGCGCGCAGATCGGGCCGGTCGCCGCGCTGCGCCGGGTGGACGTGGTGGCCGCGCTGCCCAAGACCCGTTCCGGCAAGATCCTGCGCGGCACGATGCGGGGCATCGCCGACGGTACGGACACCCCGGTCCCGTCCACGATCGAGGACCCGGCGGTCCTGGAGGCGTTGCGCCCGCTGCTGCGGTGACCGGGTGTGCGGGGCCGGTGGAGGGCGGCGCCGCACACCCGGCCGGACTCAGTGCGTGGTGCCGCCGGGGCCCATCGCGGTGAGGAACCTGTCGCGGAAGGCGCTCATCGGCCAGACCGGCGCGCCGGCGGCCGGTTTGAGCCCGTCGGTCCAGCCCCAGCCGGCGATCCGGTCGAGCACGGCCGGGTCCTTGGCGACGATCGTGATCGGCACGTCATGGCTGGCGTTCTCGCCGGTCACCACCGGGGACGGCTGGTGGTCGCCGAGGAAGACCATGACCAGGTTGTCGTTGCCGTACCGGGTGATCCAGTCGACGAGCGTGGTCAGCGAGTACTGGATCGACCTGCCGTACTCGCGGCGGACCTTGGCCGAGGCGGTCCAGATCTCCGCCTTGCCGGGCTGCCGGGCCACGACACCGCGGTAGATCGAGCCGTCGCCGACCTGGTCCCAGTCCAGCAGCTCGGGAATCGGCGCCCACGGGGTGTGGCTGGAGACCAGCGGCATCTCCACGAAGAGCGGCCCGCGGCCGGGCTTGGCGTACTCGACCTCGGTGAACTTCTTGAGCGTGTACTGGTCGGGCATCGGCGCCCAGCTGAACTTGGGGCCGTGGTAGCCCAGGTTGCGCGAGTCCCAGACCCGGTCGAAGCCGTAGAAGTTGCCCTCCGGCCAGGCCCGGGTGGCGCCCGGCATGACGCTGACGGTGTCCCAGCCGGCCTTCTGGAACAGGCTCGGCAGGGTGAGCCGGGTGCTGGCGGTCAGGTTGCGGTACCGGCCCTGGTTGTTGATCCACAGCCCGGACATGGTGGTCGAGTGGGCCAGCCAGCTGCCGCCGCCGAAGGTGGGCGAGGTCAGCCAGCCGCTGCGGGCGGCGAAACCGGCGGCCGTGAGCTTGGCGGCGCCGGCGTCCAGGACCGCGTCGACGCCGGGGGCCAGGCCGGGCGCCTCGACCGCGTTGCGGCCGTAGCTCTCCACGAAGGTGAGCATGACGTCCTTGCCGGTCAGCCCGGTCAGCAGCTGGCCGGCCGGGACGTTCTGGAACGCGTCGACCTTGACCTCGCGGCTGAAGGCGGCCTCGTTGCGGATCCCGGCGCGGGCCTGCCCGGCCCGGTCCCAGGCGTAGCTGAGCGTGGTACGGGCCGCGAGCGGGACGGTCGGCAGCACCGTGGTCACGCCCGTGGTCAGGGCCAGGCTCCAGGCGAGCGCGATGCCACCGGCGGCGACGGCGGACCGGCGGCGGTCGCGGCCGAGCAGCGCGGTGACGCGCAGGCACGCCCAGGTGGTGGTGCCCAGCACGGCGACGACCAGCAGCGCGACGGCGGCCACCGCGCCGACCGCGCCGGCCGGGCCGTACGACTCGTGCACGAAGTCGTAGGCGTCGTCGAACAGCACCCAGTCGAGCACCGGGTCGAACGGCCGGGCGAGGAACTTGAAGAAGCCCATGTCCAGGCACTTCTCGATGACCAGCCAGCCGAGCACGAGCCCGCCCAGCGCGGCCATGACCTGCCGGGGGCGGCGGGGCAGCACGATCAGCACGGCGATGCCGATGGCCGCCTCGACCGGGATCCGGGTGAAACTGGCCGGGGTGAGGCGGCGCAGCACGTTCGGGTAGAGCAGGGCGGCGTAGACGATCAGGCAGGCGAGCACGGTCAGGCTGTGGCTGATCGCGGGCCGGCGCAGAAGGGCGCGTACGCGGCCGGGCGGCTTCGGCGCGGACCGCCCGGTCCCGTCCGGCTGTGGTGCCGCGGACCGCTCGGTCCGGTCCTGCGTGCCGCCCCCGATCTTGGGGCCGGAAGCGGACCGGCCGGTCCCGCCCCCGGCGCCGGGGGTGTCCGGCGCGGACGGTGCGGTCCGCGTTCCGGGGCCTTCCGCGGCCTCGGCGCCGGGGGCGTCGGGCGCGGACGGTGCGGTCCGCGTTCCGGGGCCTTCCGCGGCCTCGGCGCCGGGGGCATCGGGCGCGGACGGTGCGGTCCCGGTTCCAGGGTCCGTCCCGGTTCCGGGGTCCGTCCCGGTCCCGGCGGTCGGGGTGCCGGCGGCGGTCGGTTCGGTGCCGGGGCCCTCCGCGGCCTCGACGGTCGGCGTGGCGGCGGTGGACGGCCGGGTCCCGGCCGCGGCGCTCGCCGTGGTCGGCTGATCGTCCAGGCTCTGCTGGTCGGCGGGGTGGTTGTGTGGCACGTCTGTGGGAACGGAGGGCCGCCACGGATGGTTCAGCCGGTGCCCAACTTCCCCGTACGATGTCGATCTTCTACGGCGGGCAGGAGCAGGTTGTTGACCGATCGCACGATCCTCGTCATCCCGGTCGACCGGGTCGCCGGCCTGGACATCCCGCCGCTGGCCGTGGACACCGGCGGGAGCGACCCGGAGTGGGTGGACTGGCCGATCGGGTCCTGGCCGTTCCGGCGTGCGCCGTCGCTGCGGCTGCCGCTGAGTCCGGAGGCGGCCGCCAAGGTCCGCCGGCGCCTGCGCGTCGCGCCCTACCTGACCGCCGCCCACTGGACCGTCGTGCTGGGCTACCTGGGTTCGACGGTGCTCTTCCACCGGGATGCCGGCCCGGGCTTCCCGGTCGTCCCGATGGTGCTGCTGGCGCTGATGACCGTGCTGTCGCTGGCGGCCGCCCCGAAGCCTCCGGTCCGGCAGGCGCCGCGGCGGCAGTACGGCCGGCTGTGCCTGGAAGCGGTGCCGGGCGAGGTCGCCCGGCTGTGGTGGGCGGCCAATCCGGGCCTGCGTGACACCCCGCGGTTCGCGCCGCGCCGCTACCCGCGCCGGTTCTACGCGCTGTCCGGTGGCGCCCTGATCGCGGCGTCGATCCTGCTCGGTGTCCTGCTGACCAACGACGGCCGGGAGAATCCCGAGCCGCTCTACCCGGCGGTGCCGCTGCTGTTCCTCGTCGGTATCGGGGTGACCGGCAAGGTGCTGCCGCCCGGCTACATCCGGTTCGACCGGAGCGGCTCGGCCTGATCCCGGCGGCCCGGCCCGGCAGGCAGGCAGGTGTCGCGGACGTCATAGCTCTCTTGCGAATTTCCTATGTGACCTATAGGAAATAGAGAGAGGAGGTCGTCCATGCGTCCCGTCCGCATCACCGCCGCCAGCCTTGTCGCCACCACCCTGCTGCTTCTCGCCGGCTGCTCGGCCGAGCCGTCCGGCGCCGCCGCCGGTCCCGGCGAGCCGGTCACCGGCGGCTCGCTGACCTGGGCCGTCGAGACCGAGCCGATCACCTTCAACCCGCACCAGTACGCCCAGGCCAAGACCCGCCTGCTGGTCTGGAACACCTTCGAGGCGCTGCTCACCCACGACGACAAGGGTGGCTACCTGCCCTGGCTCGCCAGCGGCTACCAGGTCTCCCCGGACGGCCGGACCTACACGTTCGAGCTGCGCGGCGACGTCACCTTCACCGACGGCACGAGATTCGACGCGGCCGCGGTCAAGGCCAACATCGATCAGCTGCGCACCGAGGGTTACGCGCCCACCGTCGCCGCCGTCCAGCTCAAGAACCTCGACCGGGTCGAGGTGAAGGACGACACCACCGTCGTGTTCCACCTGAGCCGCCCGGACGTGCTCCTGCTCGACTTCCTCTCCTCGCCGCAGGGCGCCCAGGTGTCGCCGAGATCGCTGCGGGAGGCGAGGAACCTCAAGGCCGGCGGCCCGGAGCTGGCCGGCACCGGCCCGTTCGTGCTGGACCGCTACACGCCCGGCCAGGAGGTGCACTTCCGCCGGAACCCCGCCTACCACTGGGCGCCGGCCAACGCCGGGCACACCGGGCCGGCGTACCTGGACGAGATCACCTACCGGTTCCTCAAGGAGTCGTCGGTGCGCGTCGGCGCGCTGACCTCCGGGCAGGTGCAGGTGATCGAGGGCGTGCCGGCCACCGACGAAGCGTTGATCAGCGCGAACCGGAACCTGGTCCTGCGGCGCGGGCTCAACTCCGGATCGGCGTACTCGTACTACTTCAACACCGCCCACGCGCCCTTCGACGACCCGCGGGTGCGCCAGGCGTTCCGGGAGGCGGTGGACGTGCCCGCGGTGCTGGCCGGGGTGTACCGCGACACCGCCACCCGGGCGTGGAGCGTGATCGGGCCGACCAGCCCGTTCTACGACCGGACGCTGGAGGGCAGCTACGGCGGGAACGCCGCCGAGGCCAACGAGTTGCTCGACCGGGCCGGGTGGGCGACCCGCGACGCGCAGGGCTACCGGACCCGGGACGGCAGACGGCTGACGGTACGCCTGGTGCAGTCCGCGCCGTTCGTCCGCGACCGCCGCGACGTGCTGGCCCAGGCGGTGCAGGCGGCGGTCAAGCAGAGCGCCGGCATCGACCTGCAGGTGCGGCTGGTCGACCAGGGCACCGCGACCCAGGCCCTGGCCGACGGCGAGTACGAGGTGTTCGACAACTCCCGCGCCGACACCGACGCCGGCGCCGCGCTGAACCTGCTGCTGCACTCCACCGGAGCGATCAACCGGACCGGTGTGCGCAGCGCCGAGCTGGACCGGCTGCTCGACGCGGGCGTGGCCAGCACCGATGCGGCGAAGCGGACCGCGGCGTACCGGACCCTGCAACGGCGGGTGGTCATCGAGCAGGCCCTGGCGCTGCCGCTCTACGCGCCGCAGGACCAGATCGCCGCGGCCCGGACGGTCGGCGGCATCGGCTTCGAACCGACCGCCGGGGTCCCGGTCAGCGCCTACCACCTGTGGCTGGCCCAGTGATCAGGCCGATCGCCCGGCGGGTCCTGACCGGGGTGACCGTGCTGTGGGCGGCGGCCACCGCGGCGTACCTCGCGCTGCTGGCCGCCCCCGGCGACATGGTGGACAGCATCATCGGCGACGGCGCGGACACCCCGGGCATCCGTGCCGAGATCATCCGCGAGTGGCACCTCGACCGGCCCGCCGCCGTGCAGTACCTGGACTACCTGTGGCGGGCCGCGCGCGGCGACCTGGGCCGGTCGTACCTGCTGCAGCGACCGGTCGCCGAGGTGATCGGCGCCCAGCTGGCACCGACGCTGAAACTGGCCGCCGCGGCGGCCGGGGTCGGCGTCGTGCTGGCCCTGACGCTGGCGCTCGCCGCCCGCCGGCCGTGGGCGCGCGGGCTGAGCTCGACCGTGGAGCTGGTGCTGGTCTCCACCCCGCCGTTCCTGATCGGGATCGTGCTGCTGAGCATCTTCTCGTTCCGGCTCGGCTGGTTCCCGGTCTCCGGTGACCGGGGCGCCGCCGCGCTGGTGCTGCCGGCCGTCACGCTCGGCCTGCCGGTCGCCGGGACGCTCGCCCAGGTGCTGCGCGACGGCCTGGACCGGGCCCTGGAGCAGCCGTTCGCGGTCACCGCCCGCGCGCGTGGGCTGCGCGAGAGCGCGGTGCTGGCCCGGCACGCGCTGCGGCACGCCCTGCTGAGCGGGGTCACCATGCTCGGCTGGATGTTCGGCGTGCTGGCCGGCGGCACCGTGATCATCGAGCAGGTGTTCGGCCGGCCCGGGCTCGGCCAGGTCGCCGTGCAGGCGGTCGGCGCCGGTGACATGCCCGTGGTGCTCGCGGTCGTGGTGCTCGGCGCGGCCGTCTTCGTGGTGATCAACACGCTCGCGGACCTCACCTACCTGATCATCGATCCCCGGCTGCGGAGGACCTGACGATGACCGTCGCCCTGACCCGGCCCCGCGCCGTGCGGCTGGCCGTGGGCCGGCCCCGCCCCGGTGTCACGCTCGCCGCCGTCTTCCTGGCCCTGGTGCTGACCGCGGCGGTGTGGCCGGCGCTGCTGGCCGGCGACCCGCTGGCCGCCGACCCGCTGCACGCGCTGCAGGCGCCCTCGGCCGGGCACCTGTTCGGCACCGACCAGCTCGGCCGGGACGTGTTCGACCGGGTGGTGCACGGCGCCCGCCACTCGCTGAGCATCGGGGTGGCGGCCACCGCCCTCGCGGTCGGCGCCGGCATCCTGCTCGGCCTGGTCGCCGGGTCCACCCACCGGCTCGCCGACGAGGCGCTCAGCCGCTCGTTCGACGCGCTGGCCGCCTTCCCGCTGGTGCTGCTGGCGTTGCTGTTCATCGCGCTCGCCGGGCCCGGCGCCACCAGCCTGATCGTGGCGATCGGGGTGGCGCTGGTGCCGCACTTCGCCCGGGTGGTGCGGGCACAGACGTTCGTGGTGCGCCGGGCCGCGTACGTCACGCACGCGGTCGCCTTCGGCGCCGGCCGGTCCCGCCTGGTGCTGCGCCACGTGCTGCCCAACGTGCTCGGCCCGGTCCCGGTGCTCGCGGTGATCGGGCTCGGTGAGGCGGTGCTGCTCGCCGCCGGGCTCAGCTTCCTCGGCATGGGACCGCAGCCGCCGTCGCCGGAATGGGGCGCGATGATCGCCGAGGGCCGCGGCTACCTGCACGTCGCCTGGTGGGCGTCGATCCTGCCGGGCGCCGCGGTCACCGCCACGATCCTCGCGCTCACCGTCGCCGGCCGTTTCCTGCAGCGCCGCTTCGAGGGACGGGACCTGCCATGATCCGGGTCGAGGACCTGCGGGTCACCTTCCACCTGCCCCGGCGCGCCGTCGAGGCGGTCCGCGGGGTCAGTTTCACCATCGAGTCCGGCGAGTGCGTGGCGATCGTCGGCGAGTCCGGCTCCGGCAAGAGCGTCACCGCCCGCAGCCTGGTCGGCCTGGCCGGTCCGGGCGCCCGGGTGGACGCCGCCCGGCTGGAGGTCGGCGGGCGGGACGCGCGCCGCTTCGCGCCGCGGGACTGGCGCCGGCTGCGCGGCGGGTTCGCCGCCCTGGTGCTGCAGGACGCCCTGGTCTCGCTCGACCCGCTGCGCACGGTGGGCGCGGAGATCGGTGAGGTCCTGCGGGTGCACGGCCAGGGTTCGCCCGCCGACCGTACGAGCCGGGTGCACCGCCTGCTGGAGGAGGTGCACGTGCCGGAGCCGGCGCGCCGGGCCAGGCAGTACCCGCATCAGCTCTCCGGCGGGCTGCGCCAGCGCGCGCTGATCGCCTCCGCCCTGGCCGGGCGCCCGAAGCTGCTGATCGCCGACGAGCCGACCACCGCCCTGGACGCCACCGTGCAGGCGCAGATCCTCGCCCTGCTCGCCGAGCGGCGGGCGGCCGGTCAGACGTTGCTGCTGATCAGCCACGACCTGGCCGTCGTCAGCCGGCTGGCCGACCGGATCCTGGTGATGCGGGACGGGCGGATCGTCGAGACCGGGACGACCCGGGCGCTGCTGTCCGGGGCCGGTCATCCGTACACCAGGGGTCTGATCGCCGCCGCGCGGGGCCGCCGCCGGGAGCCGGCCGCCGAGCCCGGCCCGGTGGTCGCGCAGGCGACCGGGCTGCGCAAGGTCTACGGCGACCGCACCGTGCTGCACGGCGTCGACGTCGACGTGCGGCGCGGCGAGATCGTCGGCCTGGTCGGCGAGTCCGGCTCCGGCAAGACCACCGTGGCGCAGCTGCTGTTCGGGCTGATCGAGCCGACGTCCGGGCAGGTCCGCTTCGAGGGGCAGCGGTTCAGCGGGGTGAGCGAACGGTCCCGGCGGCCGATCCGCCGGCGGCTGCAGTTCATCGCCCAGGACCCGCTGTCGGCGTTCGACCCGCGCTGGACCGTGCGCCGCATCGTCGGCGAGGCGCTGCCCCGCGGCGCGACCGTGGCCCCGGTCCTGGAGCGGGTGGGGCTCGGCGCGGACGTGCTGGACCGTTACCCGCGGCAGCTGTCCGGCGGGCAGCGGCAGCGTGTCGCCATCGCCCGCGCCATCGCGCCACGACCGAGTCTGATCATCTGCGACGAGCCGGTGTCCGCCCTGGACGTCTCGGTGCAGGCGCAGATCCTGGACCTGCTCGCCGGGATCCGTGCGACCGACGGGACCGCGCTGCTGTTCATCTCGCACGACCTCGGCGTGATCCGCGACCTGGCCGACCGGGTGCTGGTCATGCACGACGGGCGGGTGGTGGAGCAGGGGCCGGTCCGGGCCGTCTTCGACCGGCCCGGACACGAGTACACCCGCAAACTGCTCGACGCCGTACCGAAACTGGAGGTTCCGGCATGACATCGCACCTGGCGGTCGCCCTCGACGGCGACTCCTTCGACGCCGCCGACTGGGTGGCCCAGGTCCGCCTGGCCGACGAGGCCGGGCTGGACCTCGTCACCTTCGAGGACAGCTTCGGCCGGCGCGGCCCGGACGCGGTGCTGGTCGCCTCCCGCGTCGCGCCGCTGACCCGGCACGTCGGGCTGGTCCCGGTCGCGACGACCACCCACACCGAGCCGTTCCACCTGTCCACCGCCCTGGCCACGCTCGACCACGTCAGCCACGGGCGGGCCGGCTGGCAGGTGCGGGTCTCCGCCGACCCGGCCGAGGCGGCGCTGCTCGGCCGGCGCGCGCCGCTCGGCTTCGACGAGCTGTTCGCCGAGGCCGCCGACGCGGTCGAGGTGGTCCGGCGGCTCTGGGACAGCTGGGCGGACGACGCGATCATCAAGGACGTCGCCACCGGACGGTTCATCGACCGGGACAAGCTGCACTACATCGACTTCGCCGGGCCGTACTTCGCGGTCAAGGGCCCGTCGATCGTGCCGCGTCCGCCGCAGGGGCAGCCGGTGGTCGCGGCGCTGGCCCACGGCCCGCGGGTGTGGCAGCGCCTCGACGCCGACGTCTACTTCACCACGCCCGCCGACGCGGACGCCGCCGCGCGCATCGTCCGGCAGATCCCGGCCGGGCGGAAGGTCTTCGCCGACCTGGTCGCCTTCCTCGACGACGACCAGCGAACCGCGATCGGCCGCCGCGGCGCGGCCATCTCCGACGCCGCCGTCTTCGCCGGGACGCCCGCCGGGCTCGCCGACCTGATCGCCGCCTGGCAGCCGGCCGGGCTCGCCGGGTTCCGGCTGTGGCCCGGCGACCCGGCACACGACCTGCCCGCGATCACCCGCGAGCTGGTCCCCGAGCTGCGCCGGCGCGGGCTGTTCCAGCCGTCGGCCGCCACCACCCTGCGCGACCGGCTCGGCCTGCCGGCGGCCGTCAACCGTTACGAAGGAGCCGCACGTGCCTAAGCAGATCATCCTCGCGGCGCATTTCCCGGGCGTGAACAACACGACCGTGTGGAGCGACCCGCGCGCCGGCAGCCAGATCGCGTTCGCGTCGTTCGAGCACCTGGCGCGGACCGCCGAGCGCGGCCGGTTCGACTTCTTCTTCCTGGCCGAGGGGCTGCGGCTGCGCGAGCAGCGCGGCCTGATCCACGACCTGGACGTGGTCGGCCGCCCGGACACCCTGACCGTGCTCGCCGCGCTGGCCGCGGTGACCGAGCACCTCGGCCTGGCCGGCACCCTCAACGCCACCTACCACGAGCCGTACGAGCTGGCCCGCCAGCTGGCCACCCTCGACCACCTCTCCGGCGGCCGGGCCGCGTGGAACGTGGTCACCTCACCGGGCGGGTTCTTCGGCGCCAACTTCCGGCGCGGCGGCTTCCTCGACCACGCCGACCGGTACCTGCGCGCCGGAGAGTTCATCGAGGCCGCCCGGGCGCTGTGGGACTCCGACGGCGGCGACTTCGCGTACCGCGGGCGGCAGTTCGACATCCGGGGCCGTTTCGGGGCGCCGCGCAGCCCGCAGGGCCACCCGGTGATCCTGCAGGCCGGTGACTCCGACGGCGGGCGCGAGCTGGCCGCGAAGTACACCGACGCGATCTTCTCCCGGCACCACCAGCTCGCCGACGCGCAGGAGTTCTACCGCGACGTCAAGAGCCGGCTGGCGCGGTACGGCCGGGACCGGGACAGCCTGAAGATCATTCCCGGGGTGTCGTACGTGCTCGGCGACAGCGACGCCGACGCCCAGGAGAAGGCCCACCACATCCGGCGCCAGCAGGTCAGCCCGCAGACCGCGATCCTGCTGCTGGAGCAGCTGTGGAACCGGGACCTGTCCGGGTACGACCCGGACGGCCCGCTGCCGGAGATCGACCCGCGGCTCGACGAGGACGACACCATCGTCCAGGGCCGGGCCGGCATGTACGCCGACCGGCTGCGGACCGCGAACGAGTGGCGGGCCCGCGCCGAGCAGAAGAACCTCGGCATCCGCGACCTGATCATCGAGGTGACCGGCCGGCAGAACTTCATCGGCACCCCGGCGCGGGTGGCGCAGCAGCTCGACGAGTACGTGCAGACCGACGCCTGCGACGGGTTCATCCTGGTCCCGCACCTGACCCCGACCGGCCTCGACGACTTCGTCGACCAGGTCGTGCCGCTGCTGCAGGAGCGCGGCGTGTTCCGCACCGAGTACGAGGCCGGCACGCTGCGCGGGAACCTGGGGCTGGCATGAGGTTCCTGCTGCTCACCCTGATCACGCACTTCGACCGGGACCGCAGCCCGGCGCGGCGCCTGCGCGAGGTGGTGGACAGCGCCGTCGTGGCCGAACAGCTCGGCTACGACGGCTTCGCCGTGGGGGAGCGGCACGAGCGGCCGTTCCTGTCCTCGGCCCCGCCCGTGGTGCTCAGCCACATCGCCGCGCACACCTCCACCATCCGGCTCTGGACCGGTGTCACCACGCTGAGCCTGCTCGACCCGGTCCGGGCCTTCGAGGACTACAGCACCCTGGACAACCTCTCCGACGGACGCCTCGAACTGATCATCGGCAAGGGCAACGGCGCCGCCCAGGCCCGGCTGTTCCACGTCACCACCGACGACCAGTGGGACCGGCTGCGGGAGGGCTACGAGCTGTTCCGGCGGCTGTGGCGCGAACCCCGGGTCACCTGGTCCGGGCGGTTCCGGCCGCCGCTGACCGACGCCGAGACCTGGCCCCGGCCGCTGCAACAGCCGATCACCGTCTGGCACGGCAGCGCCACCAGCCGGGCCTCGGTCGAGCTGGCCGCGGAGTACGGCGACCCGCTGTTCTCCGCGAACGTCACCCACCCGATCGAGCCGTACGCCGAGCTCATCGACCACTACCGGGAGCGCTGGGCGGCGCACGGCCACGACCCGGCGGCGATCCGGATCGGCGCGGGCACCGCCGGCTTCCACGTGGCCCGCACCTCGCAGGAGGCGCTGGCGGCGTACCGGCCGGTCTGGCAGGCCCGGGTCGAACAGTTCCGCCGGGTCGGCGTGGAACCGGTCTTCCCGACCGTGGAGGACGCCGTCGAGCGCAGCTCCGCGCTGATCGGCAGCCCGCAACAGATCATCGACAAGGTGCACCGCTATCACGAGCGGTTCGGTCACGAGGTCATCCACCTGGCCGCCGACACCGAGGGACTGACCGAGAAGCAGCAGCGGGCCAGCCTGGAACTGTTCGCCAGCGATGTCGCCCCCGTCTTACGCCAGTTGAAAGGGCGGTAGAGCCATGCCCGTACCCCTCTCGATCCTCGACCTCGCCCCGCTGGTCGCCGGCGGCGACGTCGGCGACGCCCTGCGCCGCACCCTGGATCTCGCGCGCCACGCCGAACAGTTCGGCTACCACCGGTACTGGGTCGCCGAGCACCACTTCACCCCCGGGGTCGCCTCGGCGGAGCCGGCGCTGCTGCTCGGCCAGATCGCCGCGGTCACCGACCACATCCGGCTCGGCTCCGGCGCGGTGCAGACCGGCCACCGGACCGCCGCGTCCATCGTCGAGCAGTTCGGGCTCCTCGACGCGCTCTACCCGGGCCGCTTCGACCTCGGCCTCGGGCGGTCCGGGCAGGCCAAGAAGGAGGCGCTGCGGGCCGAGGCGGCGGCCGCGGTCCCGGCCCGCGCGGAGGTCGTCGACGGGCTGCTGATCCCGGAACCGTTCTCCTGGGCGCCGATCTTCGCCTCCGAGCGCAGCGCGCTGATCGGCCGGCTGCTGCAGCAGCCGGGCGCGGAGTCGCTGCCGCTCGGCGAGATCCTCGACCAGATCCAGACGCTGCTCGCCGGGCCGTACTCCGACGGGCGCGGCAACGAGGTCACGGCGGTGCCCGGGGCGGGCGCCGACCTGCGGCTGTGGCTGCTCGGCAGCAGCGGCGGGGAGAGCGCCCGCACGGCCGGGGCGCGCGGCCTGCCCTTCGTGGCGAACTATCACGTGGCCCCGGCCCGGGTGATCGAGGCGGCCGAGGCGTACCGGGCGGCGTTCCGGCCGTCGGCGACGCTCGCCGAGCCGTACCTGATGGTCTCGGCGGACGTGGTGGTCGCCGAGGACGACCAGACGGCGCGACGCCTGGCCGCGCCGTACGCGCTGTGGGTGCGCAGCATCCGGACCGGGCTCGGCGCGATCCCGTTCCCCAGCGAGCGGGAGGCCGCCGCGTACGAGTGGAGCGACCACGACCGCGCCCTCGTCGCCGACCGGGTGGCGACCCAGTTCGTCGGCTCCCCGGCGACGGTCACCGAGCGGCTGGAGACGCTGCGCCGGGTCACCGGCGCGGATGAGCTGCTGGTCACGACGATCACCCACCGGCACGCCGACCGGGTCCGCTCCTACGAGCTGCTGGCCAAGGAGTGGGCCGGATAGCCGCGCGCCGCGGTTCACACCGCACGCAGGCGGTCGAGGGTGTGACCGGTCATGCGCTTGCAGAGGTAGGCGGCCCGCTCGTAGGACAGGCGCCGCCGTCCGGTCTCCGGGCAGAGGTCGGCGGCCGCCGGCGGGCGACCGGGGCCGGGGCGCCGCTCGGAGAGGAAGAGCGGGCCACGGGTCCGGCCGGCGATCAGTTCCGGGAGCAGCCGGGCCGTCCCGGAACGCCAGACGATCGTTTTGTCGCGGGCGCTGCGGTCGTCCAGGTCCAGATCCTCGACATTGAGCGCGAGCACCGCCCCGACCTTCGCGGCCGACTCCCGCAGCAGGCACCAGAGCACCCGCTCCCGAAGCGCCGGTGCGCCCGACGCCCCGCCGGCCGCCGGCCGATCCGACATCGCGGCGGCCCCCCGGCCCGGCCCGGAGGCCGGCCCACCCGGGTCAGCGGTGGGCAGCGGGCGGGGCCGGAGGGTGGCGGCGAGTGACGGGTCGCCGGACCATGCGGTGAAGGAACGGATCGCGGCCACGTGGCGGTTCCAGGTGCGCGGCGACACGTCCGGCCAGCTCAGCGCGACGATCTCGGTCAGTCTGGTGGGGGTCAGGTCGGCCAGGGGCGTGCGCTCGCCGGCGAGCCGGGCGATGCGGTGCAGGGTCTGACCGTAGGCGCGGGCGGTGGCCGGGCTGCGTGGGGCGAGGAACTCGGCCACCGCGGGGCCGAGCAGCCGGCCCGGCTCCTCGGGCACGTCCAGAGCCGCCGCTCGGCGCAGCAGGAAGTCGCGCTCGGCCGTGTTGCGGGCCAGGGAGGCCGCTCGCTGCAGTTCGTGCCGGGCCTGCGTGGGATGGCCGAGCCGGACCAGCAGGTCACCGCGGACGCCGGGCAGCAGGTGGTAGTCCGCCATCTGGGGGTCGGCGCGCAGTTCGTCGAGCAGGTCGAGGCCGGCCTGCGGCCCGTGCGCGAAAGCCACCGCCACCGCTCGGTTCAGCCGGACGACCGGGGTCGGGAGCAGGCGCTCCAGGGTCTGGTAGAGCGCGCTTATGCGGACCCAATCGGTGTCTTCGGCCACGTGGCAGACCGCGATCGCCGCCTGCAGCACGTAGGGCCCGATCGGGCCGCCGGCCTCCCGGGCGCGCAGCATGGCGGCGAAGCCCCGGCGGATGAGCAGCTGATCCCATCGGCCCCGGTTCTGTTCGTGCAGCGGGATCGGCTCACCGGCCGGGCCGGTACGCGCCGCCGACCGGGACTGCTGGATCTCCATGAGCGCCACGAGACCGTGCACCTCGGCCTGGTCGGGTGCGAGCACGGCGAGCATCCGGCCCAGCCGCAGCGCCTCCAGGCAGAGGTCGGCGCGGATCAGGTCGCTGCCGGAGGTGGCCGCATAGCCCTCGTTGAAGATCAGGTAGACGACCTCCAGCACGGACGACAGCTGCGCGGACGGCTGGTAGGCCACACCGGCCTCGGCGAGCGTGCGCTTGGCCGCGGCGATCCGCTGCCCGATCACCTGCTCGCTGACCAGGAAGGCCCGCGCGATCTCCGCCGGGCTCAGGCCGGCGACGACCCGCAGGGTGAGTGCCACCCGCGCTTCGGTCGGCAGCACGGGATGACAGGAGGTGAACATCAGCCGCAGAACGTCGTCCCCGGTCGGTTCCGGCGCCCGGGCCAGGTCCGGGGCGAGCCGTTCCCGCGTGCGTGACCGCCTGATGTGGTCCACGGCCCGGCGTTTGGCGGTGGTCGTCAGCCACGCGCCGGGGTTGTCGGGAATCCCGGTCACCGGCCACTGCTGCAGGGCGGCGACCACGGCGTCCTGTGCGAGTTCCTCGGCCAGGCCGACGTCGTGCACCAGCCGCAGGAGCCCGGCGACGATCCGCGCGGACTCCTGCTTCCAGACGACGCCGACCGTGGCCGAGAGGTCGGTCACGGACCGTAGACCTGGTGGATCATGCTCTCCCCGTCGCCGACGATCGTGCGGAAGCGGCGGCCGAGTTCGATCGCCTCCTCCCTGGAGCGGACCTCGATCAGGGCAAATCCGGCGATCGCCTCCTTGGCCTCGGTGAACGGCCCGTCGGTCACCGTGATCTCATCGCCCACCGAGGTCATCTTGAAGCCGGCCGGGTCCAGGCCGCCGGTGGCGAGCAGGACCCCGGAGGCGGTCAGCTCCTCGACGAACGCCGCCATGTCGGCGTAGAGCCGGGCGTCCGGTTCGGCGCCGCCGGCCTTCTGCATCATCAGGTAACGCATCGTGTCTCTCCGTTTCGTCATGCCTGCTTGCGCACCGGCGTCGAACGAGCTGATGTGACAGGTAATCAGAGCATTAGCTGTCACATCCGCGGAACCGACGTCGGGGCGACAACCGACGAAGGAGCTCGATGATGACCACCGCCCTCGCCGTTCCGTCCCGCCGGGCAGCGCTCGTGGCCGCCGGCCCGCTCTGGGCGGCGGTGGCGCTCGCGCAGGCCGCCACCCGCGACGGGTTCGATCTGACGCGGCACCCGCTCAGCCTGCTCAGCACCGGTTCGCTCGGCTGGGTGCAGATCGCCGACTTCGTGGTGGCCGGCCTGCTCATGGTGGTGGGCGCCGGCAGCCTGGACGGGCGGTGGGCGTCACGCCTGACCCGGGTCGCCGGCCTCGGCATGATCGCCGCCGGGCTGCTGGTGATGGACCCGGGCGGCGGCTTCCCGGCGGATCACCCCGCGGTGCCGGCAACGATGAGCTGGCACGCGATCGGGCACATGGCGGCCGGCACGGTCGCGTTCACCGCACTGATCGCCGCCTGCTACGTGCTGGCCAAGCGCGCCCCGACGCGCGGCTCGGCGGTGGCCGCGGCGGCCTCGGGGACCGCCCTGCTGGCCGGCGACCTGTGGGCGATGTCCGGCGGCGCGGCCGGCACGCTGACCCTCGCGGTCGGCGCGATCACCGCGATGCTCTTCGTCAGCTTGACCGCGCTGCGCTCAAGCTGAGATGTGCCGGGTCCGGCCGCGCCCCGCGGCCGGACCCGGCATGCAGCCTCGCCACGCCTTTCGGGCCCGGCGTGCTTTTCGGGCCCGGCACGTCCTTCGGACCGGGCCGGACCGGGAGAGCCGGCGGCCGGCTCCGGCGCCCGCGGCGCGGTCAGATCTCCAGGACCAGCTTGCCCCGGGTACGGCCGGTGGCCAGCCGCCGGTGCGCCTCCGCGGCCTCGGCGAGCGGCAGCACCTCGGCGACCTCCACCCGCACCTTCCCCGCGTCGATCAGACCGGCGATCTCGGCCAGCGCCGGCCCGTCCGGCTCCACCAGGTAGGGGATCGCCCGGACGCCGGCCTCGGCGGCGGCGCTCGCGACCGCCGGGGCGACACCGGACGGGACCGCGATGAGCAGGCCGCCGGGGGCCAGGGTGGCCACCGAGCGCACTCCGGTGTCCTCGTCGCCGATCAGGTCGAGAACCACGTCGACGTCCTTGACCACGTCCTCGAACCGGGTCGTGGTGTAGTCGATCACCTCGTCGGCGCCGAGCGAGCGCAGCCAGGCGTGCTTGCTGGCGCTCGCGGTGCCGATCACGTGCGCGCCCAGGTGCTTGGCGAACTGCACCGCGAAGTGGCCGACGCCACCGGCCGCGGCGTGCACCAGGACGCGCTGGCCGGGGCGGATGGTGGTGGCGGCGGTGAACGACTGCCAGGCGGTGAGGGCGGCCAGCGGCACCGCGGCCGCCTCGGTGTGGCTGAGGGTGGCCGGCTTGCGGACGAAGTGCCGGGACGGCGCGGTCACGTACTCCGCGTAGGCGCCGGCCTGGCGCGGGAACCACGGCATCCCGTACACCTCGTCACCGGCGGCGAGGGTGTGCACGCCGAACCCGACCTTCTCCACCACCCCGGACACGTCCCAGCCGAGGATGAACGGCGGCGAGCCGAGCACCCCGGCCATCCCGTGGCCCTCGCGGGTCTTGTGGTCGACCGGGTTGACCCCGGCCGCGACGACCCGGACGAGCACCTCGGTGGGCAGCGGTTCGGGCGTGGGCACCTCGGCCACCCGGAGCACCTCGGGACCACCGAACTCCTGCTGCGTGACGGCGCGCATGACGAATCCTTTCGAACGGCTGGAGCAGTACGGGGGGCAAGCTATCCCCGAGACGGTAGTTACCGGCAAGGGCAGCTACTATCCAACGGAAAGTAAGGAGGTCCGATGAGTGCTGCCTGCGCCACCGGCCAACACGACAAGCATGACGTCTACGCCGAGCTGTGCCCCTGCCGCGGGCTGCTCGACCTGATCGCCAACAAGTGGACCACTTTGGCGGTCGGCGCGCTGGAGAACGGTCCGCTGCGCTTCGGCGCCCTGCAACGCCACATGGAAGGCATCAGCCCGAAGGTGCTCACCCAGACCCTGCGCCGGATGCAGGACGCCGGCCTGATCACCCGCACCGTCTACCCGGCCGTGCCGCTGCACGTGGAATACGAGCTCACCGCGGTCGGCCGGAGCCTGACCGTGCCGCTGCGCGGGCTGCGCGACTGGGCCGAGAAACACCTCCACGAGATGAACGTCTGACCCGGCCGCGCGATCGATATGCGCGGGACCCGGTCCCCAGGGCATTCATCGTGCGCCACGATGGGTCGGTGGAACTGCGGCAGCTCAGCTACGTGGAGGCGGTCGCCCGGTACGGCGGGTTCACCCGCGCCGCCGGGCGGCTGCACGTCGCCCAGTCCGCGGTCTCCGCGCAGATCCGGGCGCTGGAGGCGGAGCTGGGCGTGGAGCTGTTCGCCCGGACGACACGGCGGGTGGCGCTGACGCCGGCCGGGGAGATGTTCGTGGCCCGGGCCCGGCGGGTGCTCGCCGAGCTGGACGGCGCCCGCCTGGAGATCGGCGAGAGCGCCGCGGTGGTCACCGGCCGGGTGACGATCGGCGCGACCGCGGCGCTCGGGCCGTACGACCTGCCCGCGGCGCTGGCGGCGTTCGGCGACCGGTTCCCGGGCATTCTGCTGCGGCTGCGGTCCGGCCGGGTCACCGGTCTGCTCGGGGCGCTCGACGGTGGCGAGCTGGACCTGGTCGTCGGCCCGGTGCACGCCGACCTGCCGGCTCGCTTCGAGGCGTTGCCGCTGGCCGACGAGCAGCTGGTGCTGGCCCTGCCGGTCGGGCACCCGCGGGGCGGGGCGGGGCGGCTGAGCCTGGGCGAGGTGCGCGACGAGCCGTTCGTCTGCCTGCCGGAGGGCAGCGGGCTGCGCTGGATCCTGGACGACGCGGCCCGTACCGCCGGCTTCGCGCCCCGGGTCCGGTTCGAGACCGACAGCCTGGGCGGCATCCGGGAGCTGGTCGCCGCCGGGCTCGGGGTGGCGTTGCTGGCCCGCTCGGCGGCCGAGGCGGCCGGCGGGCCGGCGATCACCGTCCGGCAGCTGCATTCACCCCCGGCGCACCCGCCGATCGGGGTGATCCACCACCGCGACCGGCCGCTGACGCCCGCGGTGCAGGCCTGCCGGCACGTGCTGGCCAGCGGTAGGCCGTGAAGTCGACGTGCCGGCGCAGCTCGAAGCCCAGCCTGCGGTAGAGCCGGATCGCGGTCGTGTTGGCCGCCCCGGTGTGCAGGAACGGCGTCTCGCCGCGGGCCAGGATGCCGGCCGCCACCGCCCGGATCAGCCGGGTGGCCAGCCCGCGCCCGCGGTACGCCGGGTCGGTGCACACCGCGCTGATCTCGGTGAAGCCGGGCGGGCGCAGCCGTTCCCCGGCCATCGCGACCAGCCGTCCGTCGCGGTCGCGCAACCCCAGGTAGGTGCCGAGATGCACGGTGCGCCGCAGGTACGGGCCGGGCCGGGCGCGGCCGATCAGGTGCAGGATCTGGGGCACGTCCGCGGCGGTCAGCACGGTCGCCGCCGGGTCCGGCTCGGCGCGCAGCGCGACGTCGACCATCTGTACGCCGGGAGTGCTGCGGGTCGGCAGCCAGCCGGGTGGCTGGTGCCCGGCCAGCCCGGGCAGGATCACCTCGGTGTCCCGCGGGACGAGCGCGGCCAGGTCGCTCCAGGACCGCGGGTCCTGCGGGGCGCCGAGCGCGTGGAACGGCGCCACGTCGCTGTGGTAGCGCGCCGCCCGGCCGTGGACCTGGGCGAACGCCGCGTGCGCGCCGGTCAGCGAGTGCCAGGCCGGGTTGTCCAGGACCTCGTCGAAGCCGATGTGGGTGGTCATTTGCCCTCGATCGGCAGGCCGGGCGGGTTGATCTCGGACTTCTCCACCGCCTCGCCGGTCAGGTTCCAGCGCTGCAGGATGCGCGCGTAGTCGCCGCTGGCGATCAGCTTGTCGGTGGCCGCGGCGAGCGCCCGGACCAGCCCGCTGTCCTTCTTCGTGGTGAAGGCGATCTTGCCCTGCAGGGCGGCGCCGGCCCCGGAGTAGGTGCCGGCGATCTCCAGGTTGCCGTCCACCGCCACCTGGTACGCCACGCTCGGGTTCGGGCCGAGGTAGGCGTCGATCTGGCCGGAGCCCAGAGCCAGGTAGGTGGCCTGGTTGGTCTGGTAGTACCGGATGTCCACCGGCGGGCGGCCCTGCTTCTCGGCCTCCCGGCTCCACTCGACGAGGATCTTCTCCTGGTTGGTGCCGGAGCTGACCGCGACCTTCCTGCCGGCCACGTCCGCCGGGCCGGTCACCCGCAGGCCGGCCCCCTTCCTCGTGACGAAGGCGAGGTTGTCCAGCCGGTAGGTGGCGAAGTCGTACTTGCGCTTGCGCTCCTCGGTGACGGTGATGTTGCTGGCGCCGACGTCGAACTTGCCGCTGTCCAGGCCGATGAACAGGTTCTCCCAGGAGGTGTTCGTCACGACCGGCCGCAGCCCGAGGAGCCCGGCGACCGCGTAGGCCAGGTCCGGCTCACTGCCGATCAGGGTCCTGTTGTCGGTCGCGGTGAACGACAGCGGCGGCGAGCCGGCGCCGGCCGCGCCGACCCCGACGGTGAGTTCGCCGGTGGCCCGGATGTCCGCGGGCACCAGCGCGGCGAGGGCGTCGTCCCTGGCCGGGACGATCCGGTCCTGGTCGGCGGAGGTGTTGATCGCCGGGCCCGCCGACCCGGCCGGCCCGGCGACGGCCGCCGGTCCCTCGTCCGGCGCGGCGCAGCCGGTCAGGCTCAGCGCTGCGGCGGTCACCAGGGCACATATCAATCTGGTACGCACAGGGTCTCCTCGTTGTCGCTCAGCGGACCCGGGACAGGAACGCCCGGGTCCGCAGGTGCCGTGGATCGTCGAGCACCCGCGCGGGCGGGCCCTGCTCGACGATCCGGCCCTCGTCCATGAAGATCACGGTGTCCGCGGCCTCCCGGGCGAAGCCGATCTCGTGCGTCACCACGATCATCGTGGTGCCGCTGCGGGCCAGTTCCCGGAGTACGTCGAGCACCTCGGCGACCAGTTCGGGGTCGAGCGCGGACGTGGGCTCGTCGAAGAGGATGAGCCGGGGTTCCAGGGCCAGCGCCCGGGCGATCGCGACGCGCTGCTGCTGGCCGCCGGAGAGCTGCCGGGGATAGGCGCCGGCCCGGTCGGCCAGCCCCACCCGGGCCAGCAGCTCGCGGGCCCGTTCGTAGGTCTGCGCCCGGGGCCGGCGCAACGCCGCGATCGGCGCCTCGGCCACGTTCTCCAGGGCGGTCAGGTGCGGGAACAGGTTGAAGTTCTGGAAGACGAAGCCGATGCGGGAACGCTGCCGCAGGATCTGCCGTTCGCTCAGCTCGTACAGCCGGTTGCCGCTGCGGCGGTAACCGATCAGCTCGCCGTCGACCCGGACCCGGCCGCGGTCCACCTTCTCCAGGTGGTTGATGGTGCGCAGCAGGGTGGACTTGCCGGAGCCGGAGGGTCCCAGGATGACGGTGACCGTGCCGGCCTCGGCGGTCAGGTCGATGCCGCGCAGCACGTGTAGAGCACCGAACGACTTGTGGACGCCGGCGAGCTCGACGACCGGGGTGCTCATCCGCGGATCGCCGCCCTCAGCCGCTGCCACGGGGTGGGTGGCAGGACGCGCACGGCGCCCCGGGCGAAGCGCCGCTCCACGTGGTACTGCAGGACGGAGAGCAGGGCGGTGAGGATGACGTACCAGACGGTGGCGACCATCAGCAGCGGCACGACCCGGCCGTTGCGGCCGTAGATCACCTGGACCTGGTAGAACAGCTCGCCGATCGCCAGCACGTACACGATCGAGGTGCTCTTGAGCAGGTTGATCAGCAGGTTCGCGGCGTTGGGCAGGATCGCGCGCATCGCCTGCGGCAGCACGATGCGCAGGAACTGCCGGCGCCGGGGCAGCCCCAGGGCGGCGGCCGCCTCGTGCTGGCCCTGGTCGACGCTGAGCAGCCCGGCGCGGATGATCTCGCCGGCGTAGGCGGCCTCGTGCAGCGCCAGCCCGAGCAGGGCCGCGCCGAACGAGCTGATCAGGCTGGTCGTGCCGAACGACCAGCCGGGCCCGAACGGGACGCCGATCTGCAGCGTGTCGTAGAGGTAGCCGAGGTTGGCCCAGAACAGCAGCTGCACCAGCAGCGGCACGGACCGGAACACCCAGATGTAGGTCCAGCTCACGGCGGTCAGGACCGGGTTGCCGGACAGGCGCATGGCGGCCAGCGGGATGCCGCCGAGGAAGCCCAGCACCGCGCCGGCCAGGGTCAGTTCGAGCGTGACCAGCAGCGCGTGCAGGACCGACTTCTCCAGGAAGTAGCCGGCGAAGGCCGGCCAGTCCCAGCCGGGATTGGTGGCCAGCCCGTGCCCGAACTGGGCGAGCAGGACCAGCACCAGGGCGGTGCCGGCCCAGCGGCCGGGGTGGCGGGCCGGCACGACGACGAGCTCGCCGGACGCTTCGGCCTCGCCGGTGCCGCGAGGCGGGGAGAGGACGCTCACGAGGCTCAACGTAGGTACCCGGCCGGATCACCCACAAGTCCTACGGGTCCAATATGTTTTACGACCTGGTTACGTCGATCCATCTGGCGGGACGATGCTCGTGCACCATTGCCATTAAGTCCATCGGTACGATAGGAATACCAGGCATTGTCACGTACCTCTGCCTGGAGTTTTCCCGTGACCACCTTGCTTGCCCCGGCCGCCGCGCCGGAGAGTTCGGCGAAGCCGGCGCCGGCGCTCGCCCCCGGCGGCGGTCTGCGCCGCCGCATCGCCCTGCGCGTCGTGGCGCTGCTCGCGCTGGGCCTGCTCTGGGAGATCGCGGCCCGGGCGCTGGACAACCCGGCCTTCATCCCGTCGCCCGGCGCGGTCTGGCGCCAGCTCGTGCTGACCTCGACCACCCACGACGGCCTCCGCGGTTACAGCGGCCACCTGCTCGTCGAGCACCTGGGCGTCAGCCTGCGCCGGATCGTGATCGGCTCGGCCGTCGGGGTCGCCGCCGGCCTGCTGATCGGCGTGCTGCTCGGCACGGTCGGCTGGCTGCGGGTGATCGCCGAGCCGGTGGTCACCTTCGTCCGGGCGCTGCCCCCGCTGGCGTACTTCAGCCTGTTCATCATCTGGTTCGGCATCGACGAGACCCCCAAGCTGTGGCTGCTGTCGATCGCCGCGCTGCCGCCGGTCGCGGTGGCCACCGCCGCCGCGGTGCACGGCGCCCCGTCCGGCCTGGTCGAGGCGGCCCGCGCGCTGGGCGCCGGCCGCTGGCGGACGATCCGCGACGTGGTGCTGCCCAGCGCGCTGCCGGAGATCTTCACCGGGATCCGGCTGGCGGTCGGTGTCGCCTACTCCTCGGTGGTGGCCGCCGAGACGATCAACGGGGTGCCCGGGATCGGCGGCATGATCCGCGACGCGCAGCGCTACTCGCAGACCGACGTGGTGGTGCTCGGACTCTTCGCCATCGGCCTCTCCGGCCTGCTCATCGACGCCCTGCTGCGGATCGCCGAGGAACGGCTGATCCCGTGGCGCGGCATTAGTTAAGGACATCCCGATGAAGAAGTTGCTCGCTGCCGTTTCCGCGTTCTCCGTCCTGCTCGTCGCCGCCTGCGGCAACGGCGCCGCCAGCGGGGGAGGCGACGCGTCCAACAAGGCGATCCGGATCGCCTACCAGGCGTTCCCGAGCGGCGACCTGATCGTCAAGAACCAGGGGCTGCTGGAGAAGGCGCTGCCGGACTACCGGATCACCTGGACCAAGTTCGACTCCGGCGCCAGCATCAACACCGCGTTCGTGGCCAAGAGCCTGGACATCGCGGCGATCGGCTCCAGCCCGGTCGCGCGGGGCCTGTCCGCGCCGCTGAACATCCCGTACCAGGTGGCCTTCGTGCTGGACGTGGCGGGGGACAACGAGGCGCTGGTGGCCCGCAACGGCTCCGGCATCACCGGCGTCGCCGGGTTGCGGGGCAAGAAGGTGGCCACGTCGTTCGCCTCCACCGCGCACTACAGCCTGCTCGCCGCGCTGGCGCAGGCCGGCGTCAAGGAGTCCGAGGTGAACATCGTCGACCTGGAGCCGCAGGACATCCAGGCCGCGTGGGGCCGTGGCGACCTGGACGCGGCCTACACCTGGCTGCCCGTGCTGGACGAGATCCGCAAGACCGGCAAGGTACTGATCACCAGCCGGCAGCTGGCCACCGCCGGCAAGCCCACCCTGGATCTGGGCGTGGTCTCCACCGCGTTCGCCGACGCGCACCCGGAGGCGGTCGACGCCTGGCGCAAGGCGCAGGCGCAGGCGCTGGACCTGATCGCCGAGGACCCGGCCGCCGCGTCCCAGGCGGTCGGCGCCGAGCTCAACCTCCCCGCCGCCGACGCGCTCAACCAGCTCAAGCAGGGCGTCTTCCTCAAGCCGGCGGACATCGCGTCGCCGGAGTGGCTGGGCACCGAGGGCAACGTCGGCAAGCTCGCCGACAACCTGGTCAGCGCCGCCGAGTTCCTCAAGTCCCAGCAGAAGATCGACGCCGTGCCGACGCTGGACGCGGTCAAGAAGGCCGTCTACGTCAAGGGGCTGCCCAGTGTCCTCGGCTGACGCGGTCGCCCTGGAGGCGGTGACGCGCTCCTACGGCGACGTCACCGCCGTCGGGCCGGTGGACCTGACCGTCCCGGCCGGCGAGTTCCTGGTCCTGGTCGGCGCGTCCGGGTGCGGCAAGAGCACCCTGCTGCGGCTGATCGCCGGCTTCGAACAGCCGACCTCGGGCACGGTCCGGACGGCCGGCGCGGCGCCGGTGCCCGGCCGCGGCGCCGGACTGGTCTTCCAGCAGCCCCGGCTGTTCCCGTGGAAGACGGTGGGCGGCAACATCGGGCTCGCGCTGCGGTACGCCGGGCAGCCGGCCACCCCGGAACGGGTGGACGAGCTGCTGGCCCGGGTCGGGCTGCACGACGTGGCGCACCGGCGCACCTGGCAGATCTCCGGCGGCCAGCAGCAGCGGGTGGCGATCGCCCGGGCCCTCGCCGTGGACAATCCGCTGCTGTTGCTGGACGAGCCGTTCGCGGCGCTGGACGCGCTGACCCGCGAGCGCCTGCAGGACGACCTGCGCCGGGTCAGCGAGGCGTCCGGGCGTACCTGTGTCTTCGTCACGCACAGCGTCGACGAGGCGGTCTTCCTCGGCAGCCGGGTCGTGGTGCTGACCCCGCGGCCCGGGCGGATCGCGCTGGACCTGCCGATCGGGCTGCCGCGCAGCGGGGTCCCGGCCGGTGAGCTGCGCGGCTCGCCGGAGTTCGCGGCGCTGCGCGCCGAGGTGGGCCACGCCATCCGGGACCGGGCGGGCGTCTGAGCGACCCGGTCCGCGGGCGCCGGGGCCGGTCATCACATGCGGGTCCGGGGTGGAATGACATGCCCTCGGGTATTGCCATTCATCGATGGGTGCTGGTGGGCTGGGGCCACCCCCATCGACCCCGGAGGTCGTTCATGAGACGACGTGCCCTGGCGGCGTTCGCCGCCGCCACCCTCGCCCTGCTCGCCGCGGAGCCGGCCGCGGCCGTGCCGGAGGAGGTCGAGGCGAGCGCGTACGAGGTCCACGACGTACGCACACCCGCCCAGCGCAACGCCATCGCCCGCAGCGGGGCGGCGATCGACGGCATGGAGCACGCCGTCGTGCAGATCACCGCCACCGCCGCCGAGGTGCGCCGGCTGCGGCGGGCCGGGTTCACCGTCGAGCCGGTGAACCGGGTGCTCGACTTCCCGCCCGCCGACTCCGCCTACCACAACTACGCCGAGATGATCGCCGACGTGAACGCGATCGTCGCCCGCTACCCGTCGATCGCCAGCAAGCGCGTGCTCGGCCGCACCTACGAGGGCCGCGACATCGTGGCCGTGAAGATCTCCGACAACGTGAGCGCCGACGAGGCCGAGCCCGAGGTGCTCTACGAGGCCAACCACCACGCCCGCGAGCACATCACCGTCGAGCAGGCGTTGTACCTGATGCACGAGTTCACCGACGACTACGCCACCGACAGCCGGGTCCGGGCCGTGGTGGACAGCCGGGAGATCTGGATCGTCCCGTCGGTCAACCCGGACGGCTCCGAGTACGACGTCGCCACCGGCAGCTACCGCTCGTGGCGCAAGAACCGGCAGCCGAACTCCGGCTCCACCGCGATCGGCACCGACCTCAACCGCAACTACTCCTACCGCTGGGGCTGCTGCGGCGGCTCGTCCACCACGCCGTCCTCGGCGACCTACCGCGGGCCGTCGGCGTTCTCCGCCCCGGAGACCCGGGTGATCCGGGACTTCGTGGCCAGCCGGGTGGTCGGCGGCGAGCAGCAGATCACCGCGACGATGGATTTCCACTCGTACGGCGAGCTGGTGCTCTGGCCGTTCGGCTACACCACCGCGAACACCGCGACCGGGATGACCACCGACGACTACAACGCGCTGTCGACGCTGGGCCGGCAGATGGCCGCCACCAACAACTACACCGCCGAGCAGTCCAGCGACCTCTACATCACCGACGGTGACCTGTTGGACTGGATGTGGGGCACGTACAAGATCTTCGCGTACACCTTCGAGATGTACCCGACCGGCACGTCCGGTGGCGGCTTCTACCCGCCGGGCAGCGTGATCGCCACGCAGACCGCCCGCAACCGGGAGGCCGCGCTGCGTCTCGCCGAGATCGCCGACTGCCCGTACCGGGTGATCGGCAAGGAGAGCACCTACTGCTGAGCCGGGGTACGGTCCAGCGCCGCGTCGATCAGCGCGGCCGGGCCGGGCTTGGCGAAGTAGTAACCCTGCGCGTACCGGTAGCCGAGGGCCTCCAGCCGGATGGCCTGCTCCTGGGTCTCCACGCCCTCGGCGACCGCGCGCAGCCCGAGCGTCGCCGCGATGGTGCTCAGCGAGGTGGCGATCGCCTCCTGCTCGGCGGTGCCGTTCAGCTCGTCGATGAACGACTTGTCCACCTTGAGCGTGGTGACCGGGCAGGTGCGCAGCAGGGTCAGCGAGGACTGCCCGGTGCCGAAGTCGTCCAGGGCCACGCCGACGCCGAGCTCGCGCAGCTCCCGCACGGTGCTCAGCGCCGCGCCGCCGCCGAAGACCGCGGTCTCGGTGATCTCCAGAGTGATCTTGTCGGGGTCCAGCCGGTAGCGGGCCATCGTCGAGGCCACCTGGTCCGGCAGGTCCGGGTCGAGCAGCTGCCGGGCCGACACGTTGATGTTGACCCGGGGCGCGGCGGCGCCGTGCCGCAGCTGCCACCGCGCCGCGTCCGCGCAGGCCGTCTCGATCACCCAGAGGCCGAGGTCGAGGATCAGCCCGGTCTGCTCGGCGACCGGGATGAACTCGGCCGGCGACACCGGCGGCCCGCCCTGCGGGTGCCAGCGCACCAGCGCCTCCACCCCGGTGAGCCGGCCGCCGGGAAGCTCCACGATCGGCTGGTAGACCAGCCGGAACTCGCCCATCTCCAGGCCTCGGCGCAGCGCGGCGGCCAGGTCGGCGTCGTGCTGCGCGGTGCTGTCCAGTTCCCTGGTGTGCTCCTGGTGCCGGTTGGCCCCGGCCCGCTTGGCGGCCTTGAGCGCCAGCTCGGCGCGGCGCAGCAGATCGGGCACCGCCTCGTCACGGCCGGCGGCCACCCCGGCGGTCACGGTGACCAGCAGGTCGTGCCCGTCCACCCGCAGCGGCAGCCGGAACGCCCGGACCAGCCGCTCGCCCAGCTGCTCCTGCTCCCCGGGCACCAGCACGCCGAACTCGTCGCCGAGCAGCCGGGCGACGAGCGCGTCCGGCCCGAAGGTCTCGGCGATCCGGGCGGCGGCGGCCCGCAGCAGCGCGTCGCCCCGTTCGTCACCGAGCCGGTCGTTGAGGGTGCCGAAGCCGTCCAGGTCGCAGACCGCGACGGTGGCCGGGTCGGTGCGCCGCTGCAGGCTGGCGGCGAACAGCCGCCGGTTCGGGCATCCGGTCAGGTCGTCGTGGTTGGCCTGCTCCTCCAGCCGGTCCAGCAGCACCGTGTTGTCCGAGAGCGCGGCCAGCTGCCGGATCACCACCAGGGTGATCAGCACGACCGAGCCGCCGACCAGCCGGGGTGGCAGGTAGCCGAGCCGCAGCGTGACGCCGACCAGCAGGACGGCGATGACCAGGATCGCCGCGTAGGGCACCACGCTGATGCCCCGCCAGCGCCGGCTGCGCCGTACGCCCACCGGCCGGGCCGGGCGCTCCTGCACACGGATCTGGGCACGCGTGGCCAGAGCGAACAGCACGCCCAGCGGCGCCATCGCCATCGCGGTGACGCTCAGATGCGGCCACGGCGTGGTCCACGGGTAGACGACCCAGGTGGCCGGGGCCAGCAGGCCGATCGGGGCGAGGTACCACAGCGCCGGGCCGTGCACCGGGCCGGAGCCGGTCACCCCGACCCGGACCACCGCGACGGTGGCGGCGCACGCGGTGATCAGCACGATCAGCAGCAGCTCGGTGGCGAGTGTGCCGGACGCCGCGGGCATCGGCATGGTGAGCAGGAAGTGTGAGGTGACCAGCGAGGCGGCCACCCCGACCACGGCCACGTCCAGGAAGTTGGCCAGGCTGGTCCGCCAGGTGCGCGGCTGGCGCGGCAGGCACAGCATGGCGTACACGGTGCCGACCACCGCGCCCAGGTAGCAGGTGGCGGCGAACGCGCCCATCGAGGTCCGGTGCCCGGCGATGGCGGTGTGCAGGCTGTGGTCGAGGGTTCCGGCGGTGAGCACGCCGGCGGCGACCGCCAGCCGGTGCCAGAAGGCACGCGCGGCGCCGTGGCCGGCCCGGGCGGCGACCAGGCAGGCGTACGCCGCGGTGGCGGCCGACGCGACGCCGGTCGGCCAGAGCAGCCAGGCCGGCGCGTCACCGAGGGCGCCGCCGATCCCCAGCAGCACGGTCAGCGCCGCCCAGACCACCGCCAGGAGCACGATCCGCCCGGCCGTCCGGGCCGGTCCGTCCACTCGCCGCATGCTCCACCGTCGATTCCCCGCGTCGCGGTTCAGGTGACGTGCCTGATCGGCCGCGGGACCGGTGATCTGAGGGAAAGACAGAGGTGCGGGCGTGACCCGTGGACACGTGTCACGCCCGCACCTCCCGCCCACCCGCACCGTCCGCGGGTGGCCGGGGCCGATCAGCCGGGGATGGACCACCAGGCCGTGGTGTCCGGCGGCAGCACCACCTCGTCCGGGCCGCCCTCCAGCGGGCCGCTGGCCAGCAGCAGCTCGCCGGGCCGGTCGAGGCTCACCGGCCGGTCGCTCATGTTGACCGTGCAGCGGAACACCGGCGCCCCCTCGACCGCGCGCTCGAACGCCAGCACCCCGGCCGGCGCGGGCACCCAGCGCAGGTTGTCGGTCGGCCGCAGCGCCGGGTTGGCGCGGCGCTGCGCCAGCGCCGCGCGGTACAGCTCCAGCGTCGAGTCCGGCACGCCGGCCTGCGCGGCCACGCTCAGCCGGGCCCACGACTCCGGCTGCGGCAGCCAGCTGGCGCCGCCCTCCGGGCCGAAGCCGTACGGGGCCCGCTCACCGCTCCACGGGATCGGCACCCGGCAGCCGTCGCGGTACCCGTCCTGGCCGGCGGCCCGGTGGAACGCCGGGTCCTGGCGCACCTCCGGCGGCAGGTCGAGCACCTCCGGCAGACCGAGCTCCTCCCCCTGGTAAAGGTACGCCGAGCCGGGCAGCGCCAGCATCAGCGCGCTGGCCGCACGGGCCCGCCGCAGGCCGGCGACCGGGTCGACCGCGACCGCCTTGCGCCCGGCCACCTCGCCCTCGGCGGTCTGCATCAGCCGGGTGGTGTGCCGGACCACGTCGTGGTTGGACAGCGTCCAGGTGGTCGGCGCCCCGACCGCGCTCATCGCGGCGAGCGACTCATCGATGATCTGGCGCTGCTCGTGCACGTTCCACGCGGTGCCCAGGTAGCTGAAGTTGAACGCCTGGTGCAGCTCGTCGTCGCGGACGTAGTGCGCCACCCGGGACAGCGTGGGCGCCCACGCCTCGGCGACCGCGATCCGCTCGCCCGGGTACTCGTCGAGGATCCGCCGCCACGACCGGTAGATCTCGTGCACGCCGTCGCGGTCGAAGCACGGGCTCTCCCCGACGCCCAGCAGATGCCACTCGGCCCCGCCGCCGACGTCCGGCAGGCCCGGCTCCTTGATCAGGCCGTGCGCCACGTCGATCCGGAAGCCGTCGACGCCCAGGTCGAGCCAGAACCGCAGGATGGTCTTGAACTCGTCGCGGACCGCCGGATGGTCCCAGTTGAAGTCGGGCTGCTCCGGGGCGAACAGGTGCAGGTACCACTCGCCGTCCGGGACCCGCGTCCAGGCCGGGCCGCCGAAGATCGACGGCCAGTCGTTGGGCGGCAGCTCGCCGTGCACACCGCGCCCGGGGCGGAAGTGGTAGCGCTCACGAAACAGCGAGCCGGGACCCTCGGCGAGCGCCCGCTGGAACCATTCGTGCTGGTCGGAGGAGTGATTGGGGACCAGGTCGACGATCACCCGCAGACCGAGCGCGTGCGCGCCGGTGATCAGTTCGGCGGCGTCGGCGACGGTGCCGAAGATGGGGTCGACCCGCCGGTAGTCGGAGACGTCGTAACCCGCGTCGGCCTGTGGCGACGCGTAGAACGGGGACAGCCAGACCGCGTCCACGCCCAGGTCCTTGAGGTACGGCAGGCGGCTGCTGATGCCGGGCAGGTCGCCGATGCCGTCGCCGTTGGAGTCGGCGAAGCTGCGCGGGTAGATCTGGTAGATGACCGCGTTGCGCCACCAGGATGCCGGCGGCGCCTCGACGGTGGGCGGTGCGACCAGTTGATCAGTCATGGCGAGGAACGGTAGCAGGCAACTAACACGTGTTACATAGGTCGCGCGTGCTTTCTTTCTGCAAGTTCTTGCAGACGGTGCTTATGCCGGTTTTGCGGCCGACTCCCGGACGATCAGCGACGTGCCGAGCAGCTGATGCGGGTGCTGGTCCTCGCCCCGGATCGCGGAGATCAGGAAATCGGCGGCGATCCGCCCCTTGGCCACGATCGGCTGCCGCACGGTGGTCAGCCGCGGCCGGAACCAGGCCGACTCGGCCAGATCGTCGAAACCGGTCACCGACACCTCGCCCGGCACGTCCACGCCGAGCTCCTGCAACGCGTCCACGGCCCCGAAGGCGAGCACGTCGGACAGCGCCAGGATCGCGGTCGGCCGTGCCGCGGCGCTCATCAGCTCCCGGGTGGCCCGGTATCCGTCGGTACGCGTCACCGGCACCTCGGCCAGCCGTACGTCCGACATGGTCAATCCGGCCTCGGCGAGCGCGTCGCCGATCCCGGCCAGCCGCCGGGCCAGCGGCCCCCGGTAGCCGCGCGCCGGCACCCCCGGCCCCGGGTCGATGGAGAGCACCGCGAGCCGCCGGTGCCCCAGCTCCAGCAGGTAGCGGGCCACCTCCCGGGCCCCGCCGCGGTCGTCGACCTCGACGCTGGGCGCGCCCTCGTGCCGGTCGGAGTCGATCAGCACGAACGGGATCCCGCGCCGGTCCAGCTCGGCCACCTCGCCGCGGTCGATCTCCAGACCGCAGACGACGAACCCGTCCACCGCCGCGTACGGGATCGCCTTGAGCACCGAGTCCTGCAGCGGCGGGGTCAGCAGCAGCGTGTACCCCTCCTGGTCGCACACCTGCCCGGCGCCCATCAGGAACCGCGAGTAGTACGGGTTCTCCAGGATCTGCGCCAGCCGCTGCGGCAGCAGCACCCCGATCGAGTTGGTGGTACCGGCCTGCAGCATCCGCCCCAGCGTGTTCGGCGTGTAGCCGAGCTCCTCGGCGGCCGCCAGGATCCGCTCCCGGGTCGCCGACGAGATCCGCTGCGGGTTGTTGAACGCGAATGACACGGCCGACCGGGAGACCCCCGCCGCCGCGGCGACGTCGCTGGAGGTGGGCTTGCCCGCCCTCGCCGCGCTGCTGGCCTTCCTAGACGGCATCCACGCTCCCCGGGGTCGGCGCCCACCATAACGCAGTGGCCCGGCGCCGCCGGTGACCCCGCCGTCCCGGCCGGCCCGAGTCGGCACGAGAGGCCGGCATGGGTTCGCGGCGGCGGGGTATTCCGACGGTCGTAGGCAACGCGGACTCGAGCCCCCGGAGGCGCACGATGGCTTTTGATGACAAGGTCGACAACAAGGCCGAGGAGATGGGCGGCAAGGTCAAGGAGGGCGTCGGCCGGGCGACCGACGACGAACGTCTCGAGGCCGAGGGCCGGGCGGACCAGACCAGCGCCAACCTCAAGCAGGCCGGCGAGAAGATCAAGGACGTCTTCAAGTCTTGACGGGGTGCGGGGAATCGGGCCGGGGCGAGCGCCCCGGCCCGATTCGTGTCCGGCGGGCCCGGCGCCGATCTCGCCGAGCCCTCCTATTCAGCCGATGGGATTTGTGGGTAGGCTCCCGGCCATGGACTTCCACTGGTTCCTCCCCACCAACGGCGACAGCCGGGACATCGTGGGCGGCGGCCACGGCACGCCGGTCGGCTCGGCCGGCGGGGTGCGCCCGCTGACCATCGGCTACCTCGGCCAGATCGCGCGCGGCGCCGAGCAGCTCGGCTTCGTCGGCGCGCTCACCCCGACCGGCGCCTGGTGCGAGGACGCCTGGCTGACCACCGCCATGCTCACCGAGGTCACCGAGCGGCTGAAGTTCCTGGTCGCGTTCCGGCCCGGGCTGATCGCGCCGACCCTGGCGGCGCAGATGGCCTCGACGTTCCAGCGGCTCTCCGGCGGGCGGCTGCTGCTCAACGTGGTCACCGGTGGCGAGTCCAGCGAGCAGCGGCAGTTCGGCGACTTCCTGGACAAGGACGCCCGCTACGCGCGCACCGCGGAGTTCCTCGGCATCGTCCGCCCGCTGCTGCGCGGCGCGACCGTGACGTACCAGGGCGCGCACCTGCGGGTGGAGAACGCTCACCTGGCCCGGGTGCCGCGGACGCCGCCGGCGATCTACTTCGGCGGCTCGTCGAAGGCCGCCGGCCCGGTCGCCGCCGAGCACGCCGACGTCTACCTGACCTGGGGTGAGCCGCCCGCCCAGGTGGCCGAGAAGCTGGCCTGGATCCGCACCCTGAAACCGGACATGCGCTTCGGCATCCGGCTGCACGTGATCACCCGGGACACCGCGGAGGCGGCCTGGGCGGAGGCGGCCCGGCTGTTGCGCAACGTCTCCGAGCGGGACATCGCCACGGTGCAGGCCGGGCTGCGGCGCAGCGAGTCGGAGGGCCAGCGGCGGATGCTCGACCTGCACGGCGGCAGCCGCGACGGCCTGGTCGTCTCGCCCAACCTGTGGGCCGGGATCGGGCTGGTCCGCGGCGGCGCCGGCACCGCCCTGGTCGGTAGCCACACCGAGGTCGCCGACCGGATCGCGGAGTACGCCGCGCTCGGCATCGAGGAGTTCATCCTGTCCGGGTACCCGCACCTGGAGGAGGCGTACTGGTTCGGCGAGGGGGTGCTGCCCGAGCTGCGCCGCCGCGGCCTGTGGCGGCACCCGGCGGGGGAGGAGGGCACCGCCGCGGCGGCCATCCCGTTCGCCGGCGTCCCGGTGCCGGCCGCGGGCTCCTGAACCGGCGCGCGCGCCGGGCCGCCACGACCGCCCGGCGCGCCGCTCGGCCGCGGCCGGCGGACGTGTCGCTCGGTCCCGCCCGCGGGGCGCCCGGCGCGCTCCGCCGTCATCGCCCGGCGCGTGTCCGGCGCGCCGCTCGGCCGCGGCCGGCGGGCCGCGGGAGCTCGGCGCTCGGCCGCGGCCGGCCGGGCCACCAGAACCGGTCGCCGAGGAGGGTGGCCAGGGCCGGGACCAGCACCGTACGCACGAGCAGGGTGTCCAGCAGCACCCCGATCATCACGATCACGCCGATCTGGGTCAGCGTGATCACCGGCAGCACGCCGAGCACCGCGAACACCGCCGCCAGCAGGATGCCGGCGCTCGTGATCACCGCGCCGGTGACCGCGACCGCGTGCACCATGCCGTCCCGCGTGCCGCGCCGGCCGGCCTCCTCGCGGGCCCGGGTGACCAGGAAGATGTTGTAGTCCACCCCGAGCGCCACCAGGAACAGGAACGAGAACAGCGGCACCTGGTTGTCCAGCGCGTGGTCGAACAGCAGCGACCCGGCGCCCAGCGCGGCCAGGAAGCTGAGGATCACCGTGGCGATCAGCAGCGCCGGGGCGACCAGCGCGCGCAGCAGGACCACCAGCACGAGCAGCACCACCAGCAGGATCACCGGGACGATCACCCGCAGGTCGCGCCGGGTGGCGTCCCGGGTGTCCAGACTGGTCGCCACGCTGCCGCCGACGAGCGCCCGCCCGGCCAGCTCGGCGCGCAGCGCGCGGATCGTGTCGAAGGCGGCCGGGGTGTCCGGCGCGGCGTCCAGGATCACCTGGATGCTCGCCCGGGTGGCGGTCCGCTCGGCGATCCGGGCCTGGGCCACGCCTGGCGTGCCGGAGACCGTGGCGAGCGCCGACGGCGCCTGCTCCGGGCTGGTCAGCACGATCGTCGGGCTGGCCGCGCCGGCCGGGAAATACCTCGACAGGGTCTCCAGCCCGGCGACCGACTCGGAGCGCACCCGGAACTGCTCGCTCTGCGACAGTCCGAGCCGGGTGCCGAGGCCGCCGGCGCAGAGCAGGCCCAGCACGATCACCGACGCCAGGGTCACCGCGACCGGCCTGGCGGCCACCGCGCGCCCGATCCGGGCCCACAACCCCCGCTCCGCCTCGACGCCGCCCTGCCCGGGCCGGGGCACGAACGGCCAGAACAGCCCGCGGCCGCAGACCACGAGCGCGGCCGGCAGCACCAGCAGCGCGAACACCGCGGCGATCGCGATGCCGGCGGCGGCCGTGACGCCCAGCGAGACGTTGCTGCGCAGGCTGGCCAGCAGCAGGGTGAGCAGGCTCAGGACGACCGTGCCGGCGCTGGCCGCGATGGCCGGGCCGGCGCCGCGCAGCGCCTGCCGCATCGCGGTGAACCGGTCCTCGTGCCGGTGCAGCTCCTCGCGGTAGCGCGAGATCAGCAGCAGCGCGTAGTCGGTGCCGGCGCCGAACACCAGCACGGTCACGATGCCGGTGGTGGAACCGCTCACCGGCAGGTCGGTGTGCCGCGAGAGCAGCGCGACGAGGCTGGTGGTCACCCGGTCGGCGAGTCCCACGACGGCCAGCGGGACCAGCCAGAGCAGCGGGCTGCGGTAGGTGACCAGCAGCAGCACCGCGACCACCGCCACGGTGACGATCAGCAGCCGGGTGTTCGCCCCGGTGAAGCTGTCGGCCAGGTCGGCGGTGAACCCGGCGGCACCGGTCACCTCCGCGGTGACTCCGGCCGGCAGCCCGGCCCCGGCCCGGGTCCGCAGGTCGGCGACCGCGGCGATGGTCTCGTCGGACGACACGCCGGCCGGCAGCGGCACCGACACGATCGCGGCGCGGCGGTCCGGGCTGACGATCGGCGTGCCGAGCCGCCCGGCCGGGGCCAGGTCGGCGTCGGTCAGCGGCTGACCCCCCTTGGCGACCACGATCAGGGCGGCGCTGGTGCGGCCGGACGGCAGCTGTTTCTGCAGCTGGGCCACGCGGGTGGACTCGGCCGACGACGGCAGCGAGGCGTTCGGGTCGTTGGTGACCCTGGTCGATCCCGCCAGGCCGATCACCAGGCCGCCGAGCACCAGGGCCAGCAGCAGGGACGCCCATGCCCGTCTCATGAATCCTCCAAGGCTAAGAATCTCGATCATCGAGATTCTCCACCGCCGGTGGGCGATCTGCAACACTGGCGGGGTGAAGGAAACCGAAGCCTCCGCCGGCGAAGCGGTGGAGCGGCAGCGCCTGCGCTCCCGGCTCGTCGACCTGCTGAACGCCTACTCCAGCGAGGCCAACCACATCGGGCACGCCTTCGCCGGCCGCCACCACATGCACGGCACGGACCTGCACGCGCTGCTGGCGGTGATGCACGCCGAGCGGGCCGGTGCGCCGTTGACCCCGGGCCGGCTGGGCGAGGCGATCGGGCTGTCCTCCGGCGCCACCACCGCGCTGATCGATCGGCTGGAACGCGGCGGGCACCTGCGCCGCATCCGGGAGAGCGCCGACCGGCGGGTGGTGCACCTGCGCTACGGCGAGGCCGGGATGCTGCTGGCCAGTGCCTTCTTCACCCCGCTGGCGCCGCGCACGGACGCGGTCATGGAGCGGTTCGACGTGGCGGAGCTGCAGGTGGTCGAGCGGTTCGTGCAGGGGATGGTGGACGCCCTGGTCGGCTACCGCAACGAGCTACGGGGCCGCGACTGACGCAACCGGGCCGCAACGCGCGGTTGCCCCAGATCGGCCGGCGCGTCGCCGATCAACACCGGCGTGCGAACCGAGCCCTTGCTGTCCCAGGCCGACGACCTGCTCGCCCGTGGCCGTGCGGAGAACGCCGCCCACCTGCTCGCGCCGATCGTCGGCCGGCAACCGGAGAACGTGGAGGCCTGGCACCGGCTGGCCCGGGCGCGGCTGGAGATGGGCGATCCGACCGGGGCGCTGCGCTCGGCCCGGGCCGCCTGGCGGCTCGACCCGTCCGGCCCGGAGACGCTCTACTGGCTCAGCCGGACCGCCACCGAGCTCGGGCGGCACCGTGAGGCGATCGACGCCGCGGCCGCCGCCTGCCGCCAGGACCCGGGCAATCCACGGCTGCACGACCGGCTCGCGCAGGCGCAACTGGCGGCCGGCCGGGTCGGCGACGCCCTGACCGGGTTGACCATCGCGATCGAGCTCGCCGGTTACGACGCGGACCTGCACGTCACGCTCGGCCGGGCGCTGTTCGCCGCGGGCCGCCCGCTGAGCGCGCGGGAGGCGATCGGCCGGGCGCTGACCCTGGCGCCCGGGCACCCCGGCGCGCACCGCACGCTGGCCCTGTTCGAGATCGCCATGGCGTCCGTGGTGGATGCGGCGTCGCTGGCCCAGGCGGCCGACGAGTTCGCCCAGTCGATGCGGGTCGGCGCGGACGGTCGCACCGACGAGCGGGCGATCCTGGCCCGGGACGCGCTCGGGCACACCGCCCGGGTCGCCCTGACCTGGTGCCTGATCACCCTGCTCGCACTCGGCGTGCTCAACGCGACGTCGCTGGTCGCGGTGCCGGCCGTGCTCTACCTCACGCTGCTGTGCCTGGGTTCGGTCGCGGCCTGCGGCGCGGTGCTCCTGCGACCGGCGTTGCGGGGTTTCTGACCGTCGCGGTGCTCCTGCGATCGGCGTCGCGGGGGTGAGCGGCGCGGATGCGGCCAGGCGCGCGCCGGGCCGCATCAGGAGGCCAGGCGGCGCAGGATGCGGGCCAGCTCGGCGCGGTCGGCGTCGTCCAGGACGGCGAAGAGGCGCTCGCCCGCGGCGGCCCGGGCGGCCCGGACGCCCTCGCCGGTGGCCCGGCCCGGCCCGGTGAGCGCGACCAGGGTGGCGCGGCGGTCGGCCGGGTCCGGGCGGCGCTCGACCAGACCGCGCCGCTGCAGGTCGTCGACCACCTCGGTGGCCGAGCGCGGGGCGATGCGCAGGTGCTCGGCGAGGGTGCTCAGGCGCATCTCGCCGTGGGTCAGCAGCATGTTGAGGGCGCGGAACTGCGAGGGAGCGATGCCCCAGGGCTCCATCTCCCGCCTGGCGTGCTCCCGGATCCGCCGGCTGACCGCCCAGAACGCCTCCGGCAGCGACTCTTCCTCCACCGGAACAAGGTAGCAGCGATTACCGTTGCTCCCTCATGTTGAGGTAACCTCAGCTTGTCCGGGGGCCCCGCGGCGGGACGCATACCACGGCGCGGTGGCCTCCTTCGTACGAGGAAAGGTCGTGAATTTGGCCGAACATCCCGGCCGGGGCGCGGCACGGACCGTGACCCCCGCGGAGCGGGCGCAGGCCCGAGCCGTCTCGCTGCGCCGCATCGGCGCGCTCTTCATCGGCCACCGGCGGCAACTCGCCTCGGTCGTGGCCATCATCGTGGCGTCATCCGCGCTCGGCATGGCGTCGCCGTTCCTGCTCCGCGAGGTCATCGACGTCGCCCTGCCGCAGCGCGACCTGCGCCTGCTCGTCCAGCTGGTGCTGGGCATGGTGGTGGTCGCCGCGGTCACCTCGGCGCTCGGCGTGGTGCAGACGTGGATCTCCACCACCGTCGGCCAGCGGGTCATGCACCGGCTGCGCGTCGACGTCTTCCGCCACCTGCAGCGGCAGTCGGTGGGCTTCTTCACCCGCACCCGCACCGGCGAGGTGCAGTCCCGGATCACCAACGACATCGGCGGCATGCAGACCGTGGTCACCTCGACCGCGACCAGCATCGCGGCCAACCTCACCACCGTGGTCGCCACCCTCGTCGCGATGATCGCGCTGACCTGGCAGCTCACCCTGATCTCGCTGCTCGTGCTGCCCCCGGCGATCTACCTGACCCGCCGGGTCGCCCGGATGCGCCAGAAGATCACCGCGCAGCGCCAGCGGGAGCTCGCCGAGCTCAACGTGATCATCGAGGAGGGGCTGTCGATCAACGGCATCCAGCTCAGCAAGACGATGGGCGCCGGCGCCGCGCAGGTCGAGCGGTTCACCCGCTCGTCGAACCGGCTGATCGACCTGGAACTGCGCTCCGAGCTCGCCGGACGCTGGCGGATGGCGGCCATGAGCGTCGTCTTCGCGGTCATCCCGGCGACCATCTACCTCGCCGCCGGACTGCCGTTCGCCGCCGGCGCGATGAGCATCGGCACCCTGGTGGCGTTCACCGCGCTGCAGGGCAACCTGTTCCGGCCGCTGATGAGCCTGCTCGATGTGAGCGTCACGCTGACCAGCTCGCTCGCGCTGTTCGCGCGGATCTTCGAATACCTCGACCTGCCGGTCGAGATCGAGGAGCCGGCCCATCCGGTACGCCTGGCGCGGGTGCGCGGCCACCTGCGTTTCGAGGACGTGACCTTCGCGTACGACGACCGCTCACCCGCCGCGCTCGCCGGCGTCACCCTGGACGTGCCCGCCGGCACCTCGCTCGCCCTGGTCGGTGAGACCGGTTCCGGCAAGAGCACGATCGCCGCCCTGATCGCCCGCCTCCACGACCCCACCGCGGGCCGCGTGACGATCGACGGCGTCGACCTGCGCGACCTGTCCCTCGCCGACCTGTCGGAGATGGTCGGGGTGGTCAGCCAGGAGACGTACCTGCTGCACACCACGATCCGGGAGAACCTGCGCTACGCGAAACCCGACGCGACCGACGAGGAGATCGTCGCGGCCGCCACCGCCGCCCAGATCCACCCGCTGATCGCCGCCCTGCCGGACGGGTACGACACCGTGGTCGGCTCCCGCGGGCACCGCTTCTCCGGCGGCGAGAAGCAGCGCATCGCGATCGCCCGCACCCTGCTGCGCAACCCCCGCATCCTGGTGCTGGACGAGGCGACCAGCGCACTGGACACCGAGACCGAGCGGGCCGTGCAGCAGGCTTTCGACGAGTTGGCCCGTGGCCGCACCACGGTCACCATCGCGCACCGGCTGTCCACGGTCCGGGACGCGGACCAGATCGTGGTGATCGACCACGGCCGGGTCCTGGAGTCCGGCACCCACGAGTCCCTGCTGTCGCACGGCGGCCGGTACGCCGCGCTCGCCGCTTGACACCGGCCTTCCCCGGTACGGCGGGCAGCCCCCGCGCCACCGCCCGCCCCGCCCCGTCCCGCCCCTGCCGGCGCGGCCCGGTCCCCCTGCCGGCGCCGCCCACCCCGCCCCTCGCGGGGCAGCCCGCGCCCGTGCCTGCCCGCGGCCCGGGCATCCCTGCTCCCCGACCGCCCCGGCGTCGGCCCCTGCCCAGCGACATCCGCGCCCGTGCTTGCCCGGCAGGGTGAGGATCGTGTCGAGACGCACCGGCCGGCCTTACGTGCTTCGCCAGGTCGGGGTACCGGGTAGGCTGGCCGCCGGACCGGTACGGCAACGACGGGGCGGCCGCGTGGTCACCCGAGGAAGTCGGACACCAGCTCCACGGTCTCGAACCTGCGCGCGGCGAGGTCCTCCCGGGAGCACACGGAGAACAAGGCGAGGTGTGCGTGGCCCGCGGGCCAGGCTACGGCCGCCGGCAGCGCCGGCCGGCCACCGAAATACCCCATGACCGGGCCGTCGCCGTCGCCGTCCAGGGAGAGACACGGACGCGCGAGGCTTACCCAGTAGTCGATGGCATCCCGCGGCATGCCGTGCCCAAGGGCGATCTCCCGGAATTCCGTCAACGTCTACACAGCGGTCACGATCCTAAATAGATGCCAGCCTTCCCGACCTCGCGCAGAAGTCCGCGACGTCCTACTACTTCGGCGTGCGGCGTGACGATCCCGCTGACCGGACGATTCATGATCTACCGCTTGGCGACGACCGCCCACACCCGGTGCGGCACGGACAGGTCCTCGTCGGCGATCAGGGCGGTCAGCTCGGTGGAGAAACGCTCGACCGCGGCCGGTGGGAGGCTGGCCGCCACGCCGGCGCTCGCCCGGATGCGGCCGACCCAGCCGGCGCGGGTGTACGGCACGTCCACGTCGAACGAGAACGTCTCGATCCCGGTGAAACCGGCCCGGCGCAGGTCGGTCAACCAGCGGGGGTGCAGGCCGGTGCCGCCGGCCAGCGGCCACGCCGGGTTGTGCGCCAGGATCAGCCGCTCGGTGGCCGCGACCACGGTGCCGGGCAGCGGCAGCCAGTCGAAGTGCGCCAGCACGATCCGGCCGCCGCGGCGCAGCAGCCGGCGGGCCTCGGCGGCGGCCTCGTCGGCGCGGAACCAATGCCAGCACTGGCCGGCGGCGACCACGTCGAACGCGGCGCCGGGCAGGCCGGTGCGCTCGGCGGCGGCGACCGCGTAGGTGACGTCGACGCCGGCCGCGCGGTCCAGGCGCCGGGCCTCGTCCAGCAGCGGCTCAGCGAGATCGATTCCGGTCACCGTGGCGCCGCGCAGGGCGAACAGCCGGGCCAGGCTGCCGGTTCCGGTGCCCAGGTCCAGAACGGTCTGCCCGGCGGCGCCGACGCCGTACGCGGCGAGCCGGTCGAGCAGCGCCGGCGGGAAACCGGCCCGGTGCCGGGCGTAGTCCCGCGCGGTACGCCCGAAGTCCACCTGGCTCACGAGGTGCGCCGTACCGCGTCGGCCCAGCCGCGCACCTCGGCCGCCTCCCGGGCGCCCGGGCCGACGTAGTCCGCGGACGGCCGGATGATCTTGCCGAGGCGCTTCTGTTCCAGCACGTGCGCGCTCCAGCCGGCCGTCCGGGCGCAGGTGAACAGCGCCGTGAACAGCTCCGCGGGCACCCCGGCGAAGTCCAGCACCACCGCGGCCCAGAACTCGACGTTGGTTTCCAGCACCCGGTCCGGCTTGCGTTCGCGCAGCTCGGCGAGCGCGGCCAGTTCCAGCTCCCGGGCCACCTCGAAGCGCGGCGCGCCCAGTTCGAACGCCGCCTCCCGCAGGATCCGGGCGCGCGGGTCCTCGGCGCGGTAGACCGCATGGCCGAAACCCATCAGCCGGTGGCCGCCATCCAGGACGCCGCGGACGTACGCCCGCGCGTCCCCGGACCGCTCCACCGCCTCGATCATGCCGAGCACCCGGGCCGGCGCGCCCCCGTGCAGCGGCCCGGAGAGCGCCGCGATCGCCGCCGACAGGCAGGCCGGCACGTCCGCGCCGGTGCTGGCGACGACCCGCGCGGTGAACGTCGAGGCGTTCATGCCGTGCTCGGCGGCGCACACCCAGTAGCGGTCGAGCGCGGCCACGTGCCGCGGGTCCGGCTCGCCCCGCCAGCGGATCATGAAACGCTCGGTGGCGCTGCGACCGGCGTCGACCAGGCGTTGCGGGACCGCGGCCGGGCCCGAGCCGCGGGCGGCCTGAGCGACGTACGACAGGACCGTCGCCGACGTGCGGGCCAGGTCGTCGCGGGCCTGCGCGTCGTCGATGTCGATCAGCTGGCGCAGGCTCCAGTGCGGCGCGAGCAGCGACACCGCCGCCTGCACGTCGGCACGGGCGTCCCCGGAGCGCACCGGGAGCGGGACCGGTCCGGCCGGGGGCAGCGGCCGGGTGAACTCGCCGTCGGCGAGCAGGCCCCAGACGTCGCCGAAGGTGACGTGGCCGGCCAGGGAGCGGATGTCGACACCGCGGTAGCGCAGGGAGCCGCCGTCGCGGTCGGGTTCGGCGATCTCGGTGTCGAACGCGACGACACCGGCGAGTCCAGGGTTGACAGTCAGCATGTCTTCAACATGACGACTGGCGGACGGGCCAGTCAATGTTGACGCAGTCAACATGAGATGATGTGCACATGACGTCGGAACAGCTGCTCACCACGGAACAGGTCGCCCAGCGGCTCGGCGTGAAACCGGCGACGATCTACGCGTACGTCAGTCGTGGCCTGCTGTCGAGCCGCCGCAACGCGGCCGGCAAGGGCAGCATGTTCGCGAAAGCGGACGTGGACACGCTGATCGCGAGCCGACGCCGGGTGACGCCGAACATCCGGACCGGCATCACGCTGATCCGCGACGGCGCGCTGTTCTACCGCGGCCACGACGCCACCGAGCTGGCGCGCACGGCGACCTACGAGGCCGTGGCCAATCTGCTGTGGACCGGTGAGCCGCGGCACGAGCCGTTCCCGTCGAACGCGGACATGGTCGCGCTGGCCAGGCGCATCGGGTCCGCGCTGCCCGGCGCGGCCCGGCTCGCCGACCGGCTGCGGGTCACGGTCGCCGCGGTCGCCGCCGCGGACCCGCTGCGCTTCGACACCTCGCCGGCGGCCGTCCTCACCACCGGCCGCACGCTGATCGCCACGATGGTCGCCGCCCTGCCGGTGGTCCCGCCGACCGTCCCCCCAGCGGGTCCGTCGGCCGCGCCGGGAAGTCCGGGAACCGAGGGGGCGCAGGGATCCGGGGGGACGCAGGGGTCCGGGGGGACGGACGGGTCCGGGGGGACGGACCACTGCGCTCGGGGCGAGCGCTCGGCGGGGGCCGGATCGCTCGCCGGGCTCCTCTGGCCGCGCCTCACCGGCCAGCCGATCTCGGATTCCGGCCGGCGCACCCTGGAAGCCGCCCTGATCCTGCTCGCCGACCACGACATCGCCGCGTCGACGCTGGCCGCCCGGGTCGCCGCCTCCACCCGCGCCCACCCCTATGCGGTGATCAGCGCCGGGCTCGCGGCGCTCGACGGCCCGCTGCACGGCGCCGCCAGCGAACACGTCCACCCGCTGGTGGCCGCGGCGCTCTCCGGCGGCGATCCGATCACGATCATCTCGGAGCGGCTGCGCGCCACCGGTGGCATCCCCGGCTTCGGCCACCCGCTGTATGCCTCCGGGGATCCGCGCGCCGGCGCCCTGTTCGACCTGCTCGGCGATCACCCGGTGCGCGCGGCGGCGACCCGGCTGGCGGACGCCGTGCGTACCCGGTCAGGCATCCTGCCCAACATCGACCTCGCGCTGGCCGCCCTCGCCCTGCGTTACGACATGCCGCCCGACGCGGGCGAGGCGATCTTCGCCGTCGCCCGCACCGCGGGCTGGCTGGCACACGCCCTTGAGGAGTACGCCAACCGCCCGGCCCGCTTCCGCCCCACCGGCCAGTACTCCGGCCGCCAACCCAGCTGAAACGCTGTCCCGGTACGCCGCCCAGCGTGCGCTAGCGCTCCTCGTAACGGTCGAAGAAGACGACCTCCTCCAGCGGGCGGCGCCTGGGCTGCGCCCAGCGGCCCCTGCTCGGGTAGCCGAGCGGGACGATCGCCATGGTCAGCGCGTCGGCGGGAAGGCCGAGAAGGTCGCGTACCTCCTCCTCGTGCCCGATGTGCAGGGTGGTCAGGGTGGAGCCCAGGCCGTACGCCCGGGCGGCCAGCATCAGCTGCTGCACCGCCCCGTAGATCGACGACCCGAGTCGCGGGTTGCCGGATTTCGCGGCGCCGAGCAGGACCGGGACGATCCAGACCGGGGCCTGCTCGATGTGGTTGGCCAGGTGGTCGGCGGCCAGGAAGGTGCGCTTGCTCATCGGGCCGTCGTCCGGGGCGTTCAGGATCTGCTCGCGGCGGGAGCCGTAGTGGCGTTCCCAGCCCTCGCGGTACCAGCCGGCGATCTGCTTCTTGACCTCCGGGTCGCGGACCACGATCCAGGCCCACGCCTGGCTGTTGCCGCCGGAGGGGCCGCGGACCGCGGCGTCCAGGACGGCCCGGATGACGTCGTCGGCGATCGGCTCGGTGGACAGGTAGCGGCGGGCCGGGGTGGAGTGCAGGGCCTCCAGCAGGCCCAGATCCTGCGGCGCGGGAGTCGTCATGACCGGAGCCTAGTGCGGCGAGCGCCGATGCGCGCCGGCTCGCAATCCGGCATCCCGGTGCGGAGGGTCCGGCGGCGAGCGCCGATGCGCGCGGCGCGCACCCCGGCGGGATCGCGGCGCCGGGGCGGGCCGGCGCCGGCCGGACGGTGCGGCCTCAGGTGGTCCAGGCGGCGAGGACGACGCCACGTGCGTCGATGACCAGGATCTGGGCGCCCGCGCCGATGCCGACGCCGGCGGAGTGCTCGAACGGGACGCGCCAGGTGAACGACGCGCCGGTGTGCAGCGTCATGGCGCCCGGTGGGCGGGAGGCGCCGTCGATCGGGCCGCTCTCCGAGCCGCCGGCGTAGCGCAGCCGGACCAGCGCCGGCCCGAACTCCCACGTGCCGCGCAGCACCCTGACGGTCACCCGGACCACGTACGGCGGGTCACCGGCCTGGTCGGGACCGGCCGGCTCCTCGGTGACCCGCACCCGGGCGGCCAGATCGGCGGTACGGATGTCCTGTCCGGAGCCGAGCGGCCGCGCGTCGCCGGCGGGCGGCCGGGAGACGCTGTCCGGCGCGGCCGCCCGCGCCTCGCCCGCCGCGGTGACGGGGGCGGGGGAGGCGGCCGGCGGGGACGGCGTGGGCGGCGCCGCCGGTGGTTCCGGGCCGCAGCCGGCCGTGAGCCCCCCGAGCAGCGCGGCGATCAGCTGGGTCGCTCGGCGCATGTGTTCCATCCAACCGCTACCGGCCGGTTCCGCAACCCCACGGTGCGGGATTTCCGTCGTGCCGGTGAGCTGACCAGCCATTTCCCGGGGTCGATGTCGGGATGCCGACGGCTGGCCGCGGGGACCCGGGCGACTCCGCCCCGGGCCGCCCGCCCGGCCTCAGACCGGCACCTCGGCGAGCATCGGGCGGACCAGGCGGGCGAACTCGTCCGGCCGCTCGATCTGCGGCATGTGCCCGGTGTCGGCGAACATGTGGGACCGGGCGTGCGGGAACGCCGCCCGGGCCGCCGCCAGGTGGGTGCTGGGCAGGATCAGATCGCGGTCACCCCACAGGATCATGGTGGGTCTGGCCAGCTCGGCGAGGGCGGCCAGCAGCGTGGACCGCCAGGCCGGGGCGACCCCGCGGAAGCCGCCCAGCTCCTTGGCGATCTCCAGGTAGACCGCCGCGAAGTCCGGTTGCCGGGCGATCCTGATCGCCATCGCCACCCGTTCCGGGGTGACCAGCGCCCGGTCCCGGAACAGGGTGCGCTCGACCCGTGGCGCGGTGCGCCGGTCGATGCGCCGCAGCATCTGCCGCCCCACCCCGGGCAGCGCCAGCAGCCGCAGCGCCCAGGTCACCTCCCGGCCGAAGCCGGCGCTGTTCACCAGGGTCAGCGTGGCCACCCGCTCCGGTGTGCCGGCCAGCATGGTCATCGACACCGCGCCGCCCAGTGAGTTGCCCATCAGGTGCACCGGGCGGGTCTCGCCGAGCGCGTCCAGGGTGGCCCACACGCCGTCGGCCAGCACCCGCAGCGTGGTCGGCTCGGGCATCCGCTGGGACAGCCCGAAGCCGGGCATGTCCATGCTGATCACCCGGTAGTCGGTGTCCAGCCGGGGGTGCTGCAACGACCAGTCCTCCAGGCTGCGGCCGATGCCGTGCAGCAGCAGCACCGGCGGGGCGGCCGGGTCACCGGTCTCGTGGACACGGATGCGGGCACCGCGTACGTCCAGGTGGTTCATCGGCCCGCACCCACCCGCGGGCGCCCGGCCGCCTTGACCGAGACGGACGTCAGCGCCCGGACGATCCTCGCGTGACCGACCGGCAGCAGCCGGGCCAGCAGGTCCGGCGCCTTGGCGTTGGCCGCGATCAGCAGGCGCGCCCGGCGCTTGGCGACGGCCCGCAGGATCTGCTCGGCGGCCTTCTCCGGGGGGAAGCTGAGCAGCGCGGCGAACAGCCGGCGGTTCGGCTCGATCTCCGCCTCCGGCACGTTCGCCCCGACCAGCGCGCTCTCCGCGATCCGGGTACGGATCCCGCCCGGGTGCACGGTGGTCACCCCGACCCGGTTGTCGATCAGCTCGCCGCGCAGCGCCTCGCTGAGCCCGCGCAGCGCGAACTTGCTGGCGCTGTACGCGCTCTGCCCGGGCGGCGCGATCAGCCCGAACAGGCTGGACACGTTCACCAGGTGGCTGCCCGGCCGGGCGGTCAGCGCCGGCAGCAGCGCGTGGGTGAGCAGCATCGGGGCCCGGAAGTTCACGTTCATGACGCGTTCGAACTGCTCGACGCTGACCTGGTCGAACCGGCCGCCCAGCGCGATGCCGGCGTTGTTGATCAGCAGTCCGAGGGCCGGGTGCTCGGCGAGCACCCGCGCGGCGAGCCCCTCGACCGCCGCCCGGTCGGCGAGATCGGCGACGACGGCCTGCACGCTCAGGCCGGGATGGGCGGCGCGGATCCGGGCGGCGACCGGGTCGAGCCGGGCGCCGTCGACGTCGACCAGGACCAGGTCGCTGCCGCGGTGCGCCAGGCCGTAGGCGAGCTGTTCGCCGATGCCGCTGGCGGCGCCGGTGAGGACGGCGGTGCGGCCGGCGAACCGGTAGGGATCGAGACGGGGCATCAGACCACCTCGGTGTGCGGGACGGGAGCGGTACGCCGGGCGAAGATCATGTCCCGGGTGACGTCGGCGCGCGGGGTGGCCAGCACGTCACGCAGGTAGTTCTGCCGGACCAGCCAGGGGTCCCGGTCGCCCTGCCGAGGGAACCTGTCCAGCGCCCGCTGGACGTACCCGGACGAGAGGTCGAGCAGCGGGCGGCCGGTGCCGGCCGGTCGGGTCGGGGTGGCCACGGCGTAGCCGTGCCGGTCCATGTGGTCGAGCAGTTTGAGCACGTACCGGTGGGAGAGGTCGGCGCGCAGCGTCCACGACGCGTTGACGTAGCCGATGCAGTACGCGAAATTCGGCACCCCGGAGAGCATCAGCCCGCGGTAGGCGGCCTGCTCGCCGATGACGACCGGCACGCCGTCCAGGCTGACCCGTACGCCGCCGACCGGCAGCAGCGACAGTCCGGTCGCCGAGACCACCACGTCGGCCGCCAGCACCCGGCCCGACCGCAGCCGGACGCCCTCCGGGACGAACTCGTCGATGTGGTCGGTCACCACCGACGCCCGGCCGGAGCTGATGGCGTGGAACAGGTCGCCGTTGGGGATCACGCACAGCCGCTGGTCCCAGGGCTCGTAGTAGGGCTTGAAGTGCTCCTCGACGTAACCCGGGTCGCCCAGGAACCGGCCGGCCACGGCCTGCAGCACCCGGCGGACCTGCTTCGGGTGGCGCCGTGCCAGCTGGTAGAAGGCCTGGGTGACCAGGATGTTCTTGGCCCGGGCGACCCGGTTGGCCGCCGCCGGCGGCAGGACCCGGCGGGCCAGGTCGGCGAACACGTCGCGGTTCGGCAGCGGGATCACGTACGTCGGTGAGCGCTGCAGCATCGTCACGTGCGCCGCGTCCCGCGCCATCGCCGGGACCAGGGTGACCGCGGTCGCGCCGCTGCCGATCACCACCACCCGCTTGCCGGTGTGGTCCAGGTCGTCCGGCCAGGACTGCGGGTGCACCAGGCGGCCGCGGAACTCGTCGAGGCCGGGGAAGTCCGGCTGGTAGCCCGCGGCGTAGCTGTAGTAGCCGGCGCAGGCGTACAGGAACCTCGCGGTGTAGACGTCCCCGCCCTCGGTCCGCAGCGTCCAGCGCGCCGCGTCCGCCGACCAGTCCGCGCTGACCACCCGCGCGCCGAACCGGATGTGCCGGGTGATCCCGGCCTCCTCGGCGGTCTCCTCGATGTACCGCCGGATCTTGTCGCCGGACGCCAGCGACTCCGGTTCGCGCCACGGCCGGAACGGGTAACTGAGCGTGAACATGTCCGAGTCGGAGCGGACCCCGGGGTAGCGGAACAGGTCCCAGGTGCCGCCGATCGCGTCCCGGGCCTCCAGGATCGCGTACGTGTCGGCCGGCCGCTGCCGCTGCAACCGCCACGCGGCGCCGATCCCGGACAGCCCGGCGCCGATGATCAGCACATCGAAGTCCCCGCTCATCCGGCCACCGCCGGCGGGTTCGCCGGAAACCACGGCGGAGTGCCCGCGCCGGTGATCCGCACGCCGCCCCACGGGTCGGGCTCGCTCAGCCGCACCGGCGTCTCCGGCGCCCCGGGGATCGCGATGGTCGCCCGGCGCAGCCCGCCGCTGACGCGTTCGCGCAGATCCTCGACCGGACTGGTGCGGCCCGCCCAGCGGAACCGGCCCTCCACCGGCTCGAAGCGCGCGGACATCCGCACCTCGACCGCGACCGGGCCGTCGTCCAGCCGCAGCGTCGCCGGTCCCCGGTACTGCTCGTCATCGGTCACGGTATCGACCACCCTTCTGCTTGGGCCGCCAGCCCGCCGGGGGTGTCGGCGGCGCGGCTGATCCCGGCGACGCCACCCCAGAGGAACGCGGTCAGGTATTCGCCGAGCGCCTCGCGGCTGATCGGCTGCTGCTGCCGGAGCCACCAGTCGCCGACCGACTGCACGTAGCCGACCACCCCGTACGCCCACGGCAGCGCGGCGCCGGAGTCGAGCCCGCGGGCCCGCAGCCGGTCGCCGAAGATCCGCGCCAGGCCGCTGGCCACGGTGTCCACCACGTCGGCGACCACGTCGCGGCGCCGGGCGATGTCCGGCTGGTGCACCACGAACCGGTACAGGTTCAGGTCGGCCTCGATGTGCGCCAGGTAGACGTCGATGGCGGCGGCGATCGCGGCCCGCTCCTCACGGACCGACTCGACCGCCGGGATCATCGCCTCCAGCACCAGCGCCCCGGCGCGCTGCCCGACGGCCAGCCACAGCTCGGACTTGTCGGCGAAGTACCGGTACAGCACCGGCTTGCTGACCCCGGCGTGCGCGGCGATGGCGTCCATGCCGACCTCCGGCCCGTGCTGCCGGATCGCCTCGATCGCCGCGGCGGTGAGCTCGGCGCGGCGCTGCTCGCGGTGGCCGTCCCAGCGGCCGCGGCGGCGGTCGGTGTTGACGGGGGGAGTGACCGACTTCATAGTACTAGAAGTAACTGTTACCGCCGGTAACGTCAAGCACCTGCCGCTTCCTGGAGGGCTGCCATGACGACAGTGACCCCGCCCGACCGGGACCGCACCGCCACCCGGCTGTTGCGCTCCTCCGCCGAGCACTCCTACGACCCGGAGATCGAGATCGACTGGGACGCCCCGTTCGCCGAGGGGAAGTACTTCGTCCCGCCGCACCGCTCCAGCCTCTACGGCACCGCGCTCTGGGACCGGCTGACCGAGGCGCAGCGCATCGAGCTGACCAAGCACGAGGTGGCCAGCATCGCCGGTCTGGGCGTCTGGTTCGAGACGATCCTGATGCAGCTGCTGATCCGCGGCTACTTCAGGCAGGACCCGACCGCCGCCCACGCGCAGTACGCCCTGACCGAGATCGGCGACGAGTGCCGCCACTCGGTGATGTTCGGCCGGATGATCGCCCGTCTGGGCACCCCGGTCTACCGGCCGGACGGCATCAACCAGTTCCTCGGCCAGTGGATCGCGCACACCGCCACCGGACCGCGGATGTTCGCCGCCATCCTGATCGCCGAGGAGATCCTGGACACCCTGCAACGCGAGGCGATGGCCGACGAGGACGTGCAGCCCCTGGTGCGGATGATCTCCCGGATCCACGTGGTCGAGGAGGCGCGCCACGTCCGCTACGCGCGGGAGGAGCTGGCCCGGCAGATCCGGGCGGCCGGCCGGGGCCGGCTCGCGTTCGACAAGCTGGTGATCGGGCGGGCGGCGTACCTGACCGGCACCCGGCTGGTCGACCCGCGGGTCTACCGGGCGGTCGGGATCGACCCGTGGGAGGGGCGCCGGGCGGCGTGGGCCAACCCGTACCACCGGGAGACGATGCGCTGGGCGGGGGAGCGGGTGGTGGCGTACCTGACCGATCTCGATCTGATCGGCGGTCCCGGCAAAGCGCTCTGGAGGGCCTCCGGGCTGCTGCCCCGCTGAGTCGCCGGTGGGCGGGCCGGGTTCCGGTGCCCCCCGCTGAGTCCCCGGTGGGCGGGTCGGGTTCCGGTGTCCCCGGGGTGCTGTCGGTGGGCGGGCCGGGTTCCGGTGTCCCCGGGGTGCTGTCGGTGAGCGGGCCGGATTCCGCTGCCCCGGGGTGCTGTCCGTGGCCGGGGCGCCTCCCGCGCCTCGGGTGGCCGTGCCCGCGGCGGGACGCCGTACGTGAGCGAGGTCGCTCGGGTGCGGGACGGTTTCGGCTCGGTTGCCGGTGTGCGGCAGCCGGGCGGACGAACCGGACCGGCCGACGGGCGGGACGATCACGCCCGAAGGGCGGTGGGCGCGGCGTCCGGGCGCGTGCGAGATTGTCGCCCGATGTATGCCGGGTGGGGAGAGGGATCGATGGACGACGCGCTGGTGGCCTACAACGCCGGCCGGGTGGACGGGGCTGCCGGATACCGCGACCCGCAGATCGCCGGGGACCCGGAGGTGGGCGCCGACTACCGGATCGGGCTGCTGGACGGGCGGGTCGCGGCGTACCACCTGATCAGCGAGGTGCGCCGGATCCTCGGGGTGACCGGCTCGCTGTTCGCCGAGCCGGACGAGCCGTGGCAGCGGGCCGTCGCCGAGCCGGACGAGCCGTGGCAGCGGACCGTCGCCGAGCCGGACGAGCCGTGGCAGCGGACCGTCGCCGAGCCGGACGAGCCGCGATAGCGGACGACCGGCCCGATGATCGCGCGGTGATCAGCAGCTCACAACCCGATTCGTCCGGGAAGTGACCGGCCGTTATCACCACGGAAACATTCGCCTACCTTTCCCGAAATCCAGTCTTAGGACTCTTGCACCGGAAACGGCGGCACAGGACGGAGACCGGATGACCGAGGGCGCACTGGCCGGGTTCACCGTGGCGGTCACCGCGGAGCGGCGCCGCGGCGAGATGACCGCGCTGCTGGAGCGGCGCGGCGCGCGGGTGGTGAGCGCGCCGGCGATCACCATCGTGCCGCTGATCGACGACGAGGCGCTGCGTGCCGCCACCGAGGCCTGCATCGGCCTGGAACCACACCTGGTGGTGGCGACCACCGGGTTCGGCTTCCGCGGCTGGCTGGAGGCGGCCGAGGGCTGGGGCCTGGGCGACGCGCTGCGCGTCTCGCTGACCGGGGCGAAGATCATCGCCCGAGGACCGAAGCCGTGCGGGGCGATCCGCGCCGCCGGGCTCTCCGAGGACTGGGCGGCCAAGACCGAGGCCTCCGAGGAGGTGCTGGAGCGGCTGCTGCGCGACGGCGTGGCCGGCCGGCGGATCGTGGTGCAGGAGCACGGCGAGCCGCAGACCGAGTTCGTCGCCGCGCTGCGTGCCGCCGGCGCCGCGGTGGTCGAGGTGCCGGTGTACCGCTGGGCGCTGCCCGCCGACCCCGCCCCGGTCCGCCGGCTCACCGAGCAGGTCGCCGCCGGCCAGGTGGACGCGGTGACCTTCACCAGCGCGCCCGCGGTCAAGGCGTTCCTGCGGATCGCGGGGGAGGCCGGCGCGGACGTGGCGGCCGCCTTCCGGTCCGGCACGCTGGCCGCCTGTGTCGGGCCGGTGACCGCGTCGCCGCTGCTCGACCTGGACGTCCCGGTGGTGATGCCGGAGCGGTACCGGCTCGGCGCGCTGATCAAGACGGTCACCGACGAACTGCCCCGGCGGGCGGTACGGCTGCGGGTGGCCGGGTCGATCCTGGAGGTGCGCGGCCATGCGGTGCTGATCGACGGGGCGACCCATGCGCTGGCCCCGGCCGCCATGGCGATCCTGTCGTCGCTGGCCCGCCGCCCCGGCGCGGTGGTCTCCAAGGAGCAGCTCGCGGCCGCCCTGCCGCGGGGCAACGACGGGCACGCCGTCGACGTCGCGGTGGCCCGGCTGCGGGCGGCGCTCGGCTCCGGCAAGCACATCGAGACGGTCATCAAGCGCGGGTACCGCCTGCGGGTGGACGAGGCCGCCTGACCGGACGCGCCGCGGGACGCCTCTCCCGCATCCGTTGGCGAGCCTGATGCAGTGCCGGGCCGCCACGCCCCCGGGGCGCGGGCCCACAGCGTCGCCGACCCACAGCGTCGCCGACCCACAGCGTCGCCGGCCCGCACCGGGCGCCGCGCGCGACTGACCGGGTGCCACGGACCGTTCCGTCGCCCGGACCGTCCGCCGCCCGGAGCATCGATCGCCCGGAGCATCCGTCGGCTGGACCGTCCGCCGCCCGGACCGTCCGCCGCCTGGAGCATCCATCGGCTGGACCGTTCCGCCGCCCGGAGCATCCGTCGCCCGGAGCGTTCCGTCGCCCGGACCGTTCCGCGGTCGGGGACGCGGCCGACCGAGCGCCCACCCACGACATGACCCGCTGATTTCCACCCCGTTCCCTCGTGAAGGAGACCACTGTGTACGACACCACCCTGATCGCCGTCGCGCACGGGACCCGGTCCGCGACCGGCCGCCGCGAGCTGCAGGAGCTCGCCGCCGCGGTGGCCCGCCGCCGGCCCGGGCTCGACGTCCGGCTGTGCTACGTCGACGTGCAGGAGCCCCGGGTCGCCGCGGTCGTTGCGGCCACCCCGCGCGCGGTGGTGGTGCCGCTGCTGCTGTCCTGCGGATACCACGTGCGGGTCGACATCGCCGAGGCGGTGGCCGGCACCGGCGTCCCGGTGACCGCGCCGCTCGGCCCGGACCCGGCGCTGCTGGCCAGCCTGATCCGCAACCTGCCGCCGGCCGACGCGGTGGTGCTGGCCGCCGCCGGGTCGTCCGACCCGCTGTGGCGGGCCGACGTGGCCGGGGTGGCCGCGCAACTGCCCGGCCGGGCCCGGGTCGGTTACGTCTCCGGCGCCGGGCCGCGCGTGCCGGACGTGGTCGCGCAGCTGCGTGCCGAGGGCGCGCGGCGGGTCGCGGTCGCCGCGTACCTGCTGGCGGACGGATTGTTCTACCGCTCGCTGCACGAGGCCGGCGCGGACTCGGTGACGCCGCCGCTGTGCCACGACGGCGCGGTCGCCGACCTCGTTCTGGGGCGTTTCGACAGCGCTCTGCTCACAACTGTCGGTAGCCGCTTGTAGTCACAACGGGTGCGCTCCGGTTGTAGGGATTTCCGAACAACAGCGTCACCGTAGGTGGTCCTCCGGGTTAACGCCGGGCCGACAGAGTTCCTCTCGTGGCGGTGCACACCGGCCAGAAGGGACCGACTGCAGTGACTCAGAAACTTGTCGTCATCGGCAACGGCATGGCGGGCGCCCGCACGGTCGAGGAGATCCTCGCCCGGGACGGGGACTTCACCGTGACGATGTTCGGTGACGAGCCGTACGGCAACTACAACCGGATCATGCTCTCCAACCTGCTCGCCGGGGTGGAGACCGAGGACGGGATCTTCCTCAACGACCTGGCGTGGTACCGGGACAACGGCATCACGCTGAACGCCGGCAGCAAGATCGAGCGGATCGACGCGCAGGCCAGGATGGTCTACGACGCCGAGGGCAACGGCACCCCGTACGACAAGCTGATCATCGCGACCGGCAGCTACTCGTGGACCCCGCCGATCAAGGGCATCCACAATCCGAAGCGCGGCTACCACCAGGGTGTCTTCGCCTTCCGTACGCTCGACGACACCCGCCGGATGATCACCTACGCGCGCCGCGCCGAGCGGGCCGTGGTGATCGGTGGCGGGCTGCTCGGCCTGGAGGCGGCGCGCGGCCTGCAGAACCACGTCAGCCACGTGACCCTGCTGCACGCCATGGGCCATCTGATGAACATGCAGCTCGACGAGCGGGCCGGGGAGATGCTCAAGGCCAGCGTCGAGAGCAAGCTGGGCATCGACGTCATCGTCGACGCGATGACCACCGAGATCCTCGGCAAGGATCGGGTCACCGGGGTGAAGCTGGCCGACGGCACGGTCATCGACTGTGACGTGGTGGTGGTCGCCGCCGGCATCCGGCCGAACACCGAGATGGTGGCGAGCAGCGGGCTCCCGGTCGAGCGGGGCATCGTGGTCGACGACCAGATGCGGGTGCAGGGCCAGGACGACATCTACGCGGTCGGCGAGTGCGCCCAGCACCGCGGCGACCTGTACGGCCTGGTCGCCCCGCTGTGGGACCAGGCGAAGGTGCTGGCCGACCACATCACCGGCCGGAACCCCGCCGCCGCGTACGAAGGCTCCAAGATCTCCACCAAGCTCAAGGTGGCCGGCATCGACGTCGCGTCGATGGGCCTGCGCGAGCCGGAGAGCGACGCGGACGAGGTGATCGTCTACAACGAGCCGCGCAAGGGCATCTACAAGCAGCTGATCATCCGCGACAACGTGCTGGTCGGCGCCACCCTGGTCGGTGACAACCGCAAGGCGGCGTCGCTGATCCAGGCGTTCGACCGGGGGCTGCCGCTGCCCGAGGAGCGCGCCGAGCTGATCTTCGACATCGGTGGGGTGGTGGAGGAGTCGCCCGAGTCGATGCCGGACGACGCCCAGGTCTGCAACTGCAACGGGGTGAGCAAGGGCGCCATCTGCGGGGCGGTGCGCAGCGGCTGCAAGACGGTGAGCGGCGTGATGGACGCGACCCGGGCCGGCAAGGGCTGCGGCACCTGCAAGCCGCTGGTGCAGCGGATCGTCGAGTGGGCCAACGGCGGCGAGGCCGAGGAGGACCCGGCCGCCTCCTGGTACGTCCCCGGCGTCCCGATGCCGAAGCCGGAGCTGATGGCCGCGATCCGCAGGTACGGGCTGAAGAGCGTCTCGGCGGTCTTCGACAAGCTGGTCCCGGGCGGCGCCCACGACGCCAAGAGCAAGATGGGCCTGGCCTCGCTGCTCAGGATGATGTGGGGCGCCGACTACGTGGACGAGCGGGACGCCCGCTTCATCAACGACCGGGTGCACGGCAACATCCAGAAGGACGGCACCTTCTCGGTGGTCCCGCAGATGAAGGGCGGGGTCACCACCCCGGCACAGCTGAAGCGGATCGCCGAGGTGGCCGAGAAGTACCAGGTGCCGATGGTCAAGCTGACCGGTGGCCAGCGCATCGACCTGCTCGGCATCCCGAAGGAGAAGCTCCCGGCGATCTGGGCCGACCTGGACATGCCGTCCGGGTACGCGTACGCGAAGAGCTTCCGCACCGTGAAGACCTGTGTCGGCTCGGACTTCTGCCGCTTCGGCGTCGGCGACTCCACCGCGCTGGGCATCGCGATCGAGGAGCGGTACCAGGGCCTGGAGGGTCCGGGCAAGATGAAGCTCGCGGTCACCGGGTGCCCGCGCAACTGCGCCGAGGCGTACGTCAAGGACCTGGGCGTGGTGGCCATCGACGGCGGTAAGTGGGAGATCTACGTCGGCGGCGCGGCCGGCGCCCACATCCGCAAGGGCGATCTTCTGGCCACTGTGGACTCCGCGGCCGAAGTCATCACCCTGACCGGCCGATTCCTCCAGTACTATCGGGAGAACGCCAACTGGCTGGAGCGGACCTACGCGTTCGTCCCCCGGATCGGCATCGACCGGATCCGGCAGATCGTCGTGGACGACGCGGATGGCATCGCGGCCGCTCTGGACGCGGCGGTCGAAGAGGCCGTGCAGGCCTACCAGGACCCCTGGAAGGAGCGTGCCGAACCCGCCACGCCCGGCCAGTTCCGTACCTCTCTTCCCCTGACCGTTCTTCCCCAGGTTCCGGTGCGCGCATGAAAACTCTGACCCCTACCGTTCTCGGCCCGATCACCGACATCCCGCTCGGCGAAGGACGCACCTACGCCGTGGACGGGGAGATGATCGCCGTCTTCCGCCTGCGCGACGGTTCGCTGCGCGCCGTCTCGGCGGTCTGCCCGCACAAGGGCGGCCCGCTGGCGGACGGGCAGATCGACAACCGGATCGTCGTCTGCCCCCTGCACCTGTACGCATGGGACCTCGCCACCGGGTGCTCCCAGTCCGGCCAACCCCCGATCAGCGTCTACCCGGTCCGGGAGGACGCGGGTCGCATCCTTCTCGGAGAGTGACATGACCGCGACTGTCGAACCCATCGAGGTGACCCGCCCGGCGGCGGCCTCCCTGCGAGGGCACTGGATCGACGACTGGCGCCCCGAGGACCCCACGTTCTGGGCCGGCGGCGGCGCCCGGATCGCCAAACGCAACCTGATCTTCTCGATCTTCTCCGAGCACATCGGCTTCTCGGTGTGGTCGCTGTGGTCGGTGATGGTGCTCTTCCTGGGCCCGCAGTACGGTTTCGACCCGGCCCAGAAGTTCCTGCTCACCGCGGTGCCGACGCTGGTCGGGGCGGGGTTGCGGATCCCGTACACGTTCGCCGTGGCCCGCTTCGGCGGGCGCAACTGGACGATCATCAGCGCGTCGCTGCTGCTGGTCCCGGCGATCCTGGCGGCGATCCTGATCGAGCCGGGCGTCTCGTTCACCACGTGCCTGATCCTGGCCGCCACGGCCGGCGTGGGGGGTGGCAACTTCGCCTCGTCGATGGCGAACATCAACGCCTTCTTCCCGAACCGCCACAAGGGCTGGGCGCTCGGCATCAACGCCGGGGGCGGCAACATCGGCGTCGCCGCGGTCCAGCTGATCGGCCTGTTCGTGCTCGCCGTCTTCGGCGCCGGGCGCCCGGGCATCGTGGCCGGCATCTACATCCCGCTGATCGTGCTGGCCACTGTCGCCTCGGCGATCTGGATGGACAACCTGTCGCAGGCCCGCAACGAGAAGCGCGGGATGCGTGACGCGGTGCGCGAGTCGCACACCTGGGTCATGTCGCTGCTCTACATCGGCACGTTCGGCTCGTTCATCGGCTTCGGGTTCGCCTTCGGCCAGGTGCTGCAGGTGCAGTTCGCCGACCGGTTCGACACCCCGATCAAGGCGGCCTACCTGACCTTCCTCGGGCCGCTGCTGGGCTCGCTGATCCGCCCGGTCGGCGGCGCGCTGGCCGACCGGCTCGGCGGCGCGCGGGTCACCTTCGTCAACTTCATCGCGATGGCGGCGGGCGCGTCCACCGTGCTGGTGGCGGCGCAGCAACGGTCGCTGCCGCTGTACCTGGCCGGGTTCACCAGCCTGTTCATCCTCAGTGGACTGGGCAACGGGTCGACGTACAAGATGATCCCGGCGATCTTCAAGGCGAAGTACGCGGGCGACGAGCACCAGGCGCGGCGCATCTCCGGCGCGGTGATCGGCATCGCCGGCGCGATCGGGGCGGTCGGCGGGGTGCTGGTCAACCTGGCCTTCCGGCAGTCGTTCCTGACGTACCGGGACGCGGACGCGGCGTACCTGGGCTTCATCGGGTTCTACGCGCTCTGCGTGCTGGTCACCTGGGTGGTCTACCTGCGCCCGGCGGCGCGGCGCACGATCGCGGTGTGACCCTCCGGCAGCACCGGGGCCCGGGCGCGGTCGCGCGCCCGGGCCCCTTTCCGGTCGTACCCATTGCGGGTCGATAGGTCCGCGGTTTTCCGCGATGATTTGCGGAACCATACCGTAGTCGCGGTCGCTCGGAATCTGATTCCGGAAACCTCGGGAAGCCCTTGTCGGGAACCTTTTAGCATCGACTCGACTCGGCAAGAGCCAACGGAGAGGAATCGACAATCATGAAGCACGTGACCCGCATGGTGCTCACCGCCGGAATCACCGCCGCCGCCGCGCTGAGCGTCGGCGCCGGCGCGGCCTCGGCGGTCCCGCGGACTGCCCCGACCGCTGTCCAGCAGGTGGCGTCCGGCCACGACGACCCCGACGAGCTGCAGTTCTACGACTGGTACGGCTCGAAGTCGGCGTGCAAGAAGGCCGGCAACAAGGGTGAGCAGCGTGACGAGTGGTACGACTTCTCGTGTGATCAGGGCCGTGGCAAGCACCGCTACGAGTGGGGTCTGTACATCGCGATGGACGACGAGGACCGGCACGGCGGCGGAGACGACGACTGACGCCGCGGGACGGGTGACCGGCTGAGTGCGGACGGCCGTCCCGATCGCGGGATCGGCCGTACGCCTGCCGGGGTCCGCAGCCGGCCGGTCCCCGGGCACGTGTGCCCGGGACGTCGTTTCCGGCCGGCGCCCCGGCCCTCGCGCAATTGGTGCCGTGCCCGAATGAATTCGGGATCCTCCGCCGCCTTCCGGGGACGCTGCCGGGCCGCATCGGCCCGAGAAACCGAGAGGCTCGTTGCGATGAACAAGACAATGCGCATGCTGATGGTCGCCGGCGTGGTCGTCGGCGCCGGACTGGCCGGGACCGCCGGTGCGGCGTCGGCCGAGGCCGCCGTCAATCCGGCGGCCATCACCGACTATCCGGCCATGGAGTTCTTCGACTGGTATCCGACCGAGCGCAGCTGCTCGGAGGAGGCCGAGCTGGGCATCGACAAGAGGTACTGGTCGGACTACCGCTGCGACCGGGGCACCGGCCTGCACACCGGCGACTGGGCGCTCTACGTGACCTTCTGAGGCCGCCGCGGGCGGGCCGGCCCGGCCCGGGACACGGCGGGCCGGCCCGCCCGTGGCATCGCCCCGGAAACGACGCAGCCACTTCGGCCGGCACCGCCGGCCGAAGTGGCTGATGCGCTTCGGTGCCGGCATCGTTTCTTTCGCTGATTTGCCGTGCCGCGCCGGCATTTCGCGATTGCGGGATGATCCACCGAGAGGCCGGGCCGCCGGCCGAAAAGATTCGCGGGAGCCGGGGTCACCCGATCGTGTTCGTGTGTCGGCGCGCCGGAATCCAGCCGCGCCATATGATCCCTTAGTCCGAAAATTACCTTTCATGCAGAAAAGGTGATCAGATGAACAGGGTGATGCGCGGATTCGTGTTGTCCGGTGTGGCGGCCGCCGCCGGCCTGGCCGCCGGCGCCGTTCCGGCGGCCGCGTCGAGCGGCGCGCCGCAGCCGCCGGCTCGGAGCGCGGCGGTCCAGCGGGCCGACGCCCAGGCCCGCTTCGGCGAGGCGATCGTCGGCTACTACCGCAGCCCTCTGGCCTGCCACCGGGCCGGGCGGCTGGGTGAGTGGCGCGACCGCTGGGCGGACCACGAGTGTTTCCAGGTCCGGCGGGGCGTGCACCGCGGCTTCTGGGCGCTGAAGGTCTACGGCTGGGACGACGACGTCCACGGCGGTCCGCAGGGTGGCCCGCAGGGCGGTCCGCAGGGTGGCCCGCAGGGCGGTCCGTGGAAGAAGGGCTGAGCGGGATCGTTTTCGGCCGGGGGCCGCATCCATCCGGATGCGGCCCCCGGTTTTTTGCCTGTCAGGCCGCCCCGGGCGGCGCTTTCCGCACATCCCCTCCGGTGCGCCCCGATGGCGTTTCCCGGACCTGCTCGCCGGCGTGCCCGGTAATACGGCACACGGGTCGTCCCCGGGACTGCCGAATTCCACGACATCCCCCATTGTTCGAGCGATTATGACCGAATGGCCGAAAGGGCGTCGTACCTTTCGGCGAGAGTTGCGAAATGGTCGGACGTCCTGTCGCGGGCGCCGGTTGCGAACCCGGTCACATCGACGTGGTTCGCTTCACTTCACGCCTTCCCATCGGTGGTGGTGGATGACAACGTGTCCACATGAGATGGCGAACCCCCCTCCTCGCGACGCTCGTCGTGGCCCTCGTGGCGGCGTCGGCGGGACCTGTCGGCGCGGCCGGCGCCGCGCCGCGGCTCGGATATCTGGATCCCGCAGGCCAGCCCCGGCTGACCGAGAAGGTTCCGGTCAACGTGGTGTTCCTCGGTTACACGCCGGCGCAGGCGAACCGGAGCAGGTTCCTCGCCGGCCTGGCGAAGAGCTACGAACCGGTGGTCCGCTCCCGGCTGTCCTACGGCGTGACCGAGAAGCTCGGCATCACCTACACCTACGACTACCGCCTGACCTACCCCGGCCGGGCGTACCAGGACTCGTTCTTCGGGCAGCTCGGCAGGCTGGCCGAGCCGGCCCCGCTGACCGCATATCAGCAGGCGTACAACGATCAGCAGCACAACGTGCTGGACGTCACCGCCAACCACACCATCGACGCCCCCAGCGTGGAGAAGTGGCTGGCCCTGCACCCGCCGGCCGGCGTGGACACCCGGCGCAACACCGTCTACTTCATCAACTGGTACGGCCGCAGCGACTTCAAGTTCCACGTCTACAGCAAGACCGGCGAGCCGGACCCGGACACCGGCTACGACTTCGGCGCCAACCGGGACAGCCGCAAGATCATCGCATGGGGCGGCACCACCGCCGACGACGAGGAGACCGGCCTGGGCGCCACCCGGCGGGTGTGGTTCCACGACCTGTCGGCCGGCCCGGAGTCCTGGACGTCGAACTACGACGTGGACAACGCCGACGTGGACGGCGACGGCGTGCCCGACTACCGGATGCCACCCACCTGGGAGTACACCGAGGGCGGCTACCGTGACCCGGCCGAGCTCGCCGGCGACCTGGCCCGGATCACCCGGTACGTCGCGCTGAACCTGCTGATGACCACGTCCCCGCTCTACCCGGTCGAGCTGCCCGGCGCCGGACTGCCGCGGGCGATCGACGTGGACAGCAACACCTACGAGGGCTGGCCCGGCGTCGACGCCTCGACGCGCTACCTGCGGCCCGACCTGGTCACCGCGGAGCTGTCCGAGCTGCGCTGGCGCAACCGGATCTCCACCGACCAGCAGGACCTGCCCTACACCGCGGAGAACCAGGCCTGTTACGTGGCGGTGCTGAACGACGAGTCCTGCTTCCCGGAGACCGGCTACCCGGCGGTGGCCAACCTCTACCTCTACCAGAGCCGGCACCTCGACGGCGTCCTCGACGGCGACGCCGGCTACGAGGTGCCGGTCTTCAACTACGCGGTCGCCGAGGGCGTCGGGGTGCCCGGGCTCGGGTACGCCGCCGAGGACTACCGCACCGGCGACCAGACGTACGTCTTCAACTTCATCTCGCCGGAGGTCGTCGAGCTCGGCTACGGCCTGACCACCACCCAGATCCACGAGGTGGGCCACCACCTGGGCATGTCGCACCCGCACGACGGCTACGACAGCGCCACCGGGGTGGACTACGCGCCGTCCGGCGAGTTCCAGTTCGCCAACGCCGGCGACGAGAACAACTCGATGATGAGCTACATCGACCTCAACTGGGACTTCAGCCAGTTCGACCGGGACAACAGCGACCGCTTCCTGACCGCCGCGTACTGGGAGGCGGCGAACCGGGTGGCCGCCACCGTCCCGGCCGGCCGTGGCCGCACCGCGCTCAAGGCGGCCGACGCCCTGCTCGGACTGGCCGTCAAGGCGTTCGCCGCGCACCGGTACCGGGCCGCGTACGCGCTGGCCGAGCAGGCGTACGCCACCGTGGCGCGGATCCCGGGCGCCCAGGCGGCGACGGTGGCCACCCAGCTCAAGGCCGAGGCCGACGCGGCGCGCCGCACCACCGCGGTGCACGACCCGCACGAATTCATCGACACCCTCGACCCGCAGAGCCCGCGCAGCCAGCCGTAGCCCGGAACCGGTGAAAAGGGACGGCGTGCGGATGCGGGCACCCGTACGCCGCCCCGGTCTGGCAAGATCCGCCGCATGCTCGAACCGGGGCGCCGATGGCGCTGATCGTCCGGCGGGCGGCGGCGGCCCGGGGGCTGCTCGCCGCGGCGGCCGCGGTCATGCTCGCCGCGGTGCTGCTGCTGGCCGGCCTCACCGCGTACGCCACCGTCTCGGCCGGCGCCGGGGTGCGCGCCGCGGTCGCCGCCGCCGACCCGGCCGAACGCTCCGTGCTGGTGCGCGGCGCTCCCGGCGCCGACCCGCCGGCGCGCGACCGCGGCGTGCGCGACGCGTACGCGCCCGCGCGGGTGAGCGCCGCCCGGTACGGCTCCGGCTGGGCCGTGCGCGGCGCCACCGGCAGCGCGGTCCCGGACTCCTCCGGCGCCGTCTACGCCTCGATGACCCGGCTCGACGACCTGTCCCGGCACGCCGAGCTGGTGTCCGGCCGGTGGCCGTCCGGGACCCGGGAGGTCAGCCTGGCGCAACCGGCCGCCGCGGCGCTCGGCCTCACCAGCGGGACGACACTGCGGCTGGAGGACCGCCGGAGCGGGCGGGTGGTGGCCCGCCGGGTCAGCGGGATCTGGCGGCCCCGCGACGCCGCCGACCCGTACTGGCTGCTCACCCCGGACGTGGCCGGTGGGCGCCGGCCGCAGACCGCGACGTACGGCCCGATCGTCAGCAGCGACCCCGGGTTCTTCGCCGCCGGGGCGTCGGCCGGCTGGCTCGTCGAGCCGGATCTCACCGAGCCGACGATCGGGCTGGTCCGGCGTACGTCGGAGACCCTCACCGCGACCGGCGCGGACCTGCCGCGGACCTCCGGCCTGGGCACCTCGGCGACGGTGACCACCGGCCTGCCGCAGCTGGCCGACCGCCTGGAACGCGCCGACCTGGTCCGCCGCTCCACCATGGTCACCCCGATGCTGCTGATCGTGGTCCTCGGCGGGTACGCCCTGACCCTGGTCGCCGCGCTGCTCGCCGAGTCGCGCCGCGGCGAGACCGCCCTGCTGCGCGCCCGTGGCGCTTCCCGGCGCCAGCTCGCCGGGCTGGCCGCCGCCGAGGGCCTGGCGCTGGTCGTGCCGGCCGCGCTGATCGGCCCGCCGGCCGCGACCGCCCTGCTGCGCCTGCGATACCCGCAGACCGCATTGGACGCCGGGGTCTGGCTGGTCACCGCCCTGGTCGCCGCGGGCGGCATGGTGGCCCTGACCGCCCCGGCGCTGCGCCGCGGCGGCACCTACGTGGCCGAGACGGCCGGCCGCAACCGCCTCCCGGCGCTGCGCCGGGCCGGACTCGACCTGGCCGTCGTCGCTCTCGCCGTGCTGGCCTGGCTGCAGCTGCGGCAGTACTCGGCGCCGACCGGCGCGGGCGGTCTCGGCATCGACCCGCTGCTGGCCGCCGCGCCCACCCTCGGCGTGCTGACCGGCGCGGTCCTCGCCGTCCGGCTGCTGCCGCCGGTGGCCCGGCTCACCGCCGCCCGGCTCGGTCGCGGCCGCGCCCGCGCCGGGCTGCTCGGCGCCTGGCAGGCCGGCCGCCGCGCGCACGCCGGGCCGATGGTGATGCTCGCCCTCGCGGTCGCCGCCGCCACCGTCTCCTGGTGCCTGGCCGCCACCGTCCAGCAGTCCCGCGCCGACCAGGCGGTCCAACGGGTCGGCGCGGAGCTGCGGCTGGTCGAGGCCGGCGGCGCCGCACCGCCCGGCCGGGCCGAACAGCTCGCCGCCCTGCCCGGCGCCGGCGCCGTGGTGCCGGCCTACCGCGACGGGGTCCCGATGACCGCCGGCACCGACCCGGCCGAGCTGGTCGCGATCGATGCGGCCGCGGCCACCGGCGTGGTGCAGGCCCGCCGGGATGCCACCGGCGGGCCGCCCGGCGAGCTGCTCGCCACGCTCGCCGCGGCCGCCGGTCCGGCCCCCGCCGCCACCCTGCGGGCCGGCCGGATCAGCACCTCCGGCCCGGCCCGCACGATCGCGGTCTTCACCGGCGGTCGCCGCGTCGACCTCGGCGTCAGCGACCGGGGCCGGCCGGTGACCGTCGCGGCGGGCAGCCCCGGCCTGCTCGGCTTCAAGGTTCAGTCGCTGGATGCCGCGCCGGTGCGTTGGCGGATCACCGGCCAGGACGTCCGGTGGCGCGGCCTCGCGCAGACCGGCCTGACCGTCCAGCCCGCCGCCGACGGCACGTTCGAGGTCACCGAAGCGCTCACGGTGACCGGCCCGGCCCCGCCGCGCGTGGTGCCGGTGGCGGTCACCAGGGCCGCCCGCGAGGCGCTCAGCACGGTCGGCTCGCTCAGCATCGGCGGCGTGGCGGTGCGGGTCACCGTCGTCGCCACGATCGACCGGGTGCCCGGCACCACGCGCAGCGCCGCCGTCCTGGTCGACCGCACCGCCCTGGACGCCCGGCTGTTCTGGAGCTTCGGCATCGTGCGCGACACCGGCGAGTGGTGGATCGGCGGGCGGCCCACCGGCACGGGCGGCCTCTCCGGCCTGCGCGTCCTCGACCGCCGCGAACTCGCCTCGGGCGCCGACCCGTTCGGGTCCGCCGCCCGGATCGCGCTCTTCGGCGCCGCGCTCGGGGCGATGCTGCTCGCCGCGGCCGGCATCGCCGCCGACGCCCGGGCCACCGCCCGGCACCGGGCGGTGGAGCTGGCCGTGCTGCACACCCTGGGGGCCGGGCCGCGGCTGCTGGCCCGCTCGCTGGTGGTCGAACAGGCGCTGCTGGCCGGGCTCGGCGCGCTCGCCGGCCTCGGCGTCGGACTGCTGGTGGCCGCCACGATGGCCCCGCTGCTGGTGCTGACCCCGGCGGCCGCCCGGCCGGTGCCCGACGCGCTGCCGCAGGTCCTCTGGGGACGCACGCTGGGCAGCGCGGCCCTGCTGGTCGCGGTCGCTCTCGCGGTCAGCGTGATCACCGCCGGATCCGCCACCCGGCGGCTGCCGGCGGCCCGCCTCCGGCTGGGGGCGGACCGATGACGCCGCTGCGGCGGGTCCGCGCCTTCGCCGGCCAGCTGGCCCTGCTCGCCGTGCTCGGCGCGCTGACCGCGTTCCTGGTCTCCGGCCCGGCCCGGCTGGCCAACGGCCGCACCGACGCCGGCCTGCGCGGCGACATCGGCAAGCTGGAGGCCAGCTCCCGCGACCTCACCTTCCAGACCGCGAGCCGGATCGGGGAGGTCAGCGGCGGGTACGGCGACCGTGAGCTGGAGTCGTACCGGCGCGGCCTGCCCGCCCCGCTCGGCGAGCTGATCGGTGGCGCCTGGTACATCGCCGAGACCCCGCAGTCCAGCATCGTCCCGGCCGGCGTCACCCCCGGCGTCTGCCCCGACGTGGTGACGGTCCGCTGGCAGACCGGCGCGGACCGGGCCGTCACCATCGTCGCCGGCCGGGCGGCCCGGTCCGGCGACCTGCCCGAGGTGATCGCGGAACGGGACGCGGCGGCGGCGCTCGGCGTGCGGGTCGGCGACCGGGTCCACCTGACCGCCCGGTACGGCCAGACCGACGCCCGGGTCGCCGGCCTGTTCACCCGCGCCGATCCGGGCGACCCGATCTGGGCCGACCAGGCACTGACCGTCGGCGCCTGCCCCGACCCGCGCGAGGGCATCCGCGACCAGGCGGTGCTGCTCACCGACCGGGCCGGCGCGGTGCGGGCCGGCACCGGCCTCGCCGGGCTCAGCGACCGGTGGCGGTACCGGCTGGCCGAGGACCGGATCACCGCTGACCGGGTGGCCGCGCTGACCCGGGCGGTCGCGCTGGCGCGGCGCGAGCCGCCGGAACGGACCTCGCTGCAGAGCAGCCTGGACAACACGCTCGCCGGGTTCGACGCCCAGGTCCGCGCGGTGCGGGCGCTGCTCGCCGTGGTGCAGGCCGGCATCCTGGCCACCGCGGCCGGGCTGATCCTGCTCGCCGCGCGGCTGATGACCGACCGGCGGCGCACCGAGTTCGCGCTGCTGCGCGCCCGGGGCGGCGCGGTGCGCACGGTCGCCGGCCGGACCCTGCGCGAGACCCTGATCGCGGTCCCGGCCGCGGTCGCCGCCGGCTGGCTGGCCGGGGTGCTCGTGCCCGGCCGCCCGGACGAGGTGGAGCCGCTGCTGGTCGCGGCGGTGGCGCTGCTCGCGGTGCTGGCCGCCCCGGTTTGCGCGGCGCTGGCCGCCCGGCGCCCGGCGTTCTCCGGGCACCGCCTGGACGCCTCCGCGCTGCGGCCCTCGGCGCGCCGGCTCACCGCCGAGGCGTTCCTGGTGGTGCTCGCGGCCGGGGCGATCTACCTGCTGCGCCGTCGCGGGCTGGACGCCGGGGCGGGGGTGGACCCGTACCTGATCGGCGCGCCGGTCCTGCTCGCCCTGGCCGCCTCGGTGGTGGCGTTGCGCGTCGTGCCGTTCCCGCTGCGCCGGGCCGGGAAGCTGGCCGCCCGCGCCCGCGGCGCCACGGCCTTCCTCGGTCTCAGCGCCGCCGCCCGCGCCCCGCTGCACCCCGGGCCGCTCGCCGTGCTGGTCGTGGCGATCGCCACCGGCCTGTTCACCGGCGCCGTGACCAGCACCGTCGACGCCGCCCGGGACCGGGCCGCGCAGCTGGCCGTGCCCGCCGACGCGATGGTCGCCGGCTACCGGTTCACCCCGGACATCGCCCAGCGGGTCGCCGCGCTGCCGCACGTCGACCGGGCCGTCGCGGCCCTGTTCTACCCGGGCGCGTCGGTGCGCGGCGACTCCAGCGCGACCCTCACCCAGACCCAGGCGGTGGTGCTCGACGCCGGCGTCGCCGGACTGGACCTGCCGGCCGCGCTGACCGGGGCCCGGCCCGGCGGTGACCCGGTGCCCGCGGTCGTCTCGCCGCGGCTGGCCCGGCAGATCGGCGCCGGCGGCACGGTGGAGGTGCTGGGGCGCCCGTATCGGTTCACCGTCGCGGAGGTCCGCGACACCATGCCCGGGCTCGGCGCCGGTGCGCGGGACTTCCTGGTGCTGCCCCAGCAGGCCATGCCGGTCCCGGACTTCGCGCCGATCCTGCCGAACCGGATCCTCGTGGACGGGTCCGGCTTCGACATCGATCAGGTGCGGGCGACCGCCGACGCCGGCCAGCGCGCCCAGCTGCAGGCGCTGACCGGCACACCGGTGGAGCAGTCGCAACTGGCCGCGCCGGCCACCGTCACCACCCGGGCGGCGTACCGCGCCGGACTGGAGCAGCGCGGCGTGGACGGCGTGCTCAGCTTCACCTTCACCGCCGGGATGATCGCGTCCGCCGCGCTGGCGCTGACCGCGGTCGTGCTCGCGGTGCTGACCGGCGCGCCGTCGCGCGGGCGTACGCTGTCGCGGCTGCGCACCATGGGCCTGTCCCCGGCGCAGGGCCGCCGCCTGCTGGTCTTCGAGCTCGTCCCGCTGATCACGGTGGCGGTGCTGGCCGGGGGCGTCGCCGGGTTCGTGCTGCCGGCGCTGATCGGGGCCGCGCTCGGACTCAGCGGCTTCACCGCCGGGGTGACCGTCGGCACCAGCCTGGACCCGTGGTTCGCCGGCGGGGTGCTCGCGGTCGCGGTGGTCGCGGTGGTCGCCGCGCTGGTCGTGGAGAACGTCGCCAACCGCCGCCTGCGCCTGGGCACGGTGCTGCGGCTGGGAGAGGAGCAGTCGTGACGGACCGGCCTGTGCGGCCGCGAGCGGGGGAGCAGCCGTGACCGATCTCGCCGATCTGGAGAGGCGGGCGGCCGAGCGCGCCGCGGCCCGTGCGGGCGGGCAGGACCGGCTCAGCGGGCACATCGTCTGCGACGCTCTGGTGCGGATCTTCCGGACCGAGGGTGTCGAGGTGATGGCCCTGCAGGGCTTGGACCTGGTGGTCGACCGCGGCGAGCTGCTCGCCGTCGTGGGCGCCTCCGGCTCCGGCAAGTCCACCATGCTCAACATCCTGTCCGGGCTGGACGAGCCGACCGCCGGGCTGGCCAGGGTGGCCGGTTACGACCTGCTCGGGATGACCGCGAAGCGGCGCCTGGAGTACCGCCGCCGGATCGTCGGCTTCGTCTGGCAGCAGACGGCGCGTAACCTGCTGCCGTACCTGAGCGCCCGGGAGAACGTCGAGCTGCCGATGCGCCTGGCCGGCGCCCGGCGCCGGCGCCGCGCCGAGGAGCTGCTGGAGATGGTCGGGGTCGCGGAGAAGGCCGGCCGGCGCCCGGCCGAGATGAGCGGCGGCGAGCAGCAGCGCTGCGCGGTCGCGGTGGCGCTGGCCAACGATCCGGAGGTGCTGTTCGCCGACGAGCCGACCGGCGAGCTCGACGAGGCCACCGCGGACGAGGTGTTCGGGGCGCTGCGCACGGTCAACGCGGAGCTCGGGGTGACGGTCGTGGTGGTCACCCACGACCACAACGTCGCCGGCCAGGTCCGCCGGGCGGTCGCGATCCGCGACGGCAAGACCGCCTCCGAGGTACGCCGATCGGCCCGCCGCGCCGCCGACGGCACCGAACACCACGTCTCGCAGGAGTACGCCGTGCTGGACCGGGCCGGCCGGTTGCAGCTGCCGGCCGCGTTCGTCGACGCGCTGAGCCTGCGCGACCGGGTCCGGCTGAACCTGGAACCCGACCACGTCGAGATCCGTCCCGGCACCGCCGGCACGGACCCGGAGGAGCCCGCATGAGCGTCGTCGAGGTGTCCGGCCTGGCCCGGGACTACGGTGCCGGCGAGCGCGTGGTGCACGCCCTGGCCGGGGTGTCGTTCACCGCCGGCAAGGGGGAGCTGGTCGCCGTCCGGGGCCGGTCCGGCGCGGGCAAGACCACCCTGCTCAACCTGATCGGTGGCCTGGACCGCCCGACCGCCGGCACGATCACCGTGGCCGGGCGCGACGTCACCGGCGCGGCCGAGGCCGACCTGCTCCAGCTGCGCCGGGACACGATCGGCTTCGTCTTCCAGTCGTTCGGGCTGATCCCGATCCTGTCCGCGGCCGAGAACGTCAGCGTCCCGATGCGCCTGGCCGGGCGTGACCCGCGCGGCCGCGACGAGCGGGTCGCCGTGTTGCTCGAACTGGTCGGTCTGGGCGGCCAGGCGAACCAGCGTCCCGGCGAGCTCTCCGGCGGCCAGCAGCAGCGGGTCGCCCTGGCCCGTGCCCTGGCCAACGATCCGGACCTGCTGATCGCCGACGAGCCGACCGGCCAGCTGGACTCCGACACCGGCCGCGCCATCATGGACCTGCTCCGCGCCGTGGTCGACGCCCGCGGGATGACCGCCCTGGTCGCCACCCACGACCCGAGCCTCATCGACCGTGCCGACCGGGTCCTGACCCTCCGCGACGGCCGCCTCGCCGACCCGGCATAACCCTCCGCCCGCCGCAGGGACCGCGTCGCGCGCCCGCTCGTAAGGTCTCGCGGCCGAGCCCGGTGCCGGCCCCGCGCGGCGCCGCCACGGCACGAGGCAGCGGCCGGGGTCACGGGTCGGCTGGTGGGGCAGCGGCGAAGCGTACGACGGGGGACGCGAGTTGATCGTGGCGGCGCGGGTCTGGCCCGGCGGGCCGGCGCCGGTGGCCGGGCCGGAATGGCGGCGGGGCCGCACCGGGATCGGTGCGGCCCCGCCGGGACGGGCCGGGTTCAGCCCTTGACGCTGCCGGCCAGCAGGCCGCGCACGAAGTAGCGCTGCAGCAGCAGGAACACCGTGACCGGCACGATGATCGACACGAACGTGCCGGAGGCCAGCAGGTGCCAGGCCGTGCCACGGGTGCCGGTGAGGTTGGCCAGCTGGTAGGTGATCGGGGCGACCTCGTTGCCGCCGCCGGCGAAGACCAGGGCGACCAGCAGGTCGTTCCACACCCAGAGGAACTGGAAGATGCCGAACGCCGCCAGCGCCGGGACCATCAGCGGCATCATCACCCGGAAGAAGATCGCCACGTGGCCGGCGCCGTCCATCCGGGCCGCCTCGATCAGACCGGCCGGAACCTCCTTCATGAAGTTGTGCAGCAGGTAGATGGCCAGCGGCAGGGCGAACGTGGAGTGCGCCAGCCACAGCGGCCAGAACGTGCCGCTGATGTCGATCTTCACGAAGATCGTCAGCAGCGGGATCAGGGTGACCTGCAGCGGCACGATCTGCAGCGCGAAGATCGCCAGGAACAGGATGTTCTTGCCGCGGAAGTCGATCCAGGCGAACGCGTAGGCGGCCAGCGCCGCCAGCGAGACCGGGATCAGGACCGCGGGAATGCAGATCACCAGCGAGTTGACGAAGAAGTCGGCGAGGTTGACCCCGCTCTCGCTGTCGAAGACCGCCCGGTAGTTGTCCAGCGTCAGCTCCGGGTCGGTGAAGAACGTCCACCAGCCGGTCCGCTTGATCGACAGCTCCGGCCGGAACGACGAGAGCAGCAGGCCGAACGTCGGCAGCGTCCACAGGACCGCGATGACGACCGCGGCCAGCGACGCCCACGGCGAGCTGAGCTTCTTCTTGGCCACCGAGGCGGCGCTCAGTTGGACCGGGGTGATCTCCGGCGTCGTCGTCAGAGGGGTGACCGCCATCATGCCTCCTGACGGACTTGACGGATGTTGTAGAAGACGATCGGCGTCACCAGGACGAACAGCACCACCGCGAGCGCAGCGGCCAGACCCTGGTTGTCGGCCCGGATCAGCTGGCTGTAGAACTCGTTGGCGATGACGCTGGTGTTGAAGTTGCCGCCGGTCATGGTGCGGACCACGTCGAACACCTTGAGCGTGCCGATGGCGATCGTGGTGAGCACCACGACGATGGTCGGGCGCACGCTCGGCAGCGTGATCTTGACGAACATGCTCCACGGGTTCACGCCGTCGAGGCGGGCGGCCTCGACGATGTCGTCCGGAATCGCCTTGATCGCCGCGGACAGCACGGTCATGGCGAAGCCGGCCTGGATCCAGATGAACACCACGATGAGCAGCAGGGTGTTCAGCTTGAACGTGTCGGTGATCAGCAGCTGGACCGGCTTGCCGCCGAGCCAGACGATGATCTGGTTGATCAGGCCGATCTGCTTCACGTTCGGCTGGTCCACCCGGTACTCGTACATGAACTTCCAGATCACGCCGGCGGCGACCATGGAGATCGCCATCGGCAGGAAGATCAACGCCTTGGCGAACGACTCGAACCGCGACCGGTCCACCAGGATGGCGTAGACGAGGCCGATGGCGGTGGCCAGCAGCGGGACGATGACCACCCAGATGATCGTGTTGGCCAGCACGACGAGCTGGTCGTGATCGGTGAAGATGGTCTTGTAGTTGTCGATGCCGATGAACGCGCTGCCCCGCGCGTCGAAGAACGACTCGTAGATGGTGCGCAGGCCGGGATAGACCAGCCCGACCGCGAGCATCAGGACGACCGGGAGCAGGTAGAGGTAACCGACCGCGTTGTCGGAGCGCTTGCCGCGGACCCGGCTCGCGAGGAACAGGATGATGCCCAGCACGGCGGCGAACAGCAGTAGCGCCGAGAGCATCTGGAGAAGCTTCTCCGGGGTGTTGGTGGCGGTGCTGAACACGTGACCCGGACCTCCTTCATGTTTCCGAGGGGAAAGAGGGCGATGGCCGGCTGAAGTGCCGTAGCACTCCAGCCGGCCTCTGCAGAGGAACTCAGATCACTTCTTGGGCCACGCGTTTTCGATGTTGTTCACCGTGGCGGTCGTGTCCTGGCCGGTGATCCAGGCCGTGGCCTGCTTCCAGAACGCGTTCGAGCCGACCGCGGCGGGCATCATGTCGGAGCCGTCGAACCGGAACTGCGCCGCCGGGTCCTGCAGGGTCTGCGCCGACAGCTGGTCGATCGGGCTGGACAGGTTCTCCACCTTCAGACCCTTGTTGGCGCTGACCCAGCCGGTCGACGCCTTGGCCTTGACGTTCGCCCAGGTGTCGGTGGACAGGTAGTACTGGAACGCCTTGACCTCGGGACGGTCGGCGAAGGCGAGGGTGAACTCGCCACCACCCAGCACCGGCTTGGTCGTGGTGTCCTTGCCCGGCAGGTAGAAGGCGAAGATGTCGCCGTCCTTGGAGATGTCCGTGCCCTTGGTGAAGTTGGCCGCGTAGAAGCTGGCCTGGCGGTGCAGCGAGCAGGTGCCCTCGAGGATCTGCAGGCCGGCGTCCTGGAACGTGGTGGAGGCGACGCTCTTGACGTCACCCAGCCCGCCGTTGACGTACTTGTCGTTCTTCAGGTAGTCGCCGACGGCGTTCCACGCGGCGGTGGACTCGGGGCCGTTGAACGGGAGCTCGTGCTTGACCCACTTGTCGTAGGTGTCCGGGCCGGACAGGCGCAGCATGAAGTCCTCGACCCAGTCGGTGACCGGCCAGCCGGTGGCGTCACCGGAGCCGATACCCGCGCACCACGGCTTCGAGCCGGTGGCGGCGATCTTGTCGCTCAGCTGCTTGAGCTCGTCCAGCGTGGTGGGGACGGTGTAGCCCTTCTCGGCGAACTCCTTCGGCGAGTACCACACGAAGGACTTCACGTTGGCGCCCAGCGGCGCGGCGTAGAACTTGCCGTTGACCGTGCCGTAGGCCTTCCAGTCCTTGCCCCACCACTTGTCGACGTTGTCCGCGACCTCCTTGGGGGCCTCGACGGCCTTGCCGGTGTCGACCAGCTGCTTGAGCAGACCGGGCTGCGGGACGAACGCGACGTCCGGCGGGTTGCCCGCCTTCGCCCGTACCAGGACCTGCGTCTCGAAGGCCTTGTCGCCCTCGTACTTCACCGTGGCGCCGGTGCACTTCTCGAAAGGCTCGTACGACTTCTTGTGCGGAGTGTCCTCCGGCGTGACGATGCCGGTGTAGACCGACACGGTCTTGCCCTTGAGGTCGCCGAACTGGCTGAACTGGGCGCAGTCGATGGACGACGCCGCTGTGTCCGTGGTTGCGCCCGACTCGTCCTTGTCGTCGCCGCCGCACGCCGTGAGGCTGAAGGCCAGCCCGACGCTGAGGGCACCGGCGAGCGCGACTCGGGATCGCGAACTCCCACTGTGACCGAACATACCGCTCCCTATGTCTTGACGCGCCTCCGGCGTCTGGCGACGCCGCCGTCCGAAGCGCTTCTTGACCAACAGTCAAGAGGTAACCGGCAAGTTGCGCAATGATTTCCGCGTGATCGAGTCGGTAACGATATAGCGGCGACGACCCGGCACCTTAACCGGTTAAGGAGATTGTCGGAAGAGCTTCCTGCCTGATCGGCTTTCCCGGGGGTGTTTAGGAGTATTTATCCGCTCTAAGCGGTCATCATACGGTCGGTGAGTCGGTTTTGTTGCTCTTCGCGGGAACCCGTCTCAGCCGGGCGGCGGCGAGGGTCGGGCAGAATCGTCCCTACGCCGCAAAAAGGAACCGCCGCGGCGGCCCGGAAGGCCACCACGGCGGTTGATCGCAGAACGGGGGTCAGCCGGCCACGGCGACGTACTTGTAGCCGAGCCGGCGCATCCGCTCGCCGTCGAGTACGTGCCGGCCGTCCAGCACCAGCGGGTTGCGCATCAGCCCGACGAACTTGCTCCAGTCCAGTTCGAGGTACTGTGCCCACTCGGTGACCAGTACGACCGCGTCGCAGTCGGCGAACAGCTCGTCCAGGCTCTCGGTCAGGTACGGCGCCAGCTCGGGCTGCTCCTTGCGGAAGCGCTCGGCCGCGACCGGGTCGTGCAGCTTCACCCGGGCGCCCCGGGCCAGCAGGGAGTTCGCGATGTCCAGCGCCGGCGCGTCGCGCAGGTCGTCGGTGTTCGGCTTGAACGCCAGCCCGAGCAGGCCGATCTTGCGGCCCTTGAGGATCCGCAGCTCGTCCTGCAGCCGCTCCACCGCGATGGCGCGCTGGCGCTGGTTGACGTCGCGGGCGGCCTTGACGATCGGCATCTCGAGGTTGTACTCGGAGGCGGTGGCAATCAGCGCCTTGGTGTCCTTGCCGAAGCAGGAGCCGCCCCAGCCCACGCCGGGCTGCAGGAACCGGGAGCCGATCCGCTGGTCCAGGCCCATGCCGCGGGCTACCTCGCTGATGTCCGCGCCGACCTTGGCGGCCAGCTGGCCGATCTCGTTCACGTAACTGATCTTGAGGGCCAGGAACGCGTTGGCCGCGTACTTGATCAGCTCGGCCGAGGCCAGGTCGGTGGAGACCAGCGGGACCGCGGTGGCGTCCTCCGGGCGGGGCAGGAAGGTGGGCGCGGTGAAGGTCTGGTTGATGATCGGGCGGTAGAGGCGGTTGAGCACCTCGAGGCTGCGCGGGTTGTCCGAGCCGATCACGATCCGGTCCGGGAACAGGGTGTCGGCGATGGCGTTGCCCTCGCGCAGGAACTCCGGGTTGGAGGCGACCGCGAACTCGACGCCGGCCGGGCGGTCGGCGCGCTGCGCGAACGAGTCGCGCAGGATGGCGTCGACCCAGTTGCCGCTGCCGATCGGCACCGTCGACTTGTTCACCACGACGGTGAAGTCGTGGTCCAGGGCGTGCGCCACGCTCTCCGCGGCGCTGCGAAGGTACTGCAGGTCGGGGCTGCCGTCGGCGGCCGACGGGGTCTGCACCGCGACGAAGACGACGTCGGCGCCGGGCACCGCGTCGGCGTAGCTGGTGGTGAAGCGCAGGTTCGCGGACGCCTCGGCGAGGAGCTCCTCCATCCCGGGCTCGTAGATCGGGCACTTCCCGGCGCGCAGCATGTCGACCTTGGCCTGGTCGAGATCCACGCAGGTGACCTCGTGCCCGAGGAAGGCGAGGCTGACTCCGGTGGTCAGGCCGACGTAACCGGTACCGACAACGCAAACCTTCATGCAAGCTCCTCCACCGTTACGCCGGGCCGATGTCACGCCGTGTACCGGTATCCCCTTCACCGGCCAGCCGCGGGACCGACCGGCAGTCGCCGGTCCGCGCGTTCCGCCGAATGATACACATCCGCCCCTCCAGCACCTTGTCGCTGCTCGCCGCGTTCCCCCCGGAGATAACGCATCTGACCGGGACTTTTGTCCGTGGCGGGGTGGGCCGGGCGCCGTCCGCGGGCCACCACTTCATTGTCGCTCTGCGTAGTGCCGCGGCGACGGCTCCTCGATATCAACGCGAAGTTTCCGGCTCTTGACACGGCGATGACGGCGGCAGACGCTTTGGGAGCGCTCCCAGGTTCATGTACGTCAATGGAAGGTTCCCCGATGCGAAGTTCCCCCGGCGGTGCGCTCGCCGCCGCCCTGGTGGTCGCCGCCACCGCGGTAGCCGTGATCTCCCAGCCGATCTCCGCCACGGCTGCCGGCACCGAGCCCTACACCTGGAAGAACGTCCGGATCGACGGTGGTGGTTTCGTTCCGGGTGTCGTCTTCAACCCCGGCGAGAAGAACCTGATCTACGCGCGCACCGACATCGGCGGGGCCTACCGCTGGAACCAGTCGACCCAGAGCTGGACCCCGCTGCTGGACTGGGTCGGCCAGGACGACTGGGGCCACAACGGCGTGCTGAGCATCGCCGCCGACCCGGTCGACACCAACCGGGTCTACGCCGCCGTCGGGATGTACACCAACAGCTGGGATCCGAACAACGGCGCCATCCTGCGCTCCACCGACAGGGGCGCCACCTGGCGGCAGACGAACCTGCCGTTCAAGATCGGCGGCAACATGCCCGGCCGCGGCATGGGGGAGCGGCTGGCGGTCGACCCGCGCGACAACAGGAACGTGTACTTCGCCGCCGAGGGCGGCAACGGGCTCTGGCGCAGCACCGACTACGGCGCCACCTGGGCCCGGGTCGGCACCTTCCCCAACGCCGGCAACTACGTCCAGGACCCCACCGACACCAGCGGCTACCTGAGCCAGAACCAGGGCCTGACCTGGGTCACCTTCGACCCGAACTCGCCCGCCGTCTACGTCGGCGTGGCGGACAGGGCGAACCCGGTCTACCGCTCCCTCGACTCCGGCGCCACCTGGGCACGCGTCCCCGGCCAGCCCACCGGGTACCTCGCCCACAAGGGCGTGGTGCAGGGCGGGTACCTGTTCATCGCGACCAGCGACACCGGCGGCCCGTACGACGGCGCGGCCGGCCAGGTCCACCGGCTGGACACCCGGACCGGCGTCTGGACGGACATCTCACCCACCCCGGTCGCCGACCGTTACTACGGGTACTCCGGGCTGACCGTGGACCGGCAGCACCCGGGCACCCTGATGGTCGCCACCCAGATCTCCTGGTGGCCGGACGCCATCTTCTTCCGCAGCACCGACTACGGCGCCACCTGGACCCGGATCTGGGACTGGAGCGACTACCCGAACCGGACCAAGCGCTACATCATGGACATCTCGGCCAACCCGTGGCTGGACTTCAACAACACCTCCGTGGCGCCCGAGGAGAGCCCGAAGCTCGGCTGGATGAACGAGTCCCTGGAGATCGACCCGTTCGACTCCGACCGGCTGCTCTACGGCACCGGCGCCACCCTGTACGGCACCACCGACCTGACCAGGTGGGACAGCGGCGCGACGGTCACCATCAAGCCGATGGCCAAGGGCCTCGAGGAGACCGCCGTCCTCGACCTGGCCAGCCCGCCCAGCGGCGCCCCGCTGGTCAGCGCGCTCGGCGACATCGGCGGCTTCCACCACGCCGACCTCGACGCCGTGCCGGCCAACTTCCACGACACCCCGAGCCTGGGCAGCAACACCAGCCTGGACTTCGCCGAGCTCAGCCCCAGCTTCTTCGTCCGGGTGGGCAACGCCGACGCGGCACCGCACATCGGCGTCTCCACCGACGGCGGCAAGACGTGGCACCAGGGACAGGAGCCGGCCGGGGTGACCGGCGGCGGCACGGTCGCGGTCGGCGCCGACGCGGGCGCCGTGGTCTGGTCACCGGCCGGCGCGGGCGTGCATTACTCCACCACCCGCGGCAGCAGCTGGACCGCGTCCACCGGCCTGCCGGCCGGCGCCGTCGTCGAGTCCGACCGGGTCAACCCCAGGACCTTCTACGCGTACGCCAACGGCGCCTTCTACACCAGCACCGACGGCGGGGCCACCTTCACCGCCTCCGCGCAGGCGTTGCCCACCACCGGGCGGCTGCACCTGAGGGCGGTCCCGGGCATCGCCGGCGAGGTCTGGGTGGCCGGCGGCACCGGCCTGCTGCGCTCCACCGACTCCGGGCGGACCTTCACCAGGGTCGGCACGGTCGCCGAGGGCATCAACGTCGCCTTCGGCAAGGCCGCACCGGGCGCCACCCACCCGGCGGTCTTCCTGGTCGGCACGGTCGACGGGGTCGACGGCGTGTTCCGCTCCGACGACACCGGGGCCCACTGGGTCCGGATCAACGACGACAGGCACCGGTACGGCAACATGGGCGACGCCCTGGCCGGCGACCCGCGCATCTGGGGCCGGGTCTACCTGGGCACCAACGGCCGCGGCATCCTCTACGCCGACCGCACCGGCGGAACCTCGTCGCCGACCCCCTCGGCGAGCGTCTCGTCGCCCGGCTCGCCGAGCCCGTCGCCCTCGACCAGCTCGCCCGGCCCGTCACCGTCGGTCCCGTCGCCGAGCCCGTCGACGTCGCCGTCCACCGGCTGCACCGCGGTCTACCGGGTGACCGGCTCATGGAGCGGCGGCTTCCAGGGCGAGGTCACGGTGACCAACACCGGCGCCACCGCGGCCACCGGCTGGACGGTCACGTGGGCCTACACCGGCGGGCAGACCGTCACCCAGGCCTGGGGCGGCACCGCCACCCAGTCCGGCGCCGCGGTCACCGTCACCCACGCGTCGTACAACGGCGCCCTCGCGTCCGGGGCCTCCACCACGGTCGGATTCCTCGGCGGCACCACCGGCACCACCAATCCCGTTCCGTCCCCTGTCACCTGCACCCGCACCCCGTGATCGGTGACACCCGCTCCCAAGGAAGGAACATCGTGAGACCGTACGCTCAACGCCTGCGACGCAGGCTGGCCGTCACCGGCGTCGCCGTCCTCGGCGCCGGCACGGCCTTCGTGGCCGGCGGCCCACCGGCGTATGCCGCGGCCGGTTGCGCCGTCGTCTACAAGGTGCAGAGCCAGTGGAATGGCGGCTTCACCGGCGACATCGCCATCACCAACTCCGGCGACCCGCTGACCAGCTGGAAGCTGGAGTACGACTTCCCGGACGCCGGGCAGAAGGTCACCCAGGGCTGGAGCGGCACGTACGCCCAGAGCGGCAAGCGCGTCACCGTGACCAACGCGCCCTGGAACGGCACGCTCGGCACCGGGGCGTCCACCAGCACCGGCTTCAACGGCACGTTCGGCTCCACGAACCCGGTGCCCACCGCGTTCACCCTCAACGGGCAGCCGTGCAACGGCTCGGCGGCCGCGCCCACCGTGGCGATCAGCAGCCCGGCCGCGAACACCCGGTACACCGCCCCGGCGTCCATCCCGATCACGGCCACCGCGACCGCGGCGAGCGGGCAGACCATCGCGAAGGTCGAGTTCTACCACGACGGGCTGCTGCTCGGCAGCGACACCACCGCGCCGTACTCGTACACCTGGAGCGGGGTGCCGGCGCAGGCCGCGGCGTACCACCTGCAGGCGGTCGCCTACGACGGGGCCGGCACCAAGAGCAGCACCGCCGACGTGCCGGTCTTCGTCGACGCGTCGACCAGCCCGGCGATCGTCGCCGACGCCACCTCGGTCACCCTCGCGCCCGGCAAGAGCGGCACGTACCGGCTGAGCCTGAGCAAGGCGCCGGCCGCGAACGTCACCGTCACGGTGGCCCGCGACACCGGCAGCACCGCGATCACCGCCACCCCGGCCACGCTCACCTTCACCCCGGCCAACTGGAACACCGGCCAGCCGGTGACGATCGCGGCGGCGAACTCGGCGAAGACCGGCGACACCGCCACCATCACGGCCACCGCCAGCGGCCACACCGCCGCGAACGTGGCGGTGACCGTGGTCGAGGAGGGCGCCGTCGACGCCCGCTTCACCCAGCTCTACAACGACATCAAGAACCCGGCGAACGGCTACTTCAGCCCGGAGGGCGTGCCGTACCACTCGGTCGAGACGCTGATCGACGAGGCGCCCGACCACGGCCACGAGACCACCAGCGAGGCGTTCAGCTACTGGCTGTGGCTGGAGGCCGAGCACGGGCAGGTGACCGGGGACTGGGCGCCGTTCAACAACGCCTGGGCGACGATGGAGAAGTACATCATCCCGTCGCACGCCGACCAGCCGACCAACGCCAGCTACAACCCGGCCAAGCCGGCCACCTACGCGGCCGAGTACCCGCTGCCCTCGCAGTACCCGTCGCAGCTGGACAGCTCGGTGTCGGTGGGCACGGACCCGCTGGCCGCGGAGCTCAAGAGCGCGTACGGCACCGACGACATCTACGGTATGCACTGGCTGCTGGACGTGGACAACACGTACGGCTTCGGCCGCTGCGGGGACGGCACCACCCGGGTCGCGTACATCAACACCTTCCAGCGCGGCGCGCAGGAGTCGACCTTCGAGACCGTGCCGCAGCCGGCCTGCGACACGTTCAAGCACGGCGGCCCGAACGGCTTCCTGGACCTGTTCACCAAGGACACCTCGTACGCCAAGCAGTGGAAGTACACCAACGCGCCGGACGCCGACTCGCGCGCCGTCCAGGTCGCCTACTGGGCGCACCAGTGGGCCACCGCGCAGGGCAAGCAGTCGCAGATCTCCAGCACCGTGGCGAACGCCGCCAAGATGGGTGACTACCTGCGGTACTCGTTCTACGACAAGTACTTCAAGCAGCCCGGCTGCACCTCGACGTCGTGTGCCGCCGGCAGCGGCAAGAACAGCTCCAACAACCTGATGTCGTGGTACTACGCCTGGGGCGGCGCGTACGACACCAGCGCCGGCTGGGCGTGGCGGATCGGGTCCAGCACCAGCCACTTCGGCTACCAGAACCCGATGGCCGCGTACGTGCTGTCGAACGTGGGCGCCTTCAACCCGAAGTCGCCGACAGCCAAGGCCGACTGGCAGGCCAGCCTGAACCGGCAGCTGGAGTTCTACCAGTGGCTGCAGTCCAGCGAGGGCGCCATCGCCGGTGGCGCGACGAACAGCTGGAACGGCAACTACTCGGCGCCGCCGGCCGGCACGCCGACCTTCTACGGGCTGGCGTACGTGGAGGCGCCGGTCTACGCCGACCCGCCGTCCAACCAGTGGTTCGGTATGCAGACCTGGTCGCTGGAGCGGCTGGCCGAGTACTACTACACGACCGGTGACGCCAAGGCCAAGTCGATCCTCGACAAGTGGGTGACCTGGGCGCTGGCGAACTCCACCATCACCGCCAGCAGCTTCGAGATCCCGTCCGACCTGACCTGGTCGGGCGCGCCGGCCACCTGGAACGCGTCCAACCCGGCGGCCAACACCAACCTGCACGTCACGGTCAAGAGCAAGGGCACCGACGTGGGCGTGGCGGGCTCGTTCGCCAAGCTGCTGACCTACTACGCGGCCAAGTCCGGCAACACGGCGGCGAAGACGGCGGCCAAGAACCTGCTCGACGCGATCTGGACGCACAAGGACGCGAAGGGCGTCTCGGTCACCGAGACCCGCGCCGACTACAACCGGATGGACGACACCTACAACGCCAGCACCGGCCAGGGCATCTACATCCCCAACGGCTGGAGCGGCAAGATGCCCAACGGCGACGTCATCAAGCCCGGGGTGTCGTTCCTCGACATCCGCTCCTTCTACAAGAACGACCCGGACTACCCCAAGGTCCAGGCGTACCTGAACGGAGGGGCCGCACCCACCTTCAACTACCACCGGTTCTGGGCCCAGGTCGACGTCGCCACCGGGTACGCCGACTACGCCCGTCTCTTCCCGCAGGGGTGACAAACATGAGATTTGTACGCATGGCCGCGGCGGCCCTGATCGCCGCCGCGGCCGGGGCCCTGGTCCTGCCCGCGACCGCTGAGGCGCACGGAGCCATCCAGGTACCCGGCAGCCGCACCTGGCTCTGCTACCAGGACGGCCGTAACTCCAGCACCGGCGCGATCGAACCGAAGAACGCGGCCTGCGCCGCCGCGGTCGCCAAGAGCGGCACCACCGCGCTGTACAACTGGTTCGCCGTGCTGCGCTCGAACGGCGCCGGCCGGGTCTCCGGCTTCATCCCGGACGGCCAGCTGTGCAGCGGCGGCACCGGCGGCCCGTACGACTTCACCGGTTTCAACCTGGCCCGCGCCGACTGGCCGACGACCCACCTGACGGCCGGCGCGACGATGCAGTTCCGCTACAACGACTGGGCCAAGCACCCGGGCACGTTCTCGCTCTACATCACCAAGGACGGCTACGACCCGACCAAGCCGCTGGCCTGGGGTGACCTCGAGCCGACGCCGTTCGACCAGGTGACCAACCCGCCCGCGAACGGCGGGCCGGGCACCGACGACGGGCACTACTACTGGACCGGGCGGCTGCCGTCCGGCAAGACCGGCAAGCACCTGATCTACTCGGTCTGGTCCCGCTCGGACAGCCAGGAGACCTTCTACGGCTGCTCGGACGTCGTCTTCGACGGCGGCAACGGCGAGGTCACCGGGATCGGCACGCAGCCGAGCACCTCACCGAGCGTCTCCCCGTCGGTGTCGCCGTCCACCCCCGACACCTCACCCGGGACCGGCGGTAGCTGCACCGCGATGTACAACACCGTCTCCACCTGGTCCGGCGGGTTCCAGGGCGAGGTGATGGTGCACGCCGGCAGCACCCCGGTCAACGGCTGGCGCGTCTCCTGGACGTGGCCCGGCAGCCAGACACTGGCCTCGGTGTGGAGCGGCAAGGCGAGCAGCACCGGCTCGCTGATCTCGGTCGGCAACGAGAACTGGAACGCGTCGGTCGCGGCCGGTGGCCGCACCACCTTCGGTTTCCTCGCCTCCGGCGCGGCGCCGACCGCCCTGACGAACCTGAGCTGCTCGACCGGGTGACCCGGACGATCCGGGGGTGCGACACGCCGTCACACCCCCGGATCGGATTCCGGACCACGAACTTGACGGCGGGACACCAGATTCCCTAATTTGCCGTCATCTTGCGAAACGTATATTCCGCACAGCTGCGCCGAGCGACCACGCGTCGCGCGCTCCTCATGGGAGGAGCCGGCGCGGCTGCGCTGTTCGCCGCCCCGGGCGTCGCCGGGCCCCGGCATCCGGCCCGGTCCCGGCCCGCCTGGACGGGCAGCTGGGCGACGGCGACCACGGCCGCCCGGGCCGCCGAGCCGGTGCTGCCGGCCGGTCGCACCCTCCGCCAGGTGGTGCATCTGAGCCTCGGCGGGAGCGAGCCGCGCATCCGGCTGACCAATGAGTACGGCCAGACCCCGGTACGCCTCTCGGAGATCTGGACCGGCCTGCGCGCCGGCGGCCCGGACAGCACCGCCATGCACCCGGGCAGCATCCGCCGGGTCACCTTCGACGGCAGCGCGGCGGTCGTCCTGCCGGCCGGCGCCACCGTGGTCAGCGACCCGGTGCCGGACCTGCCGCTGCCACCCGGCGCCGACCTGGTGATCACCTTCCACCTGCCGGACCCGACCCGGATCGGCACGATCAGCCCGTTCGTCTGGCAGCGCAACCGGATCCTGGCCGGCAACGTGGCCGCCGAGCCGGACCCGCCCGGCGGCCGGGCCACCACCCGGTACACCCTGCTCAGCGGGGTCAGCGTGCGCACCCCCGGCCGGTCCGCGGCGGTCGTCGCGTTCGGCGACTCGATCACCTGCGGCTCCAGGACCAGGATCGGCGCCAACCGCCGCTGGCCGGACCTGCTGGCCCGGCGCCTCCGCGAGGCCGGGCAGTCGCTCGGCGTGCTCAACGCCGGGATCGGCGGCAACCGGCTGCTCTCCGGGCCGGATCTGTCCGCGCCGGTCACCACGGGCGGCTTCGGCGGCGGGAGCCCCGGCAACCGCGGGGTGCCGGTCACCATCGGCCCGGCCGGGCTGCGCCGCTTCGACCGGGACGTGCTGTTCCAGCCCGGCGCCCGGTACGTGATCACCCTGATCGGGGTGAACGACATCGCGCACACCGACCCGGGAGCGCCCGCGCTGATCGCCGGGCACCGGGAGCTGATCGCCCGGGCCCGGGCGGCCGGGCTGGCCGTGTTCGGCGGCACCCTGCTGCCGTTCGGCGGCAGCGGCCGGGACAACGCGCCGAACCGGGCCACCCGGGCCGCGCTCAACGAGTGGATCCGCGACAGCGGCGAGTACGACGCGGTGATCGATTTCGACGCCGCGGTCCGCGACGGCGCGAACCCGGAGCGGATGTACCCGGCCTACGACAGCGGCGACCACCTGCACCCGAACGACCTGGGGATGCTCGCCCTGGCCTCGGCGGTGCCGCTGGCGCTGTTCGCCTGACGCCCCGGGTGCGCCCGACGGCCGCGAGCGCCGGGCCCGGCGGAAGCGCGACGGTGGGCGGAAGTCAGCGTCCACGGCCCCCCGTCGGCCCCGCGGACGTCGTATCATGATGCGCAAGATCGTTTGCAAAACGTTTGCATCCTGAGGGATCGTTCTCCTGATCGGTAAGGAAACTGTTCGGGGGAACGACTGTCATGCGGTGGCGCCTCCTGGGCCCGGTACGCCTGATCGGCGACGACGGCGTCGAAACCGATCCGGGCTCCGGCAAGCAGCGCTGCGTGCTGGCCGCGCTGCTGATGACCCCCGGCCGGGTGGTCCCGGCGGCCACCCTGATCGACCGGGTGTGGGGGCACGCCCCGCCCCGCTCCGGGACCCCGCTCGCGCCGTACGCCACCCGCCTGCGCCGGGTCCTCGGCCCGCTGCTCGGTCCGGACGTGCTGCGCTGGACCGCCGGCGGATACCTGCTCGACGTGCCGCCGGACCGGGTCGACCTGCACCGCGCCCGGCGGCTGATCCACCACGCGCGCGCCGCCGCCACCGCCGACGACCACCAGCGGGTCGTCACCCTGCTCAGCGGCGCCCTGGAGCACTGGCAGCCGGTCGCGCTCGCCGGGGTGCCCGGCGCCTGGGCCGACCGGGTCCGGGCCGGCCTGGCCCGGGAACGCCTGGACGCGATCGCCCAGCTGGGCCGGGCCGGTCTGCGGCTGGGCCGGGCCGAGGAGGTGGCGCAGCGGCTCACCCCGTTCGTCGCCGAGTACCCGACCGCGGAGAGCCTGGTCGCGGTGCTGATGAGCGCGCTCGCCGAGGCCGGGCGGCCGGCCAGCGCGCTGGAGACGTTCGCCCGGGCCCGGGACGCGATCGCCGACCGGCTCGGCGCGCCGCCCGGCCCGGAGCTGGCCGAGCTGCACACCAGCATCCTGCGGGCCGCGTACCGGCGGCAGGTCCCGGCGCAGCTGCCGGCCGCCGCGCCCGGCTTCACCGGCCGGGCCGCCGAGCTGGCCGCCCTGGACCGGGTGACCGCCGGCGAGCCGCGGCCGGTCGTGATCACCGGGCCGCCCGGGATCGGCAAGTCCGCGCTGGCCGTGCACTGGGGGCACCGCTCGCGGGCGGCCTTCCCGGACGGGCAGCTCTACCTGGACCTGCGCGGTTTCGACCGGCGTCGCACCGCGATGAGCGCCGCGGACGCCGCCGGCAACCTGATCGTCGCGCTCGACCCGGGCCGCCCGCTGCCGACCGGCCTGGACGCCCGCGCCGGCCTGTTGCGCAGCCTGCTGGCCGGCCGGCGGACGCTGCTCGTGCTGGACAACGCCCGCGACGCCGGCCAGGTCCGGCCGCTGCTGCCCGGCAGCACCGCGGGCGTGGTCGTGGTGACCAGCCGGGACCGCCTCACCGGGCTGGTCGCCTCGCACGGCGCGATCCCGATCGCCCTGGACGCCCTGACCGACGCGGAGGCCCGGCAGTTGCTCGCCAACCGGCTCGGCGCTCGGGTGGCGGCCGAGCCGGACACCGTCGCGGCCCTGGTCGCGGCGACCGGCGGGCTGCCCCTGGCGCTGGTCGCGGTGGCCGCCCGGGCGGCGCTGCCGGGCGGGCAGCCGCTCGCCGGGCTGGCCGCCGAGCTGGCCGGGGCCGGGCTGGACGCGCTGCGCGGCGCGGACCCGGCGACCGACCCGCGGACGGTGTTCTCCTGGTCGTACCGGGCGTTGAGTCCGGCCGCCGCGCGGCTGTTCCGGCTGCTCGGCGCACACCCGGGGCCCGACCTGGACGCGGCCGACGCCACCGCGCTGGCCGGCGCGGACGCCCGCGCCGCGCTGGCCGAACTGGTCGCGGCCAGCCTGCTCACCGAGCGCCGCGCCGGGCGCTGGGCGATGCCGATCCTGCTCCGGGCGTACGCACGGGATCTGCTGACCCCGGCCGAACGCGGACCGGCCCTGGCGCGCCTGCGCGACCACCGGCGGCGCGCCGGGGTCCTGGTCCCGGTGCGTGCGCTGCGCCTCAGCCGCTGAAGCGGTCCGGATCGCCGGCGCCGGCCCGCAGGATCTCCGGCGCGCCCCCGGACAGGTCGACCACCGTGGTCGGCTCGGCGCCGCACTCGCCGGAGTCGATCACCGCGTCCACCACGTGGTCCAGGGCCTCCTTGATCTCCCAGCCCTGGGTCATCGGCTCGGTCTCGCCGGGTAGCAGCAGCGTGCTGGACAGCAGCGGCTCGCCCAGTTCGGCGAGGATGGCCTGGGCGGTGCCGTGCGCGGTGATCCGCACCCCGACGGTCTTCTTCCGCGGGTGCAGCAGCCGGCGCGGCACCTCCTTGGTGGCCGGCAGGATGAACGTGTACGGCCCGGGCGTGCTGGCCTTGACCGCTCGGAACAGCGCGTTGTTGATCTGCACGAACTGCCCGAGCTGGGCGAAGTCATGACACATCAGCGTGAAGTGGTGCTTGTCGTCCAGGTGCCGGATCGCGCGGATCCGCTCGATGCCGTCCTTGTTGCCCATCCGGCAGCCCAGCGCGAAGCCCGAGTCCGTCGGGTAGGCGATCAGCCCGTCCCCCCGGATCACCTCGACAACCTGGTGGATGCTGCGCGGTTGCGGATTGTCCGGATGCACGTCGAAGTACTTCGCCACTCGGGGGAGCCTATGCCTGCCACCCGGCGCGGGTGGGGCGAGGGGCCCGACGGCGGCTCGCGCCGCGTCCCCGCACCGCCGCCCGCCACCCGGCACCGGGGCCGCCCGGCGCGCGGATCCGGCGCGCCGGGCGGGGTCAGTGCGAGCGGGACTCCAGGGCACGGATGACCGCGGCCATGTCCTCGGCCGCGTGGCCGGCCGCGGACGTCTCCGCGTACAGCTCCAGGCAGGCGTCCAGCAGCGGCGACGGGATGCCGGCCCGCTCGGCGGCCTCGACGATCAGCCGGTTGTTGTAGAGCACGTCCCGGATCGAGGCCTGCACCGTGAAGTCGCGGTCGAGCAGCTTGCGGCCCTTGAGACGGGAGACCGGACTGGCCATCGGGCCGGCGTCGAGCGCGGCCAGCAGGCAGGCGGGGTCCAGCCGGTGGCGCCCGGCGAAGTGGAACGCCTCGGCCAGTCCGGTGACCATGCTGATCAGGAACGTGTTCACGGCCAGCTTCATCAGCAGGCCGTTCGGCACCGGGCCGCAGCGGACCGTCTCCCGGCACATCGGGCGCAGCAGCGGCGCCACCCGGTCCAGGTCGTCGTCCGCGCCGGCCAGCATCGCGACGAGCTGCGCCGTCTCGGCCGGCACGCGGGAGCCGGAGACCGGCGCCTCGACGTAGCGCCCGCCGGCGTCGTGGACCTGCTCGGCGAGCCCCCGCGACCAGGCCGGCGCGGTGGTGCCCATGTGCACCAGGGTGCGGCCGGCGACCAGGTCGCCGAACGCCGCGGTGTCGCGGCCCAGCACCCGGTCGGCGACCCCGTCGTCGGCCAGCATCATCAGGACGACCTCGGAGCGCGCGAAGACGCCGGCGGGGTCCGCGGCGACGGTCGCGCCCTCCGCGCGCAGCGCCTCGGCCGCGGCCGGGGAGCGGTTCCAGACGGTCAGGCCGGTGCCGGCCCGGACCAGGTTGAGCGCCATCGGCCGGCCCATCACGCCCAGCCCCAGAAATCCCACGGTCATCCGGCTCACGCTAGCCGCTCGCGGGCCCGCCGGAGGTGGCCAATCAGCCGGGTGTGGCCGGTGTCAGCCAGGCGGCGGCGTCCGCCGGCAGGCGGCCGTCCGGGGTGAGCGGATCGCTGGTGAGCAGCACCTCACCGGGTGGCAGCGGCACCGGGCCGGCGCCCATCGCAACGACCAGGGTGAGACCGGGGCGGCGTGCGGTCAGCCGGGCGTCCGGGCCGACGGACCACTCGACCGGGTCGTCGGCGGTCAGCGCGCCAGCGGCGTGCAGGCGGCGGCGCAGCGCGACGGCCCGGCGGCAGAGCGGCAACGCCGGCGAGTCCAGGTGCTCACCCCAGCCGGGCGGGACCGGCAGCCAGGGCGGGGCGGCGCCGGGCGGGCTGAAACCGTAGGCGCCGGCCGGGTCGCGTCGCCAGGGCAGTGGCACCCGGCAGCCGTCGCGGGACAGCCCGCCGCGCCGCCACGCCGGGTCCTGCCGGGCCGCCGCGGGCACGTCCACCTCCGGCAGCGCGTACTCCTGGCCCTGGTAGAGGTAGGCGGCGCCGGGCAGCCCGAGCACGGTCAGCAGCGCGGCGCGGGCGCGGGCCGGGCTGCCGTACCGGGTGCGGGCGCGTACCACGTCGTGGTTCTCCACCACCCAGGTCACCGGTGGGTGCCGCAGCTGCCGTTCGCCGGCCGCGCGCCAGGCCTCGGCGTCCCACGGCGCGGTCAGGAACGCGAAGGCGAACGCCTGGTGCAGCCGGTCCGGGCCGACATACCGGGCGGCCCGCTCCGGCGCCAGGTTGACCTCGCCGATCAGGGCGCGCGGCGGGTCGTACGCGTCGGCGACGGCCCGCCAGCGCCGGTACACGCCGATCACCTCGGGCTGGTCGCAGGCGAACGGGTTGCCCCGCAGCCGGCCCGGCTCCGGCACGGTCCCGGGTGGCAGCGGCGGCAGCCCGCTCGCCTTGAACAGCCCGTGCGCGACGTCCACGCGCAACCCGTCCACGCCCCGGTCGAACCAGAAGCGCAGCACGTCGTCGAAGAACGGCGCGGTCCGCGGGTCACGCCAGTTCCAGTCGGGTTGCTCCGGCGCGTACAGGTGCAGGTACCACGCGCCGTCCGGGGCGCGGCTCCAGGCCGGGCCGCCGAAGACGCTGGGCCAGTCGTTGGGTTCGGCGGCGAAGTGGAACCGGGCCCGCGCCGACGGGTCGCCGGCCAGCGCGGCCCGGAACACCGGGTGCTGATCCGAGCAGTGGTTGGGCACCACGTCGATCAGCACGCGCAGGCCCAGCCGGTGGGCGTGGGCCAGCATCCGGTCGAAGCCGGCCAGGTCGCCGAAGAGCGGGTCGACGCCGGTGTAGTCGCTGACGTCGTACCCGTGGTCGGCCTGCGGCGACGGCTGGAACGGGGTCAGCCAGACCGCGTCGGCGCCCAGCCCGGCGATGTGCCCGAGCCGGGCGGTCAGGCCGGCGAGGTCGCCGATGCCGTCCCCGCCGGCGTCCGCGAAGGAACGTGGATAGACCTGGTAGACGACCCCGTCGCGCCACCAGGCCGCCGGCATCAGGGCCGGCGCCGGTTCTGCAACCGGCTGACGAGCCGGCGCAGGCGCTGCTGGTTCTCCGGCTTGGCGAGCTGCTGGCGACCCTGGTCGACCAGCTGGCGGCCGCGCGGGCTCTGCAGGAAGGACTGGATGCGTTGCGTGATGGTGGCCATGCCCTCTCTGTGCCCACAACGGCTGCCGGCCAATCAGTGGCGGCGTGCCCCGGTGGGGACCATGCTGAGGGCGTAGTCCAGCGTGAGGGAGCTGTGGTGGAGACCGAACTGTTCATCGGCGGCACGTGGGTGCCGGCGTCCTCGGCGCGACGTTTCGACGTGCTGGACCCGGCGACCGGCGACGTGATCGCCTCGGTCGCGGACGGCGGGGAGGCGGACGCGATCGCCGCCGTGGACGCGGCGGCCGCGGCGGCGCCGGGCTGGGCCGCGACGCCTCCGCGGGTACGCGGTGAGGCGCTGCGCCGGGCGTTCGAGCTGATGACCGAGCGGGCCGACGAGCTGGCCAAGCTGATCAGCCTGGAGAACGGCAAGGCGGTGGTGGACGCGAAGGGCGAGGTGACGTACGCGGCCGAGTTCTTCCGCTGGTTCGCCGAGGAGGCGGTGCGCGTCGACGGCAGCGTGGCGACCGCCCCGTCCGGCGCCAACCGGATCCTGGTGACCCGCCGGCCGGTCGGGGTGTGCGTGCTGGTCACGCCGTGGAACTTCCCGGCCGCGATGGCCACCCGCAAGATCGGTCCGGCGCTCGCCGCGGGCTGCCCGGTGATCCTCAAACCGGCCAGCGACACCCCGCTGACCGCGCTGGCCATGGCCGCGCTGCTGGCCGAGGCCGGGGTGCCGGACGGCGTGGTCAACGTGCTGCCGTCGCGCAGCTCCGGCAAGGTGGTGGCGGCGATGCTGCGCGACTCCCGGGTCCGCAAGCTGTCCTTCACCGGCTCCACCGAGGTCGGCCGGATCCTGCTCGCCCAGGCCGCGGAGAACGTCGTGAACACCTCGATGGAGCTGGGCGGCAACGCCCCGTTCGTGGTCTTCGCGGACGCCGACCTGGACGCCGCGATCGAGGGCGCGATGCTGGCCAAGATGCGCAACGGCGGGGAGGCGTGCACCGCCGCGAACCGGTTCTTCGTCGAGGCCGGCATCGCCGACGAGTTCGCCCGGCGGCTGGCGCAGCGCATGTCAGCGCTGGTGGTGGGCCCGGGCACGGACGAGCGCACCCAGGTCGGCCCGCTGGTCAACGAGGACACCGTGGCGAAGGTGGACGCGCTGGTGAGCGGGGCGCTGGAGGCCGGGGCGTCGGCGGTCACCGGCGGCAGCCGGCCGTCGGGGCCGGGGTTCTACTACCCGCCGACGGTGCTCACCGGGGTCGCGCCGGACTCGGCGATCCTGCGTGAGGAGATTTTCGGGCCGGTCGCGCCGATCGTCACGTTCACCGGGGAGGACGAGGCCGTCCGGCTGGCCAACGACACCGAGTACGGTCTGGTCGCCTACGTCTACACCGGTGACCTGGCGCGCGGCCTGCGGGTCAGCGAGGCGATCGAGGCCGGTATGGTCGGCCTCAACCGCGGCCTGGTCAGCGACCCGGCGGCTCCGTTCGGCGGGGTGAAGCAGAGCGGCATCGGCCGCGAGGGCGGGCACGAGGGCCTGCTGGAGTACCTGGAGCCCAAGTACATCGCCCTGGACTGGTGATCTCAGCGGCGGCGCACCAGCGCCGCCGCGTCGAGCGCGAAGGGGAACGGCTCGGCCGCGACCAGTCGTTCCCCGTGCCCGGCGACCGCGTGCTGGGTGTGGTGATCCTCCTTCAGCCGGAACAGCCGCAGCGTGATGGTGTCCCTGTCCGGCTCCACCCGCAGGCGGCACCCGATGCGGGCGGCGGCGCAGAGCGCCATCGTCAGGACCCGGTCGTTGCCGGCGTTGCGCCGTGCCCGGTCACGGGCCGGTCGCCCGGTTCGGGAAAGAGGTCCTCGTCGATACGGTCCGTGTTGTCTTGCCGGTGACACCGGGCCAAGTGAATAATCTTGCACTCAGGCCTACACCCGATGTTGCGGCCGTGGCGCGCTGGCCGATACTTGGCGGACTGCCCGGCGACCCCCACGCAGGTCGGGATTCACCCTGAGAGGACTTCAACTGCCATGCGCAAGGCACTGTTCGCACTTGTCGCCGCCGGCCTGATGACGTCGGTCACGCTTACGGCCTGTGACGACGGCGGGGACGGCGGTGACTCCAGCGCCAGCGGCACCACCGCCAACGCGACCTCTTCGGGCAAGGGCAAGAACGGCGTCGGCGTCGTCCTGCCGGACACCAAGACCTCCACCCGCTGGAAGAACGACGACCCGAAGTACCTGAAGGCGGCGTTCGAGGCGGCCGGGGTGCCGTACGAGATCCAGAACGCCGAGGGCGACAAGGAGATGTTCAAGGCGATCGCCGCCAAGATGATCGACAGCGGCGTCAAGGTGCTGGTGATCGCCAACCTCGATTCCGGCAGCGGCAAGGCCGTGATCGAGAACGCCCGGGCGCACAAGGTTCCGGTGATCGACTACGACCGGCTCACCCTCAACGGCGGCGCCGACTACTACGTCAGCTTCAACAACCAGCTGGTCGGCATCCAGCAGGCGCAGGGCCTGATCAAATGCATGAAGGCGCAGAAGGGCGCGGACAAGCCGGTGGTCGCCGAGCTCAACGGCTCGCCCAGCGACAACAACGCCCGGCTCTTCAAGGAGGGCTACGACTCCGTCCTGCAGGCCAAGTTCGACAACGGCGACTTCACCAAGGGCCCTGACCAGTTCGTCCCGGAGTGGGACAACGACGAGGGCAAAGAGATCTTCACGCAGATGCTCAAGCAGTGGCCGGACATCAGCGGGGTGCTGGCCGCCAACGACGGCCTGGGCAACGCCGCGATCGAGGTGCTCAGGGCCAAGGGCCTCAACGGCAAGGTTCCGGTCACCGGGCAGGACGCCACCGTCGAGGGCCTGCAGAACATCATCGCCGGGGACCAGTGCATGACCGTGTACAAGGCCACCAAGCGTGAGGCCAACGCCGCCGCCGACCTGGCGATCGGCCTGGTCAAGGGGCAGAAGAAGACGGCCGCCGACCGGGTCAAGGACCCTGAGTCGGGCGCCTACGTCCCGGCCGTGCTGCTGCCGCCGACCGCGGTCACCGCCACCAACATCATGTCGACCGTGGTGAAGGACGGCTTCGTCACCACCAAGGACATCTGCACCGCGAAGTTCCTCAAGGACTGCCGCAGGTACGGCCTGGCCGCCGAGTAGCGCCCACCGAGTGCGGGGGCCGGCCGGTGGCCGGCCCCCGCACTCATGCGCCCAGCAGTTCGCGGACCCGGGGCACGACCCGCGAGCCGTACAGCTCGATCGCGGTCATCAGGTGCTCGTGCGGCAGGGTGCCGTGGGCGTACTTCAGGTCGAACCGCTGGATGCCGAGCGCCTTGACGGTCGAGGCGATCTTCTGCGCGACGGTCTCCGGGGAGCCGACGTGCCAGGCGCCCTCGGTGATGTCGGCCTCGAAGCGGTCCCGGGTGATCGGCGGCCAGCCGCGCTCCCGGCCGATCCGGTCCAGCATCCGGCGCGCGTGCGGCCAGAGCAGCTCGACCGCCTCCTCGTCGGTGGCCGCCACGAACCCCGGGCAGTGCGCCGCGACCGGCTGCTCCGGGCGGCCCAGCTGGCCCAGCGCGCGGTGGTACAGGTCGACGTACGGCGCGAAGCGGGCCGGCGCGCCGCCGATGATGGCCAGGCAGAGCGGGAGGCCGTACCCGGCGGCGCGGATCACCGACTCCGGACTCCCGCCGACCCCGATCCAGGTGCGGATCCGGCCGGACTCGGTCCTCGGGAAGACGCTCTGATCGCGCAGCGGCGCGCGGACCGTGCCGGACCAGGTGACCGGCTTCTCCTCGAGCAGGGCGGCCATCAGCTCGGTCTTCTCCTCGAAGAGCCGGTCGTAGTCGGCCAGGTCGTACCCGAACAGCGGGAACGACTCGGTGAACGAGCCACGGCCCAGGATGATCTCGGCGCGGCCGTGCGACACCGCGTCGAGCGTGGCGAAGCGCTCGAACACGCGTACCGGATCGTCGGAGCTGAGCACGGTGACCGCGGTGCCCACCGTGATCCGCTCGGTCCGGGCCGCGATCGCCGCCAGGACGATCTCGGGCGCGGAGACGGCGAAATCGTCCCGGTGGTGTTCGCCGACGCCGAAGGCGTCGACGCCGAGGCGGTCGGCCAGCACGGCCTGCTCCACCACGTTGCGGATGACCTGAGCGTACGGCGTGTCGGCGGTGACGTCGCCGAACGTATCGAGACCGAACTTCACCTCGACGATCTTATCGGCGGCCCTTGAGACGCCGGCCCATCTCCCGGGCGATCTCCTTCTTGGCGTCCCGCTCGGCCATCACCTGCCGCTTGTCGTACGACTTGAGGCCCCGGGCGATGCCCAGCTCGACCTTCGCCCAGCCGTCCTTGAAGTACATCGAGAGCGGCACCAGGGTCAGCCCGGTGCCGTCCCGCAGGGTGTTCAGGATCTTGGTGATCTCGGTCCGGTGCAGCAGGAGTTTCCGGGTGCGGCGCGGCGCGTGGTTGGTCCAGCTGCCGAAGCCGTACTCGGCGATGTGCAGCCCATACAGCATGATCTCGCCGTCGTGCTCCTGGGCGAACGCGTCCACCAGCGACGCGCGGCCCAGGCGCAGCGACTTCACCTCGGTGCCGGCCAGCACCAGGCCCGCCTCGTACGTCTTGAGGATCGCGTAGTCGTGACGTGCCTTCTTGTTCGAGGCGATCAGCTTGGTCCCGGTCTCCTTGGCCACGCCTAGAGACTAGCTAGGGCAGGTCGGCCGGGATCGGGCGGCGCATCGAATACGTGACGCTGCTCAGCCGGTGCGGCTCGTCCTTCACGTGGATCACCGCGCGGTCGTAGGCCTGCCAGCCGGCCGCGCCGGCCCGGTTCAGGTGGCGCAGGTCGTCGAAGCGCTCGTCGGTGCCCCAGCGCAGCACCCCACCCGGGTGGTGGAACGTCGCGGTCCAGTCCATGAACCGGTCGGTGCCCAGCGTGCCCGCCGAGCGGTACTCCAGCCGCGCATACTCCCAATTGGTCACCCGGACGATTATGCCGGTCGCGGGCGGGCGCCGCCGTCCGTACTGGACACTCGAACGTCCCGTCGCGCGGATTCCCGGTCGCCGGCCCGCCGGGCGCCCGATCCGTGCTGGTCAGCGCGTCTCCGCCCGGCCGTGGGCGGCGGGCGAGCCGGGCGGCCGTGACCCCGGTTCCGGAGCGGCCCGGCCGCCGCCCGTCCGGCCGTCACCCTGGCCGTTGTCCCGGCCGTTGTCCCGGTCGTCGCTCCGGTCGTCGCCCGGTCGTCGCGCCGGCCGTCGTCCGGCCGCGGCCCGGCCGGAGGAAGCGGCGGCGACTCGCGCTGCGACCGCCGTGCCGGCGGCCGCCTCGGGGGCGATGATGACGGTACGCCGGGGCGGCGGGGCCTGGGATCGAGAGCGCGAGAGGACCGTACGAATGATCTTCATTACCGCGAAGTTCCTGATCAAGCCGGAGCACGCCGACGAGTGGCCGCGGATCGCCGGGCCGTTCACCGAGGCGACCCGGGCCGAACTGGGCTGCCTCTGGTTCGAGTGGTCCCGCAGCATCGACAACCCGCAGGAGTACGTGCTGGTGGAGGCATTCCGGGACGACGAGGCGGGCGCCGACCACGTCGGCTCGGCGCACTTCAAGCAGGCCCGGCAGGAGCTGCCGCGGTACCTGATGGCCACGCCGAAGATCGTCAGTCAGTCGGTGGAGCAGGACGGCTGGGCGGAACTGGGCGAGATGGCCGTCGAGCGGTAGGCCCGGCCGTACCGGCGGCCGACGCGTTCTGCACCGACCGCCCGGACCTTTCCGGGAAGGGGCCCGGCCTGCCCCGCCGGGCTCGTCCGGCCCCGCCGGGCTCGTCCGGCCCCGCCGGGCTCGTCCGGCCCCGCCGGGCTCGTCCGGCCCCGCCGGGCTCGTCCGGCCCCGCCGGGCTCGTCCGGCCCCGCCGGGCCCGGCCTGCCCCGCTGGGCCCGTCCGGCCCCGCCGGGCTCGGCCGGGCGGTGGATCAGGAGAGGGCGGCGGCGACCGCCGGGTACCAGCGGGCGGCGATCTTCGCGTTGCCCGCGTCGTTGGGGTGGACGCCGTCGTACGTGTCGGTGGCGGTGTCGAAGCCGGTCCACTGGTCGACCACGGTGATCGGGGACGCGGCGGTGCTCAGCCCGGCCGCCCACGCCGGGATCGCGGCGTTCAACTCGATCACCCGCCGGCCGCAGTCCGCGCAGGTGGGCGGATTCAACGGGATGATCTGCGCGACCAGGACCCGCATGTTCGGGTTGCTGGCCCGCATCTGGCCGACCAGCGTGGTGTAGGCGGCCAGGATGGTGGAGGTGGGCAGGTTGCTCCACGCGTCGTTGGTGCCGAAGTGCATCAGGACCACGTCCGGGTCGGTCGCGGCCAGCCAGCCGGTGAGCAGGCTCTGGCCGGCGACGTTGGTGACCAGGTAGCCGCCGTGCCCCTCGTTCTCCCCGTCGTAGGGGAAGCCGCAGCCCTGGCCGGGCAGGGTGCCGACGAAGTCGACCCGGTCGGCGGGCAGCTTCCGCCAGAGCAGGGCGCGCCAGCAGCCCGGGGACCCGGTGATCGAGTCGCCCAGCGCCATGATCCGGGTGGGTGCGTCATCCGGCGGGGTGGTCGGCGTCGCCGGGGTCGTCGGGTTCACCACACCGCCGGTGCACGCCACGCCGTTCAGCGTGAACGCGGTCGGCGCCGGGTTGGCGCCGGTCCACGAGCCGGTGAAGCCGAACGAGGCGGTGCCCCCGGTGGGGATCGATCCGTTCCAGGTCGCGTTGCGGACGGTGACGGTGGTCCCGGACTGGCTGACCGACCCGTTCCAGAGCTGGGTGATGCTCTGCCCGGGGGCCAGCGGGAAGACCAGCGACCAGGACGTCACCGGATCGCCGAGGTTGGTCACGTCGACGGTGGCCCCGAACCCGCCCGGCCACTGGCTGGCCACGGTGTACTCGACGGAGCAGCCGGCGGCCGCGTCCGCCCTGGTGGCGGTGGCGAACAGCAGACCGCTGAGCACGGTGCAGGCGCCGGCCAGAGCGGCCAGCCTTCGTCGGTGCATGGGGATTACCTCCAGTGGGGATACTGGGAGCGTGCCCATCAACGTACATCAATGCGATTGGCGGCCGGTCGGCTTCGACGCCCGGCTGCGGCCGCGCCGCAGCCGGTGGGCCGGTCACTCGGCGGTCAGGGTCGCGGTTCCCAGGTTGCGGATGGAGGCGTCGAGCACCTGGGCCGTGTGCGCCAGGGCGATCTCCCCACCCTGCCGCCGGACCGCCGCCGCGACCTGCATCAGACAGCCCGGGTTCGCGGTGACCAGCAGCGACGCGCCGGTCTGGAGCACCGCGGCGGCCTTGCGGTCACCCAGCTCGGCGGCCGGCTCGGGATTGAGCACGTTCCACACCCCGGCCGACCCGCAGCAGATCTCCGGCTCGGCTATCTCGCGCAGCTCCAGCCCGGGGATCGCGCGCAGCAACGCACGGGGCTGGGTCCGGATGCCCTGGGCATGTCCGAGATGGCAGGCATCGTGGTAGGCGACCGTCACCGGCAGCGGGTGCCGCTGCGCGACCGGCCCCAGCTCGGCGAGCAGCTCGGCCAGATCACGCACCTTGGCGGCGAACGCGGCCGCCCGCGACGCGTACGCCGGATCGTCGGCGAGCAGCTCGCCGTACTCCTTCAGCGACGACCCGCACCCGGCCGCGTTGACCACGAAATAGTCCATGCCGGTGCGTTCGAACGTGTCGATCAGCCGCCGCGCGAACCGCTCCGCCTCGGAGCGCCGCCCGTTGTGCACGCTCAGCGCTCCGCAACACCCCTGCCCGGACGGGATCAGCACGTCGCAGCCCTCGGCGGCGAGGACCCGTGCGGTCGCCGAGTTGACGTCCGGGAAGAACGCGGACTGCACGCACCCGGTCAGCATGCCGACCACCGCGCGCCGGGCGCCGCGGGCGGCGACGCGGCGCGGCGGCCGCGGCACGCCGCGCAGCCGCGGAGCGAGCGCGTCCAGCGTGGCCAGCGTGGGCGCGAGCCGCTCCAGCAGCCCGCTGCGGGCGACCAGCCTCTGCAGACCCGATTTCTGGTACGCCCACAGCGGTCCCCGCAACAGCCGCAGCCGCCGCGGGTACGGGAACACCGCGAAGATCGCCGCCCGCAGCGCGCGGTCCCGTGCCGTACGCGGATACCGCCGCTCCACCTGGGCCCGGGTGTCCTCGATCAGCCGGTCGTACCGCACCCCGGACGGGCACGCCGTCACACACGCCATACAGCCGAGGCAGCGGTCGAAGTGGGTGACCATCGAGTCGCTCAGCGGCTCACCCTCCACCCCCTGGGCGATCAGGTGGATCCGGCCGCGCGGCGAGTCCATCTCCTCGCCCCACAGCACGTACGTCGGGCAGGTGGCCAGGCAGAACCCGCAGTGCACGCAGTCCGACAGCAGGTCGGCGCTCGGCGGGTGGTGATCGTCGAAGGCGCCCGGCCCGGTCCCGGTCTCCGCGGCCCGCAGCGCGTCCGGTGGCGTCGGCCCGGTGCCCCGGGTGGCGTCCACGTCAGCCATCAGATGCCTCCCACGAAGCGACCCGGCGCGAACCGGTGATCGGGATCGAACCGGTCCTTGACCCGGCGCATCAGCGCCAACCCGGGCACCGGTCCCCACCTGTCCAGGGTGTCGCGTACCCCGGCGGGCGCGACCAGCACCACCGCGTGCCCGCCCGCGCGGGTCGCCGCCGCCCGCAGCAGCTCGACGGCACGGCCCACCTCGACCGTCCCCTCGGCGGTCGCCGTACCTTCGGCGGTCGCCGAGCAGCCGGGCCTGGGGCGCGGCGCGGCGGGGCCGGAGCCCGGCGTCGCGGAGGCGGAGGGTCGTGCGGCGGAGCCGGGAGCCGGCGCCGCGGAGGCGACGCGCGGCGCGACGGGTGCGGGGGAGAGCGGCGCGACGGGTGCGGAGGAGAGCGGCGCGACGGGTGCGGGGGAGAAAGGTCCGGCCGCCGCGGCGGAGGCAGCCGCGCGGTCCGTGGCGCGGGCGGTGGCGTTGCCCGGGGACGTGACGCCGGGCGGGAAGCCCGCGTAGAGAACCCCGGTCCCGGCCGATCCGCGTACCGTCGCGCCCGCGCCCACCGCGGTCGCCACCAGGGCCGGCACCTGCGACAACCGACCGGTGAGCTTGACGCCCACGCCGTCGCCGGGCCAGGGCGGCCGATCCCACCACGGCGGGGCCTCGGCCGACACCTGCCCGCCCAGCAAGTCGGCGATCGCGGCGGCCCGCTCGCGTACCCCGTCCGGTGTCCCCTCCAGCAGGACGGCCAGCTCCGGCTCCGCGCCGGGAACGGCATTCACCTCCACGGCGCTCGCCGCGAACTGCCCGGCCAGGATCCGGGCCGCGTGCCCGGGCGGGGCGACCGCCCGGACGAACCGGGACGCGGCCGGGACCGGGTGCAGCCGGAAGACGCACTCGGTGATCAGCCCGAGAGTGCCGAAGGCGCCGGTGTAGAGCTTGCAGAGGTCGTACCCGGCGACGTTCTTGACCACCTTGCCGCCGGCCCGCGCGATCGTCCCGTCCGGCCGGACCACGGTGATCCCGATCAGGAGGTCCCGCGCCGTGCCGTACCGCAGGCGGCGCGGTCCGGAGGCGTTCGCCGCGACCGTGCCCCCGGCCGTCGCGCCGGGCGGCGCGTCCAGCGCGAGTTGCTGGCCGGGCAGCCCGTGCAGCTCGGCCATCGGGGTGCCGGCCCGGACCACGGTGATCATCTCTCCGGCGGCGTGCTCGGCCACCCCGGCCAGGCGCCGGGTGTCGACGATCAGGTCCAGGCCGCGGGGTGGCGGTCCCCAGTCCAGTTTGGTGCCACCGCCCCGGATCACCACCCGCAGGCCGCGGGCGGCCCTGAGCAGCGCGGACGCTTCGGCGGTGTCGCGCGGCGCGGCCACCAGCCGGGCGGGCACCCCGCAGACCGTGTCGCCGTCTCCGGCCGGCGTCGTGAGCTCGTCCAGGTCGGCCATCAGAAGATCTCCGCGACGTCCGGCTCGTGCAGCGGGTGGACGCCCTGCCGGCGGCCCGGGGGTTCCCCGCACAGGCGCGGGGTCGGGAAGACCTTGCCCGGGTTGGCCAGCCCGTCCGGGTCGAACGCGCACCGCAGCAGCTGCATGGTGTCCAGGTCGGCCTCGTCGAACATCCGCGGCATGTACCTCACCTTGTCGGCCCCGACGCCGTGCTCCCCGGTGATCGACCCGCCCAGCTCGATGCACACGTCGAGGATGGCGCCGGACACCGTCTCGGCGCGCTCGGCGGCGCCGGGCACGGCGTCGTCGAAGAGCACCAGCGGGTGCAGGTTGCCGTCCCCGGCGTGGAACACGTTGGCGACCCGGACGCCGTGCTCGGCGGCGATCTCGCCGATGCGCCGCAGCACCGCGGGCAGCGCGGTGCGCGGGATCACCCCGTCCTGCACGATGTAGTCCGGGCTGATCCGGCCGACCGCGGCGAACGCCGACTTGCGCCCCCGCCAGATCAGCGCCCGCTCGACGTCGTCGGCCGCGATCCGGATCTCGAACGCGCCGCTGGCCTCGCAGAGCGCGCTGACCTCGTCGAACTGGGCGGCCACCTCGGCCTGCGGGCCGTCCAGCTCGACGATCAGCACCGCACCGGCGCCGGCCGGGTAGCCGCACCGCACCGCGGCCTCGGCGGCCTCGATCGCGAGCGCGTCCATCATCTCGACGGCGGCCGGGATCACCCCCGCCGCGATGATCGCCGAGGTGGCGGCCCCGGCCTGGTCGGTGGACCGGAACGCGGCCAGCAGGGTGCGCACCGCCTCGGGCAGCCGGGTCAGCTTGACGGTGACCTCGGTGGCCACCCCGAGCGTGCCCTCCGACCCGACGAACGCGCCGAGCAGGTCATACCCCGGGGTGTCCGGCGCCGCGCCGCCCAGCCGGACCCGCTCGCCGTCCGGGGTGACGATCTCCAGCCCGGTCACGTGATGGGTGGTGAAGCCGTATTTCAGGCAGTGGGCGCCGCCGGAGTTCTCCGCGACATTGCCGCCGATCGAGCAGATCTGCTGGCTGGACGGGTCGGGCGCGTAGTAGTAACCGTGCGGGGTGGCGGCCTTGGTCAGCTGCAGGTTGATCACTCCGGGCTGGACCACGGCCCGCTCGTCCTCGGGCCGGATCTCGACGATCTCGCGCAGCTGCGAGGTCACGATCAGCACCCCGTCGGCGTGTGGCAGGGCGCCGCCGGACAGGCCGGTGCCGGAGCCGCGGGCGACGAACGGGGTGCCGGTCTGCGCGCAGGCGCGGACCACCGCGGCGACCTGCTCGGCGGTGGCCGGCAGGGCGACCAGGGCCGGGACGACCTTGTAGTGGGCCAGCCCGTCGCACTCGTAGGTCCGCAGCTCCTGCCGGTCGGTGAGGACCCGCTGCGCCCCGATCTCAGCCCGCAGCCGGGCTGCCAGTTCGTCGATGCCGGCCATGGCAGGCCTCCTCACTGCCGCTCACCGTCACGCTAGCGGCGATCTCGCTTTCGCGCGACGGCTGACCGGCCGCCTGTGGAAAACCAGCCCGCGCCGCGGCGGACCGGACCGGCCGTGGCGGATCGGACGGGCCGTGGCGGATCGGACCGGCCGTGGCACGCCGAACCCGCCGCTGGGCGGATCAGGCCGTGGCGCGGCGTGGCGGACCCTCGACGGCGGCGACCCGGCGGGCGGCCCGTCCCGGGCGCGCTCGCGGGCCGCCGGGTCCGGAGGGCGGCGGCGGTGGTACCGGCCAGTCGCCGCCGGCGAGCCGGACTTCCCCCCGTCGCCGCCGGCGAGCCGGGACTTCCCCCACCGTCGGTGCGCGCCGGGACTTCCCCCGCCGACTTCCCGCCGGCGCGGGAGCGCGGAGTCCCCGCCGCTGCGGTGGGCGGCCCGGGCTGTCGGGGCCGGAGCCTGTGCCAAGATGGCCGGATGCTCGTGACCGCCAGACCCCGCCGGGTCGCCGTGGCCGCCGCCTTCGCCCTGCTCGCGGTGGCCGGCTGCAGCTCGGACGACGACAAGCCGGACGCCGGCCGGATCGACGTGACCACCATGCGCGGCGCCTTCCTGCAGGCCGCCGAGGTCGGTCCGACCTGGACCGCGCCGACGGCCAGCGCCGACGCGCAGCGGATGGTCAGCTTCTGCGGCGGTGCGAGCACCCCGCCGTCGATCCCGCCCGGCGCCGACGTGGTCTCGGCGTCGCTCGCCGACGAGGGGGAGCGGGGCGCGCAGACCCTGGAGCAGCTGGCCCTGGTCTACCCGGACGACAAGGCGGCGCGGGCCGGCCAGTCGCTGCTGCGGGCGGTGGCGGACGGCTGCGCGCCGTCGGTCTCGGTGCCCGCGGCGGTCACCTCGGACCGCTCCGAGCCGGCCTACACTGAGACCGTCGAGCTGCGCGACCTCAGCGAGGGCGCCTGGTCCGGGTTCGTGCTGATCCGCCACAAGACGTACGAGGCGCGGCACCCCGGCACCGCGGACACCGCGGTCGCCGTGCTGACCAGCCGCAACGTGGTGCTGGTGGACACCTACGCGATCTATCAGCTGAATACGTCGCAGGCCGCCGCGGGCTTCGAGACCGACTGGAAGAAGCTGGTCGGCTCGGTCGTGCAGCGGGTGGGATAGACAGCCGGACGCGGGTGGTCTAATGTTCGCGGTGCGCCGTTGCGAGTTCTTCCCCCGTGGAATTCGCAGCGGCGCCCTTATTTGTAGCCCCGCCCGTTCGTAGCCTCGCCTGTTCGTGGCGCCGACCGGCCACAGAGGCTCTTCCCGGCCACAGGCGATTCTCCTGGCCACAGACAATCCTCCCGGCCACAGAGGATCTTCCGGTGACCGACCTTGAGCGTCGCTCAACCCTGACCTAGGCTCCTGCCTGGCTCATCAACCTCAGTTCACGCAAGCGCCGGCATCGGGGGATGTTCATCGACCTGCCGTCAGGCATCGTCGCTGCTCATGGCGCTGTTGAGGGGGAGCGGAAGGGTGGTGCGGAGTGGCCGGTACGGAGGGGGTCTTCTCCATCGCGGGGAAGCTGGATCGGCTCTTCCGCGCCACGGGGGCCCGGAGCCCAGCTACATGGCGGTCGCCGAGGCGATCCGTGACCGGCAGGGTGTGCCGATCTCGCACACCTACATCTGGCAGCTGCGCACCGGCCGCCGGGACAACCCGACGCTGCAGCATCCGACCGCGCTGGCCGAGCATTTCGGCGTGCCGGTGCCCTATTTCCTCGACGACGAGCTGGCCGCCCGGGTCGACGCGCAGCTGAAGTTGCTGCCCGGCCTGCGCACCGCGGGGGTCACCGAGATCGCGATGCGGGCGGCGGACGTGTCGCCGGGCGCCCGCGCGGGGATCAGCGAGGCGGTCCGGCAGGTCGGGGTGGCCGAGCACGGTCCGGACCGGTCCGCCCGAGCCGGCGGAACGCGGCGCTGACCCGGGGCAGCCAGGCGACCTCGTCGGCCATCTCCGGACCGACCGGCGCCCAGGTCCGGGGTTCCGACGCCGCGGCACCGGCGGCGTGCCGGCGCGGCGCTTCGCGCAGCCCGGGCAGCGGGTGCCGGTGCCGCGGCCGGCCCCGCCGGGCGGCCACTTGCGCGCTGAACAGGTCCAGATCGAAGGGATGCGGCACGCGCGGCCCGCGCAGCCGCCGCTGGCAACGCCGGCGCAGACCCTCCATCGCCGAAACGCTGCCCGGCAGGCGTCAGATGCTCGTAACTGCGCGCAGAGAGCGCGATCCGAACACCGTGCCTCGCACCGGTGTGGAAAAGTCCACGAGACTGTTAACTATTCGCCGAAGTCGTGCTTAGCCTTACGAATCCCGGGGCACGAACGTGTTCAGCCGAGGATTCTTAGGCGGAGGTGGGTGCGGCATGAAGTTCGTCTACGACTTCCACGAAGGCAACAAGGACCTCAAGGACCTGCTGGGTGGCAAGGGCGCCAATCTCGCGGAGATGACGAACCTCGGCCTGCCGGTCCCGCCCGGCTTCACCATCACCACCGAGGCGTGCCGGCAGTACCTGCGTAACGGCACGCACGTGCCGGGACTCGCCGGGGAGATCGACGCGCACCTGGCGACCCTGGAGCGGACGATGGGCCGCCGGCTCGGCGACCCGGACGACCCGCTGCTGGTCTCCGTGCGCTCCGGGGCGAAGTTCTCGATGCCGGGCATGATGGAGACCGTCCTCAACGTCGGCCTCAACGACGCCTCGGTCGCCGGGCTCTCCCGGCAGGCCGGCGGGAACGACCGGTTCGCCTGGGACTCGTACCGGCGGCTGATCCAGATGTTCGGCAAGACCGTGTGTGACGTGCCGGGCGGCGAGTTCGAGGACGCGCTGCACGAGGCGAAGGCCGCCAAGGGAGTCACGGACGACGTCCAGCTCGACGCGAACGATCTGCGGGCGCTGGTGACGGCGTACAAGAAGGTGTTCGTCAAGCACACCGGGCACGACTTCCCGCAGGCTCCGCGGGAGCAGCTGGACCTCGCCGTCGAGGCGGTCTTCCGGTCCTGGAACGCCGACCGGGCCGTGCTCTACCGGCGCCAGGAACGCATCCCCGCCGACCTGGGCACCGCCGTCAACGTGGTCGCCATGGTCTTCGGCAACCTGGGCGCCGACTCCGGCACCGGCGTCGCCTTCACCCGGGACCCGGCCAGCGGCGAGCCCGGCGTCTACGGCGACTACCTGCCCAACGCGCAGGGCGAGGACGTGGTCGCCGGCATCCGCAACACCCTGGCGCTGGCCGAACTGGAGAAGCTGGACAAACCCTCCTACGACCAGCTGCTGCGGATCATGGCCACGCTGGAGGGCCACTACCGCGACCTGTGCGACATCGAGTTCACCATCGAGCGCGGCAAGCTGTGGATGCTGCAGACCCGGGTCGGCAAGCGCACCGCGGCCGCCGCCTTCACCATCGCCGCCCAGCTCGTCGACGAAGGCGTGATCGACCTCGACGAGGCGCTCGCCCGGGTCACCGGCAACCAGCTCGCCCAGCTGATGTTCCCCCGCTTCGACCTCGCCGGCGAGCCGGCGCCGATCACCCGTGGGGTCGGCGCGTCACCGGGCGCGGCCGCCGGTGAGGTGGTCTTCACCGCGCAGCGCGCCGTCGAGGTGGCCGCCGCCGGCCGGCCGGTCATCCTGGTCCGGCGCGAGACCAACCCGGACGACCTGCCCGGCATGATCGCCGCGCGCGGCATCCTGACCAGCCGTGGCGGCAAGACCTCGCACGCCGCGGTGGTCGCCCGGGGCATGGGCAAGACCTGCGTCTGCGGCGCCGACGAGATGGAGGTCGGCGCGTCCTCCTTCACGATCGGCGAGACCGTCGTCGGCGAGGGCGACATCGTCTCGATCGACGGCACCACCGGCCGGGTGTACCTGGGGGAGCTGCCGGTGCGTCCGAGCGAGGTGGTGCAGTACTTCGAGGGCGACCTGGACCCCGAGCGGGCCAACGAGCCGCTGGTCGCGGCGGTGCACCGGATCGTCACGCACGCCGACGCCAGACGCCGGCTCACCGTGCGCACCAATGCGGACACCGGCGCCGACGCGGCCCGGGCGCGGCGTTTCGGCGCGCAGGGGATCGGACTGTGCCGTACCGAGCACATGTTCCTCGGCGACCGGCGTGAGCTGGTGGAACGGCTGATCCTGGCGCGCACCGACGGGGAACGCGACGAGGCCCTGGCGGCGCTGCAGCCGCTGCAGCGGGCGGACTTCCTGGAGATCTTCCGGGAGATGAACGGGCTGCCGGTCACCATCCGGCTGATCGACCCGCCGCTGCACGAGTTCCTGCCGTCCCTGGAGGAGCTCGCGGTCAGGGTGGCGGTGGCGCACGAGCACGGCGAGCGGGTCGAGCACGACGAGCAGATGCTCGCCGCGGTCCGCCGGATGCACGAGCAGAACCCGATGCTGGGCCTGCGCGGGGTCCGACTGGGTCTGGTCATTCCCGGTCTGTTCGCCATGCAGGTCCGCGCCATCGTGGAGGCCGCGGTCGCGCTTGCCGCCGAGGGCGGCACCCCACGCCCGGAGATCATGGTGCCGCTGGTCGGCGCGGTGCAGGAACTGGAGACGGTACGCGCGGAAGCCGAGAAGATCATCGCCGAGGTGATCGGCGACTCCGGGGTACGGGTGCTGATCGGCACCATGATCGAGGTACCGCGGGCCGCGCTGACCGCCGGGCAGATCGCCGAGGCCGCCGAGTTCTTCTCCTTCGGCACCAACGACCTCACCCAGATGGGCTGGGGCTTCTCCCGCGACGACGTCGAGGGCGCGTTCTTCTGGCGCTACCTGGAACTGGGTATCTTCGGCATCAGCCCGTTCGAGTCGATCGACACCGAGGGTGTCGGCCGGCTGGTGCGGATCGCCGCCGAGGAGGGGCGCGCCACGCGGCCGGATCTCAAGCTCGGCGTCTGCGGCGAGCACGGCGGCGACCCGGACTCGGTGCACTTCTTCCACCAGGTCGGCCTGGACTACGTGTCCTGCTCCCCGTTCCGCGTGCCGATCGCGCGGCTGGAGGCCGGCCGCGCGGCGGTGGAGTCGTGCGGCTCCGACCACCGGTGAGATCGCACCCCTGATCGTCCCGGCCGGTCGGCGACCTCGCCCCCAGGGACCGGCGCCCGATGAGCGCGTGGCGGTTCGCCGCACGGTCATCGGGCGCCCCGGCGGCGCCGCGACCGAGCGGGGCCGTCCGCCAGGAAGCCGACGATCGCGCCGACTGCGATCACATCCGGCCTCCACGGCACCGCCCTGGGCATCGACCTCGGGCCGGGGTCTCCCCCCCCCCCCGTACGGCACCCACCAGGCGGAGCAGACCCCGGCCCGAGCCCCCGGAAACCCTCGCCGCCGGCCGCCCGGATCGCGAGCCGAGCCCGACGCATCCGGCGGGATGGCCCGACGCCGTGGGTCTCGTCCGGGTGGGGCTCCGTCGATCGCTCCGGGAAATGTCGGGGGGTGGGTCTAGCGTCCGGAGGACATCTTCCGACGGCGAGGGAGCCTGTGATGACGTCCCGACTCAATCCGTACCTCACGTTCGACGGCAACGCCCGTGAGGCCATGGAGACCTACCAGTCGATCTTCGGCGGTCAGCTGCGGGTGAGCACGTTCGGCGAGTTCGGCTCGCCCGACCCGCAGATCAAGGACAAGGTGATGCACGCGATGCTGGAGACCCCGCAGGGCTACACCCTGATGGCCTCGGACACCGCGCCCGGTATGCCGTTCACCCCGGGCAATGCCAACACCGTGAGCCTCAGCGGCGACGACGGCGACGACCTGCGCGACTTCTGGACCAAGCTGGCCGACGGCGCGACCGTCAGCGTCCCCCTGGAGAAGCAGATGTGGGGCGACGAGTTCGGCCAGCTCATCGACAAGTTCGGCGTCCCCTGGATGGTCAACATCAGCGCCGCGCAGTGACCTTCCGACGGCAGCCGTCCCCTCGGGCGGCTGCCGTCCGGTCATCCCCGGCGCCGCGCCGTCACGGGTCCGGTGCGCGGCCTACCGTCACGAGGCGGGTGCGCGGCCTACCGTCACGGGTCCGGTGCGCGGCCTACCGTCACGAGGCCGGTGCGCGGCCTACCGTCACGGGTCCGGTGCGCGGCCTACCGTCACGAGGCCGGTGCGCGGCCTACCGGCGCGGTGCGGCCGGTTCGATGCGGGCTGCGGGCGGCGTCCGGGCGCGGTGTCACGCCGCGCGGTGCGGCTCGTGCCACACGGCGGTGTGGTCCCGGATCCGCGGTCCGGCCGATTCCGGGCCGCGTGCGCACGTCGTGCCGCGGCGGCCGGACCGGCCCCGTAGTCTCCCCGAACGGGCCCGGTGTCTCTACTCCTCGGTCGTGGTCGCCCCCGGCGTCTCGCCGCGCACGACGGCCAGCACGTCGTCGCCGAACCTGGTGAGCTTGCTCTGGCCGACCCCGCTGACCGTGCCCAGCTGGTCCGATGACGACGGAGCCAGCGCCGCGACCGCGCGCAGCGTCTTGTCGTGAAAGATCACATAGGGCGGGACGCCCTGCTCCTTCGCCACCGAGGCGCGCCACGCGCGCAGCCGTTCGAACAGCGGCTCGGCCTCGGCGGGGAAGTCGGCGGGGACCGCGGCGGCCGTGCGCGCGGCCCGGGGCGAGGACGAGCCGGAGCGGGACCGCTGCGCCGGGATCTCGCGGCGCATCATCACGGTGGCCTCGCCGCGCAGGACCGCGGAGCTGCGGTCGGTGAGCACCAGAGTGCTGTACTCGCCCTCGACCGCGAGATAGCCACCGGCGAGCAGCTGGCGGACCACCCCGCGCCACTCGGCGTCGCGCAGGTCGGCGCCGATGCCGAAGACGCTCAGCTCGTCGTGGCGGAACTGGATGACCTTCTCGGTGCGCTTGCCGAGCAGGATGTCGATCGACTGGCCGGCGCCGAACTTCTGGCCGCGCTCCTTCTTCAGGCGGAACACCGTGGACAGCAGTTTCTGCGCCGCCACCGTGCCGTCCCAGGACTCCGGCGGGCTCAGGCAGGTGTCGCAGTTGCCGCACGACTCGGCCGGCGCCTGCTGATCGAAGTACGCCAGCAGCTGCCCGCGCCGGCAGGAGACCGTCTCGCACAGCGCGAGCATCGCGTCGAGATGGCGCGCGGCGTTGCGGCGGAACGCGAGATCCCCCTCCGAGCTGTCGATCATCTTGCGCTGCTGCACCACGTCCTGCAGCCCGTACGCCAGCCAGGCGGTCGACGGCAGCCCGTCGCGCCCGGCCCGCCCGGTCTCCTGGTAGTAGCCCTCCACCGACTTGGGCAGGTCCAGGTGGGCGACGAAGCGCACGTCGGGTTTGTCGATGCCCATCCCGAAGGCGATCGTCGCCACCATCACCAGCCCGTCCTCGCGCAGGAAGCGGGACTGGTTGGCCGCCCGGGTGCGCGGGTCCAGCCCGGCGTGGTACGGCAGAGCCGGAATCCCGTTGGCCGAGAGGAACTCCGCGTGCTTCTCCACCGACGCCCGGGACAGGCAGTAGACGATCCCCGCGTCGCCCGGGTGCTCGGTGCGCAGCAGGTCGAGCAGCTGACGCTTGGGCTCGTTCTTCGGCACGATCCGGTACTGGATGTTGGGGCGGTCGAAGCTGGCGGTGAAGTGCCGGGCCTGCGTCAGCTGCAGCCGCGTGGCGATCTCGTCGCGGGTGGCCGTGGTCGCGGTGGCGGTCAGCGCGATCCGCGGCACGTCCGGCCAGCGCTCGTGCAGCATCGACAGCGCCAGGTAGTCCGGCCGGAAGTCGTGGCCCCACTGCGCGACGCAGTGCGCCTCGTCGATGGCGAACAGCGAGACATGCCCCCGGTCGAGCAGCCGCTGCACGCCGGGCGTCCCCAGCCCCTCCGGCGCGACGTAGAGCAGGTCCAGCTCACCGGCGACGAACTCGGCCTCGACCAGGCGCCGCTCGTCCAGATCCTGCGAGGAGTTCAGGAAGTTCGCCCGGACGCCGAGCGTGCGCAGGGCGTCGACCTGGTCCTGCATCAGCGCGATGAGCGGCGAGATGACCACCCCGGTGCCCGGCCGCACCAGCGCGGGGATCTGGTAGCACAGCGACTTGCCACCGCCGGTCGGCATCAGCACCAGCGCGTCGCCACCGCCGATCACGTGCTCGACGATCTCGCGCTGCTGCCCGCGGAACTCCGGATAGCCGAAGATGCGGTTGAGCGCGTCGGTGGCGCTGGAAACGGGGATCGGGGGAGCCGAAGTCACCCAGCGATAGTAGAGAGCCGGACCGGCATCCCGCCCCTCCCTGTGGACAACCCGGTCGGGTGACAGCCCCGCCCGGCCCGGGCCCGCGGGGAGGCGACGGCCGCCCGCGAGCCGCGGGCGGCCGTCGCCCGTCCGTCACCGGGCCGCCGTGCCGGAGACCCGGCCCCGGGTCACTCGGCCAGCGGCAGGTCGATGGTGTGCGACGTGTGCGACGCCTTGGTACGCAGGTACCGCACGTTCGCCGCGGACACGTGCACCCCGGTCGGGATCCGCTGTGTCACCTCCACGCCCAGCGTCTGCAGTTGCAGCGCCTTGTCGGGGTTGTTGCTGAGCAGCCGGATCCGGTCGGCGCCCACCGCGAGCAGCATCTGCGCGGCCGCGGTGTAGTCCCGCTCGTCCTCGCCGCGGCCCAGCGCCAGGTTCGCCTCGTAGGTGTCCAGCCCGTCGTCCTGCAGCGCGTACGCGTCCAGCTTCGCGTACAGGCCGATGCCGCGGCCCTCCTGGCGCAGGTAGAGCAGGAAACCGCCCTGCTCGGTGATCCGCTCGGCGGCCTCGCGCAGCTGCGGCCCGCAGTCGCAGCGCTGGCTGCCGAACACGTCCCCGGTCAGGCACTCGCTGTGCGGCCGGACCAGCGGCGCGCGGCCACCCGCGGCCGACTTGGTCAGCGCCCGCCGCCAGTCGCCCAGGCCCAGCGCCAGGTGCTCGCGGCCGTCGGCCAGGCCGTCGAAGGTCATCACCTGGGCGGTCGTGGCGTACCCGTCGGGGAACCGCAGCGGGACGGTCACCTGCCGCCGGATCGTCGCCCTCGCCGTTGCCGGGGCTTCAGACATCGGTCCTCCTCATGTGTTGCCGCTGGCCGCGGCGTCGCCCGAAGATCGGGCGCCGTACGCCGCGGATTATCGTGGACGCACGATGGCTGAGCGTCCTTACACCTTGTTGAGTTGCGGGATGTCGATCGACGGTTATCTCGACGACACCACCGAGGAGCGTCTGCTCCTGTCGAACGACGCGGATTTCGACCGCGTCGACGAGGTGCGCGCCGGCTGCGACGCCATCCTGGTCGGCGCGGCGACGATCCGTCAGGACAACCCGCGCCTGCTGGTGCGCTCCGCGCGGCGCCGCGCCGCGCGGGTGGCGCGCGGGGCGCCGGCGAACCCGGTGAAGGTGACCGTGACCAGCCGCGGCGACCTCGACCCGGGGGCGTCGTTCTTCACCGCCGGGGATCCGGAGAAGCTGGTCTACTGCGCCACCCCGGCGCTGGCCGAGGCCCGCGCCCGGCTCGGCGCGGTGGCCACCGTGGTGGACGGCGGCGACCCGGTCGACGTGCACCTGGTCTCGGTGGACCTGGCCGCGCGCGGGGTGCGCCGGCTGATGGTCGAGGGCGGCGGCACCGTGCACACCCAGTTCCTCACCCGTGACCTCGCGGACGAGTTGCAGCTGGTGGTGGCCCCGTTCTTCGTGGGGGACTCGCGGGCTCCGCGGTTCGTGCACGACGGCGACTTCCCGGCCGGCCCGAAGAACCGGGCCCGGCTGGCCGGGGTCCGCCAGATCGGGGACGTGGTGCTGCTGCGCTACGCCCTGTCCGACCGCTGCCGGGACTGAGCGCCCCGCCGCGCCCGGCGGCGTCGCGCCCCGGACGAGCCGGCGTCCCCGGAGGCGTCCACGCTGCGCGCGCCCGTTCCGGATCCCGCGACGCGGTGCGGGCCGGCGACCCGGTCGGCCGGTCAAACCGCGACCTGACCCGTGTACGCCGGTTGCCGCACCGTGGCCAGGCGGATCCGTACCGGCTCCGGCACGCACGTGCCGACCGCCGGGGAGATCGGCGCGGTGTCCCGTACCCGGGAATCGGCCCGCGCCGGGAGCGCCGGGACCGGCTCGGCCACCGGCTGGTCGTCCGCGGGCGCCGGCCGCAGCCGCCGCGCGGCGCGGACCGCGACCACCAGCGCGCCCGGCGCCGCCGCGACGAAGGCGCAGATCCCGTACGCCACCGCGATCGTCACGCCCTGCTCCGCGCTCAGCCCGGCCGCGCCGAACGCCCAGGCCAGCACGCCCTCCCGCGGCCCCCAGCCGCCCACGTTCAGCGGGATGCCCATGGCGAGTAGGGCCAGCAGCAGCAGCGGGGCGAGCGTCAGCAGCGAGGCGCCGTTGCCGGCCACCCGGGCCGCCACCAGGAACGTCGCCAGGTGCCCGGCCAGCACCAACGCCGAGGCGAACAGCACCCCGGGCCAGTTCCGGCGGGCCAGCAGCCCGGAGCGGATCTCCGCGGCGCCGGTGCGGGCCGCGCCGGCGAGCCGGGAGCGGCCCCGCTCCACCCGGCGTGCCACGCCCACCACCAGCAGCGAGCAGATCGTCACGACGGCGGCGCCGGCGGCCACCTCGGCGCCGTGCGCGCCGATCAGGGTCAGCACCGGCGACGGCACGGTGACCAGCACCGCCCCGCCCACGACCAGCAGGACCAGCTGCCCCGCGGTGCGCTCCAGCACCACCGCCCGGACGCCGCGCCCCACGTCGCCCTCCTCGCGGCCGTGCTGCACGGCGCGGCCGACGTCGCCGAGCACCCCGCCGGGCAGCGCCGCGTTCAGGAACAGCGCCTGGTAGTAGTCGGCGGTCGCGTCCCGGATCGACAGCCGCAGGCCGAGGCCGCGGGCGACCAGGCACCAGCGCCACGCGCTGAGCACCGTGGTGAGCACGCCGATCCCGAAGGCCAGCGCCAGGGTGCCGGTGTCGAGCACCCGCAGCCCGTCCAGGAAGGCGCCGGTGCCCAGCCGCCACAGCACCAGCGCGATGATCCCGGCGCCGCCCAGCAGCCGTGCCCAGGCCCAGAACGATCGCGTCACTTTCCCGTCCCCTCGTCGATCCTCAGGGACTAGTACGCCGGACCGCCTCACCAGGGTTCACTCGAAGATCGCCAGAACATCCCGGTGTCCGACCGTGACCTCCGGCAGCGCCGCCAGCCGGGCCGCCAGGTACTCGTCGAAGCGCAGGTCGGGCCGCTGCTGCGCGGCCGCGCCGACCCAGCCGCGCAGCCACTCGGCGGTCAGCCGCGCGCGCTGCGGGCCGAGGCGCCACGGACTCTCCCGGGTGACCACCCGCGCTCCGGCGCGGGTGAACGCGGCCGCCGTGTACGCCGGCGCGTCCGGCCCGAGCAGCGGCCGCCCACCGGTCTCCCGGCGCTGGTGCGCGTTGAACGCCGCCTCGACCTCCCGGTCGCGCGGGTCCTGCGGGGTGAACCGGACCTGCCCGGTGACCGACAGCGTGAACAGCGCGGTCGTGCGGGCCTGCGCGCACACCTCGACGAGCCGGTCCACCTCGGCCGCGGTCAGCAGGTCCAGCAGCGCCGAGCAGGTGACCAGGTCGGCGCCGGTCAGGTCGTCACGTGTCAGCGCGGTCACGTCCCGCTCGTCGATCGCCACGTTGGCGCCCTCCGGCATCCGGTCCGCGGCCACCTCGAGCAGCTCGTGGTCGCGGTCGGTGAGGATCCACAGCTGTGGCGCCGGCAGCCGCGGCGCCAGCCACCGGCCCAGCGAGCCGGTCCCGCAGCCCAGGTCGCGGATCACCTTGACCGGCTGGGGCAGCAGCCCGACCAGCTCCAGGGAGCGGGCATCGGCGTCGGCGGGCTCGCGCAGGGCCAGCCAGTCGGCGCTGAATTCTCCGGTCATGGGGTTCCTTCCTCGATGGTTCGCAGAATGGCGGTCAGCCGGCGGGCGGTCTCGTCCCAGCCGGTCAGCGTCGCCCGGCGGGCCCGGGCCCGGTCCCGCCAGGTCTCGCGCAGGCCGGCGTCGGTGAGCCAGGCGCGCAGGACGGCCGCGAGCGCGCCGGCGTCCTCGGGTGGCACGAGACTCCCGGGCACGCCGCCGCCGGCCTCGCCGAGGGCCTCCGGGACGCCGCCGACGTCGGTGGCGACGACCGGGAGGGCGTGCGCGAGCGCCTCGGTGATCACCATGCCGTACGTCTCGGCGCGTGAGGCGAGCACGAACAGGTCGGCGTCGCGGTAGGCGGCGTCGAGCTGCGCGCCGGCCAGCGGGCCGGGGAACGTGACCCGATCGGCGACCGGGTCCGGCACCGGCGGGATCCGCCCGGCGCCGGCGAACGTGCACTCCCAGGCCAGGTCGGTGAGCCGGGCCAGGGCCGCCAGCAGCAGGTCCTGGCCCTTGCGCGGGGTCAGCGAGGCCACGCAGAGCAGCCGGTGGCCGGTGCCGGACGGCACGCCCGGGTCGGCCCGGTCCACCCCCGGCGCGGCCACGTGGACGTGCGGCAGGTCGTGCAGGGCCTCGACGCGCCGGGCGGCCGGGGCGCTGGTGGCGACGACCGCGGCGGCCAGGCGCAGGGCGCGCCGTTCCAGGGCGCGCAGCTCGGCGGCCTCGGCCGGGCTCAGGCCGGTCTCGTCGCCGAGCGGCAGGTGGACCAGGATCACCAGGCGCAGGCGGTCGGCGTGCGGCTGGAGAACCTCCGGGACGCCGCCGGCCACCAGGCCGTCGAGCAGGACCGTCGCACCGGCCGGGAGCCGGGCCAGGGCGTGGGCGAGCCGGTCCCGGTCGGCCGCGGCGGGGCGCGGCCAGGCGCCCGCCACGGCGATCTCCCGTACGTCGTACGACGCCGCCAGGTGGTCGAGCACCCGGCGGTCGTAGCGGTTGCCGCCGCTGGGCGTCGCCGGGTCGTCGACGCCGGCCGGCAGCACCACGTGGAGCCGGTGGGTCACCGCAGGGTTCGTTCGTAGCTCGCCCAGGCGATGTGCGACTCGTGCAGGGTGACCTGGATGCCGGTCAGGCCGCGCGCGCCCGGCCCGAGCTCACCGGCGCAGACCCGTACGGCCAGCCGGTCGGCGATCACCTTGGCGAGGAACTCGGTGGAGGTGTTGACGCCGGAGAACTCCGGATCGTCGTCGAGGTTGCGGTAGCTGAGGCCGGAGCAGATGGTGCGCAGCTGCTCGCTCGCCCGGCCGATGTCGACGACGATGTTGTCCTCGTCCAGCTCCGGGCGGCGGAAGGTGGCGTCCACCACGAAGGTGGCGCCGTGCAGCCGCTGCGCGGGCCCGAAGACCTCGCCGGAGAAGCTGTGCGCGATCATGATGTGGTCGCGGACGGTGACGCTGAACAAGGGCTCTCTCCTCGGTTGGCGGATCTGGACTGCACAACGGTTACCCGGACCGGAAAGATCAATTCTCGGCCGGATAGTCGATCACATGGCACAGCGCGGCCAGGCCGCCGCCGGCCAGCCGGGGCAGCAACTCGGGCAGCTCGGTGAAGGCGGACCGACCGCTGACCAGGGCGTCGAACCGGTCGTCGCGCAGCAGGCGCAGGGCCAGCCGCAGGCGTTCGGCGTACGACCGGCCGCGCGCCGGGGCGATCCCGCCCACCTGGCTGCTGCGGATCGTCAGCCGCCGGGAGTGGAAGAACTCGCCGAGCGGCAGCGCGACCTGGCGGTCGCCGTACCAGCTGAGCTCCACCACGGTCCGCTCCGGCGCGGCCAGCTCCAGACAGCGGACCAGCCCGGCCGGGTTGGCGCTGGCGTGGATGACCAGGTCCCGGCCGGACAGGGCGTCCGCCGGCAGGGCGAAGTCGACGCCGAGCGCGTCCGCGACCGCCTTCCGCGCCGGGTCGGCGTCGACCAGCTGCACGTCCGCGCCCGGGAACCCGGCCAGCACCGCGGCCACCGACGAGCCGACCATGCCGCCGCCGACCACGGTGATCCGGTCGCCCAGCTGCGGGGCGGCGTCCCAGATCGCGTTCACCGCGGTCTCCACCGTGCCGGTCAGCACCGCCCGGGCGGCCGGCACACCGTCGGGGACGACGGTGACGCTCTCCACCGGCACGACGAACCGCGTCTGATGCGGGAAGAGCGAGAAGACGGTCCGCCCGCGCAGGTGCCCCGGGCCGATCTCGACCACGCCGACGTTCAGGTAGCCGTACTTCACCGGCGCCGGGAAGTCGCCGGCCTGGAACGGCGCGCGCATGGTGGCCCACTGGCTCTGCGGCACCCGCCCCTGGAAGACCAGCGTCTCGGTGCCGCGGCTGACGCCGGAGTGCAGCGTACGCACCAGGACCTCGCCCGGACCGGGATCCGGCACCGTTTCCGGGCGTATCTCCCCCTCCCCGGGGGAAACCAACCAAAAGGCCCTCGCGTCGAACACGAACCCCACTCCCTCTGAACCGAAAGTCCTCGCCAAGCGTGTGTGTGGAGGACAGCGGTTAGACCCTATGTCCAGGAGGCACGGTGACCACCACTACCGCCACGACGACCCCGTCCCGGGCGCCGTTGTTCGGGTTCGCCGCCCAGCTCGCGCTGATCGCCGTCCTGGCCGGGACCGCGGGGCTGACCCTGGCCGGCGGGCTCGCCGGGATCGTCTACGGCGTGGTCCTGTGCGCCCTGCTCGGCGCCGCCCTGCAGCGCGCCGGGACGACCGTGCTGGGCTGGGCCAACCTCGTCACGCTCGGCCGGGCCGTGCTCACCGGCGGGGTGACCGCGCTGGTCACCAGCTCGGCGCTGGGCCGCCCGGCGCCGGTCTGGCTGCTGGTCACGATGGCGGCCGTGGCCCTGGCCATGGACGGGGTGGACGGCCAGGTGGCCCGCCGCACCGGGACGTCCTCGCAGCTCGGCGCGCGGTTCGACATGGAGGTGGACGCGTTCCTGATCCTGGTGCTCAGCGTGCACGCCGCGATCTCCTACGGCTGGTGGGCGCTGGCCATCGGCGCGTTCCGGTACGCGTTCGTCGCCGCCTCCTGGGCGCTGCCCTGGCTGACCGCGGCGCTGCCGCCGCGCTTCTCCCGCAAGGTGGTGGCCGCCCAGCAGGGGGTGCTGCTGGCGGCGGTGGCGACCGGGCTGCTGCCGGACTGGGCCGCGATCGCCGTGCTGGCCGTCGCGCTGGCCTCGCTGACCTGGTCCTTCGGGCGGGACATCGCCTGGCTGCACCGGGCGTCGCGGATCCGGGCGGCGGCACACGAGCGGTGGTCCGCGCCTCGGCGTCCGGCCCTGGCGCGCTAGGTTCCCGGGGTCGCGTCCCGGGCGCCGCCGGGGCCGACCCGGGCCACCGTGCCCGCCCGCGCCCGCGGGACCGCCCCCGGGTGCAGGATCGCGGCGATCGCCTCCACCCCGTCGACCAGCCGCGGGCCCGGCCGCACCACCAGGCCGTCCCCGTCGATCGCCCACACCTGGGCGTCCGGGAAGTGCGGCAGCACCGTCTCGGCCTGCCGGATCGCGCCGTCCAGGTGGTAACCGCACGGCGTCACCAGCACCACGTCCGGCTTCGGCGCGGCCAGCTCGGCCCAGGACACCTGCACCGACCGCCGGCCCGGCTGCGCCGCCACCGGCTCGCCACCGGCCGCCACCACCAGGTCCGGCACCCAGTGCCCACCGGTGAACGGCGGATCCACCCACTCCACGATCGCCACCCGGGGCCGCGGCCGGCCGGCGACCGCCGCGGCCACCGCGTCCAGCCGCCGCTGCAGGCCCGCGACCAGCGCCCGGCCCCGCTCCGGTACGCCCGTCGCCGCCGCCACCTCGACGAACGTGGCCAGCACGTCGGCCAGGCTGTGCGGGTCCAGGCTGAGCACGGCGGCGCGGCAGCCGAGATGGGCCAGCGCGTCGTCGACGTGCCCGGACGGCAGCGCGCACACCCGGCACAGGTCCTGTGTCAGGATCAGGTCGGGGGACAGGCCGGCCAGGGCGTCGGCGTGCAGGGTGTAGAGGTCGCCGCCGGCCGCCATCCGGGTGCGGACGTAGTCGTCGATCTCGGCGGGGGTCATCCCACGGGTGTCCCGGCCGCCGACCACCACGGTCTTGTCCGAGCGGGCGGCGGCCGGCTCGTCGCACTCGAAGGTGACGCCGACCAGGTCGTCGCCGAGGCCCAGGGCGTACACGATCTCGGTGGCGGAGGGCAGCAGGGACACCAGACGCATACCCCCATCCTGCCCGCTCCCCGGCCGCTGCGGTGGGTCGCTCCGCGCGGGGCCGGCACCCCGCGCCGACGCCCGGCGGCCGGCTCCCCGCTCGCCCCTATGCCGAAAGTCCGATGCGGGCGGCCCAAGAATACGACTCCGGTCCGATGTGCCCGCGGCGCCGGGTGGCCATGCTGAACGGCATCACCGGACCGCGGATCCCGTCCAGGCAGCCGCGGCGCCCGTGTGACCGGCTTCGGGAGGAGACCGAGATGACGACAGCCCCGCTGGCCCACACCGATGCGCTCGTCCTCGACTACCTGGCCGCGCTCTGGGCGGCGAGTGAGGACCTGCCGCCCGAGCGGCGCGACGAGCTGATGCGGACGGTGACCGACTATCTCGCGCTGCGCCGCGCGCCCGACGGCGATCCGTCACCGGTGCTGGCCCGGTTAGGCCCCCCGGAGCAGCTCGCCGAGGCCACCCGGCGCGGCTTCCTGCCGCTGCACCTGCGGCTGCCGGCGCCGCCGCCGGCCCCGGCCACTCCGGCCCGGGTGTCCGTGGTCGGCGGCGCCGAGTCCGTGGCGATCGCCCTGTTGACCGCTGGCACGTTCCTGATGCCGGTGGTGAGCCCGGCCGCCGGCATGCTGATCGCCACCGGCTCGTCCCGGTGGACATCGGGCCAGAAAGCGGCCGGCTGGATGCTGACCTCGGGCTCCGCCGCGGCCGCGGTGCTGACCGTCCTGGCGCTCGCCGGCCTCGGCGCCGGCGCGGGCGCGATCCTGCTGCTGGCCTATCTGGCGGCCTGCGCCGGTTCGGTGATCGCCGGCCTGGTCCTGCTGGCCGGCATACCCCAGCCGGAACGGGACTGAGCGCGGCCGGGACCGGCGGCGTCCGCGACGGGTCCGGGGACGGTCATCGCGGCGGCTCCGCCACCCGCTCCAGCCGGGTCCACCGGGCCCACCCGCGCTCGCGCATCAGCTCCCGCAGCCGCTGCAAACGCGCGTCGGACTCGACGGCGAGCGCGTCCAGCAGGTCGAACGGCAGGTCGTCGTGCAGGTCCTCGCCGACCTCGCCGGACGTGTACGACTGCTCGGCCATGGCGGCCATGATGTCGGCGACCTCCCGCAGCAGCGGGTCGTCGTCGCCCCGGTCGTTGTCGAACAGCTCCGACAGCAGCAGGTACAACCGCAGCATCCGCGGGTCCTCCAGCTGCGCGACCTTCTCGGCGATCCAGTCGCTCACCCGATCGGGCCAGCGGGCCGCGATCAGGATCCACCCGTCGCGCTCGCCCGCCACCATCCGTTCCGACACGCCGGCCGCCCGCAGCCGGTCCAGGTAGGACGCCGCCGCCGGTGGCAGCACCAGGCTGTCACCGGCGGCGAGTTGGGCGATCTGCTTACGGCTGGTCTCCAGCCGTTCGATCTCCTCGCGCAGGTGGCTGTCGATCCGCTCGGCGGCGTGCGCGAACGTCGCGGCGTCCGCGTCGAGCATCTGACGGATCTGCGACAGCGGCACGCCGGCGTTGGCGAGGGTACGGATCTTGATGAGGGACACGACCGCCGTGGCGCCGTACCGCCGGTAGCCCGACGCGTCGCGCTCCGGCTCGGGCAGCAGCCCGACCTGGTGGTAGTGCCGCACCGCCCGCACCGTGACGCCGGCGTACTCCGCCAGCCGACCGATCGTCAGCATGTCCTCATCCCGCCCTTACCGAATGCCGTTCAGGAGATCTTGCGACGGTAGGTGATGGTCGCGACGACGTAGGCGACGACGAGGATGCCGGCGCACCACGCGAGCGCGATCCCGATGTCGTCGCCGACCGGCCGCTGGGCGAGCAGGGCGCGGATCGCGTCGACGATGGAGGTTACCGGCTGGTTCTCGGCGAAGGCGCGCACCGGGCCGGGCATGGTCCCGGTCGGCACGAACGCCGAGCTGATGAACGGCAGGAAGACCAGCGGGTAGGAGAATGCGCTCGCCCCGTCCACGCTCTTGGCGGTCAGGCCCGGGATGACGGCGAGCCAGGTCAGCGCCAGCGTGAACAGCACGAGGATGCCGGCGACGACGAGCCAGCTGAGCACCCCGGCGCCCGAGCGGAAGCCCATCAGCAGGGCGACGCCGACGACCACCACGACCGAGATCAGGTTGGCGAGCAGCGACGTCAGAACGTGCGCCCAGAGCACCCCCGAGCGGGCGATCGGCATGGATTGGAAACGTTCGAAGATCCCGTCGCGCATGTCCATGAACAGCCGGAACGCGGTGTACGAGATGCCCGACGCGATGGTGATCAGCAGGATGCCCGGGAGCAGGTAGTTCACGTACGGGCCGCCCCCGGTGTCGATCGCGCCGCCGAAGACGTAGACGAAGATGAGCATGAGGGCGATCGGTGTGACCGCGGTGGTGATGATCGTGTCGAGGCTGCGGGTGACGTGGCGCATGGTCCGCCCGGTCAGCACGGCGGTGTCGGTGAGAAAGTGCGTGGTCATCGTCGTCCTTGTCGCTGGGCGTCTTCGCCGGTGCGGCCGACGACCGCGAGGAAGACATCTTCGAGGGAGGGCTGCTTCTCGACGTACCGGACCTCGGCGGCCGGCAGGAGCTGCTTGAGTTCGGCCAGGGTGCCGTCGACGATGATCCGGCCCTCGTGGAGGATCGCGATCCGGTCGGCGAGCTGTTCGGCCTCCTCCAGGTACTGCGTGGTGAGCAGCACGGTGGTGCCGCCCCGGGCCAGTTCCTCGACCGCCCGCCACACCTCGATGCGCGCCTCCGGGTCGAGGCCGGTGGTCGGCTCGTCGAGGAAGATGACCGGTGGATCGCCGATCAGGCTCATCGCGATGTCCAGCCGGCGGCGCATCCCACCGGAGTACGTCGCCACCCTGCGGTCGCCGGCCTCGGTCAGAGAGAAGCGCTCCAGGAGGTCGGCCGCGACCGCGGCCGGGTCGCTCAGGTGCCTCAGCCGGGCGACCAGGACCAGGTTCTCCCGCCCGGTGAGGATCTCGTCGACGGCCGCGAACTGGCCGGTGAGACTGATGGACTCGCGGACGTCGGCGGCCTGGGCCGTGACGTCGAAGCCGTTGACCCGGGCGGTGCCCGCGTCCGCCTTGAGCAGTGTGGAGAGGATTCGCACCACTGTGGTCTTGCCCGCCCCGTTGGAGCCGAGCAGGGCGAAGATGCTGCCCCGTGCCACCTCGATGTCCACGCCGCGCAGCACGCGCAGCTGCTTGTACGACTTCTCCAGGCCCCGCGCGAGGATCGCGGGGCCGGAGATCTGCCGGGTTGTCGCCGGGATGCTCATGCGGTCAGTGTCGAGGGTTGACGCTGCGTCAGGGTCAAGCCCGGGAGCGGACGCGTTGCGGCTGCGCCGGTCCCGCTCGCTCCCACCCGCGGCCACCGGATGCCGGGTCCGCCGGCGGCCGACCCGACGACTCCCGTCAGGCGGCCGGCGTCAGCGGGTCGGCCGGCTCGCCGAGGATCTCGGTGAGGACCTGGTTCCAGACCGCCCGGGGCGGGACCTCGTGGCCGACGCCCTCCAGCCAGACCAGCCGGGACCCGGGGATCACCCGGGCCAGCTCGCGCGGATGCTCCGGCGGGAACCGCTGGTCGAGGGTCCCGTGCAGGATGAGCGTGGGGGCGGTGACGGCGGGCAGGCGGTCGCGCACCGGCGGCCCGAAACCGGCGAGGCGGTGGTTGAGCCGGGCGGTGGCCAGGTTCGCGGACCGGTCGAAGACGCGTTCGGCGAGGCGGCGCAGCTGGGGCTCGTCCGGGGTGAACGGGCCGCCGCGCGAGCGGATCTCGGCGATCAGGCCGGCCACCGCGGTGCGCCGGTCCGACCAGTCGATCTCGTCGGCGGGGGCGCGGAGGCGCACCTCGGTGGCGGGCGCGGTACGGACCGCGACCGCGGTCACGCCGGCGAGCACCGGGACGGCGTCCGGGCCGAGTCCGGCGCTGGTCGCGATCAGGGTCAGGGTGAGCACCCGGTGCGGCTGCTCGACGGCGATCCGCTGGGCCAGCGCGCCGCCGAGGGAGAGGCCGACCAGGTGCGCGGCGGGCACCCCGAGCGCGTCCAGCACGCCGAGCGCGTCGTTCATCAGGTCCGCTCCCGAGTACCCCGCCCCGGCCGGGAACGACGTGGAGCGGCCGGTGTCGCGGTGGTCGTAGCGGATGACGAACCGGCCACCGGCGGCCAGCCGGCGGCAGAACTCGTCGTCCCACCAATCCATCGAACTGGCCTCCCCGGCGAGCAGCAGAAGGGGCGGGTCGGTGCGTTCGCCGAAGGTCTCCAGGCACACCTGGATGCCGTTGACCGGCATCATCGTCTCGGTCACCACGAGGCCATTGTGCGGGCGCTCACCGACAGTCAAGTTAAAACCGGATCACAACGGATGACGAGATCGATGTGAGCGGTTCTCGGCTCTTGCGGGCCGTCCGGCGATCCGGTGCCGGAAGTGCCGAGCCGGCCTGCTCCGGCCCGGCGCTGTGCTTGACTCCACACGTGAATATTCCCGATTTGTCGGAATTTGAGCCGCATCGGAGCGAGGCGGACGCGGCCTTCGAGGGCGCCCGGGTGCCCGGGCTGCGGGCCGAGTTCTTCCGCCGGGCCGAGGGTGGCCGGATCGCCAGCGTCGGACGGTACTGCCTGGGCGCTCAGGAGCTGTTCCTCGCCTGGGGTTACGTCGACGAGGAGCACTGCCGGCACCACGCGGTCCGGGACCGGCGGGGTGGCTGGCACCCGGCCGCCGCCGGGTGTCCCGAGGTCGAGCTGATCAGAGACGGCGAGGTCGTGGTCGGCCTGGCCGTCCGCGCCTCCACCGGCGACTGGGTCCGGGCCCGGCGTGACTGACCCGGCCGCAGGCCAAGGGGGCGGGAGCGGTGCCGGGCGTGAGTGACCCGGCCGCAGGCCACGGGGGCGGGAGCGGTGCCGGGCGTGAGTGACCCGGCCGCGGGCCACGGGAGCGGTGCGGGGCCCGGCGTGACTGACCCGGCCGCGGGCCACGGGGGCGGGAGCGGTGCCGGGCGTGAGTGACCCGGCCGCAGGCCACGGGGGCGGTGCGGGGCCCGGCGTGACTGACCCGGCCGCGGGCCACGGGAGCGGGCCGGAAGCGGGGCCGGGCGGGTGGGGGCGGGCCGGGGAAGCGGGCCCGGCGGGCGAGAGCGGGCCGGTGGTTGGAGGTGGGCCGGTGGGTCGAGCGATCGCGCGCCGGCCGGCCTCGGGCGCGGGAGCGGGCGCCCCGCCCGGTGGGGGACGCCCGCGGTTGAGCGGTGCCGGTGGCCCGGGTGCGGGCCACGCCCGGCCGTGGCCGGACGCCTACCGGTGGGTCGGGGCGGGTGCCGTGACGGCGTCCCGGGCCTGGTTGCGGACGATCCGCAGGGAGGCGGCGGTGAGTCCGAGGGCCAGCAGGAACAGGGCCAGGTGCAGGTACGGGTCGACGACCGGCACGAAGCCGATCACCGCGACCGGGATCTGCACCACGGCGATCAGCGCGGCCAGCAGCCATCTGCGGTGACCGCTCCACAGCATCGCCGTCCACACCGGCGCCGAGGCGACCAGCAGGGTGAGGCCGTCGAGCACCGCGTGCAGGTACGTGTTGTGGACGTTGTTGTGAGCGAACGCCTGGGCCGGTGCGGCGATCCAGAGACCGGCGACGGCGAGGGCGAGAACGACAGCGGCACGACGCATGGGATCCTCCAGCGTGATCAGACCGTTGCTCCGAGTAATCACGGTACAAACGCGGCAGCCGTCAGGTAAAGCGTCACGGGGATTCATTCCCGCGGATTGGCACATCGCCACGTGACGTCGCTGTCCGTACCGATGATCCTGCCCGATCGGACCACTGGCTACCGAATGTGATGATCACTAGCCTGCTCTCGTGCGTTTAGTGGAGATGGCCACCGCGTGTGCGGTGACGGTCGGTATTTCAGCGTCCTCTTACGCTGCGTTGAATCCGCAGGAGTTGGAGGCGCGGGCGCGGCGGGTTGCCGACCGGGCGACGTGCCGGACCGTGGACACCGCGATCGTCGCGTTCATCGCGCTCAACGACACCGATCCCACATCGATCCAGCAGCTCCGGCCGTACGTCAGGGGCGACATCTCGGGTTACCGCATCGTCGCCGGGAGGGCCGCCGGCCCGGGTTGCTGACGCGCGGGCCCGGGACCACGCCTCACGTCCGGTCCCGGCCGCTCCGGAACCGGGCCCGGACCGGACGCGGTGACCGGGGCCGCCCCGCCTTCCCGCGGCGGGCGGCGGCCGCCGGGACCGCGCGGCTTCCGGTCGCGGGCGGCGTCTGCCCGTGGTGCCGACCGGACGGCCGGGCGACCGTCATACCATCGGCCTGTACCACCGGATGAGGATGGAAACGGGTGACGATGGAGACGTTGGAGTTCCAGGCCGAGGCGCGCCAGCTGCTGCAGCTGATGGTCCACTCGATCTATTCGAACAAGGACATCTTCCTGCGCGAGTTGATCTCGAACGCGTCCGACGCGCTGGACAAGCTGCGCCTGGCCAAGCTGCAGGACGGTCTGGAGGCGGACACCTCCGACCTGCACATCGAGATCGAGGCGGACTCCGAGGCACGGACGCTGACCGTCCGGGACAACGGCATCGGCATGACCCGCGAGGAGGTCGTGACGCTGATCGGGACGATCGCCAAGTCCGGGACCGCCGACCTGCTCGCCAAGCTCAAGGAGGCGTCCGACAGCAAGGGCGACGCCGAGCTGATCGGTCAGTTCGGGGTCGGCTTCTACTCGACCTTCATGGTCGCCGACCGGGTGAGCCTGGTGACCCGCAAGGCCGGCACCGAGGGGCACGGCACCCGATGGGAGTCGGCCGGCGAGGGAACGTACACGATCGACGACGCGCCGGACGCGCCGGTCGGCACCGCGGTGACGCTGCACCTGCGGCCCAAGGACGAGGAGGACGCGCTCTACGACTACGCCGACCAGTGGCGGATCAAGCAGATCGTGAAGCGCTACTCGGACTTCATCTCCTTCCCCATCCGGATGGGGGAGGAGACGCTGAACTCGATGAAGGCGCTCTGGGCACGCCCGCGCAGCGAGGTCTCGGACGACGAGTACCACCAGTTCTACCGGCACATCAGCCACGACTGGGCCGACCCGCTCGAGATCATCAACATGAAGGCGGAGGGCACCTTCGAGTACGAGGCGCTGCTGTTCATCCCGTCCCGCGCCCCGCACGACCTGTTCCAGCGTGACGCCCGCCGTGGCCTGCAGCTCTACGTCAAGCGCGTCTTCATCATGGACGACAGCAAGGAGCTGATCCCCGACTACCTGCGCTTCGTCAAGGGCGTCGTGGACGCGGCGGACCTGTCGCTGAACATCTCCCGGGAGATCCTGCAGCAGGACCGGCACATCCAGATGATCCGCCGCCGGCTGGTCAAGAAGGTCCTGTCCACGATCAAGGACATGATGACCGGCAACCCGGAGAAGTACGCGACGTTCTGGCGCGAGTTCGGCCGGGCGGTCAAGGAGGGCCTGCTCAGCGAGCCGGACAACCACAAGCCGATCCTGGACATCGCCTCCTTCGCCACCACGCACTCCGCCGAGCCGACCACGCTCGCCGGCTACGTGGAGCGGATGAAGGAGGGCCAGGAGGAGATCTACTACCTGACCGGCGAGAGCCGCTCCCAGGTGGAGAACTCGCCGCACATGGAGGCGTTCCGGGAGCAGGGCTACGAGGTGCTGATCCTCACCGACCCGGTCGACGAGATCTGGGTCGACGCGGTGCCCGAGTACGACGGCCGGAAGCTGCGCTCGATCGCCCGCGGGTCGGTGGACCTGAAGAAGGACGAGGAGGAGAAGGAGCCGGAGGGCGACTTCGGCCCGCTGCTGGGCTTCCTCAAGGAGAAGCTCGACGAGCAGGTCAAGGAGGTGCGCCTCTCGCACCGGCTGACCACCTCGCCGGCCTGCCTGGTCAGCGACTCCGACGACATCACCCCGGCGCTGGAGAAGATGTACCGCGCGATGGGCCAGGAGGGGCCGCGGGTGAAGCGGATCCTGGAGCTCAACCCGAACCACCCGCTGGTCACCGGGTTGCGGTCGGCGCACGAGCGCGGCGCCGACGACCCGGCGCTGCCGGAGACCGCCGAGCTGCTGTACGGCACCGCCCTGCTGGCCGAGGGCGGCGACCTGGAGGACCCGGCCCGTTTCGCGAAACTGCTCGCCGACCGGCTGGCTCGCACCGTCTGATCGGCAATACGCATAAGCGGCCCCGGGAGCATTCCGGGGCCGCTTTTATCTTTGTGACTGCCGTCGATATGGCTATGCTCGCGGAATGAGGTGCGAAGCCTGCGGCTTGGACAACGACCCGTCGCTCGACTATTGCGACAATTGTGAGCATCCGCTGCGGGATTCCACCACCGCCGTCATTTCTCCGCGGCAGCCGGTCCCGGTGCCGCGGCCCCGGCCCGTCCCGACGGTGGAGTTCATCGACGACGGGGACGACGAGGAGGAGACCCGGGTCCACGGCGGGATCCCGCGGCAGCCGGCCGAGCCGCGCCCGCTGACCCGCCCGCTGCTGGCCGCTGTCGCGGTGCTGACGCTGGCCGGGGCGGTCGGCGGCACGGTGCTGGCGCTCAACCGGGACGAACCGGAACCCGGCCCCGAGCCGATCGTCACGGTCACCACCAGCGCGTTCACCGAGCCGGCGCTGCCGCTCACGGCGGAGCCCACCATTGGTCCGCCGTCGCCGACCGCCGACCGGGCGGCGCAGGGCGCGGCACTGGACGAGCTGCTCGATCGCAGCAAGCGCAGCCGCGACAAGCTGGTCCAGGCGAACGACGCGGTGTTCCGGTGTGCCGGCCTGGCCGGCGCGATCCGGCGGTTGCGTGACGTCGGCACCGAACGCAACCAGGAGCGGGCCACCCTGGCCGGCCTGGACCTGTCCGCGTTGGCGAACGGCGAGGAGCTCCGCAGCGCCCTCGACTCTGCGCTGTCGCATTCGCTGACCGCCGACGGCTATTACGTGAAATGGGCTCAGGAAAAGCAGCGTAACGGCTGCCGGGAAACCGCCGTGGCGGAAGCGCACCGCATCGACGGGGACAACGAGTCGAAGATCGCCGGCACGGCCAAGAAACGATTCCTCGATTCGTGGAATCCGGTCGCCGCGCAGCTGGGGCTGCCGCTGCGCGACCGCGACGGGATCTAGCGACCGGCTCCGGGTGCGGCGGGACTTCCACGCCCGGTCCAAGTGCGGCAGCCGCCATTGATCATGGCTGGAGCTCGAGGTTGAGGCGGCGGGTGTGGTGGGCTCGTCTGGCTCGTGCCTGGTGCCGGCGTCGCCGGTTTGACCGGCGCAGACGGTAGGTGATGCTGCGGGTCGGACGGATCAGCAGGACGTTGATCAGACGGCGGATCTCGTTGCCGGTCAGATCGATCATGGTGGGCTGGCCGTGGCGGTCTGTTGCTCGGGCGTCGGCGGCGCAGATCGCGTGCCCGCACGAGCTGGGCGAAGGTGACCGGGCCGGGCGCCCAGCATCGGTAGAAGGCCAGCTCACCGGTGGTGTTGTCGCGGCGGATCAGCAGACCGTGCCGGCCGTCGTCGTCCGGATCACCGTCGGCGCCGACGAGCAGGGCGCACTGGTCCTCAGCGAGTTCACCGGCGCCGCGGCCGAACTCGACGACGCCTTCCTGATCAACGCTCACGACACCGATGACGTCGGAGGCGGGATTCCCGAGGCCCTCAACGCCGAATCGCAGGACCTTGTGGTGCGGATGCGCCACATGCGGGAGCAGGTCCGTGCATACGATATCGCCTACTGGGCCCGCGACTTCCTGAAGGTTCTCGGTGTTCGGCGGAACACCCCACGAGGCCGGGCAGGCCGAAACAGCGATGTCCTGATTCACTCATGCGAAAGGCTTTCCGATGTCCGAGCAGTCACACGAGCCCGACAACAATGGTGATTCCTCTCCGCAGAAGTCGTCCGCGGAGCCCGGGAGTTACGGCAGCCTCACCGTGGAAGACGAGCCTGGCGGCACCACAGATCCCGCCGACCTCGCCGGTTCGGCAACTACGGACGACGCCGAAGTCGGCCCCTCCAACAACGAAGCGGACGATCTCTGATCGCTCCGGCCGCATGCGACGACGGATGTATGCGGCGGCTCGCTCTACCCCTCGTAGCCGGCAGTGGTGTGCCGGCGCGGACTTCGGTCCCGACCTTCCGTGCTGCCCCCGGCCAGCAGCACACAACCGGTGCAGCTCCGGCGGAATCTTCTCGCGCAGCACTTTCAGTGCGTGATCCTTCTGGCCGGTCACCAGCACCCGCTGCCCGCGGGCCATCAGCGCGGACACCAGGTTGGCAATCGTGCAGGTCTTGCCAGTGCCGGGCGCCCAGCCGGCCTCTGCGCCGATCCATCAGCTGCGCATCGAACGCGGCCAGGTCCGGGCGACGACCTGTCGCGCTGGGCGTGTCCCCGATCCGGATGGAAACCGTCCAGACCGGCGAGCACCTGGCGGTCCTCCAACGTCTGCGGCCGGAGACGATCACAACAGCGATCTCCGCGGTGGCCCGGTCCAGACGCGGGACCACGGTCTCGACCAACAGATGCCGGCGTAGAGGGTCACCCTCGGTGCTCTGCCAGCGCAGCAGGCCCGTTCCCGGCACCATCTCGAACTCGTCGTCCTGCTGCTTGAGCAGTCTCGCGGCCTGCTCGAGCAGCTCGTACAAATTCCGGTGCTGCTGCGGCCAAGCGCTGCTGCTGCGTCCACGTCGTCAGCCAGCGGGCGAACACGGACGTCACCGATGGCGGCTCGGCGCGTTCCCATGACGGTATGGTCAGCGGCCCGGCACCGACCAGGCGTGGCGATGGGCCGTCGTGCGGCGGTGACGTCGGCGAGGAACTCCATCAGTGTTCCTGAAGAAGGGCGTCAAAGCCCGCCGGCGTGGCCCGGCAGGACTCCGGCACCGCCGGACGGATCGAGAGCTGCCAGGGCTGCCGGTCGTCGCCGTGTCCGCCGCGAGCCACTCCAGGATCTCGGAGTCGCCCGGGGCGATCGCGGGCTCGGCGATGGCTCCGGGCGTGCAGGACGTCTGCCCTTCCATCCGCGGCCGGCGCCACCGGAGGTCGATGACGAGTCCTCGATCATTTCCGGACGGCTCCCGCCGTGCCGCATCCGTTCATCTGGCGTCCAACTGGGACCCCTAGCCTGGCCCGGCACGATAGGCCGACGCGAGGAGCCCGGACTGATGCGGCAGACGCATGCCCGCCCGACGACCAGTGCCGGGGCGGGCCGTTCCGTCCCGCCGGTGGGGGCTCGCCGGCATTCCCACGAGGTCGAGACGATGCTGGCCCTGCAACGGTCGGCCGGGAACGCCGGTGTGTCCCGGTTGATCGACCGGCAGGGTGGCCCGGTCGTGCAACGCACGGAGATGCCGGGCGCCTGGAATCCGTCCTGGGACGCCGACAGCGTCGAACTCGACGACCTTTCCCCGGCCGAACCGGCCCCGGCCGAACCGGCCCAGGCCGCCCCGGGCCTGGACGTCGCCGCGGTCATCCGGGCGAGCCTGGAGGCCGAGTCCGAGGTGGCGGTTGATCCGGCTGCTGTTGCGTTGCCGGCGTCGCGGCCGGGGTCGGTGGCGTCGTTGTCGGGTGGGGTGTCTGAGGTGGCGGTTGATCCGGCTGCTGTTGCGTTGCCGGCGTCGCGGCCGGGGTCGGTGGCGTCGTTGTCGGGTGGGGTGTCTGAGGTGGCGGTTGATCCGGCTGCTGTCGCGTTGCCGGCGTCGCGGCCCGGCACGCCGGCGTCCGTCGTCGAGTCGCAGCAGCCGGGATGGTTGCGGCGGACCTTCAACGGCGATGAGGCGAAGATGACCGGGGCGGCGCTGGCGGTCGCCGGTCCCGGCGCGGGCCTGGCGAACAATGCCAACCCGTCCTTCGGTCTGATGGCGGGTGCGACCGGCGGCGCCAGCCTGACCGCGTTCGGCGACGCCATGAGCGAGGTGGTCAAGGCCGCGCGCTCGCCCGAGGGGTACAAGACGATGAACTGGGGCAAACTCGTCGGCGGCGTTCTCGCTTTCGGTGGCCTGGTCACCGCCGCGCCGAGCATCGCCGAGAAGGTGCCCCACGGCCGGGCCGCCGGCATGCTCCTGCAGGGCGTCGGCCTGCTCATCAAGAGCTACGGCGAGGGATACAGGCTGGAGAAGGGCTCGACCGCGCTCTCCGGCCTGCCCGACGGCGACATCGCCAAGGCCGCCGGCAACTTCGTCGCCGCCGTGGCGCCCATCCTGCAGGGCGCCGTCTACCTGAAGGAACCCGAGCTGGGCAGGATGCTGACGTCGGACGCTCTCGCCGCCGGCACGACAGGATCCCGGATGCTGAAGGCGGCGCTCTACTTCACCGTCGGGAGCGGGGCCGGAGACTTCGCCAGCGAGGTGGTCAAGGGCGTCAAGGAGGGCAGGGTCAACCCCGGTAAGGCGTTCGGCGGTCTCCTCCAGTCGGCCGGCGCGTTGACGTTCGCGAACGGCGCGGTCTTCCAGAACCTGCGCGCCCGTAACGGCGGGCTGTACCTGCAGGCCCTCGGCCTGGCCGCGAAGAGTGCCGGTGAGGGAATCAAGTTGGAGGACACGTCACTGAACGCCTGGCCGTCACGCCGGCGGCGCACCGCGCCGGCCACCACCGGAGCGAACGCCGTCTGACCCGGTGCGTGAAGCGGCCCGCGTTCCGGAGGGAACGCGGGCCGCTCACGTGGGTGGGACGTCAGTTCGACGCGGCGGGCGCCGCGGTCCTGACCATCAGGCCGTTGAGGTAGAGCGACTCGCGGCACTGGGTCGCCCGGCTGGCGTTGGCCGGGGTGCCCGGCGTCCGGCAGGTCACCAGCATGCTCACCCTCGCGCCGGCCGGCACCCGGATCGGGGTGACCGAGTGGTAGTCCTGGTTGCGGAAGTTCTCCAGCGCGTACGTCACGACCGGGACGCCGTTGGCGGTCACCCGCAGCGTGCCCTCGTCGCCCTGGACGTTGTCCACCAGGAAGTCGGTGAGCAGGAAGGTCCGCCTCGGCGGAACGGTGAAGCTGCGCTCGGCGGAGCCCGCCTTGTTCGTCCGGAACGAGATGGCGGCGGAGAACTGCTGGCCCTGGCCGCTGCCCGTGGCGCCGCTGCCGCCGCCCTCCGCCGTGCCGCTGTCCGTCCGGCCCGCGCTGCCGGAGCCGGGTGCGGCGGAGGTGGCGGCCGCGGTGGGGGTCGGGTCCGGCGGGGTGGTGGCGAGCTCGTTCTCCGCGGCGGCCTGCTGCTGCCGCGCGGTGTTCTGGTCGACTGCTTCCTTCGCCGCCGACTTCACCGCTGGCCGGACCAGGCCGAACCAGAGGGCGAGCAGCGCCAGCAGGAGCGTGAGCAGGGCGGCCAGCAGTTTGAGCAGTCCAGCCGAGATCACCGGCTTCTGGACGAAGACGCCCTCCAGCGTAAGGACCCGGCCGTGCTCAGGCCGTATCTCCACGGTGAACGGGGACTCGCGGGGCGGGCCCCACCAGTGCCAGCGGCGGGCCCGTACGGTCAAGCGTGTCTCTGCCCGGGTGCCGTTCCCGACGGTCATGGCCGCCGGCTGGAGCGCGAACGTGACCTGGTCGGTCCCGTCGGCGGCGGCGAAGGTCAGCTCCTCCGCGACGTTGCCGTGGTTGTCGGTGTCGACGCGGTATCGGCCCTGGCGGAGGCCGGACTGCGAGCCCGGCTGCAGCAGGGCCGCGACCTCCTGGAACGGCTCGATCGCGAGCACGCCCTCCTGCACCACGGTGGCGTCCGGGTGCTCCGACGGCACGATCCGCACGCCGAACGGCCGCTCGCCGGCCGGGACGCGGGGGGACCGCGGAGGGGCAAAGGTCACCGTCACGGTCTCGCTACCCGCCGGGTAGAGGTTGATCTCCGCTGGCTCGACGTGGGCCCATTCCGCGGGCTCGCCGAGCACCTCGATCCGATAGGCCTCCACAGTGTCGCCGGTGTTACGAACGGTGACCGGGACCGTCGCTGTCGAGCCGGGGGCCAGGGAGACGTACTCGGTCCCCAGATTCGCCGATGCGCGCATGTCGCTGAGCGTAGAGATCGATCCGAACCACAGTAGGGCCGTGCGGGAACCGGCGCGGGCAGACCTGCTGCCCGTCCGGGCTGCCGCGCCCCGGGCTCACCGTCCGTTAAGTACTTGCTAAGCGGATCGGAGCAGGATGTCGGCGGCACGGCGAAGGAGGAATCGATCATGCAACGGGTGCCGGTATATGTCCAGGCCACGGATCCGATCACGCTGCTGGGCATGAAGAGCCATCTCTCGGGGAGCGCGGAGGTCCGCGTCGTCGGCGAGACGGAACGGGAGTCCGCCTCGGTCACCGTGGTCGTCCCGGATGCCGTGACCGAGGAGACCTTCGCCACTCTGCGTGAGCTGCGTCGCGGTCCGAGTCGGCTGGTGCTGATCTCGTCCACCCTGGACGACGCCCAGCTGTCGCGTGCGGTCGAGTGCGGCGTCGTCGGCGTGGTCCGCCGCTCCGAGGTGTCGAGCGCGAGGCTCGTGCAGGTGTTGGTCGGCGCGGCCCGCGGCGAGGGCAGCGTGCCGGGCGACCTGCTGGGCCGGCTGCTGGAGCAGATGGGCCGGCTCCAGCGTGAGGTGCTGCACCCGCGCGGCCTCACCCTGCGCGGGCTGACCACCCGCGAGGTCGACGTGCTGCGCCTGGTCGCCGACGGATTGGAGACCCGCGAGATCGCCTCCCAGCTGTCCTATTCGGAGCGTACGGTGAAGAACGTGCTGCACGAGGTCACCACCCGGCTGCAGCTGCGCAACCGGGCGCACGCGGTGGCATACGCGCTCCGGCACGACCTGATCTGAGGGCACACATCCTGCCCCCGGGAATGCCCCGTTGCCCGGTGCGGGTACCGGGGTGTTTCGCCGAGGATGAAGTCCCGCCTGTCTTCCTGAGGGGCCTTCACGTGCGTAAGTCTCTGGTCCACATGGCCCTCGCCGTGGCCGTGCTCGTCGCGGCGCCGGGCGTGTGGGCGGTCGTCGCCGGTGAGGCGGATGCCGCGCCCGACGATCCGCCGCCGGCCGCCGCCGACCTGCGAGTGGCCTATGTCGGCACGGCGCACCGGTCCATCGGTGTTGTCTCCGGCAGCGGCGCCGACGCGGTCTCGGACCCGCTGTTCGCCACGACCGTGCAGCACTTCGACGACGAGGCGTCGGCTCGCGGCGCCACGGTGACCTGGGTGAGCCGCCGCACGTCCCGCCTGGCGCAGGTGTGGGTGCGGGTGGGCGCCGGCGCTCCGGTGCAGCTCACCTCGGACACCGCCCAGGTGGCCGGGCACCCGGTGATCTCCCCGGACGGCACGCGGGTCGCCTACGCGATGACCCGTGAGGGCCAGGGCAGCGCCCGCGACATCTACGTGGTGCCGGTCTCGGGCGGCCAACCTCGGCGGGTCACCGACGGCACCGGGGACAACTACTGGCCGTCCTGGTCGCCGGACGGCACCGAGATCGCCTTCGAGGGCAAGCGCGGCTCGGCCGTCACGCAGGTGTGGTGCATCCCGACCGCCGGCGGCGAGGCCCGGTACGTCACCAACATCGAGGGCGGCGCGGGCGAGCCGTCGTGGAATCCCGTCGCGAGCCGTAACCTGATCGCCTACACCGCCGCGCCGGCCAGCGTGACCGACCGCAAGGTGCACATCATCGCCCGGGACGGCACCAATGACCGGTTGATGCTCAACGCGGCCTGGGAGAGCCGGCAGCCCGCGTGGTCCCCGGACGGCGTCACGGTCGCCTTCATCAGCCGCAGCACCCAGCCCGCCGGCGCGCTGGGCGACGTCGACCTGCTCTACAGCGGCGAGCCCCGCGACGACGGCTGCGCCTGCGTCGCGCAGCTGCGGTACGACCAGGACCGCTCGATCGGCACGCCCGGCTGGTACAACCCGGACGGCGCCGGCGAGCGACTGCTGATCACCCGGACCACCGCGGCGGACCGGTACACCGCCGACCTCTGCGACATCCGGCCGGACGCCGTCGACCCGCGCGATCTCGGCGTGACCGTGCTCCGCGAGGACCCGGGCGCCGCCGCGAACCCCGACCGGCTGTGGAACCCGGTCAACGGCGATCCGTGGACGTCCCGGCCGTCGTACTCGCCGGACGGGCAGCACATCCTGATCAGCCGGTTCGAGACCGAGGGCCCGAACCGGGTCGCGCGGCTCTGGGTGGTCGGGGCGGACGGCGCCGGGGCGCGACGCCTGGAACTCGCGGAGCGGACCGCCACCGGCTCGGAGACCGAGGCGGTCTGGTCGCCGGACGGTACGAGGATCGCCTACTCGCTGCGCACGCCGGGCGCCCCGGCACGGATCGTGGTGGTGAACGCGGAGACCGGCGCCCTGGGGGCCGCGCTGCCCACCAGCACCGACCCGGTGGGCGACACCCAGCCGGCCTGGTCACCCGACAGCGGCACGCTGGCGTTCGCCCGCGGGCAGACCGAGGGGCGGGCCGCGAACAGCCACGTCCGGCTCGCCGCCGCCGACGGTTCGGGCACCGGAACCGACATCACCGCGGCCTCGGGCGGCGCGGGCCGCTCCGACTACGGCGTGGGCTTCGCGCCGGACGGCAACCGGATCGCCTTCGGCCGGGCGCCGGACGGCATGCTCGCCACCGACCTGTACGGCGGCAACTGCCAGGTGCTGGTGCCGGCGGGCAGCGCCTGCGGCGGCGCGCTGATCGCGCCGGACGACGGGCCGCACCATCCCCGGGATGTGGACTGGTCGCCGGACAGTGCGCGGCTGGCGCACGCGGGGCGGCGCTACGCCGCCGCCACCGAGGCGGACTACGTCAAAACGTACGACCTGGCCAGCGGCGTCCGTGACGGCCTGACCTGGGAGATCCCCGGACGGCACCGGTGGCCGGCCTGGCAGCGCGCCAGCGACCTCGAGACCGCGGTGGTGCAACCGCCGCAGAGGTTCACGGCCGGGAAGAGCACCACCCTGACGCTGTCGGTCACCGACAACGGTCCGGTCACCGCCCACGGGGTGCACGTGGACCTGGAGGTGCCGGAGGGCTTCCGGGTCACCGCCCTGGAGGCCGGCGCCGGCGTCTGCGACGTCACCGCCCTCACCTGCGACCTGGGTACGCCCGGCATCGGCGGCACGGTCCGGGTGCGAGTCACGGTGACCGCCACCGGAGCGGCCACCGCGACCCTGCGCTGGACGGCCGGGGGCTGGCTCGCCGACGCCGCCCCGGGCGACAACACCGCCGAGGTCCGGCTGGTGGCCGACGCGCCACCGTCGCCGTCGCCCAGCATCTCCCCGAGCGCGTCACCGAGTGTGTCACCCAGCGTGCCGGTGGTGCCGCCCGCGCCGCCGATGCCGCCCCTGCTGCAGGTCAGCGTGGTGATCACCCCGACGCCCACCTGGGTGGGCCACCGGACGACGGTGCGCTACACCGTTCGCAACGTCGGCGGCGGCACCGCCACCGGTGTCACCATCCAGCCCAGGCTGCCCACCGGCATCCCGGTCGTCACCCGGCCGGCGAACTGCGACGCGACCGTCTGCCGGATCGGCGACCTGCCCCCGGGCGCGGCCCGTCAGCTCACCTTCGTGCTGGTCCCGCAACGGAAGACCACCACGACCGTACGAGGGACGGTCACCGCGGACACGGTCGTCGCCCGGCAGGTGAGCGCGCCGCTGCGGGTGCTGCAACCGCGCATCGAGGCCATCCCGGAGATCGGGCCGCCCGGCTTCGTCACCATCATCCGCGGCCAGGACTTCCCGCCCGGTGTGCCGGTGCGGCTGGCCTGGGACACCGGGGTCACCGTGGCGGCGAACCCGGCGGTGCCGGACGCCGAGGGCACGTTCGACGCGCAACTGCTGGTGCTCTGGAAGGACGCGCTCGGCCCGCGCAAGGCGGTCGCGACCGGGAACGGCTTCCCCGCGGTGACCGCCGACTTCCGGGTCGTCGCACCGGCGCAGCAGCCACCGGGGCTGGTGCTGCGCAAGTGATCGACGAGGTGGACGCGGCGCTGCTCGCGCTGCTGAGCGAGGACACCCTGCCGGGCACGGACATCCAGGTGGCGTTCGACGCGCCGACCAAGGAGTGGACGGCGCGGCGCACCGCTCCGACGGTGAACCTGTTCCTCTACGACATCCAGGAGGACATGTCGTTGCGGCAGGAGGGTTCGGCGGTCGAGTACGACGAGGACGGAGCGGTGGTGGCCGAGCACGACGCGCCGCGCTACTTCTCCCTGTCCTACCTGGTCACGGCGTGGACCAGTCGGCCGCAGGACGAGCACCGCATCCTGTCGATCCTGCTGGCGGGGCTGGTCCGGCATGACGTTCTGCCGCCCGCGCGGCTGACCGGGACACTGGCCGGGCTCGGCCTGCCGGTCTCCATGTCGATCGCCGTGCCGCCGGTCCGGGACCGGGGTCTCGCGGACATCTGGACGGCGGTCGGCGGCAACCTGAAGCCCTCGCTCGACCTGGTCGTGCTCGCCCCGCTGGCGGGCAGCCGGGTGCGGGCCGCCGCGGCCGTCACCGACGGGCTGCGGCTGCACGCGAGCGACGCGTACACCGGCGCGGACGAGTCCCGGCGGCTCAACCTGCCGGACGTCCCGGCCGAGGACCCGGCAGCCGCGCTGGGCGTGCCACGGGAACGTGAGCTGCCGGCCGAGCGCCGCCGGCGAGGTGGCGGCAGCCGGCCGGTCGGGCCTCGGCGATGAGCGCGCCCACGGTCGACGGCGCGGTCGACGACACCGCACTGACCGGCGTCGAGTACCTCGGTGTCCGGCTCTCGCTCGTGGAGCAGCGCGTGCGTCAGGCGGTCGCGCTCCGGCAGGCCACCGATCCGGAACCCGGCGATCCGCTGCGCGGCCTGCACATCTCCGGTGCCGCGGCCCGGCGGCTGATCGAGGATCCGGACGCCGGCCCGCTGCCGGACCTCGTCGACCGGGAGGCGCAGCAGGCCGCCGAGGCGGTCGCCGACCGCGCCGAGCAGGCCGGGGTACGCGTGCCGCTGCGTCACCTCGCCCGCGAGTTCGACCTGCTGACCCTGGATACCGAGCTCCTGCTGACCGCGCTGCTGCCGGACCTGGATCGCCGGTACGAGAAGCTGTACGGCTACCTCAACGACGACGTGACCCGTCCGCGGGCCACCGTCGGGCTGGCCATCGAGCTGTGCGGCGTCCCGTCCTTCCTCGGCACGGCCCGCGCCCGCCTCAGCGCCGGGTGCCCCCTCGTCGACGGGGGCCTGCTGCTGGTCGAGGACGCCGACCGGCCGTTTCTGACCCGTACCTTGCGGGTACCGGACCGGGTGACCGCGCATCTGCTCGGTGACGACCGGCCCGATCCGCGGGTGAGCCGCGTGCTGCGGCCGGTCCCCGAGCCCGGCTGGGAGCCGGCCGGCGCGGCCGGGCTGGCGGCCGCCATCCGTGCCGGACACCGGCTCGGCTACGTGCACGACCCGGCCGGGGGCGCGGCCGAGGACCTCGCGGCGTCCGCGCTGGCCGGAGTGGGACGCCCGGCGTTTCGCCTGGACCTGGACGCGGTGGCCGGGGATCCGGCGCCCGCGGAGACGGTCGCGGCCGCGGTCCGTGAGGCCCGGCTGGCCGGCGCCGGGCTGGTCGCCGGACCGGTCGACCCGGCGAGCCTGAACGTCCTGCAGGGTCTTCTCGACGCGACGGTGCCGGTCGTGCTGACCGGCCGGTCACGCTGGGATCCGCTCTGGGCCGGGCACACCCCCGTGCTGGTGGCCGCGCCGCGGTTCGGCGCCGGGCGGCGGGCGCAGCTGTGGCACGCCGCGCTCGACGGGACGGGTGCGCGGGTCGCGGCGGACGTGGACGTGGCGCGGGAGCTGTCGCCGTACACCTTGACCGCGCCGCAGGCGCGACAGGCCGCTACGGTCGCCGCCCAGCAGGCGTTGCTCGATGGCGCGGATCGCGTCGGCGCCGGGCACATCCGGATCGGGGTGCGCAGCCAGAACGCGGCCGGCCTGGAACAGCTGGCCCGCCGGGTGGAGCCCGGTGTCGGCTGGACGGATCTCGTGGTGCCCGAGGACGTCGGGCGGCAGCTGCGGGACCTGACCGACCGGGTCCGGCACCGCGAACAGGTACTGGGCGGCTGGCGGCTGCGGCCGGGCGGTGGCCGGGGCCGCGGCGTGACCGGGCTGTTCGCCGGCGACTCGGGCACCGGCAAGACCATGTCCGCCGAGGTCGTCGCCGCGGACCTCGGTCTCGACCTGTACATCGTGGATCTGTCGACGGTGGTGGACAAGTACGTCGGCCAGACCGAGAAGAACCTGGAGCGCATCTTCACCGAGGCCGCCGGGGTCAACGGGGTGCTGCTTTTCGACGAGGCGGACGCCATCTTCGGCAAGCGTTCCGAGGTGAGCGACGCGCACGACCGGTACGCCAACATGGAGAGCGCCTACCTGCTGCAGCGGATGGAGTCGTTCGACGGTATCGCCATCCTGACCACGAACCTGCGGGCCAACCTGGACGAGGCGTTCATCCGCAGGCTCGACGTCATCGTCGATTTCCCGGTGCCCGACCAGGCCCAGCGGCGTTCCCTGTGGGACCACTGCCTCGGCGACGAGCTGCCCCGGGCCGACGACGTCGACCTGGACCGCTGCGCCCGGGTCTACGAGCTCTCGGGCGGGGCGATCCGGGCGTGCGCGGTCAGCGCCGGATATCTCGCGGCGGTGGCCGGCGGCCCGGTGACGATGGCCCACCTGGTGGCCGCCGCCGAGCGCGAGTACCGCAAGATGGGCCGCCTGTTGCCGACCGGCTGACCGCCGTCGACGAGCCGGCCAGGCCGTTAGGTCCAGCATCCGGATCTCCACCCACGGGCTCATGAGCGTGGCGGGGTCGCGGTCGACCGGGCGTGGACGAACTCGCGGCTGCGGAACCGCGATCCGCGGTCGCTCGACCAGGTCGTCGTGTTACCGGCGGGCCCGGCCTGCCGACGCTGCCGCTCACGCCGGGCCAGGCCCTCACACGGCACCGATCCCCTGGTCGGTGAGCCACGCCTCGCCCGCTCCGACACTCGCGCTCTCGGTCCAGAAGCCCCACGTCTTGGGACCCACGTCCATGGCGGCCAGGATGTTCGGGACCTGCGACATGGGCAGGTCGTAGCCGGCCGGTAGCGAGAACATCTGCCTGATCTTGCCGGTGATGAATTCCTGGAGTCTCTCCGGTTGCAGCTCCTGCAGGTCCTTGGTCAGTCCGGTCGCGCGGACCTCGCTGTTCAACTTGCTCTTCTGCAGGTCCTTGCCGATGTTGATCCAGTTGGCCTTCATCGCCTGGTACTTCGCTGTCGCGGCCGCCTTCCTCGCATCGAGCTCCGCTTGGCTGAGGCCACCGGTGTTGTCCTTGTTGCCCTTCATGGTCAGCAGGGTGGCAGGCAGGAGGGACGGGTAGGTCACCTCGGCGAAGATGGCGACGTGCTTGTCCCAGCGGTCCTTGGCGAAGATGTGACCCTGACTCTGGGACGCGGTGAGGTCGGCCCACGCGACGTGGCCGCCGTCCTTGACCAGGACCAGGTCGGGGCGGGTGCCGCCCTTGGTCACCTGCGTCGCGATCGAGTAACCGCCGCCGGCCTTGACGCTGAAGTCGGAAGTGGGGTTGCTGACCAGGGTCTCGATCACGTAACCGAACGCGGCCGCCATCCCCTGCGTGCTCCCGGTTTCGAGGTAGTCGTCCCACAACCGTGTCCACAGGGCTGTCCGCCCGTCCAGGTTGGCGTACGCCCCGAGCGACGGAACGCTCAGCACGAAGGTGTAGGCGTCCTGGGTCTTCGCGTCGATCGCGTCGAAGAAGTCCTTGGCCGCCTTCTGCCGGTCCGCGTCGCCGTCGTTGTAGGTCGCGTGCTCGACGGCTCGCGCGAGCGCCGGCGTGCCGGCGCCGGCCCGCTCCCCGGTGACCAGGCTGTCGCGCCCGGCGGCGATCTGCCGCGCGTTGGCCTCCGCCTCGCGTTCGCCGGCGCCGCCCGGGTCGGTCACGCCCACCCCGCCCACGGTGGAGCCGACCTGGGTGATCGGCTTGACGACGTGGGTGAGCTCGTGGATCCGGGTCTGCCTGTTGTCGCCGCCGGAGCCGTAGACGATGTCCTGCCCGATGGTGAACGCGCTCGCGTTCACCGCCGCGGCGGCGCGGGCGGCGGCCGGGCCACGGAACTCTCGCACACCCGACAGGTCCGCCTGGAACGCCGACTCCATCTCCCGCTGGAACGGTGCTTCCAGCGGCCGGCCCGCACCGCTCAGCACCTCGTCGATCCGGTCGCTCGCACCGGTCTCGGCGACCTCGTCCGTGCAGCCCGCACCGTGTTCGTGCACCTGTCGGGCCAGGAGCTGCCCGACCGCGCGGTTGCCGATCGCCCGCTGCAGGGCCAGCACCCGGCCGGGGCCGGACACCGCGGCCGGTGGTTCCTTCCCCGGCCCCGTCCGGTCCGGACCAGGCCCGCTTCGGGCGCCCGCCGGCTCCGTGGTCCGCCGGGGTTCCTGCCTGGCCGCGCTTCGTCCGTACTGCATCCCGCCAGTCAACACCGCGACCGCCACCGCCACGGGTAGCCACTCGGGCAGGCTTTCTGCCCCCCGAGACGCCCTGACGGACCTTGGCACGACGCGGCCGCCCGGCGAGGCTGGCAGCGTCCACCATTACGGGTTTGAAGGGGTTCCGCATGCCGACGTACCTGTCTCCCGGCGTCTACGTGGAGGAGGCGCCGAGCGGTTCGCGTCCCATCGAGGGCGTCGGCACCGCCGTGGCGGCATTCGTGGGGTTCGCGGAGAAGGGCCCCTTCCACACGCCGACGCTCGTCACCAACTGGAGCCAGTACGTCCAGGTGTTCGGTGGCATGGTCGATGGCACCTACCTGGCCAACTCGGTCTACGGCTACTTCGCCAACGGCGGCGGCGTCGCGTACGTCGTCCGGGTCGGCGCACCGGCCACCGGCGGCACGAGCGGCAACGGCCAGAAGGCGCTGCCGAACGGTGCCCCGGCCAGGATCGGCACCTTCCGGGCCGCGGCGCTGTCCGGTTCCGCGTCCGGCGGTGAGGTCACCGTCGAGATCGCCGACCCGGACGGCGAGGGCGCCGGGGAGGACCAGTTCCGGCTGATCGTGCACCAGGCCGGCCAGCAGGCCGAGGTCTTCCAGGGCTCGTTCCGCCGCCGCTCCGACAACAACGTGGTCAACCAGGTCCGTGAGCACTCGAAGCTGATCGTGCTGGAGGAGGCCGCCTCGGCCAATTCGCTGGCCCGCCCGGCCAACCAGACGGTCACCCTGGCCACCCCGGCCCCGGGCACGGATGTCGTCCCGGCCGGCCTGTCGGTCGACGAGTTCGCCGGCGACCTCGACACCCGCTCCGGCCTGGGCGGCCTGGAGGCGATCGACGAGATCACCATGGTGGCGGCGCCCGACCTGATGGCGGCGTACCAGCAGGGCGCGCTCAGCCTGGAGGAGGTCAAGGCGGCGCAGCTCGCGCTCATCTCGCACTGCGAGCAGATGGGTGACCGGCTGGCGATCCTGGACACCCCGCCGGACCTCAGTGCGCAGCAGGTGCGCGTCTGGCGGCAGGAGACGGCCGGCTACGACTCGAAGTTCGCCGCCCTGTACTACCCGTGGGTCAAGGTCTTCGACCCGGCCGGCGGCCGCAATGTGGTCATGCCGCCCAGCGGTCACGTGGCCGGGCTCTGGTCGCGGACCGACAACGAGCGCGGCGTGCACAAGGCCCCGGCCAACGAGGTGCTGCGCGGCGTCGTCGAGGTGCAGAACAACGTCACCAAGGGCGAGCAGGACCTGCTCAACCCGATCGGGGTCAACTGCATCCGGGCGTTCCCGGGCCGTGGGGTCCGGGTCTGGGGCGCGCGTACCCTCTCGTCCGACCCGGCCTGGCGGTACGTGCCCGTGCGCCGCCTCTTCAACTACATCGAGGAGTCGATCCTCCTCGGCACCCAGTGGATCGTCTTCGAGCCGAACGATCAGCGGCTCTGGGGCACGATCCGGCGCAACATCGGCGCGTTCCTGACCGAGGAGTGGCGTCGCGGCGCGCTGTTCGGCGCCACCGCCGCCGACGCTTTCTACGTCAAGTGCGACAGCGAGACGAACCCGCCCGAGGTCATCGACCGGGGGCAGGTCGTGTGTGAGATCGGCATCTGCCCGGTCAAGCCGGCCGAGTTCGTGGTCTTCCGGCTTTCGCAGTTCTCCGACAGCACCAGTCTCGTCAACGAGTAGTAACGAAAGGCGGCGAACATGGCCGGTGGCGATACCCTCATCGTCCACAGTTTCTCCATCGAGCTGGGCGGCATCCAGGTCGAGTACGTGCAGGAGGTCAGCGGGCTGACGTTCGAACTGGACGCCATCGAGGTCCAGCAGGTCACCCCGACCGGCGAGCTGGTCATCCGCAAGATCCCGGGCGCGCGCAAGGGCGGCGAGTGCACCATCACCCGCGGTCTCGACAAGAGCAGCGCGTTCACCGACTGGATCAAGAAGACGTTCCTGAACGGCGCGGTCGACGACGCCCGGCGGCACATCAGCATCATCATCAACGACTCGCAGCGCCAGGAAGGCCGGCGCTTCGAGCTGACCAACGCGTGGGTCAACAAGTGGGAGGGCCCGAGCCTCAAGGCCGGCGACTCGACCGCCGCGACCGAGAAGGTCACCGTGGTGTACGAGGACATCAGCACCTCATGAGACGGCGCAGCGTCTCCGGCGGAGATCTCGACACCCTCACGGCGGAGCAGGTGGCGGCGCCGGTGGTTCCGGCGCCACCACGGCTGCAGACCGAGTTCACCTTCCAGCTCCCGCGCGGGTACGTCGACGAGGACGGCATGGTTCACCGCGACGGCACGATGCGGCTGGCCACCGCCCGCGACGAACTGGCCCCGCTGATCGACGTGCGGGTCAAGCAGAACCCCGCGTACCTGTCGGTGGTGCTGCTCAGCCTGGTCGTGACCCGGATCGGCACGATCACCACGATCCGGACCGAGACGATCGAGCGGCTGTTCGCCTCCGACCTGGCATTCCTGCAGGACCTGTACCGGCGGATCAACGCGGAGGGGCACACCCTCGCCGAGGTGACCTGCCCGAACTGTGAGACCTCCTTCGACGTCGACCTGGCCGGCAGCCGCCTGGGGGAATCGTGACGTACGGGGCCGACCGGCTCCACGAGGAGGTCGCGTACGTCGCCTACCACTTCCACTGGCCGCGGCCGGAAATCCTCGACCTCACCCACGCCGAGCGTGTCCGCTGGGTGGAGGAGATCGCGCGGATCAACACCAGGATGAACGAGGTTCGATAGCACCATGGCGGTATGGGACAGGCTGCGGCGGCGCGGGCCGCGGGCCGTGCCCTCCGAGGCCGGGCAGGCGACCGCGGCGACCGGTCCGGTGAACGCGGATCCGGCCGCCGCCGACCCGGGTTGGCCGGCACTGCCGCCGCTACGTCCGGTGCTGGCGGCTCGGCAGATCGACCTGCTCAGTGACGGCGATCGGTTCACGGCGGGTCTCAGCACCAGACAAGACCCCTCTTTCCGTACGGCATTCGAGCCGCGCCGTGACCCGCAGGCACCGGTCGGGGTGGTTCGTGATCTGCTGCGCCCGGCCGGCGTGCCCCGGTCCCGCACGGCAGCCGGCCCCCCGTTCGTGCACCGCGCGCCGTCCACCGAGAGCCCCGAGATCTCGCCCACCGGTCCGGTGGCCCCCGAGGGTCCCGCGTCGTCGCCCGGCTCGGCCGCGCCCGGTGTGACTTCGCCCGGTTCGACCCCGTCCCGGTCCGGCTCGCCGGGTGCGGCGGCGTCCGGCCCGGCGGCTCGTTCCGCGCGGACGGCCGTGCCCGCGCGCACCGCCACGCGAGGGCGGTCGCTGGTGTCCGCGCGGCCGGCCGAGCCGGCCCGGCGGTTGCCCGTCCGACCCCGGCCGGCGGCTCCCCGGAGTGCCGCGCCGACCCCGCCGGTGGCCGGGGAAGCGGCTTCCAGCGGCGCGGGCCGGGGTGGCTCGGACTCCCTCGGTGGTGTGCCCGCGGCCGGCGCGGGCTCCGACGGACCGGACGCGCAGGCGGCCCGGCCCGACCGGCCGGCGCACCGACAGGCTGTCGAACGCCCCGGGCCGGCCGACGCGATGCGGGCCGCGGCGCGCAGCGCGGAATCGCCCGCGGCCCCCCCGCAGCGTACGGTGGACATGCCCCTGCCGCAGCCGGCTGTTCCGCCGCCGGTGGACGCGGATGTGGTTCAGCGCTCGGCACAGACGCCTCCGGTGCCGCGGGCGCGGCCCGTGGGGCTCGGCGAGCCGATCCAGGGTGTGCCGCCGACAGCGCGCTTCGGTCCGGTGGATCCGGACCGTCCAGCTCGCGGCACGATCCGCCCCGCCCGCCCGCACGCGCAGCGGCCCGGTCCGGCGCCGCGATCCGGCCGTCCGGCCGACGGCGACCGGGCGAATCCGGTGGTGACATCCCGGGCCGGCACGGATTCACCGCCGGTCGCGGGCGGTGACCGGGCCCCCGTGGTGGGTCAGCACGCCGCGGAACCGGGCTCCGGCTCACGTGCGGCGGCTCCCCCCAGCGATGCGGCGTCACCGGTGGCACGGTCCGTGGGACCGGTGTCGCCCACAACAGAATCGCCGGATCCGGCGTCCTCCAGGGGCGGCCGCCCGGTGTCACCTGTGGTGCGGTCCGGCGGTCCGGGCACGCCCGGAACGCGGCCGGCAGGCTCCGCGACGTCCGGTGGCCCGGGCCGGCGCGGGGGCCCAGCATCGCCTGGCGGTTCCGCAACGCCGGGTGACGCGACCACCTCCGGTGGTCCGGTCACCCCTGCCGGTGCCGCCGGCTCGGGTGAGCCGGGACCCCCCGGTACCCCCGCGACGTCCGGTGGCCCGGTCACGCCGCCGGTGGTCTCCGCCCGCCCGGTGCAGCGCAGCCCGTTGCCGGGCTCGGCCGATGCGACCGCGGCTGACGGGCAGGCCGGATCCCGGTCGGCCGGCTCGCCGGACCGGCTTCCCGATGCGGCGGCCGGTGCCGCGCCCGGTGGGGCGGCGAGCGGGCACGGCGCGGCCGCGGTCCACGCGGCACCCGCCGATCGGCGGGCTGCCGAGCCGGCGCCGGGCGACAGCGCCCGGCCCCCCGTCGTACCGCCGCGGGTTTCGCCGGACTCCGGCCGGGTCCGCCGCGCCGGCCTCGGTGCCCCGCTGTCCGTGCCGCCGCCGTCGATGTCCCTGGCGCCACCCGCCGCTCGTGCCTCCTCGCTCGACAGCGGGCCCGGCGACGGTGCCCGGCCGGATCCGGCGTTCGTCCAGCGTGCGGTCATGCCGACGCCGCCGGTGCGCCCGGCGGTGCCGCCCGCCTCGCCGGTGCAACGCGCGGTGACGCCCGCCTCGCCGGTGCAACGCGCGGTGACGCCCGCCTCGCCGGTGCAACGCGCGGTGACGCCCGCCTCGCCGGTGCAGCCGGTGGTGACGCCGGCCTTCCCGGCGCAACGTGCGGTGCCGCCTGCCCCACCGGAGGCGCCGGCTTCGCAGCGCGCCACGCGCGGGTCGCTCGCTTCTCCGGCCCCGGCGGCGGGCCCGCAGCGGCGCGACACCCCAGCACAGCGGTCGGAGTGGCATCCGGTGATCCGATCGGTGGTACCGGGCGACGTCACCCGGTCCCCGTTGCCCGCAGAGCCACGACCCGCTGGCCGGGCACCGGCAGCCGGCGGCGGGCGAACGTCATCGCCCGGTGGCGATGCGGTGGCGGCGCGGACCGGAACGGCATACCGGGCCACCCCGCGCTCCGCTACGGTCCGCCCGGGTCCGTCCCGCACCGGCGGGCCGCTCCCGCAGGCCGGGGCGAGGACATCTTCCACCGGGGTGCTGCGGACCGGGAGCGGGTCGCCGCTCGCCGGCGGACCGCGTATGCACGGCGACGGAGCGACTTCCGTACGGCCGCGCGCCGAGCTGGTCGAACCGGCCGGCCCGCGGTCCACCGGTTCACCCTCCGCCCTCGCCGCCGCGACCGCACCGGTGGTAGCGCGCTCGACGCACGTACTTGATCGGGGTCTTCCCGTCGTGCCCGCCCGCATCCGGAACGGGGAGCAACACCCGGAGCTTGTCGCCGGCGCCGCGCCGCAGAGCCTGCGGAGCGCCGGCCGTCCGATCCCGACCGGTTCGCCGGTGCCCCTGGGGGGCCGCTCGAGCGCGCCGTTGTCGGTGGTGCAGCGCGCCCCGGCCCCGCTCGCGCGGACCGCGCACCCGACGGCGGCACCGGCTCAGCGGGCCGGCGGGCCGGCCCCCGCGGCCCGCGGTGAAGCGGCGACATCCGCGGCACCGCGCGCGGCGACACCGGCGCCGGACCTGGACACGCTGTTCCAACGGCTGGAGCCGCGACATGTCGACGCCCTGCTGGGGCGTCTCGACGACCGGCAGCTGCACAGGCTGATCAAGCTGTTCCGGCGCGAGCACCTCGACGCGCTCGCCCACCGGCTGACCGATCCGGTTCAGCGCCTGCTGCGGGCTGAGATGCGCACCAGCCGGGAACGGTCCGCGCGGCTGCGGGACGGCTGGCGATGACGGGAACCAACGGCCGGCGGCGGCGAGAAGGAGGACCAGATGAGTGATCCCGGTACCAGCGTTCACTTCCGGCTGCGCATCGACAGCATCGACCTCGGCGAGTGGAACTCCTGCGACGGCCTGGGCATCCAGGTGGAGCTGGAGCAGCACCAGGAGGGTGGCAACAACGACTTCGTCTGGCAGCTGCCGTCCCGCCTGGTCTACACGAACGTGACCCTGACCCGGCCGCTGACCGACGACACCGAGAAGGTCTTCAAGTACCTGTCGAAGCTGCCGCAGCGGGTGCGCCGCGGCACCGCCGAGATCGCCGCGCTCAAACCGGACCGGTCGCTGCTGGTGCAGTGGGGGCTGGCCGACGTCGTGCTGGTGCGCTGGTCCGGGCCGACCTTCGACCCGAGCCGCTCCGAGGTCGCCTCGGAGAGCATCGAACTCGCCTACCACGGTTTCACCGAGGTGAGCGGCTGATGGCCCGGACCGGGAAAGTGGCCGCGGGCCTCCAGCTCTACCAACCGCCGCCGGCCGGTGGGGACCAGCCGGGTGGGCCACTCGGCGGGCCGATCCGGTTCATGTTCAATCCGAACGAGCTTTCGCTGAGCAAGTCGGCGAACTGGATTCCGCACGTGGTGCGGGCCGCCGAGGACGTCGGCGTGGCCGAGTTCAGCGGCTCCGGGCCGCGTACGCTCAGCCTGACGATCTTCCTGGACGCCACCGACACCCACGACCGGTCCGTGCAGGAGCGGGTGGAGAAGCTGCTGACCTGCTGCGTGCCGACCAAGGCGAGCATCGCGGCGAAGGCCCCGTCGCCGCCGTGGGTCAAGTTCACCTGGGGACAGTTCCAGACCGTGTCGTTCTACTCGTACGTCAGCCAGATCGACGCGACGTACAAGCTGTTCGACCCGGACGGCACCCCGCTGCGGGCCACGTGCTCGCTGACCCTGACCGAGATCAGCGGGTCGACGCCGGGGCAGAACCCGACCTCCGGCACGCTCACCGCGCAGCGGGTGCATCGCCTGGTCGCCGGGGACACGCTGGAGATGCTGGCGTACCGCGAGTACGGCGATCCGACCGCCTGGCGGGTGATCGCGGAGGCCAACGACATCGACGACCCGGTGCGGCTGCGGCCCGGGCGGCAGCTGCTGCTGCCGGCCGCGGAGGGGTGAGGCGTGGGCGCCGGCACCGACCACGTCAATAACCTTCAGATCGGGCTCCCCGGGCAACTGCCCAAGAAGTGGGAGCGGCGGCTGGTCTCGGCCACCGTGGAGGACAGCAGCAACCTCGCGGCCGTCGCGGAGCTGCGCTTCCGCGACGAGCACGGCGTCTTCTACGCCGAGAACGGGGTGCGGATCGGGACCAGGGTGACCGTCCGCGTACGGCGGGGACGCACCGCGCCGATCCTGCTCTTCCAGGGCGAGGTCGTCACCCTGGAGTCGCAGCACGACGGGCACGGGACGTTCTCGGTGGTCCGCGCGCTCGACCTCTCCCACCGGCTGATGCGCGGGCAGCGGGTCCGGGGCTTCGTGAAGCAGACCCCGACGATGATCGCCCGGCGGCTGGCCGGCGCCGCGGGTCTGCCGATCGGGCGGATCGACTCGTTCGCCCGCTCCTACGACATGCTGACCCAGCCGAACGTGAGCGACTGGGACTTCCTCAAGATGCTCGCCGTCGACAACGAGGCCGAGGTGCTGATGGTCGACGGCAAGTTCTGCTTCCGGGCCAGCGAGCGTGCCTCGACCGCGCCGGGCGCCGGGCTGACCGCCGAGCAGAGCCCCAAGGTGATCGAGGCCGGCAACAACGTGCTGGCGGTCCGCTCCACGGTCACCTCGGTCGGGCAGGTGCCGGCGGTGACCGTACGGGGATGGGATCCGGTGCGGAAGAAGTCGATCAAGACGTACCTGCCGGTCACCGGCAGCACCGAGCTCGACATCAAGACGACGCCGCAGAAGGCGGTCCAACCGTTCCGCTCGGGTGGTGCGGGGCTGAACGTGACCGACGTGCCGTACGAGACCGAGGCCGAGACGCGGGTGGTGGCCGGGGCCGTCGCCGCCGACGTGACCGCCGCGCTGGCCGAGCTGGAGGTGGGCGTGCGTGGCCGGCCCGAGCTGCGCGCCGGGGTGCCGATGTCGCTGCAGAAGGTCGGCCCCGAGTTCGACGGGAGATACACCATCACGTCCAGCCGGCACGTCTTCGCGCCCGGCGCGGTCTACGAGACCTGGGTGACGGTCAGCGGCCGCCAGGACCGGTCGATCTACGGACTGGCCGGCGGATCCGCTGCCCCGGCCCGGCCGGTCCGGGTGCCCGGCATGGCGATCGGTATCGTCACCGACACCAAGGTGGACGCCGATCCACGCCAGGCCGGGCGCGCGTCCAGGCGCAAGAACCAGGGCTGGGTCCGGCTCCGGTTCCCCTGGCTGACCGACGACACCGAGTACCAGACCGACTGGGTGCGGACCGTGCAGCTGGGCGGGGTCGGTGGTGGCGGCGTCTTCTGCCCGGAGATCAACGACGAGGTGCTGGTCGGGTTCGAGCAGGGGCTGCTGGACCGGCCGTACGTCATCGGTGGCCTCTACAACGGCAAGGACGACCCGTCGCCGCACCAGACCAATCTCATCGACCCGACCACCGGCAAGGTGAACCGGCGCTCGTTCAGTTCCCGCTCCGGCGACCGGGTGGAGCTGCTCGACTCCCGGCTCAACCCGAAGGGCATCCGCCTCGCCACGGCCAGGGACAAGCTCGTCGTCTTCCTGGACCGGGGCAACAAGAAGATCGTCGTGCATGCCGACGGCAGGATCGAGATCGACGCGACCGGCGCCATCGAGGTGCGCGGCCGCGGCATCACCCTGGACGCCGGAATCGGCGACCTGACGCTCAAGGGCCGGCGGGTCGAGGTGGCCGGCACCGTCGAGGCGGACATCCACGCGCCCATCGTGAAGCTGAACTGACGGGGGACTCCCATGCCGCACTTACCCGCAGCCCGCATCGGTGATCCGATCAGCGACCTGGCCGCCCCGATGGTGCCCGGCCCGCCCACCGGCGTCCTCGGCACCCCCGCCGGCGGCCCACCGGTGAAGGGCATGCCGGCCGCCGGCGCGCCGCCGCTGATGGGCGTGCCGTCCGTGCTCATCGCCGGCAGACCGGCCGCGGTGGTCGGCACCCTCGGGGTGTGCACGCCGCACTACGCCCTCGCGGTGACGAACGTGGTCCGCCCGCCGACGCCGCCGCGCATCGGCGGTCAGGTGCTGATCGGTGGGTTCCCGGCGGTCCGGCAGTTCGACCAGGTGGTGTGCAACGCCCGCGTCGTGGCCGGCGCGCCGACCGTCCTGATCGGGGGTTGACGTGGCCGAGCAGTTCATCGGCAACGGGTGGGCGTTCCCGCTGCGGGTCGACGCCACCGGCGGCATCGCGCTGGTCAGCCGGGAACGGGAGATCGCCGAGGCGATCAGGTTGATCCTGGCCACCGCTCCCGGCGAGCGGCCGATGCGGCCGGAGTTCGGCTGCGGCGTGCACGAGTACGTCTTCGCGCCGGCGGACGAGAACACCGCCGGGCGGGTCGCCTTCGAGGTGCGCCGCGCGCTGGACCGCTGGGAGCCCCGGATCGACGTCAGCGACGTGGTGGTCGGCTTCGACGACGAGGACGCCGGTGTGCTCTACATCGACGTGCGCTACACCATCCGGGGCACCAACGACCCGCGCAACCTGGTCTTCCCGTTCTACGTCATCCCGTCGCACGACGACGCCGCCGAAGAGAGCGCCGCCTGATGCCGCTGCCCGCACCGAACCTCGACGACCGACGCTTCCAGCAGCTCGTCGACGAGGCCAAGAAGTTCATCCAGCAGCGCGCTCCCGAGTGGAGCGACCACAACGTGTCGGATCCCGGCGTGACGTTGATCGAGGCGTTCGCGCACATGGTCGATCAGTTGATCTACCGGCTCAACCGAGTGCCCGACAAGAACTACCTGGCCTTCCTCGACCTGATCGGGGTCCGGCTCTTCCCGCCGGCGGCGGCCCGCGGCGGCGTCACGTTCTGGTTGTCCGGCCCGCAGGAACAGCCCGTGCTGGTGCCGGCCGGCACCGAGGTGGCGACCGAGCGGACCGTCACCGAGGACGCCGTCGTCTTCACCACCTCGGCCGACCTGGCGATCGTGCCGTGCCGGCTCACCCGGCTCCGCCGGCATCCGGTCGCGGGCCCGCCGGCGGACCTGCTGGACGCGGTGATCGACGGCCGGGACATGTCGGTCTTCCAGCAGACGCCGGCGGTCGGCGACAGTCTGCTCCTCGGCCTCTCCGCGCCGGTGCCGTCCTGCGCGGTGCTGCTCGAGCTGGACAGCCGGGTGGAGGGCGTCGGCGTCGACCCGCGGCAGCCGCCCCTGGTCTGGGAGGCGTGGACCGGCGAGGGCTGGGCGGCCTGCGACGTCGAACGGGACGACACCGGTGGCCTCAACAAGCCGGGCGACGTGATCCTGCACGTGCCCGCAGGCCACGTCACGTCGGTGCAGGCCGGTCAGGTGGCCGGGTGGCTGCGTTGCCGGCTCGTCGAACCGGAGCCGGGACAGCCGTCCTACGCGCAGTCGCCGACCGTGCGGGCGGTCACCGCGGCCACCATCGGCGGCACGACACCGGCGATGCACGCCGAGACCGTCAGCGAGGAGATGCTGGGCGACTCGGAGGGTGTTCCGGGACAGTGCTTCCTGGTGTCGCGGCCGCCGATCGTCGCCGGCGCCGAACCGCTGGTGGTCGAGACCTCGGACGGGGACTCCTGGACGCGCTGGACCGAGGTGGACAACTTCGCCGGCTCGGAGCCCTTCGACCGGCACGTGACCGTCGATCGCACCATCGGCGAGATCGGCTTCGGGCCGGCGGTGCGGCAGGCGGACGGCACGCTGCGGCAGTACGGCGCGGTGCCGGCGGTCGGTGCCCGGGTGCGGATCCGCCGGTACCGGACCGGTGGCGGGCGGCAGGGGAACGTGGCGCGGCGGGCGCTGTCGGTGCTGCGCAGCTCGATTCCGTACGTCAGCGTGGTGGAGAACCGCAACCCGGCCCTCGGCGGGGTGGACGGCGAGACGGTGGCCGAGGCCCGCATCCGTGGCCCGGTGCAGTTGCGCGCCCAGGACCGGGCGGTCACCGCGGCCGACTACGAGCTGCTCGCCCGGCAGGCGGCGCCGGCCGCGGCCCGGGTCCGGTGCCTGCCGGCCGGGGACGGCAGCGCGGCCGGGGGCGTGCGGCTGCTCGTCGTGCCGGCCGCGGTGCCGGACGAGACCGGGCGGCTCCCGTTCGAGGACCTGGTGCCCGACGACACCATGCTGGCCACCATCGCCGCCGACCTGGACGCCCGCCGGCCGATCGGCGCCAGGCTGGTCGTGGAGCCGCCGTTCTACCAGGGCGTCACCGTGGTGGCCCGGCTGCGGCCCCGCCCGGACGCGTCCGCGGTGCGGCTGCGCGCCCAGGCCGAGGAGGCGCTGTACCGGTATCTCGACCCGCTCCAGGGCGGACCGGACGGGCGCGGGTGGCCATTCGGCCGGCCAGTGCACTCGGGCGAGGTGTTCGGGGTGCTGCAACGGCTACCGGGTGTCGAGGTGGTGGAGGAGGTGCGGATGTTTCCCGCCGACCCGCTCACCGGCCGGCGCGGTGACGAGGTCACCCGCATCGAGCTGGACCGGCACGCCCTGGTCTTCTCGCACCAGCACCAGGTCCGGGTGGAGCAGCGATGAGCGGGCGGCGGGCCGCGGTGCCGGGCCTGCGGTCGCCGGACCCGTTGGGGCGGCGGCTGCCGGCCGTGTACGCGGCGGACGAGTTGGCGCAGCGTATGACCGACGGCTTCGACCAGGTGCTGGCGCCGGTGCAGGCCACGCTGGACAGTCTGTGGGCGTACCTGTCCCCGGCCCTCGCGCCGGAGGACTTCGTCGACTGGCTGGGCGGCTGGGTCGGCGCCACGGCCGGGCCGGACCGGCCCGTCGGACAGCGCCGGGTCGCGGTGAGCACCGCGATCGCGACGCATCGGATCCGCGGGACCGCGGCCGGACTGCGGGCGGAGATCCGGGACGTGTTCGGGGTCGAGGCGGAGATCGTGGAGAGCGGTGGCACGTCGTGGTCGGCGACTCCGGGCACCGCCCTGCCCGGGAGCGCGGAACCGGACCTGCTGGTGCGGGTACGGGTGGGGGAGCCGTCGAACGTGTTCGTGGAGCGGCTCCGGGAGTTCGTCGAGGGGAATCGGCCGGCTCATGTGCCGTGCCGGGTCGAGGTGTTGCCGCTATGACGTTGTGTGACAACTGCGGATCTCCGGTCACGCCGGGCGATGCGTTCTGCGGGGTGTGCGGGGCGTTCCTGGACTGGGCCGCGGCCGCGCCGCGACCGGCGGCTTCCGGGCCGGTCGCGGCTGTGCCCGCGGGTCCGGGGGCGGTGCCGGAGGCGCCTGTGTCCGAGCCGCGACCGGCGGCTTCCGGCCTGGTGGGGGCGGTGCCGGAGGCGCCTGTGTCCGAGCCGCGACCGGCGGCTTCCGGCCTGGTGGGGGCGGTGCCGGAGGTGCCTGTGTCCGAGCCGCGACCGGCGGCTTCCGGGCCGGTGGCGGCGGTGCCGGAGGCGCCTGTGTCGGAGCCGCGACCGGCGGAAGAGGAGGCCGCGAGCCCGGAGCCGCCCGCGGCGGCCGAAACGCCGCAGGAGGCCCCGAGGGAGACGCCGGCGACCCCGGAGCCCGAGGAGCCGGACCCGCAGCGCCGCGCCGCCGCCCTGGTCATCCCGGTCGCCGAGGCCACCCTCCGGCCGATAGCCGATCCCATCGTCGTACCGAAGGATCCCACCGCCGACCAACCCGGCGCGGTCCAGCCGGGCCGTCCCGTCGCCCCGCGCCCCGTCCTGCGCGAGTTCGCCGACGTCCCGGACATGGCGGGCGAGGTCACCTGCCCGAACTGCGAAGCCCGCAATCCCGCCGACCGTGCCTTCTGCCGCCGCTGCGGTCACTCCCTGCGCGCGGAGCGGGCCGTCGAGCGCACCCGCCGCCGCTTCCGCCTGCGCCTGCCTCGGAACCGCGGCCGGCTGCGCCGCCTGCTGGCCGTCCTGGCCGTCCTGGCCCTGCTGGTGGCTCTGGTGTGGGCTGGCGTGCAGTACGGCCCGCGCATGGTCGACGCCGTCCGGGACCGGACCGCCACTCCCAAGCTGGTCACCCCGGATGCCGTCACCGCATCCAGTTCCGCCCGCGGGCACGGCCCCTCGCTGATCAGCGACGGGCTGAACAATCGGTACTGGGCTCCGGCGGAGGGCAAGGGGAAGGGCGCCTGGGTGGAGCTGACGTTCGACAAGCCGATCCGGGTGCTCAACCTGATCGTGCACGGCGGTGTCTCCCCGCAGCAGCAGAAGTACGCCGGTCAGGGCCGCCCGGCCGATGTGCTGCTCACCCTTTGGACGCCGGACGGCAAGCACACCGACCGGGAGTTGCACCTGGTCGACCGATCCGGTCCGCAGACCTTCGAGATGGCCGTCGGCGACGTGACCCGGATGCGCCTGACCGTCAGGTCCGGTTACGGCCTGACCGGCGGCAAGGTCCCGGCGATCGCCGAGATCGAGGTGTTCAAGCGACCCTGAGGGGGCTGTTGAGCGGGACGCCGAGGGTGCGCAGGACATTCTCGTACTGCCGCCGGCTTCGTTCCGCCGCGGCCCGATCCCCGGCCCGCAACTGCGCCGCGATGAGCAGCCGCCACCCCGCGTCGTGGTGCTGGTCGAGGTCGAGCGCCCACCGTGCCGCCCGGGCCGCCGCCACCGGCCGCCCGGCATCGAGCTCGAGGTCGGCCAGCCTCTCGGCGGCGTGCGCGGCCTGTGCCCGGTACCGTTCCCGGCTGGGGACGACCCAGTCGGCCGGTCCCTCCTCGGGGAGCAGATCGTCGGTGTGAAGCTGTAGCGCTGCCCGGAACAGCCGGATCGCCTCGCCCGGGTCGGTCGCCGCGGCGCGCCGCCCGGCCCGGTACGTCTGGGCGAACGCCGCCACGTCGAGGTCCATCGTCTCGGTGACCAGCCGGTACGTCGGCCCGCTGCGGACGATGTAGCGCGACGCCCCGCGGGCCACGCCCGGCTCGAGGAACGTGCGCAGCGTCGACACCGCCACGTGAAGGTTGTTGACCGCGCCGGCGGCGGTCATCTCCGGCCACAGCGCGTCTATGATCTGCTCACGGTGCACCGGGCGGCCCTCGGCCGCGGCCAGGTAGCGCAACAGGGTGCGGCTGCGTGGCCGGATGGCGCCGAGGTCGAGAGCCCGTCCGTCCTCCTCGACTCGGAAACCGCCGAAACAGTACCAGCGCAGCGTCATGATCTCTCCGTGGGGCATGGGGTGCGTCTGGGCCGTCAGGGCAACAGCGAATGACCAAAGAGGACAGATACTGTGCCCGACCGGGGTGAGTATCAACGACGCGGGCGGAACAACGGGAGGCGGCGTATGAAAATATCGTGTTACCGGCGACCCTGTGTATGCCGGTCTGTTTCGGTCCTATCGGTTCCTCAGCAGGGAAATCGACGACCGTACGGCTACCGCCGGGCGGTGACGGTCATTGCCTCGATGTCGCCCGAATCACAGTCGGTGGCCGGTGCCGCAGATCTCAGTTCTCCCCACCGGTGACCATGCGGGGGCCGCCGGCGGCGATCCGCCGGGCGTTCGCCTCCGCCTCGCGCTCACCGGCACCGCCCGGGTTCGTGACGTCCACCCCGCCGACCGTCGAGCCCGCGGTGGTGATCGGTTCGCCACGTGCGTCAGCTCGTGGATCCGGGTCTCCCGGCTCTGGCCGCCGGCTCCGTACACGATGGCGTTGCCAATCGTGAAGGCCTTGGCGTCCACCGCCGAGGCGGCCCGCTCGGCAGCCGGACCGCGGAACTCCCGGACTGCCGAGAGGTCCGGCGGGAAGGTCGGCTCCATCTCGCGCTGGAACGGCGTCTCCAGCGGGCGCCCGCCGCCCCGGAGTGCGGCATCCACCAGACTGTCCGCACTCCCCGAGCCGCCATGCCTGCACCCGTCACCGCATCCGGCGTCGTGGCTGCGGGCCGCCAGCAGGTCGCCGGCCGCCCGGTTCCCGATCGTGCGTCGCAGCGCTGGCAGCCCCGGGTCGCCGCCACCGGTCCACCTGGCCGTGGCGGCGGGTGCGACTGCCCGTGCGGCCTCCACGCGTCCCTCGGCCGGCCGTCGGGTGCTGCCCATGCGCGCTCTTCCCTCACCGGGCGATGTCGTCTGACGTTAGCCCGTCCCGCCTGCGCCGTGTCGTCGGGCGGCGGGTTCCCGCCCCTCCCGGGCAATCATCGTGCCCCGCGGATCCCCGCCCGTGACGACCGGCGACCCGAGCGGTCGGGCCCCGCGAAGGCGCGGTGCAGAACACGCCGCTGTGGGCCGGTAATCACCCGGAGATAACCCGCTACAACTATCTGCTCGCCGCTGCGCAGCTGGATCGGTATCTCCTTGACCGTGGTGACGACTTGGCGGCGGGGGAGGCGTCGGAAGGATCGGGTGCCACGCGCCCGAGCCCGGCGGCCTCACGACGGCATGGTCACCCCGGAAGTGACGATCAGCGAACGGCCCGCCGAGGCCGAGGACCGCGCAATGCCGGGGCATGGGGAGGGGGACCTCATCATCGGACTGGACCGATCCGCGATCGGGACCCTGGTGGAACGCACAACCAGCGCGCGAGGACAGCCTGCCCGAAACAACCTCAGAACCGACGGATTACACGGCCGGCGTTCAAGGACGAGGCGCTAGCCGGTCACCCCGCCGATCGCGGTGACCAGGGCGGTCAGGGCGGTCAGCGCCTCGGTGCCCGGACGGGCGTACCGGAGGAGCTCCTCCAGCGCGGCCCGGGCCCGGCCCGGCCGGGCCAGCTCCTCCGGCGCCGCGGCCTCGACCTCGGCCAGGCTGCGGCCGGCCGCCTCCGGGTCCGGGAAATCACCCAGGTTGGTGCGTACCCGGCTGAGCAGCCGGGTCACCCCGGCCGCGTCGAGCCCGTTGTTCTGCTGGTTGAAGACGTTGTCGTGGCCGCCGAAGTTGTTCTGGCCGCCGCTGACGGCGCCGATGTGGAAGTTGTGCGAGTCAGGCATCCGGGGTCCCTCCGCTCGTGGTGAACACGTTGCCGCTGCCACCGAAGTTGTTCTGCCCGCCGACGATCGTGCCGACCTGGACGAGGCTGCTGTTCTGCAGCGTGATCTGGTTGACCGCCTGGCGGAACTCGAGCGGGTCGACGCCCGCCTCGACGAGATAGTCGATGATCGCCTCGCCGACGATCCGGTCGACCAGCTTGACGTACTTGATGCCGTCGAGCTTCTGCAGGTAGCTCTCCGGGGCGGGGGAGGAGGCGAGGTCGCGCACGCTGATCCGGGCGCCGTAGTCGTGGGTCCGGAACTCGTCCGCCGCGCTGTCCGAGCGGTGCATCGCCCAGCGCAGCGCGACCGCCGCGCCGATCGACCGGACCAGCCGGACCGGGCCGGCCACCACGTCGACGACGACGGTACGCAGGGCGGCGGCCAGGGCGTACGACCCGGCCTTCTCCGGGCGCAGGCTGTCGGCCAGCCGGCACTCCGGGCGCAGCGGCGGCAGCACGGTGCCGAGGAACTCCGCGTAGAGCATCCCGCCCTCGACCGCGACGTGCACGAACGCGCTGACCGAGATGCCCAGCGCCTGCGCGCCCAGGATGACCCGGTCGTGCTGATCCTGGATGTCCTTGCCGCGCACCGGGATGACCACCCGCAGGTACTGCCGGAGCCCGCCCTGCGGATTGGCCACGATCGCGTCCACGGTGGCGTCGTCGGCCATCGTGTACGGCATCCGGGTGGTCGGGTCGAGCACCGGGTCGTTCTCGTCGCGGATCCCGTCGGCCACCACGTACGACCGGACGGACAGCCCGGCGACCCGCTGGCCCTCGTCCAGCCAGGGCGCGCGCATCGCCTCGATGGCGTGCTTGAGCCGCCGGTTCAGCGCCACCGCGTCGATGTGCACCGGCTGCTCCGGGCGCTTGCCGTCCGGGGTGCGCGGGCGCAGCGTCATGCTGAACGACCAGCCCTGCTCGACCCGGCCGCAGCCGAGGAACGGGTCGTCGTGGTGCACCACCACGTTGCCCCGCTGCGCGGCGGCGATCAGCGCCAGCCGGTCCTCGATCATGCTGTCCCGCATCCGGCGGCGCTGGTGCGCGGCGCCCGGGGCGAACTCGGTGGTGACGATCCGGTAGTCCGCGCGGCGGTGGAGGACCGACATCGCGGCGATCGCCAGCAGCAGGAGCAGGGCCATCCACGGCCGGTCCGGACGGTCGGTGGAGCCGGCCGGGCCGTACTCCTCGGCGAGGTCCCACAGCTGGAGGATCAGCATCGCCCCGCAGGCGGCCAGCAGTCCGGAGACGAGCCAGCGGAGCCGGGTCAGCCGGAGGCGGCGCAGCAGCTGCCGCAGGCTGTCCGAGCGGGCGAACGCCACCACCGCGCCGAGCGCCGCGACCGCGAGCACGGTCGCCGGGCTGCACAGCGCGGCCGCGATCAGCAGGGCCGTCGCGATGGCGTGCCGCGCCGCGTTGCGGCGGCGGACCCGGAAGCACTGCCGGACGATCGGGTCGAGGTCGAAGCCGTGCGACGGCGGGACCGACCGACGGGTCTCGCCGATCAGCTCGTCCACCACCGCGTCGGCGAAGCCGGGCACGAGGAAGGCGGCGCTGCACAGATAGCGGGTGGTGTTGCTCAGCCGATCACTGGAGCGCGTGTACAGCGGCATGGAGAGCGGGGCGCCGGGCGCCGGGCCGGGAGTGTGCAACGTGGTCATCGGCGTCCGTCCGGGGTGTGCGGAGCGCATCCTGATCGCACGACGGTAGGCGCGGCCGCGCGATGTCGTCAATGGACTTCCCGGACGGCATGACCAGGGTGTCGGCCGGGGCGCACGAGCCGTTCGGCCGAGCGGCTCAGCCCCGGGCGAGATCGACGAAGAACGTGCCGATGTTGGTGAAGATCTCCGCGAAGCCGTCGCCGATGCTGCGCGCCACGTCGGCGGCCGGCCCGGGGCTGGTGCCGATCCAGAACACCAGCAGGAACAGCAGCACCCAGCCGAGCACCTTCTTCATGGCGATCCCCACCCCCCACAGCGCGATCCATGATCCTCACACAGCCAGGGAGAACTGTAGGGAAGACGCGCCCGTTCCTGAGGCCGCTCACAGTAAAGTGGGAGTGACTTTCTTTTGACAGACACTCTCAGATTATGGCTTCCTCGAAAGCGCGCTGGCTCGCGCTCGCCGCCATGGCGTTCTGCACACTCGCCGTCGGCCTCGACGGCACGGTGCTCAGCGTCGCGCTGCCCACCCTGGCCCGCGACCTCGGCGCATCCACCGGTGACCTGCAGTGGTTCACCACCTCGTACCTGCTGGTCCTGGCCGCCGCGCTGCTGCCGGCCGGGATGCTCGGCGACCGGTTCGGGCGCAAGCGGTTCCTGCTCGGCGCGCTCGTGCTGTTCGGCGCCGCATCCGCCTGGTGCGCCTGGGCCACCGGCGCGGGGCAGCTGATCGCCGCACGAGCCGTCCTCGGCCTCGCCTCCGCGGTGATCATGCCGTTGATCGGTGCGGTGCTCACCGTCGTCTTCGACGACGCGTCCCGGCCCCGCGCGCTGTCCGTCTGGGTGAGCGCGAACGCGCTGGGCATCCCGCTCGGCCCGCTGCTCGGCGGCTGGCTGCTCGACCACTTCTGGTGGGGCTCGGTCTTCCTGATCAACCTGCCGATCGTCGGGTTCGGGCTGCTCGCCGTCAGCGCCTGGGTGCCCGAGTCGTACGGCGACCGGCAGCGCCGGCTGGACTTGCCCGGTGTGCTGCTCTCCGCGACCGGGCTGGTGGCGATGACGTACGGGATCATCGAAGCCGGCGAACGCGGCCCGGACGAGGCGCGGTCCCTGCTGGCCCTCGGCGTCGGCGCCGCCGCCCTGATCGCCCTGGCGATCTGGCAGCGGCGCGCGAGTGCGCCGCTGATCGACCTGGACCTGTTCCGCTCCCGCGGCTTCACCGGCGGCTCGATCCTGGCCACGATCGCCAACTTCGCGTTCTTCGGCCTGCTCTTCGCGCTGCCGCAGCTCTTCCAGGCGGTCGGCGCTCAGGACGCGCTCGGCACCGGCGTGCGCCTGCTCCCGGTCATCGGCGGCCTGATGGTCGGCGCCCGGCTCGCCGACGCGCTGGTGGCCCGGGCCGGGACCCGCGTGGTGGTCGCCGTCGGCCTGACCATGATGGCCGTGGCGCTGCTGGCCGGCGCCCGCACCGGCGTGGACACCGGCTACGGCTACGTCGCCGCGTGGATCACCGTCGCCGGGGTCGGCCTCGGCTTCACCATGCCGCCCGCCATGAGCGCCGCGCTCGCCGCGCTCACCCCGCACCGCAGCGGCGTCGGCAACGGCCTGATCCAGGCGATGCGCCAGGTCGGTAGCGCGGTCGGTGTCGCCGTGCTCGGCACCGTGCTCAACGCCGGATACCGCGACCGGGTGGACGCCGCCGGCCTGCCGGCCGCGGCCCGCGACAGCGCCGCCTCCGGGGTCGCGGTCGCCCAGCAGGCCGGCGATCCCGGGATGCTGGACACGGTGCGCCACGCGTTCACCGACGGCATGGCCGCCGCCCTGATCACCAGCGGCGTGGTCGCCGCGGTGGGGGTGCTGCTCGCGCTGATCCTGCCCCGGCGCGGCCCTCGCCCGGCGACCGGGGCGGAGCCGGGCGTGCTGGCAGAATCGGGGGCATGACCGCGACCCCCACCAGCCTGCGCGAGCGCAAGAAGGCGAAGACCCGGGCCGCCATCCGCGAGCACGCGATGCGGTTGTTCGAGGAGCAGGGGTACGCGTCGACCACCGTGGAGCAGATCGCCGAGGCGGCCGAGGTCTCGCCGAGCACCTTCTTCCGGTACTTCCCGGCCAAGGAGGACGTGATCCTGACCGACGACTACGACCCGCTCATCGTCGCCGCGATCCGTGCCCAGCCGCCGGAGGTGCCCCCGATCCGGGCGGTGCGGCACGCGATGCGCGAGGTGTTCGCCGGCCTCCCCGCCGAGGCGTGGGCGAGCGAGCAGCGCCGCCAGCGGTTGTTCGCCCAGGTCCCGGAGCTGCGGGCGCGGGCGTTGCACCAGATGGGCGAGGCCCTCGACCTCATCACCGGGGCGATCGCCGAGCGGGTCGGCCTGCCGGCCGACGACATCCGGGTCCGGGCGGTCGGCGGCGCCGTCACCGGGGTGGTCATGGCGGTGCTGCCGCCGGGCCGGATGACCGGTGAGACGTCGCTGGAGAACGCGGACCTCGAGCGCCTCCAGGAGGGGCTGGCCCTGCTGGAGCAGGGACTGCCCCTGCCCTGAGCGGTCCGCGCGCCAGCCTTGGCGCGTCAGCTCCGGCGCGGGTCAGGGTCGGCGCGGTCCGGCCTCGGTGCGGGTTCCCGGTTTCGGTCTGGTTCCCGGTTTCGGTGCGGGTCGGCTTCGGTCCGGTTCCCGGCCCCGGTGCGGGTCGGCTTCGGTGCCGGTCTCCGGCTTCGGTGCGGGTCGGCTTCGGCGCGGGTCAGCCGAGGGCTTCCCGGGCCGCGGCGAGGAGCTGTTCGGAGAGCTCGGTGCCGGCGGTGGCGCGGGCCAGCAGCAGGGCGCCGACCATGGTGCTGACGGCGGCCAGGTCCGGTTCGCCGTCCCGGCCCAGCATCCGGGCGTAGGCCGCCACCCCGTCGGCGTAGGCGCGCCGGGCTGTCTCGCCCCCCGCCGCGCGGGCGACATCGCCCGCGAACCCGGCGGAGGGGCAGCCCGCGCCGGGCCCGTCCCGATGCGCCGCCGACAGGTACGCATCCACGAACGCCCGCCGCGCCCGCGCATCGAGCGACCCGTCGGTGTCACCGCGCCCGGGCGAGCCCTCGGCCGCCTCCGGCACCGTCCGCGCATCGAGCGACCCGCCCGGGTCGCCTGGCTCCGGCGAGCCCTCGGCCCCCTCCGGCGCCGCCCGGCCCGTGGCTCCCGCCGCCCGGCCCGTGGCTCCCGCCGCCCGGCCCGTGGCTCCCGCCGCCCGGCCCGTGGTTCCCGCCGCCCGGCCGGTCTCGCCCGCGCCCCGCAGGCGCGCCGCCTGTTCCGCGAAGGCGTGCTCGATCGCCTCGGCGACCAGCGCGTCCTTGGACTCGAACTGCTTGTAGAACCCGCCGTGCGTCAGCCCTGCGGCAGCGCTCACGTCGGCGACGCTCACCCCGGAGACGCCGCGCTCCCGGAAGAGCCGGGCCGCCGTCGCGACGATCCGCTCCCGGTTCTGCCTGGCCTGCGCCTGCGACACCCGTCCCATGCCCCAACTATAGATGGCATCCGTCATCTATAGCCGCGCGACGCAACCGGCGCCCCTGCTGCCTCCGCACCCGCTGCCGCCGTCTCGGCAGGGGCGCGGGAGTGAAATCCCGGTCCGCTGGGTACCGCCGCGTCATGTCGACCATCACCGATGCCGGCACCGGCCAGCTCGTCCTCGCCGCGGTGCTCGGCATCGCGGCAGTCATCCTGCTGATCGCCTGGGCGAAGTGGCACCCGTTCCTCGCCCTCATCGCCGGAACCGGCGTCCTCGGCATGGTGGCCGGCGCCGACCCCGCCAAGATCGTCACTTCGTTCACCGCCGGGCTGGGCAGCACCGCCGGCAGCGTCGGCGTGCTGATCGCGCTCGGCTCGATGATCGGCGCGCTGCTGGCCGACTCCGGCGGCGCGGACGGCATCGTCCGCCGGATCGTGGCCGGGGTCGGCGGGGCGGCGCTGCCGTGGGCCATGGCCGGGGTGGCCGCGCTGATTGGGCTGCCGCTGTTCTTCGAGGTCGGCGTCGTGCTGCTGGTGCCGATCGTGCTGCTGGTGGCGCGGCGTACCGATGTCGGGCTGCTGCGGATCGGCATCCCGGCGCTGGCCGGCCTGTCGGTGCTGCACGGCCTGGTGCCGCCGCACCCGGGTCCCCTGGTCGCGATCGACAGCCTGCACGCCGATCTCGGGCTGACGCTGATGTTCGGCCTGATCTGCGCGATCCCGACGGTGATCGTGGCCGGGCCGGTGTTCGGCAACTTCATCGCGCCGCGGGTGCCGCTGGCGGCCGGGGGCGGCCTCGTCGCGGACAGGTCGGAGCGGGCCGGTGACGCCGGCGCGGTGCCGGAGCCGGCCGGCAGCGACGCCGGTGCGGTGCCGGAGCGGGCCGGCGGCGACGCCGGTGCGGTGCCGGAGCGGGTCGGCGGCGACGCCGACATGGCGCCGGAGCGGGCGGCCCCGCGGCGCGACCCGGGCTTCTGGCCCGCCGTCCTGACCGTCCTGCTGCCGATCGTGCTGATGCTGGCCCGCGGCGTCGCCGAGATCACCCTGGCCGAGGGGGACGGCGCCCGCGACGTGCTGGAGGTGCTCGGCCAGCCGGTGGTGGCCCTGCTCTTCGGCGTGCTGCTGGCGATGTGGAGCCTCGGCCACCGTAGCGGCTTCGACCGCCGGGAGACTTCCGCGGTGGTCGGCGGCGCGCTGCCCCCGATCGCCGGCATCCTGCTGATCGTCGCCGCGGGCGGCGGTTTCAAGCAGGTCCTGGTGGACACCGGGGTGGGGGAGGTGATCGCCGACGCGGCGAAGGACGCCAACATCAACGCGCTGCTGCTGGGCTTCCTGGTCGCGGTCGGGATCCGGGTGGCGACCGGCTCGGCCACGGTCGCCACCATCACCGCCGCGGGCATCGTCGCGCCGCTCGCCGCCGGCCTGGACCGGCCCGAGGTGTCCCTGCTGGTGCTGGCGATCGGCGCCGGCTCGTTGTTCTTCTCGCACGTCAACGACGCCGGGTTCTGGCTGGTCAAGGAGTACTTCGGGATGACCGTCGGGCAGACCGTCAAGACCTGGTCGGTGCTGGAGACGATCATCTCGGTGGTCGGTTTCGCCTGCGTGCTGCTGCTGAGCCTGCTGGTGTGACCGGGAGGTCGCGGCCGGTGTCGCGCGGCAGCCGCACCCCGCCGCGTGGGCGGACGAGTGGCCGACACGGCGTGGCCGCGCCCACCCGGGAAGCGCGCTGTCTCGTACCGGAAAAACCGGAACATCCGCAAGACCGGCTGGTCCTGGCCGGCCTGCTGCTGATCGAGTCGGCCGAGGAGGAGGCCACCGGGCTGGGCGTCGGGAACGGCGTCCCGGCGCGGTGCGCGCACCGGGCGTCGGCCGCGGTCGGCGCCGATCGCCGCGGTCGGCACCGATGCGACCGGCCTGCTTCGCCTGCTCGACGCACCGCGGGGTTGACGCCGGCCGGGTCGCGCGGCCGGCGTCGAGTGCCGACCGCGCGACCGGCCGCGGCGCGGCCGGCCGGGGTCGCGCGGATGTACCGGTACGCGGTCGCCCCGGGCGGTGGGTGATCAGTTGCCGCTGGTGCGGCTACGCGTTGCGCTTGTCGCGCCAGGCGAGGAACTCGCGGAGTGCGGTGAGGTCGGGTTCCGGGCCGCCGGTGTGGATGCTGAAGAGGCGGGCGCCGAGGTCGTACATCCGGTCGCGGTCTTCGGGCTTGCCCATCACGGAGATCTCGATGTCGGCCGGGTCGCGGCCGATGGCGGCGCAGTGTTCGCGGAGGACGCCGAGTTTGTGTTCGAGGGTCTCGGCGTCGGAGAAGCTGTGCCAGATGTCGGCGTGTTTGGCCGTGAGGCGCAGCGTCTTCTTCTCGCCGCCGCCGCCGATCAGGACCGGGATGTCGCGGGTCGGCTTCGGGTTGAGCTTCTCCCAGCGCGACTCGATGCGGGGAAGTGCGGTGGCGAGGTCGTCGAGACGGCCGCCGGCGGTGCCGAACTCGTAGCCGTACTCGGTGTAGTCGCGTTCGAACCAGCCCGAGCCGATGCCGAGGATCAGCCGGCCTTCGCTGATGTGGTCCACCGTGCGGGCCATGTCGGCGAGGAGATCGGGGTTGCGGTAGCTGTTGCAGGTGACCAGGGCGCCGATCTCCACCCGGGAGGTGGACTCGGCCCAGGCCGCCAGCATGGTCCAGCACTCGAAGTGCAGTCCGTCCGGTTCCCCGCTGAGCGGGTAGAAGTGGTCCCAGTTGAACAGGACGTCGACGCCGGCCTCCTCGGCCTCGGCGGCGGTGCGCCGGATGGTGGCGTAGTCCATGTGTTGCGGCTGCAGTTGCAGCCCGATCCGAACCGGCCTGTCAGTCATGGGTCGAGCCTATGTGCAAGTGGCGTCGATTTTCTGGCCGACCGTGACGAACTCGCCGTTGAGGAACGCTTTCGGATCCGCCGAGCGGCTGCCCTGGGTCAGTGCCGCGGCGACCTCGTCGACCGCGGCGCGCTGCGTCACGTCGTCGCTTCTGGCGCCGGCCGCGGAGACCTGCCCGGCCATGTCGGCGAAGGTCTTCTGCAGGGCCTTGCGCGCGTCGTCGCCCGAGCCGGTCGCGTAGGCGGCGGCCTTGACCGCGCCGTCGGTGAGGATCTTGTAGACCGCGGTGCAGACGTATTTCGGCTGGCCGGCCGAGGCGGACGGCACGGGGGCGACGCTGAACGGCGCCGGCAGCGATTCGGGGGAGACCTCGATCTCACAGCCGGCGGCCAGCGCCGCGGTCGCGATCAGGGCGATGGGCGCGGCGGTGCGGCGGCGCATCGGCATTCCCCTTTCTCGATTCGGGTACGCGGCAGCATAGTGCGCGGCGTCGCCGGCCGCCGATCTCGCCGATGCCGGACCGGCCGTGCGCGACCTTATGCCGAGCCGGGAAGTTACCCTGAACGTGGCCAAACTCCCCAAAAAAGCTCTCATCGCCGGGATAGCGACTATCCTCTTCGCGGCCGGCGGCACGGCGTTCGCCGAAATCGTCTCGCCCAGCCCGGTGACCTCGCCGTCGTTCAACGGCTCCGTGTACGCGGTCGCGTACCGGGGCAGCACCGTCTACGTCGGCGGCGCCTTCACCCGCGCCATCGTCGACGGCCGCAATGTGGAACGCACCCGGCTCGCCGCCTTCGACTCGCGCACCGGCGCCCTGCTCGACTGGAAGCCCAGCGCCGACGGCAACGTGCGGGCCCTCGCCGTCGACGGCGACACCGTCTACGCGGCCGGCGACTTCGACCGGATCAACGGCGAGTCCCGGGACGCGATCGCCGGGATCGGCGCCACCGACGGCGCCCTCACCGCGCTGCGGCACACCGTCGCCGGGCAGCCCAACGCGCTCGCCACCGGGCACGGCCGGCTCTACGTCGGTGGCCGGATCACCGCGGTGGACGGTGTGCCGCGCACCAATCTGGCCGCGTTCCGCACCGAGAGCGGCGCCCTGGACCCGTGGGCGCCGACCACCGACGACACCGTGAACGCGCTGGCCACCGGCGCCGACCGGGTCTACCTCGGCGGCAGCTTCCACCGCGCCAACGGGTTGCGGTCCACGCTGCGACTGGCCGCGGTGCACCCGGAGACCGGGGCGCTGGATCCGGGGTTCCGGCCGAAACCGGTCTCCCAGGTGCTCGCGCTGGCCGCCGCGGCCGACGGGGTGTACGCGGCGCTCGGCGGGCTGGGCGGGCGGGCCGTGTCGTACACCCGGGAGGGGGCGACGCGCTGGACGCGGGTCTTCGACGGCGACGCCCAGGCGATCACCGTGCTCGGCGGCATCGTCTACGTCGGCGGGCACTTCGACAAGGCGTGCACCACCACGAACAACGGGGTCCAGGGGGTGTGCACCGACGGCTCGCTGGCCCGCGGCAAGCTGGCCGCCGTCGACCCGCAGGGCAACCTGCTGGACTGGGCGCCGCAGGCCAACGGGGTCGCCGGGACCAGATCGCTGGCCGCCAGCCCGGAGCTGGGGTCGGTCAGCGCGGTCGGCGACTTCACCACCGTCGGCGGGCTGCCGCGCAAGCGGTACGCGGAGTTCGGCGTGGTCGCCCGCCGGGCCGAGAGCGCGCGGGCCACGTCGGACTTCGTGGCCTCGTACAACTTCGACACCACGATCGCGGACGGCACCTTCGACGACGGCTCCGGGCGCGGGCACCTGCTGCGTGCGGTGGCGCGCAACGGGGGCGCGCTGCGGCTGGTGCCGCACGGCGCCGGGCAGGCGCTGCGGTTCCCGGCGAAATGCACCGGCGCGGCCTGCCCACGCCTGGTGCTGCAGGGCGAGGCGGCGCCGGATCTCAACCCGGGGGCCCGGCCGATCCGGTACGGCGCCGGCGTGCTGCTCTCCCCGGCGGAGACCTCCAGCGGCGAGAACATCGTGCAGAAGGGCTACTCGACCGGCGGCGGCCAGTACAAACTGCAGGTCGACGGGGTGTCCGGCAAGCCCAGCTGCGGTTTCGGCGAGGACGTCGTGCACCTCGCGCGCAGCCGGGTGTCGGTGGCCGACGGCAACTGGCACAGCCTGGAGTGCCGGCGTACCGGCCCGACCCTGTCCATCCTCGTCGACGGCGTGCTGCAGTCCAGCGTGCCGGTTCCGGCCACGCTCGCGGTGAACACCGACTCGCCGTTCACCGTCGGCGGCAAGGGCGCGGGCGCGAACAACGACCAGTTCCACGGCACCCTCGACGACGTGTGGGTGCACATCGGATGACGGCCGACCGGGCCCGGCGACCCGCCACGCGCCCGGTCCGGGCCGGGAGGGGCCGCGGGCGGCGGGGCCCGGCCGCCGGGGGAGCGGGCGGGGACGGTACAGCGTGTGCCGGTCGGAGGTCCGGCACACGCTGTCCTCGCCACGCCGTCAGCGGCGGGCGGTGGCCTCCGGGCGGCCGACGGCGGCAGGCGCGAGGCGGGTGGACCGGCCGGACGAAGCCGGCGCCCCGCGGCGGCCACGCCGCCCGGAATTGAAGGTCATCGTTGCAGTCGGGTTGCGCGGATGCAACATCCCGTTCCGGATTGTTTCCGGCTGCCGCGCGTCAGGCCCGCCGGGGCAGCCGCAGGGCGATCACCGCGCCCACGGCGAGGACCGCGGCGCCGGTCAGTACGGCCGGGCGGGTGCCGTCGATGAACGACTCCAGGCTGCCGAAGCCGCCCAGCGAGCTGAAGATCGACGACAGCGCGGCGACGCCGGCCGCGACGCCGAACTCGCGGATCGTGTTGTTGGCGCCGGAGGCCACGCCCTGCTCCGCGACGTCCACGCTGGCCAGCACCATCGTGCTGACCGGCGCGAAGGTCAGGCCCATCCCGATGCCGGCCAGGACGAACGCGCCGATCAGGGCGGCGTACGGGGTGGTGGCCGACAGGGTCAGCGCTACCCAGAGCAGGCCGGCGGCCAGGCACACCTGCCCGGCGACGATCAGGACCCGCTGACCGACCCGGCCGGCGAGCAGCCCGGCCAGCGGCGCGACCACCATCGGCGCCGCGGTCCAGGGCAGGGTGCGCAGGCCGGACTGCAGCGGGCTGAGTCCCTGCACCACCTGGAAGAACTGGGCGAGCAGGAACACCGACCCGAACGCGCCCGCCGAGAACGTCAGGGTCACCGCGTTGACCACGCTGAAGCCCCGGCTGCGGAACAGGCGCAGCGGCAGCATCGGCGTGCGGTTGCGGGCCTGCCAGAACACGAACCCGGCGAGCAGCGCGGCGGCCGCGCCCAGCATGACCGGCACCCGTCCGGAGGTCCAGCCGCGGTCCGGGCCGTCCACCACGCCCCAGACCAGCAGCAGCATGCCGGTGGCGGAGAGCGCCAGGCCGATCGGGTCGAGTCTGCGGCCGTCGCCACGCGACTCGTCGAGCACCGTGGCCGCCAGGATCACCGCCAGCACACCGACCGGCACGTTCAGCCAGAAGATCCAGGACCAGTGCAGCCCGTCGGCGACCGCGCCGCCGACCACCGGGCCGACCGCGACGCCGAGGCCGGTGACGCCGCCCCAGACGCCGACCGCGGCGTTGCGCAGCCGGGCGGGGACCGCGCGGGCGAGCAGGGTCAGCGCGAGCGGGGTGATCGCCGCGCCGCCCAGGCCCTGCACCGCTCGGGCGGCGGTGAGCTGCCACGCCTCGGTGGCGAGCGCGGCGGCCGCGGAGGCGAGCGTGAAGACGATGATGCCGCCGAGGAACATCCGGCGCCGGCCGAGCCGGTCGCCGAGGGCCGCGGCGGTGAGCAGGAACGCCGCGAACGGCAGCGTGTACGCGTTGACGAACCACTGCAGGTCGGCGATGGAGGCGTGCAGCTCGGTGCGGATCACCGGCAGCGCGGTGCTGACCACCAGGTTGTCCAGCGACACCATGAAGGTCGGGATGCCGACGGCGGCCAGCACGGCGGCGAGCGGCCGGGCCGCCCGGGCGCCGGCCCGGGTGACGGGTTTTTCCGGTACGACAGTGGTCACGACTTCCCCCTGAATACGCATGACTGATCCGCGAAGTTGTTATCCGCTGATAACTAAGCACCGTAAGCATCAACTGATAACCTGTCAACGTGACTCGGACCCGCCTGACCGCATCGGAACGCCAGGAGCAGATCCTCGCCGCCGCGCTCACCGCCTTCGCGCAGGGCGGATACGCCGGCACCAGCACCGATCAGGTCGCCCGCCTGGCCGGCGTCTCCCAGCCGTACGTGATCCGCATCTTCGGCTCGAAGCAGGAACTGTTCCTGGCCACGGTGCGCCACGCCGGCCGGCGGATCGAGGCGCTGTGGCGGGCGGCGGCCGAGCGCGAGCCCACCCTGGCCGGCCTGGGCGGGGCGTACACCGAGCTGCTCGCCGAGCGGGAGCTGCCGATCATCCTGCTGCAGGGCTTCGCCGCCAGCGCGGACCCGGTGGTCGGCGAGGCGGTGCGCGCCTGCTACGGCAACCTCTACGAGACCGTGTGCGAGCTGACCGGCGCCGGCGCCGAGGAGGTGCGCGACTTCTTCGCGATGGGCATGCTGAAGACGATCCTCGGCGCGATGCGCGTCGTCGGTCCCGACCCGGTACCCACCGAGCCCTGGATGGCCGCGCTGATCAGCAGCTTCCCCGACGACGCCGGCTAGGACCCGGCTCCACCGGCGAGCACGAGCGCTTCCCGGCACGGCCGGCGGGCCCCGCGCCCCGGCCACGTCGGCGGCCGGGGCGGGTGCCACGCGCGATGGCCACGGGGCTCGGCGGTGGCCCGCGGACGGGGCCCGCGGGTCGTACCGGAAAGGCGACGGCGACCGGCGGCGACGCCGCGCCCCGACCGGGGTCTCAGATGTTGTGTCGCAGGTAGGCGGGCTCGCGCCAGCCGAGCATGGCCTCGGTCATCCGCACCGCGTCGACGGCCGGGCGCACGTCGTGCACGCGCACGATGCGGGCGCCGCGGACGATGCTGAAGACCACCGTGGCGAGAGTGCCGGCCAGGCGCTCACGCTGCGGGCGGTCCAGTGTCTCGCCGATGAAATCCTTGTTGCTGAGGGCGGCGAGCATCGGGTAGCCGATCTCGGCGATCTCGTCCAGGCGGCGGGTCAGTTCCAGCGAGTGCAGGGTGTTCTTGTTCAGGTCGTGGCCCGGATCGATGATGATCTGATCCGGGCGGACGCCGCGGGACAGGGCCAGCTCCACCTTCTGCCGCAGGAACGCGGCGACCTCCGCGGTCACGTCCCGGTACCGCGGGCTCGGGTACGCGGTGCGCGGCGGGGCCAGGCTGTGGCAGATCACCAGCTGGGCGTCGGTGCCGGCGACCGCGTCGGCCATCGCCGGGTCGCGCAGTCCCGAGGTGTCGTTGACCACCCCGGCGCCCTGCTTGATCACCTCGGCGGCGACCTCGGGGCGGAACGTGTCCACCGAGACCACGGCGAGACCCTGGGCCGCCTGGACCACCGGCAGGACCCGGTCCAGTTCCTCGGCGGCGGACACCTCGGGGCCCGGGGCGAACGGTACCCCGCCGATGTCGATCCAGTCGGCGCCGTCGGCGGCCGCCGCCCGCACCGCCTCGGTCGCCTTCTCCAGGGCGAAGGTGCGGCCCCGGTCGTGGAACGAATCCGGCGTCCGGTTCACGATCGCCATCACGACCACGCGGCGGGAGAAGTCGAAGGTCCGGCCGCCGATCACCCGGGCGCCGCTGATGTCGCTCACGGTCGCCGACCCTAACAGCGGCGGGCCGACGGTTCCGCACGCGCATCCCGCGGCCCGGCCCGGTGCGGCGGCCGAGCCACCCCGCACCCGGGGTGGCGGCTGTCCCCGCCCGGCCCGGTGTCAGCTCCTGACCAGCTCGGTCACCCAGTCCACGGCCACCCGCGCCTGCTCTGGCGGCCCGCTGTGCAGACCGTCCATGATCAGCCAGATCCGGTCGGCGAGCAGCCGGTCCCCGCCCAGTTCGGCGACCAGCCGGTCGACCAGCGCCCGGCTGTCCGCCAGATAGGCCCGGGCCACCTGCGCGGGCTCGTCGGCCGCCCCGGGGAACTCGGTCAGATGGTTGCGGAACGCGCATCCGCGGTAGCCGGGGCGGCGGGTGCTCTCGGCGATCGCGGTGACCAGCGCGATCAGCTGCTCGGCGGGACCGTCCGCCCAGCGCAGCGCCTCCGCGGTGGCCTGCTCCCGCTCCCGCCGGACCAGCGTCAGGTAGGCCGTGACGAGCTCCGTCTTGCTGGGGAAGTGCCGGTAGAGCAGGTTCTTCCCGCAGTGCGCGGCCTCCACCACCTGCGCCATCCCGACCGCGCGGACGCCGTACCGGTAGAACAGCCCGGCGGCCGCGGTGAGAATGGTGTCGCGGGTGCCGGGGGCCGGCCTGCGTACCATGAGCCCACCCTAGAGGACCGATCGGTCCAACCGGACATTCAACCGCCCGCCGGACAGTTCGCGGGTTTCCGTCACCAGCTCCAGGCCCTCCGCGCGATGCGCGAAGACCAGGACCGTACGCCCGGACGCCGCATCCAGCAGATCCGCCATCAGCTCCCGTGCCCCGTCCTCGTCGATCCCCTCGGTCGGCTCGTCCAGGATCAGCAGCGCCGGCTCGGCGAGCAGCGCCCGCGCGGTCGCGAACCGCCGCCGCTGGCCGCCGGACATCGTGCTGCCGCCGGCGCCCAGCCAGGTGTCCAAGCCGTCCGGCAGCCCGGCCAGCCAGGAGCCGAGACCGACCCGCCGGGCAACGGCGACAAGCCGCTCATCGGTCGCGGCCGGCGCGGCGAGACGGAGATTTTCCCGTACGGTCGACGCGAACACGTGCCCGGTCTCGTCCCCGACCAGCACCGCCCGCCCACCGACCCGGACGGTGCCGGCGCGCGGCGCGAGCAGCCCGCCGAGCACCGCGCCCAGCGTCGACTTGCCGGAGCCGGAACGGCCGGTCACCGCGACCTTCGCGCCGGGCGGCAGGTGCAGGTCCAGCCCGTCGAGCACCGGGTCGAGGGTGGGGTCCCAGCCGGCGACCAGGCCCCGCACGTGTACCTCGCCGGTCACGACCGCGTCCTGCCCCGCGGCTGTGCCGCGTACTGTCGTGCCCTCCGCACCGTTCCGTCCGTCCTTGCCGGCCCGGCGGCCGGCCACGCCGGTGGTCAGCGCGGCGACCCGGCGTTCCGCCCCGGCCGCCCGGCGGGCCGCGATCGCCGACTCCGGCAGCGCGACGACCGGCTCGCCCAGGGCGATCACGCCGAGCAGCAGCACCGCGCTCCACTCCGCCGGAATGCCGGCGTCGTGCAGTGCCAGCGCCGTCCCGGCCGCCGCCACCGCCCACCCGAGATGCGCGATCGCCGCGGCCAGCCCGGACATCCGCGCCGCGCGCGCCTCCAGGTCCGCCAGGGCCCGGCTCCGCCGCTCCGGTACGCCCGGGCGCCCGCTCCCGGCACCCAGCTCCTCCACCCCGTCGACGGTCTCCACCATCGCGTCCCGCAGCGCCGCCCGGGCCACCCCGGTCGCCGTGTCCTGCCGGTCCGCCTGCCACCCGGCCACCGCGGGCGCGATCACCCCGGAGATCAGCACGCCGAGGGTGAGCGGCGCGATCAGAGCCGGCGTCATCGCGTCCGTCCCGGCCGCCAGCAGCACGGCCGTCCCCGACCCGGCCACGATCACGGTGACCAGCGCGGTCAGCGCCGGCAGCCGGCCGCGCAGCAGCCCGTCCACCCGCGCGTCCACGTCGTCGACGAGCCGGGTGAGCAGGTCCCCGCGCCGGTGCAGCCGGGGCCCGGGAACGCGCGGGATCAGCCGCGCGTAGACCCTGGCCCGCCGCCTCCCCAGCCGCGCGAACGCCACGTCGTGCGCGACCAGCCGTTCCAGGTAGCGCAGCAGCGGCCGGGCCACCGCGCTGCCACGCACCAGGACCACCGCCGCCGAGAGGGTCAGCACCGGGGGCAGTTCCGCGGCCCGTACCAGCAGCCAGGCCGCGGAGCCGGTCAGCAGGATCCCGGCCAGCACCGACCCGGCCCCGAGCAGCACCGCCACCCACGGCCGCCGCCACCAGACACCACCGGAACGCCGCTCGGCGTCGTGCGGGGCCGGTGGCCGGTCCGCGGGGTCCGCCGGCTCCTGTTGGCCGGCGTCGTGCGGGGTTGGGGGTTGGTTCGCGGGGTCCGCCGGCTCCTGTTGGCCGATGTGGTGGGGGATCGGTGGGTGGTTCGCCGGGTCGGCGGACCGGGAGTGGCCGGTGTGGTGCGGGGTTGACGATCGGCCGGCCCGGCCGGTGGTCGCGTGCCGTCCGGTCTCGTCCAACGGCTGCCGCCTGTCGCCGGCAAGTTCCGCGATATGGCCTGTCGGCCGGCCGAGCCCGCAGGCCGGGGTCGTGCCCGGGCAACGGCCGTGGACCTGCGTCACGGGCCGATCCTGGTCGCCGACGTGGCTCGCCGGAGGCTGGATCTCGACGACCCGGTCGGCGGCGGCCAGCAGGGCCGGACGGTGCGCGACCACCAGCACGGCGCAGCCCCGCCGGGCGAACTCGCGCAGCCGGGCCGCCACGAGACGCTCGGCGGCCGGGTCCAGGTGGGCGGTCGGCTCGTCGAGCAGCAGGGTGACCACCGGCCGCGGGCGGCGTCCGGGGCCGGCCTCGTCGAGCCGCGGACGTTCCACGGCCCGCCGTGTCGGCCCGCCCGCCCGCCCGGCCCGGTGCAGCAGCGCGGCCAGGGCGAGGCGCTGGCGCTGACCGGCCGAGATGCCGTTGGCGTGCTCGCCGAGCGGCGTCTCCGGGGTGATCTCGGCGTCCAGGCCGACCAGGTGCAGCGCGTCGCGTACCTCGTCGGCGGTGGCGTCGGCCGGGAACGCCTGACCGACCGTACGGGCGTGCGGCAGTGCCGGGCGCTGCGGCAGGTGAAACGCCCGCCCCACCGCGACCGCCCCGGCCTCGGCCGGGTGCAGCCCGGCGAACACCCGCAGCGCCGTGCTCTTGCCGGCCCCGGACGGCCCCCGCAGCGCGACCATCTCCCCGGCCCGCACCGAGAGCTCCGGCAGCCACAGCGCCTCACCACCCGCGCCGGGGTAGGTGGCCCGCACCCCGGCCGCGAGCACCCCCCACCGAACCGTCTCGGCCACCGCGGTCCACTCCGCATCCCCGCCGAACCCGGCCACCTCTTCACCACCGCCGGCCGCTGCCGGTTGTCCTTCGAGCGCTGCCGTGCCCCCGCTGTGCCCTGCCGGTCCTGGTCCGGCCGCTGCCGTGCCCCCGCCGTGCGCTGCCGGTTCTCGTTCGAGCGCTACCGTGCCCCCGTCGAGTGGTACTGCGCCTTCGCTGAGTGGTGCCGGGTCCCCGCCCCGCTCAGTCGTGTCCGCTGCCTCGGCGGGCGACGCGGCCCTTGAGATCCCGCCGAGCCGGACCACGCTCCCAGCCTCGCTGTTCCGACCAGCCCCATAGGGTGCGCAGGCACCCGAGCTGGTGCTCATCGCGGTATCCCGCAGCGTGATAGCCCCGTCAACGCCAGCCGGGGTCGTTGGGCCGGTGATGACGGTGGTTTCCGGCGGCCTGATACCCCCGCCAGCGCCGGCTGGGGTCGCTGCGCCGGCGGTGGTTTCGCGTGCGTTGATGCGACGGCGAGTGCCAGCTGGGGTGGTCGGGCTGGCGCCGGGCGCGGTTTCGGGTGCGTTGATGCGAGCGTGAGCACCAGCTGAGGACGGATCGGCGTGGTGCGGGTCGCCGCGGTGCGGGACGGCGGGGCCCGGAGCGGCGAGGATCTCGTCGACGTCGGCGATGACCGCGGTGGCGTCGGTGGCGGCGTGGTAGCGGGCGGCCATCTCGCGCAGCGGCCGGTACGCCTCCGGGGCGAGCAGGATCGCGAGCAGCGCCGGTGCCAGGGACATCGAGCCACCGGCGACGCGCAGTCCGGCCTGCACCGCGATCAGGCCGACCGACAGCGTGCCGACCAGGTCGAGCGCGGTCGAGGAGAGGAACGCGACGCGCAGCACCCGCATGGTGGCGCGGCGATGCCGGTCGGTCAGGTCGGCGATGACGCCGATCTGGCGTTCGGCGCGGCCGTACATCCGGAGGGTGGCCAGTCCCTGTACGACGTCGAGGAAGTGCCCCGCCAGGCGCGCGTCGGCCGCCCAGCGCTGCCGGGCCCGGGCCTGCGTGGCCCAGCCCACGAGCGCGCCGAGCAGCGGCACCAGCGGAAGCGTGAGCACCGCGATCACGGCGGAGGCCGGGTCCACCAGGGCCAGCACGGCGATCACCGCGGGGGGCAGCAGCACGCCCAGGGCCAGGGACGGCAGGTAGCCGGAGAACCACGGGCGCAGCGAGTCCAGCCCGGTGCCGAGGACCGTGGTGAGCCGGCCCGCGCCGTACGACGCCACCCATGCCGGTCCGCGCCGCACCACCGCGGCCAGCAGTGACCGGCGCAGCTCGTCGGTGACCCGGGCGGCGGTCCGCCGGGCGACCACCTGCTCGGCCCAGGACAGCAGCCCGCGCGCCGCGAACGCCCCGCCGAGCAGGAGGATCGCCGCGGTGCGTGATCCGCCGTACAGCCACGATCGGGACAGCGATGGCGCGACGATCCGGCACAGCGCGACGGCGACGGCGATCGTGGCCGCCGCCTGTCCGATTCCGATCGCGGCCAGCAGCGCCACCCCGGCCCGCCCGGTGCGGGCGTGCCGCAGCAGCCGCGGATCGATCGGGCCCCGGGCGACGCGCCGGCCGGGCGCCTCCTCCTGCTTCACCGCCCCAGTGTCCGAGCGGGTGGTTTCGGCCGCGTTGTGGTGATCGCCCGGGGCGGAGTCGGTACCGGGAACGGCCCCGGACCGTGCGTCTTCCGGCAACCTCCCACGCGCCGGGCCGGTCCGCACCGCGCCACCTCCGGCGGTTCCGGCCGCGCAGGCGCCAGACCCCGGCCCGCCGGACCGGACCAAGCCGAACCTGGCCGGGTCGGGGTCCGGCGGTGCCGCCCGCCCGGGCCCCGGCGGCGTCACGACGGCACCCGTTCGCTGGCGATCCGGCGCCGGAACACCCAGTACGACCAGGTCTGGTAGGCCAGCACCCCGGGCAGCACGATCACGCCGGCGACGGTGATCAGCCGCAGCGCGGCCGGCCCGGCCGCCGCCGACTCGCGGGTCAGCGACCACATCGGGTCCAGTGTGCTGCGCAGCACCACCGACCCGTGCGCGGTGAACACCGCGACCACCGCCCCGGCCACGCCGAGCGCGACCGCCGTGAACGCCCCGCCCTCGCGGCCCTGCCGGGCCAGCATCCCGGCGATGACGCTGAGCACCGCCGCGACCAGGGCGAGCCGGGAGCCGGTGGCGATGCCGGCGAGCAGCAGGCCGACCGTGCCGAGGTTCCCGCCGTGCCGGCCCAGCGCCACCGCGCGGCGGCGGACCGGTCCGGTGGTGCGCAGGGCCAGGAAGGTGGCGCCGAGCATCACCGCGCCGAACAGCGCGGCCAGCGCGCCGAGACCGGCGGCCGGGGTGAGCAGCGGGGACAGGCTGCGGCCGAGGCCGTTGCCGGTGACCGTGCCGTCCGGGCCGAGGGCCAGGCCGTGGACGAAGACGCCGAGCAGCGCGCCCCAGAGCAGCACCACCCCGGCCGATGACCCGGCCAGCAGCCGGTCGCAGCGCCGCCGCCAGGCCGGCGAGTCGTGTTTGCCGCGGAACTCCAGGGCCACCCCGCGCACCGCGAGCAGCAGCAGGATGCCGACCATCGGCAGGTACGTCCCGGCCAGCAGGACGGCGTACCAGTCGGGGAAGGCGGCGAAGGTGACGCCGATCGCGGCGACCAGCCACACCTCGTTGCCGTCCCAGAACGGGCCGATCGTCCGGATGGCCGCCGCGCGCTCGTGGTCGTCGCGGCCGAGGAACGGGGCGAGCACGCCGACGCCGAAGTCGAAGCCCTCCAGGACGAAGTACAGCACCCAGGCGAGGACGAGGATCGCGAACCAGAACGTGATCATGGAAGGCAGCTCCTAGTAGGCCGGGGCGGGGTCCGCCGCGGGCGACTTCTCCGGGACCTCGGCGAGCGGCTTGCCGCAGAGATGGACGACGAGCCGGTACCAGGCGACCGCCAGCAGCCCGTAGACGAGCGTGAACCCGGCCAGCGACGCGACCACCTCGACGCTGGTGAGCCCGGGGGACACCCCGTCGGCCACGGTCGAGATCCCGAACGCCAGCCACGGCTGTCGCGCGGTCTCGGTGAACACCCACCCGAACGTGTTCGCGGCGGCCGGCAGCAGCGGCGCCAGCAGCAGGATCCGCCTCGCCCAGCCGGGGACGCCGGCGCCGGCCTGCAGGGCCGCGGGCAGCAGCGGGAGCCGCCACTTCCTGGTGGAGGAGGCCCAGAGGTAGTACGCCGCGAGCGCCATGCCGGCCACCCCGGCGCCGATCATCAGCCGGAACGTCCAGAACGCCACCGGGATCATCGGTACGTAGCTGCCCGGACCGTACTGCGCCACGTACTGCGCCTGCAGGTCGTCGATGCCCTGCACGGTCCCGCTGAACGAGCCGGTGCCGAGGAAGGAGAGCAGGCGGGGGATCTCCACGGTCAGGAACGGCTTCTCGTGGCCCAGCGTGCCGAGCGCGAAGACCGAGAACGGCGCGCCGGTGGTGGTCTCGTAGAGGGCCTCGGCGGCGGCCATCTTCATCGGCTGCACCGCGGTCATCACCTTGCCGAGGTGGTCGCCGGTGATCGCGGTCAGCGCCCCGCCGGCCAGCATCAGCCACGCGCCGAGGCGGGACAGCGTACGGAAGGCGGGGTCGGCCGCCAGCCGCCGGACGCCGATCGCCAGCAGCAGCCCGCCGCCGGCCATCGCGGCCCCGGCCATGGTGTGCGGGAACGCGGCCAGCACCACCTCGTTGGTGAGCAACTCGACGAAGCTGGTCAGATGGGCGCGCCCGGTGACCGGGTCGAGCGCGTACGCCACCGGGTTCTGCATGAACGAGTTCGCCGCCAGGATGATGTACGCCGACAGCAGTGTCCCGGCCGCGACGATCACGATGGTCGCGGCGTGCAGCCGCCGGGGCAGCCGGCCCCACCCGAAATACCACAGCGCGAGGAACGTCGCCTCCAGGAAGAACGCGAGCATCCCCTCGATGGCCAGCGTCGGGCCGAACACGTCGCCGTAGAACTTGGCGAACGCGCTCCAGCCGAGCCCGAACTGGAACTCCTGCACCAGGCCGGTGACCACGCCGACCGCGAACGTCACGATCAGCAGTTTCCCGACGAACCGGGTGAGGTCGCGGAACCGGTCGTCGCCGGTGCGCAGCCAGGTCAGGTGCAGCCCGGCCGCGGTCGCCGACAGGCAGATCGACAGCGGGACGAACAGGTAGTGGTAGATCGTCACGACCGCGAACTGCAGGCGGGTCAGGTCGAGCACGTCCATCGGGTGTCCCCCTCTACGACTCTTCGTAGTAGATACTACGAGGCGTAGTACGACCGGCCCTAGTAGGATGGGTCACATGGCACTAGGCGATCTCGAACGCGAGGTCATGACACAGCTGTGGGATGCTCGTGAGCCGCTGACCGTGCGGCAGGTGCACGAGCGGCTCAGCCGTGACCGGGAGCTGGCGTACACGACCGTGATGACCGTCCTCGACCGCCTCGCCAAGAAGCAGCTCGTCGTCCAGCAGCGGGCCGACCGGGCGTACCGGTACGCCCCGGCGCAGACGCGCGAGGAGATGACCGCCGGCCTGATGCTCGACGCGCTCAGCGCCACACCGGACCGCGACGCCGCGCTCGCCTACTTCCTCGGCCAGCTGCCGCCCGACGCGCTGCGGGCCGCCATGGAAGCCACCCAGAAGGAGCCGTGACCGCGCTCCTGCTCGGCGCTCTCGGGCTGACCCTCTCGCTGGTCGTCCCGGGCGTCCTGGCGGGCGCGCGCTGGCCGGACCGCGCGCCGGTGGCCGCCGTCCTGCTCTGGCAGGCGATCACGCTGACCTCGGTGCTCTGCGCGCTCGGGGTGGTCCTGGCCGCCCCGGAGGAGCTGACCCGGGCGGCCGGCGCGGACCATCCGTGGACCGTCGCGGCGCTGGTCCTGTCCCTGGCGGTGGCCGCCACCATCGTGATCCGGCTGCTGATCTCGCTGATCCGGGTCAGCGCCCGGGCCCGCGCCCGGCGGGCCCGGCACCGGATGCTGGTCGACCTGCTGGACCGGGTGGAGCGGCACCGCGAGCTGGGCGGCGCCGAGGTGCGGGTGCTCGACGGCGCGCTGCCGCTGGCGTACTGCGTGCCCGGGCGGCAGCCGCGGGTGGTGCTCAGCGACGCGGTGCTGCGCGTCCTCGACCGGGCGCAGGTCGACGCGGTGCTCGCCCACGAGCAGGCACACCTGCGGCACCGGCACGAGCTGGTGATGGAGTCGTTCACGGCGTTCTACCAGGCGGTGCCGCGCCCGCTGCGCAGCCGGGCGCCGCTGGATGCCGTACACCTGCTTCTGGAGATGGTCTCCGACGACGCCGCCCGCCGCCGCACCGGCCCGGCCCCGCTGCGTGCCGCGCTGGCCCGCCTGTCCGACGCCGTCCCCCTGGCGGAGGAGGCGCCCGCCGACCCGGCGGGTGAATCCCGCCGGCGCAGGCTCGACCGGCTGGCCGGTCCGGCGTCCACGTCGACCGGTCTGGCGGTCCTCGCCGGCATCGCCGCCGCCGGTCTCCTGGTGCTACCCACGGTGATCCTGGTCGTTCCGTGGCTCGGTCAGGCGCTGGACGCGTGGCCGTTTCGCTCACTCTGAGTGCGGATGGGTGTGCATGGGGTATCCCTGCCCGGCTGGCCTTCATCTGCCCGCATGATCCGAGTACGGTGGTCTCCGGTTCGGCAGCCCCCCATCGTCCACCCGGCCGATCTGACGAACCACCGCCTAATCGCCGCGAGGCGAGCCGGGGACCCAGGTACCCGGGGTGCAGCCACCCAGTGGCCGGGCGCGCTTCCCGCCCGAACCCGTCAGCTAACCCGGTCGGCGGCCGAGTGGGAAGAAAGGACAACGCACCTACGTGAAACGGATAGGCGCGCGTGGCGTGCTGCGCAGTGTGCTGTGCGCGGTCGCCGCTGCCGGGCTCGTTCTCACCGGACCTGTCGTTGCCCACGCCACACCTTCGCCGTCCAGCGTCGAGGACCAGATCGACAAGCGGTGGAACGAGCTCGAGCCCGTCATCGAGGACTACAACGACGTGCACGGGAAGCTGACCAAGCTGCAGAAGCAGCAGCGGCAGCTGAACAGGACGCTCGCCCCACTGCAGAAGCAGGTCGACGCGGCGATGTCGCAGGTGCGTGGCCTGGCGGCCGACGCCTACATGCAGGGCCCGCCGAGCGCCCTCGGCGCGATCCTGAGCGGCTCGCCGACCGGTCTGACCGAGAAGCTCTCGCTTCTCGAGCAGCTGGCCACCAACCGCCAGGAATCGATCAGCGGCGTCGTGAAACTGCGCGACAAGTACGCCGCCGACAAGCAGAAGGTGGATGCGCTGGCATCCGAGATCTCCGCCCGGGACGCCGACCTGAAGCAGAAGAAGGCGGCGATCGAGAAGGAGATCAAGTCCCTCCAGAAGTTGCGGATCAGGGCGTACGGCGCGGCGGGCGAGAGCGACGGGCCGTACCGCACGGGTCCGTGCCCGGTGGACTACACCAACGACAAGGGTGGCCGGGCCGCTCAGCGGGCGTGTGACCTGATCGGTAAGCCGTACGTCTTCGGTTCCGAGGGTCCGAACAGCTACGACTGCTCGGGGCTGACGAAGGAGGCGTGGGCGGCCGTCGGAGTGCACCTCGAGCACTACACGAAGGATCAGTGGGGTTCCACCACGCCGGTGAGCCGGAGCGAGTTGAGGCCGGGTGACCTGGTCTTCTACTACTCCGACGTGCATCATGTGGCCATCTACATCGGTGGCGGCATGGTGGTGCACGCGCCGCACACCGGCGACCACGTGCGGATGGCGACGATCGACCGCGGTCCGATCGCCGGCTACCGCCGGCCGGGCTAGACCGCCGGTCCGGATCGAGGGCCGCTTCCGGTTCGCCGGGGGCGGCCTTTCCTCCGGTACGACCCGGCAGCCCCCGTCCGCAGGCTTCGCAGCCGAGCCCCGTGCCGGTCGGCTCCTCGCGGCTCCCGCCGGCCGCCCACGCGGAGGATGCCGGTCGGGCGCCCCGCCGGCCGCCCATCGCCGTCGGTACGGCGCCGGTCGGGCGCTTGTCGAGCCTGCCGCGGCAACGCCGGGCCGGGGCGCGGGCATAATCGCGTCTCATGAGCGACGCCTTGATCGACAGCCTCACCGCGGCGGTGCGGGCCCGCCCGGACGACCTGCCGCTGCGGCTGCACCTGGCCGAGCTGCTGGTGGCCGCCGGGCGTGGCGCCGAGGCCGTCGAGCACGCCGCTCAGGTGCTCGGCCGGGAGCCGGGCAACGAGGCCGCGCGGCGTCTCATGATGTCCGCGCTGAACCCACCGGCCACCCCGGCGCGGCCGGTCCCCGGGCCCGGGCCGGCCCCGGGCGACACGCCCGGCGCCGTCGACTGGGCCGCCCTGGAGCAGCAGTTCGGCGATGTCGTCGCGCCGCGCTTCGCCCCCGCCGGCGACCGACCCGAAGCGGTCACCGGCCACGACGACCGCGCCTTCGACGTGGAGCGTTCCACGGTCACACTGGCCGATGTCGGCGGCATGGCCGAGGTCAAGAAGCGCCTGGAGGTCTCCTTCCTCGGCCCGCTGCGCAATCCCCGGCTGCGCAGCCTGTTCGGCAAGAGCCTGCGCGGCGGGCTGCTGCTCTACGGCCCGCCCGGCTGCGGCAAGACCTTCCTGGCCCGGGCGGTCGCGGGGGAGATGGGCGCCGCCTTCGTCTCGCTGTCGATCACCGACGTGCTCACCATGTGGGTGGGCAGCTCCGAGCGCAACCTGCACGATCTGTTCGAGTCGGCCCGCGCGCACGCGCCGTGCGTGCTGTTCCTCGACGAGATCGACGCGCTCGGGCACAAGCGCAGCCAGCTGCACTCGTCGGCGATGCGTACCGTGGTCAACCAGCTGCTCACCGAGCTGGACGGGGTGCAGGGCGGCAACGAGGGCGTCTTCGTGCTGGCGGCGACGAACGCCCCGTGGGACGTGGACGCCGCCCTGCGCCGGCCGGGACGGCTGGACCGGACCGTCCTGGTGCTGCCGCCGGACCGCCCGGCGCGGGCCGCGATCATCGAGTACCACCTGCGGGACCGTCCGGTCGCGGGCGTCGATCTCGCCGCCGTGGCCGCGGCGACCGACGGCTTCTCCGGCGCCGACCTGGCGCATCTGTGCGAAACCGCCGCCGAGTACGCGATGCGCGACTCCATCGCCACCGGCGAGATCCGCATGATCGCCCAGGTCGACATGCTGGCCGCGGCGCGCGAGGTCCGGCCCTCCACCGACGCGTGGTTCGCCACCGCCCGCAACGTCGCGCTGTTCGCCAACCAGAGCGGTGAGTACGACGACCTGGCCGCGTACCTGAAGAAGCGCAAGTCGCGGTGACCGCGGCGGCGCGTGCGCGACTGCTGGCCGAGCTGGGCCGCTACGACCGGGCCGAGGCCGAGGTGCGCTCCGGGCTGGCCGACCGGCTCGCAGACGCCGAGCTGCTCGCGCTGCTCGCCGCGGTGCTGCGGTTGCGTGGCCGGCCCGGCGACGCCCTCGCCGCCGCGGACGCCGCGGTCGCGGTGGTGCCCGGCGCGGCCGGGGCGCACGCGGAACGTGCGGAGAACCTGATCGCGCTCGCCCGTACCGCGGAGGCGGTCGCGGCCGCGACCGAAGCGGTCCGGCTGCGCCCCGCCGAACCCCAGGCGCACCGGGTCCTGGCCCGCGCGCACGCCGCCGGGCGGGATTTCGGCCGGGCCCGGACCGCGGCCCGGCAGGCGCTGGCCTTCGACCCCCGGTCGGTGGCCAGCCTGCTCACCCTCGCCGAGGTGGAGCGGATCTCCGGCCGCCGCCGGGCCGCGGCGCGGGCCACCCGGGCCGCGCTGGCCGAGGACCCGGAGCACCCCGGCGGACGGTGGCTGGTCGCCCTGCTCGACGCGGAGCGCCTGCATGTCGCCGGCGCCATGCGCGGACTGCGTCAGCTGGCCGCCGAGCATCCGGACCGGCTCGGCGGCCAGACGCTGGCGTGGCCGATCCTGGGCGTGCTGGCCGGGTTGCGGCGCGGGCTGGCGGTGGGCGTGCCGCTGGTGTTCGGGATGCGCCTGGCGGCCCGCTGGTGGGTGCCGGCGGAGTGTTTCGCGCGCCCGACCGCGTTGGTGGTGGCGGTCGTGATGATCACTTTCGCGGCGCGGGTGCTGCTGCCGGCGGGCCGCCTGCCGTGGCGGTGCCTGGCGTTTCTGCCGCGGCGCGCGGTGCTCGCCGGGCTGGTCGCGGCCGGCGGTTCGGTCGCGCTGCTCCTGGCGTACGCGGTGACCGGGCGGTGGCCGGTGCTGCTGCTCGCCGCGCTGTCCGGGGGCGCTCTGCTCCGGATGCGGGCTACATCACTATCGACCGGCTGAAACTTGCCCACCTGGCAAGATCTTTGGATGCTGGGCGTCATGGCGCATTCAGGCCCCGCTTGACCGGCCGACACCCGGACTTCTCCGGGCGCGCGAAGCCGCAGCTCAGCGCCGGTGTTGCAGTGGATCACTATTGTTGCGCCGGTGTCACGTCATGTCACCCTGCCCCATCGATGTGACGACTTTTCGTTTTTATCGTGCCGGTGTGCCCCACGCCGGCCGGCTCATCGAGGAGCTCTGCCGTGACCGTCGACGCCCCGCCCCGCGCCACCCGGTCCGGTTGGCTCTCCGCGCTCCGCGAGCTCGGCCTGGTCGCCGTCCTGTTCCTGGTCTACAAGGTCGGCCGGCTGGCGGCGACCGGACACGTCGCCCAGGCCTACGACAACGCCCGCACGGTGTGGGACCTGGAGCGCCGGTTACGCCTGCCGGGCGAGCTGAGCGTGCAGCACCGGCTGCTGAGCTGGCACTGGCTGGTCGAGGTGGCGAACTGCTACTACGCGTACGTGCACTTCCCGGCCACCGCCGCCTGCCTGATCTGGCTGTACCTCCGCCGTCCGGCGCACTACCGCTGGACCCGCAACGTGCTGGTCCTGCTCACCGGCGCCGCGCTGCTGGTGCACTTCGTGATGCCGCTGGCCCCGCCGCGGATGCTCACCGGCACCGGAATGCTCGACCTGGGCCGCCTGTACGGCCCGGCCGTCTACGGCGCGCCGGAGACCGACCAGCTCTCCAACCAGTACGCGGCGATGCCCTCCCTGCACGTCGGCTGGGCCGTCGTGGTGGCGATCGCGCTGATCAGCGCGACATCGATGCGGTGGCGTGCGCTGTGGCTCCTGCACCCGGTGATCACCCTGCTGGTGGTGGTGGCGACCGGCAACCACTACTGGCTGGACGCGATCGCGGCCGGTGCGCTGCTGGCCGTGGCGTACGCGGTGGTGCGTTCGCAGTTCCCCGGCGGCCCGGACGTCCCGGTCCCCGGACAGCTCCCGGGCGCCGCCACGGTCCCGGCGCCCGCCGTCGCTGCGGTACCCGGCGCCGGGCGCGGCGATTCGTCCGACCCGCTCGCCGCTTCGGCCACGGTCGCGCCGGGCGGCGCGCCGCCCCCCAGCACGCCGGGGGGCGCGCCCGCCGTCGGCCCGTCGGGGGATGTCACCGGTCCGGGGGCGGGCGCCGGCGTGTCGGTCCGGGCGTCGGTGCCACGTCCGCGTGTCCCGCTGGAGAGGTCCGCGTCGCGCCGTTGACGGCGTTGCCGTGCATCCGTGCAGTGAGCCGTTGAGCGATGCTGTGTGCAGGGGCCGCTGACCGGTGCCGCTGTGCAGGGAGCCGCTGAGCGGTGCCGCGCCGGGCGATGCTGCGCTGCGCGATGCTGCGCTGCGCTGCGCGATGCTGCGCTGCGCTGCGCTGCGCTGCGCTGCGCTGCGCTGCGCGATGCCGCGCTGCGCGATGCCGCGCTGCGCGATGCCGCGCTGCCGTGGTTCCGGTGCCGCGCTGCGCGGTGCCGCGGTTCCGGTGCTGCGCTGCCCGTGCCGCGTTGACGGGTCCGCCGCGGGTCGGGCTGCCGCTCGCGGCGCGCTCCGCGACCGCCGAGCGCTTCGCCGGCGCGTACCTTCGGGCCAGGTCCGAGTTGCGGCGGTGGCCCGTTCCGGCGCCCTTCGCTAGTCCTGCTGCTGCTCCCACCAGTTCAGTGGATTGCCCTCGGCGTCGTAGACGTTGCCGTACTCCCAGTGCGCCCCGCGCGGCCCGGTCCATCCGTCGATGGCCGCCTCCACCGCGTCGAACCCGGCGGCCGCCGGCACGGTGATCACGATGAACCGCCGGTCCGCCGGCAGCTCCACGATCCCGCCCAGCTCGTCGAAGGCGTCCCGCAACAGTCCCAGATCGTCCGCACCGGGCGGTCGTTTCGGTACCACCAGGAGGCAGATGTTGCCGCCGTGCCGCACCACCTCGAACGCGCCGCCGGCCTGCACCCGGATCCGGTCGCCGGCCGCGAGTCCCTCCACCAGCGCCGGTGTGCCGAGCACCAGGTGCACACCGGGCTCGATGGTCCGGGTCAGCACCGTCTCGTAGACAAGTCGCCCACCCGCCCCCAGTCCAGCCACCAGCCGAACGTGCGAGTGTTCCGCCAATTCCTCAACGGTCACGCCGGGCATTCTGGGGCATTCCACGCGGCCACGCCCGACCAACCCGCCGCAGTTTCGCACATCGTTGCCGACCCGCGATCTTCACCCACCCCTCCGATGCCCGGTCTCGGTTGCACGCCGCGCACCGGCGTCTTCGGTCCGCAGCCGTCGTTGGCCGGTCGTCCGGCTGGCGATCGTTTGCCCGCAGCTACGGCTGGGTGTGGTGTTGGTCCGGTCGTCGGGCCGGTGTGGGTCTGCTTTGTCGGTGGAATCGGCGGGTGTGGTGTTGGTGGGGTCGCTGGGCTGATGTGGGTTTGGTTTGTCGGTGGGGTCGGCGGGCCGGTGTGGGTTTGGGCTGTCGGTCCGGTCGGCGGGTGTGGTGCCGGTCCGCTGTTGGTCTGGATGCCGGACTGGCCGGTCGGGTCCGACGTCGCATCGTTCGTCTCGGCAGCTCGGCAGCTCGGCAGCTCGGCAGCTCGGCAGCTCGGCAGCTCGGCAGCTCGGCAGCGCTGTCCTCCCGGGTCTGCTGTCACCTCGTGACGCGCGCGGCGTCCTACGCTGGATCGGTGAACCTCGACTGGCCGGACTGCAAGAACGCTCGCGATCTCGGCGGTCTCCCCACCGCCGAAGGCGGCCGGGTCCGCCCCGGGGCGCTGATCCGGTCCGACAGCCACGGCCGCCTGACCCCGGACGCGGTCCGCGCCATCCGGGCCCTGGGCGTCGCGCGCATCCTGGACCTGCGCTCGTCTCGTGAGTGCGCCGCGGACCCGAGCCCATTCTCCGGCGACCCGTCCTACCGGCACGTGCCCCTCCTCGCCGACCCGATGGGCTACGACCCGCCGGCGGACACCTATGGCCCCATGCTGGACCACAACACCGTCCGGATCGCCCATGCCTTCCGGGAGATCGCCAGCGCTCCGCCGGGCGGCCTTCTCGTCCACTGCCGTAGCGGACGTGACCGCACCGGAGCCCTGGTCGCGCTCCTGCTCGCGGTAGCCGGTGTCGCCCCGGAGGACATCGCCAGCGACTTCGCCCAGACTCCTGGCACCTCCTCCGACGCGATGCGCAACACCCTGATGCACGCCACCACCCGCTACGGCGGGGTACCGGCCTACCTGACCTACTGCGGCGTGCCCGCCACCGACCTCACCGCGATCCGGGAACGCCTCACCGTCCGGCCGTCCTGACCGTGGTGCTCTTCCTGGCGACCCGAGCCAGGCGCCTGCCCTGAGCAGCGCACATGCCGGCCGCTTCCCCCGGCATCCCCGGCGGCGCGGCGCGCCGAACTGCTCGTAGCCGGCCAGGTGCGGGACTCGTGGCGCGGCTACCATGCACCGGCGCCGCTTCGCTCAGGGAAGGCCTGGGGAAGCCGGAGACGGGCCCAGCACCGCGCTGTGCCGGGCAGGCGATGGTTCAGGTGGCGGGGCGACTCCACTGGACGGAGAGACCGGAGGCCGCTCGCTCCGTCCGGATCTCCATGGCCGATCCGAGCATGGTGGCCCGGTCGACGACCAGCACCGTCTCGTCCAACGCGTATGTCACCCGCTCGGACACCAGCACCGGCTCACCCGGCGGCCGGCGAAGCAGCCCGGCCACCGGTTCCTCGAGCAATCCGGGCCGCACCACCTCGGAGGCTCGGTGCACCAGATGTCCCTGGTTGATCAACGCCGCGTACAGCGAGGTGTCGCTGAGGTCGACGGAGACCAGGTCGGTGCCGCGCACCCAGGACAGCTGGTGCACTGCGGGCCGCCCGGCGACCAGCCGTAGCCGTTCCAGGCGTAGCGCCGGCCCGTCGCCCAGCCGGGCGGCGGCCCAGTCCGGAGGTGTCGCCGCGGACTGGTCGAGGATCTCCGTGGTGACCGTCTGGCCCTGGGCTCGCAGATCGTCGGCGAATCCGTGCAGCGAGGTGAGCTGGTATTTCGCTCGCGGGAACACGAACGTGCCCCGCCCTGGCTCCTGCGAGAGCAGGCCCTCGTCCTCCAGCCGTTGGAGGGCCTGCCGCAGCGTCGCCAGGGTGACCCCGTACCGCGAGCTGAGCTCCTTCTGCGGAGGCAGGGCGGATCCGGGCGGCCACTCGCCGTCCTTGATCTTGCTGGTCAGATCATCGGCGATCACCTGGTACTTCGGCGTGCGCGGGGGCAGCGGGCACCTCCTGGTCGAGCTGGTCAAGGGCGGCGCGGAACGCGGCGACCTCGGCTCGCAGGTCATCGGGCGACGCACCGTCCAGAACCCTACGCATCAGGGCCGCGCCGATCACCACCCCGTCCGCGGACTGCGCGGCCGCAGCGGCCTGCGCCGGCGTGGAGATGCCGAATCCGATCAGCACCGGCAGGTCGGTGACCGCCTTGATCCGGGTGGCGAGCGGAGCGGCCGACTCGGCGAGGGTGTCGCGTTCCCCGGTGGTGTCCATGACGCTCACCGCGTACACGAAATTGCGGCTCCGGGCGCCGATCTGGGCCAACCGTTCCGGCGGCGTGACCGGCGCGGCGAGCAGGACCAGGTCGATGCCGGCGGAGGTCGCGGCCGCCTCCAGTCGATCCGCCTCGTCGACCGGCACGTCGGGAACGATCAGCCCGGAAATGCCGGCGGCGGCGAGCCGCCGGCAGAACTCCTCGGGGCCACCGGCGGAGGCGGCAGGTGCGCGGCCGGAGCCGTGCGGTGGGGCAACCGGCCCGCTGCCGGAGCCGTCCGGGACAGCGGTCGTTCGGGCGTCTGCGGTGGTGGCCGCTTCGGTGGTGAGGGTTGTGGGGCTCGGGGTGGTCGTCGGCCGGGTGCGCGGGGCGGTGGCCGCTTCGGTGGCGGGGGTTGTGGGGCTCGGGGTGGTCGTCGGCCGGGTGCGCGGGGCGGTGGCCGCTTCGGTGGCGGGGGTTGTGCGGCTCAGGGCGGTTGTCGGCCCGGCGTCCCGGGGGGTGTCTCGGGTGGTTGCCGCTCCCGTGGTGGGAAGGGAAGCGCGCAGAGGCGCCGGCGCCGCACTGACGTGACCTCTGCGGGACGTGGCGGGCTGCTCCCGGAAGACCAGGTTGGCGTAGGTCATGGCGATCAGCGGGATGCGGATACGATCCCGGGCGGCGGTCAGCTCGGTCAGGAGGGAGCCGATCGTGACGCCACGACGTAGCGCCTGGTCGGAGGCCTGCTGGATGGTGGCGCCGTCGAGCATCGGGTCGGAGAACGGGAGGCCGATCTCCACCGCGTCGGCGCCGCCCTCCTGGAAGGCCAGCAGGTAGTCGATCCAGTTCTCGGTGATGCCGGCGGTCAGGTACGGATTGAGCCGCTTCACCGGCCCTCACCCGCCAGCGTCGCCATGTCCTTGTCGCCCCGGCCGGAAAGCGTGAGCAGGACGGTGGAGCCGGTCGGCAGGTCCGGTGTGCCGGCTGCCCGCAGCACCCAGGCCACCGCGTGGGCCGACTCCAGCGCGCAGATGATGCCCTCGCTGCGGGCCAGCCGGCGCACCGCGGTGATCACCTCCTCGTCGGTGACCGTGCGGTATTCCGCTCGGCCGGAGGCGCCCAGATGGGCGTGCTCGGGACCGATGCCCGGATAGTCGAGGCCGGCGGCGATCGACTCGGCCTCCAGCACCTGCCCGTCCGGATCCTGCAGGACGAATGATCGGTAACCGTGCACCACGCCGGGCGTCCCGTCGGTCATCGCGGCGCCACCGGCGGCCTCCACCCCGACCAGCCGGGCCGGTGTGTCGACGAATCCGGCGAACGTGCCGGCCGCGTTGGAGCCGCCGCCCACGCATGCCACCACCACGTCGGGCACGCTCGGGGCCTGGGCGCGGGCCTCCTCGCCGATCACCCGCTGCAGTTCGCGGACCAGCCACGGATAGGGGTGTGGGCCGGCGACCGAGCCCAGACAGAAGTGCGCCTCGTCGACAGCGGCCACCCACGCGCGCATCGCCTCGTTGGTCGCGTCCTTCAGCGTGCGACTGCCGCTGGTCACCGGGATCACCTCGGCGCCGAGCAGCTCCATACGGAAGACGTTGAGCTGCTGCCGGGCGATGTCGCGCTCGCCCATGTAGACCGTGGCCCGCATGCCGAACAGGGCGGCCGCGGTGGCGGTGGCGACCCCGTGCTGGCCCGCGCCCGTCTCGGCGATCAGCCGGGTCTTGCCCATCCGCCGCGCGAGCAGCGCCTGGCCGAGGACATTGTTGATCTTGTGGGAGCCGGTGTGCGCCAGATCCTCGCGCTTGAGCAGCAGCGTGATGCCGAGCTGAGCGGACAGGTTCTCCGCCGGGGTGAGGGCGGTGGGGCGGCCGGCGTAGTCGGCGCGCAGGCGGGCGAGACGGTCCCGGAAGGCCGGGTCGGACCAGGCGTCACGGAACGCCACGTCCAGGGCGGCGCAGGCCGGGATCAGGGACTCGGGGACGTAGCGCCCACCGAACTGACCGAACCGGCCGGTCGCGGTGGGCGCACTCATCAAAGACATCGCCGCTCCAAAAGTTATAGAACTCTGCCGCCCCAGCATGCCATGATGGGGCGGCAAAGTTCTAGAACTATTTTCGGAACGGAGGTCAGGCGACCTTGTACAACGCCTCCGGAGTCACCAGGCCGGCGAACACCCGGCCGTCATCGGTGATGAGCACGCTGAACAGCGATCCGCTGAGCAGGCGTCCCTTGCCCCACGAGCCGCTGACCTCCGGCACCATGCTCAGCAGCGCCTTGGCCTGGTCGGCCTTCTCGCCCGAGCCCTTGCCCACGCCGGTCAGCCGGTCCAGGGCGTCGGCCGGGATCTTGCCGGAAGCGATGGCGGTCCAGCCCTTGCCGATCACCGTGGGCTCGGCGGCCTCGGCGCCGGCGGGCACCTTCGACGCGGGACGTGCCGTGCTCTTCTCCGTGGCGTCCGAGGGCTTCACGGCCTTCGACCCGACCTCGTCGATCTTCGCGCCCGGCGGCGGGTTGAAGGTGAACTGCTCGGCGTCCGGCACCTGGAAGCTGATGGTGTCGAAGGCGATCCGGACGGCCGGCTTGACCGCGTTCTTGGCGTACACCTCGACCCGCAGCGGGATGTGCTCCTCGGCGTCGATCGCCAGCCGCAGCTGGCCCACCAGCGACTCGGTGTCCTTCGGGCTGAGCACCAGTTCGTATGCGTCACGCCCGGCGACCTGCGCCGCGCCCGTGGTCTGGACCTTGGTGCTCGGGGTGATCGCGGCGAGAGCCGCGTCGGCCGCCTCCTGCGGGGTCGAGGGCACCGCGCTCGGCAGCGAGTGCGGCTTGGCAGTGGTGTCGGCCGGCAGCTTGAGGTGCATGCCGGTGTTCGCCGAGCTGCTCCACTGCCAGAGGTCCGACCCGTTACGGATCACATCGGTCTCACCCTGCGCGCTCTGCAGGGCGAGCCGCACCTTGTCCTCGCCCGCGTACCACACGCGGGCGGTGTTGCTCCCGGAGACAAGATTGGTCAGGCCGCCTCCCGCGGAGGCGCCGAGGCTGCTCGCCAGGCCCGCGACACCGGGCAGGCCGAGATCGGCGCTCTGTACCACGGTGCCGGAGAGGCCGGCGGGTTTGGCGTTCTGCAGATCCACCAGCAGCTGGGCCGCGCTGCGCTCCGGCAGCGACGGCTCAGCGCTGGCCACGATCGTGCCGGCCGCCGCGCCGCCTCCGATGACGACTATCGCCGTGGCCCCCGGCACCAGCCAGCGCAGTGCGGGCCTGGACTTCCACACGGACACGATGTCCACCTCCCGTTGGTCTGCACCCATCCTGCTTCGGCGCCGCTGTGATCAGGCTGAGAGCGACCCGTAGGGGCTCAGCGGTAAGGGTCGGCGTGCTGAGAGGTCACTGAGAGCCGGTGCCGGCCGACGACAACGACATGCGACTCTGAAAGGCGTGCGGTTGCTGGTGGTGGAGGACGAGGAACGGTTGGCGGCCGCCCTGCGCCGCGGCCTGCAGGCTGAGGGGTTCGCGGTGGACGTGGCCCATGACGGGCAGGACGGGCTGGAGATGGCCCGGCACGGCGGCTACGACGCGATGATCCTCGACGTGATGCTGCCCCGGCTGTCCGGTTACCGCGTGGTGCGGCAGTTGCGCGCCGAGCGGCACTGGCTGCCGGTGCTGATGCTGTCCGCCAAGGACGGCGAATACGACCAGGCCGACGGCCTGGACTGTGGCGCCGACGACTATCTGACCAAGCCGTTCTCGTACGTCGTCTTGCTGGCTCGTCTGCGTGCCCTGCTGCGCCGCGGCATCCAGGCCCGTCCCGTGGTCCTCGCGTGCGGCGACGTGGAGCTCGACCCGGCGGAGAAGCGCGTGCTCGTGACCGGCACCGAGGTGACCCTGACGACCCGCGAGTTCGCCCTGCTGGAGTACCTGATCCGCCGGCCCGGTGAGGTGGTCTCGAAGACCGAGCTGCTCGACCACGTGTGGGACGCGGCGCTGGACACCGCGCCGAACGCCGTCGAGGTGTATGTCGGCTACCTGCGTCGCAAGATCGGGCGGGAGCGGCTGGAGACAGTGCGCGGGGCCGGGTACCGGCTGGTGCCCCTGTCCGGGATGCCGGAGAAGCCGGGCGCACCGGCGGAGAGCCGCCCGTGACCCGGGAAGCGGCCGTCACGGTGTGCGCCTCGGCAATGTGCTGCCGCACGGCCGGACCCGCGGTGTGCGGTCGGTGCGGGGCACGGCGGGCCGTGTGGCCAGCGTGGGGCAGGGCAGGGCCCTGTGGCCAGCGTGGGGCACGGCGCGACGGTGCGGTCAGCGTGGGGCACGGCGCGACGCTGCGGCCAGCGCGTGGCACGGCGGGGCGGTGTGGCCAGCGCGGGGGAGGGCGCGACGCTGTGGCCAGCGTGGGGCACGGCGCGACGCTGCGGCATTTCAGACGGGTGGATAGATGCGACGCCGCCTGCGTGAGCTGAGCCTGCGGGCCCGCCTGCTGCTGATCTCCGCCGCCGCGCTGTCGTTCGGGCTGGCCGCGGGTGGGGTACTGCTGGTCGCGGTGCTGACCTTCGCGCAGGGGCGGGCCGTGCACGCGGAGGCGCTGGAGACCGCTGAGGGGGTGGCGCGGCTGGTCGACCAGGGGCAGCTCACCGACCCGATCCAGGTCACGCCGGGCGTTCAGGTCCAGGTCATCGACGAGCAGAACCGGGTGCGGGCGGTCTCGGCCACCGCGGACCGGCTGGTGCCGATCCTGTACGTGAAGGAGCTGCGCGTCCTGCGCGACGGCGAGGGCGTGGAGATCCCGGGGGAGCGGATCGGCTTCGACGGCGCCGCGCGGGTCGTCAAGGTCACCGCCGGGCCGGCCACCCATCCGCTGCGGATCCTGGTGGCGCGCTCCACCAGCCAGCTCACTCAGAGCGTGCACCTGCTCCGGGTCACCCTGCTGGTCGCGTTCCCGCTGTTGGTCGCGCTCCTGGCGGCGGGTCTGTGGCGGGCGTTGGGGGCGGCGTTGCGTCCGGTCGACGCGCTGCGGGCCGGCGCCGAGGAGATCACCGGGGGCACCCGGGCCGGCCGGTTGCCGGTGCCCGGCTCGCACGACGAGATCAGGCGTCTCGCGCTGACCCTCAACGACATGCTGCACCGGCTGGACACCGCGCGGGCCCGGCAGCGCGCCTTCGTGGCGGACGCCGCGCACGAGTTGCGCAGCCCGCTCACCAACATGCGGACCGAGCTGGAGGTGGCGCAGCGGCTGCCGGACGACACCGACTGGCCGGCGCTCGCCGACGACCTGCTCACCGACGTGCAGCGGCTCTCCCGGCTGGTGGACGACCTGCTGTTGCTGGCCCGGTCGGACGACGGGGCGGCGCGGGCCGTCTCCGGCAGGCTGGAACAGGTCGATCTCGGTCAACTGGTCGGGGAGGTGGCGGCACGCTATCCGGGGGTCCGGCACGACGAGTCCGCCGAGCCGCTGCCGCTGGTCGCCGAGCCGGACGCGCTGGCCCGGGTGGTGGCGAACCTGCTCGACAACGCCTGCCGGCACCGACGCTCACGGGTGACGGTCCGCACCGCCGCGTCCGGCGCCGAGCTGTTGGTGGTGGTCACCGACGACGGACCGGGCATTCCGGCGGCCGACCGGGAGCGGGTCTTCGACCGGTTCACCCGGCTCGACGACGCTCGCGCGCGGGACGCCGGTGGCTCCGGGCTCGGCCTGGCCATCGTCCGGGAACTGGTGCGCAGGCATGGCGGTTCGGTCACGCTGGGCGATGCGGAGCCGGGATTGCGGGTCGAGGTACGCCTGCCGCGCGCCCGGGAGGTGATCACGAGCGGGTGAGCGCCCGCGGAATCCCGGAAATTCGCGGGAACTCATCGGACCGTCGCGCCGACCAAGGAACGTGCCCGGCAGCGGGCGACGATACGACGGAAGGGTTCCCCCACCATGTCGCTGTTCAAGCGTTCCGCAGTGGTGGCCGCCGCGGCCGGAGTCCTGACCCTGGCGCTCGCCGGGCCGGCCGCCGCCCACGTGACGGTCAACCCGAACTCGGCCACCGCCGGCGGCTACGCGAAGGTGTCGTTCCGGGTGCCGAACGAGTCGGACAGCGCCTCCACCACCAAGCTCGAGGTGAACCTCCCCGCCGACCAGCCGATCGCGTCGGTCTCGGTCAAGCCGGTCCCCGGCTGGACCGCGGTGGCCCAGAAGACCAAGCTGGCCACCCCGATCAAGGCGCACGACACGGAGATCACCGAGGCGGTCTCGAAGATCACCTGGACCGCCGCGAAGGGCTCGGAGATCAAGCCGGGTGAGTTCCAGGAGTTCGACGTGTCGATGGGGGCGCTGCCGGAGTCGGGGCAACTGGTCTTCAAAGCACTGCAGACGTACTCCAACGGCGACGTGGTGCGCTGGATCGACGAGCCCACCACGGACGGATCCGAGCCGGAGAGCCCGGCGCCCGTTCTGAAGATCGTTCCGGCCGCGAACGGCAGCGCTGCCCCGTCGGCGGCCGCCGCGGCCCCGGCCGCCGAGGCGGATGACTCGGACGACTCGGATGACTCGGACGGCTCGGGCAGCGGCCTGGGGCTCGCCGGTCTGATCGCGGGACTCGTCGCCCTGCTGCTGGCCGGTCTGGCGTACCTGAAAGCGAGCCGCAAGCCGGAGTCCGCCGCGCCGGGTACGCCTGCCGCGAGCTGAAAAAGGAACCCCGGCCGAGATGTCGGGGGCGAGACGGCAGGGTGTCGCGGCCGGGAAGATCGGTCGTCTGAGGGAGCCCGTGGCAGCGTCTCGGCCGGGGAGGTCCATCGCGCCCGGTGCGCCGCTGTGCGCTGAGACCCGGATCGCGCCACGGTGACCCGCACTCCGCTGTCGCGGAAGACCGACGACGGTTGGCTGCAGAGATCAGCAAGTCCCGCGTCCGCACCGCAGGATCGCGCTGATCGTCGTCGCGCGCGGGGCGTATCAGTCGCGTTGGCGAGGTGGGCCACCGTGGTGACGATCTGATCTCGCCGGAGATGCGGCGTCACCGGGCCGATCCGTCGGCGGAGCGGGGCATCCGCGATCCTCGCGGAGATCCAGGACAGCGGCGAGCCGGGCCGGTACCTCGCGAAGCGCCGCGTCGTCCCCGGCCCTTCGGGCCCGGAGAAGGTGGAGCCGGTTCCATCTGACCGGCAGACGGGCGGCGTGGGGTGCTGGCCGATGCGGTCGTGTCGCGGTCCTGGGTGGTGAACTGCGGTGACGGCGGATATAGCATTGGCTGCAAGATCCAGCTTTACTACCGGGGTGAACGGATCTCGTGTCTACGCCCGGCTCTGGCATGGGCTTCTCGCCGCCGTCGTGGTGTGCTCGCTGGTGACCCAGATCGTGCTGACGGCGCAGGGTTCGCCCGATTCGGATGGTGTGGTGGAACCGGTGGTGACCCGGTTCGTTCGCATGCTCAGTTACTTCACGATCCAGAGCAACATCCTGCTTCTGATCGTGGCGGTCACGCTGGCGGTGAATCCGGAGCGGGACGGCCCACTGTGGCGGGTGATCCGTCTGGACGCGGTGCTGGGCATCATCATCACCGGCTTGGTGTATGCGACGGTGCTGGCGGGCCAGGCGAACCCGACGGGTGCGGGCTGGTGGTCGAATCTGGGGTTCCACTACGTGGCGCCGTGGTGGGCGCTGTCGGGCTGGTTGCTGTTCGGGCCGCGGTCGCGGATGGACAGGCGGACGCTGGGATGGGCGGTGGTCTGGCCGGTGCTGTGGATCGGCTACACGTTCGCCCATGGTGCGGTCACTGACTGGTATCCGTATCCCTTTGCCAGCGTGACGGACATCGGTTATGGCGCCGCGGTCCGCAATATGGCTTTCGTGGTGGTGATCGCGATCCTGTTCGGGGCGATCCTGTGGGGTTTGGACCGCCGTTTGCCGGGTGGGCGCCCGGTCGCCTCGACCCCGGTTCGAAACTCGCAGCGTGCTGAGTCCGTCGTGAGCGCTGATCCGGGTCCTGCCGACGGCACAGGGGTCGGCAGGTCGGGCGTCGAGCGCCAGCGCCAGGCCTGTTGATCCGGCCGCTGCTTCGGATCCCGGGCCCGGAGGGACATGGAGTCGTCGGCCAGGCGCGAGAACCGTTCGAGCCCCGTGCCCGGGCTGCGCCGGCGTAGCGGAGCGGCATTCCCCCGCGTGGGCAACACCTCGGCGTCGACGTTTCGTCGCGGCGACGGGTTGTGGTCCGGCCGGGCGCGTTTGCGGTGCGGTGCCCGCCGCTCATCCGGGGAGCTGACACCGCCGCCGGGCGGCGGGCAGGCACCACCGCCCGGCGGCACTTCGGCCGCATCACGCCGCGATGTCACCGCGTCCGGGGTGACCGACTCCGACGCTCACGCGGCCGGCGTCACGCCGCCCGGTGCGCGGGTCCGGTCACCGGCTCCAGCACCTCTCGCCCGCCGAGGTACGGCCGCAGGGCCGCGGGCACCCGCACCGAGCCGTCCGGCTGCTGGTGGTTCTCCAGGATCGGGATCAGCCAGCGGGTCGTCGCCAGCGTGCCGTTGAGCGTGGCCGGGGTGCGCAGCGTGCCGTCCCGGCCGCGGTGGCGGATGTCCAGCCGCCGTGCCTGGAACGTCGTGCAGTTCGACGTCGAGGTCACCTCGCGGTAGCGGCCCTGCGACGGCACCCACGCCTCGCAGTCGTACTTGCGCGCCGCGGAGGACCCCAGGTCGCCGGCGGCCACGTCGATCACCCGGTACGGCACCTCGACCTTGGCCAGCATCTCCTCCTGCATGGCGAGCAGCGCCAGGTGCTCGCCGGCCGCGTCGTCGGGGTCGCAGAAGGAGAACATCTCCACCTTGTCGAACTGGTGCACGCGCAGGATGCCGCGTACGTCACGCCCGTGCGAGCCGGCCTCCCGCCGGAAGCACGACGACCACCCGGCGTAGCGCAGCGGGCCGCCGCGCAGGTCGAGGACCTCGTCGCGGTGGTACGCGGCCAGGGCGACCTCGGAGGTGCCCACCAGGTAGAGGTCGTCGGCCTCCAACCGGTACACCTCGCCGGCGTGCGCGCCGAGAAAGCCGGTGCCCTGCATCGCCTCCGGTTTGACCAGCGCCGGAGTGATCGACGGCGTGAAGCCGTGCTCGACCGCCTGGGCGACGGCCAGTTGCAGCAGGCCCAGTTGCAGCAGCGCGCCGACGCCGGTCAGGAAGTAGAACCGCGACCCGGACACCTTGGCGCCCCGCTCGGTGTCGATCGCCCCGAGCGCCTCGCCGATCTCCAGGTGGTCCCTGGGCGCGGTCAGTCCGGGCGGATCGCCGACCGTGCGCAGCACCACGAAGTCGTCCTCGCCGCCCGGCGGGACGCCGTCCACCACCAGGTTGGGCAGGGCGAGGTGGGCCTGCCGGAGGACCTCGCCGGCCTTGTCCGCCGCGGCCTGGGCCGCCTTGACCTCGGCGGCCAGCTGCCGGGTCCGCGCCAGCAGTTCGGCACGCTCGTCGCCGGACGCCGCGGCGACCCGTTTGCCGAGCAGCTTCTGCTCGGTCCGGAGCGCCTCGAAACGCTGGACGGCGACCCGGCGCTCCTCGTCGGCGCGCAGCAGATCGTCCACCTTCGACACCGACTCACCGCGCAGCCGCTGGCCGGCACGGAACAGGTCGGGCTGTTCACGCAGCAGCCGCAGGTCAATCATGGGCACGTGCCAGCAGCTCGTCGACCTTCGCCAGCGTGTCGTCGGCCTGCGCGCACACGGCCGCGTCGTCGGGCGCCCCGCAGACCATCACGAACGACTGCAGCACGGCCTGCAGACCCGCCTGCACCTCATCCTGCGTGGTGTCGCTCATCGTCCGTCTCCTCAGACCTCGAGCGCGTTGGACGCGCGGAAGATGTGGGCCAGCCCCGCGATGCTCGCCCGGCCCTGGAACGCCACGTACTCGGGGATGCACACGTGCGGGTCCCACTTCTGCTTGTAGGCCAGCTGGGTCTGCGCGGGGTACACCGCCTCGCCGTGCAGCCACAGCAGCTGCATCAGCAGGTGGAAACCGGGACTGTGCCCGGCCGGCAGATTCTCCTCCGCCAGGCCGGTGAACGGGGTGAAACCGAAGTGCAGCCACGGGACGTTCTCGGACTGGAAGCGCTCGATCGCGGTGCGGTTGATCGCCTCCATGATCCCGGGCACCCGGTCGGGGATGCGCCGGCTCAGGTCGTGCATCCAGCCCGGCCGGTCGCCGTACACCGGGCTGTAGGAGATGTACCCGACCAGCCGGTCCTCGATCGTGCCGACGAACAGGCGGCGGTGCTGCTGCGCCTCGCCGCCGTACTGGCCGACGAGGAACTCCAGCTCGCGGCTGTGCTCGCCCTTCGAGGTCAGCCACACCGCGTCCAGCTCGCGCATCTGGTCGTACCAGTCGTCCAGCTTGGCCTCGATGACCTGCAGGCCGGCCCGGAACGACCGGGAGATCTTGTTGCGCAGCTGCATGAACTTGGTGCCGGCCAGGGTGAACCGGGCCAGGTCGACGGCCCAGGAGGCGCCGATCTGGTTGACCGTGAAGCCGCTGCGGGCGTAGGCGTCGACGTCGTCACGCTGCAGCTGTACGGCCACCACCGTGCGCTGCTGCGCACGCGCGAAGTCGAGGAAGCCGTGGAGCAGGTCGGCGTACGACTCCGCGGGGGCGAACGGGCCGCCGAACTGCACCAGGTAGCGGCCCGCGGTCCGATACGCGACGACGCCGGGGCGCCCGGGCAGCGTGAAATACTCGTTGCCCTCGTTGACTGCCAGGAAAGACGACGGGTTGTTCGCCCCGGGATAGTCGCGGATGCAATTCAGTGCGACTTCTGCGGGGGACGGTGAATCGGTCATGGGAAGTGTCCAATCGCGCCTGTGAGCGGACGGGATAGCCATCGCCAGTAGACCATGTGGGGATAGTGCCAACAAGGGCCGCTGTCGGTGTCAGAAGGTGGTCAGCGGGTTGTCAGCACGGGCCTGCAGAATCGTTGGTGTCAGCGAGGAGAGATACCCGAAGTGGTCTAACGGGGATCGGATCTCCAGGTTCGATCGGGTGTATGCCCGCGTAGGTTCGAATCCTGCTCTCTCCGCGGTGGTGAAAAGGGGTCCCGTGATGGGGCCCCTTTTTCATTTCCGGGCATTGTCAGGATAGCGTCAGCCACGCGTCAGAGCGGTCACCCACCATGGGTCGCGGCGAGTCAACTGCGACCGAGGAGAAATTGTGGTCCGAACTGCCGGCCGGCCGGAGCCATTGCGCAGCTACGGCTCATACATCGCAGACCGGGACGTCGACGGCGCCGGCTGGGTCTACACGGTGAGCGCCCGGTCCCTGCTGGAGGACGTCTTCACCAGTGTCAGCCTCAAGCGCGCGCTGGAGAACGATCCCGACGGCGAGGCCCTGCAGCATCCGTACGTGGTCGGCCGTTGCGCGGTCGCCGGGCCCGCGGACCTGGACGCGTCCCTCGACGCGGCCGCCGAGGCGGCCCCGCGCTGGGCCGCGATGCCGCTGGAGACCCGGATGAGCCTGGGGGAGCGGTTCCGCGCCGCGCTGCACGAGAACCGCGAGACGTTCCTGGAGCTGCTGATCGCCGAGGCGCACCCGCGCAAGCTCGCCGAGTGGGAGCTCGCCGGTCTGCTGCAGATCTACAGCCCGGAAAGCCTGTCGTTCGCCGCCAGCCAGATGCACACCGAGTTCCGCCACGGCGACCGGCGCCTCATCGTGCGCCGCCAGGCGGACGGCGTGGTCTGCGTCAACCCGCCGCAGAACGCGCCGGCCTCCAGCGCGGCGCTGGCCGTGCTGGCCCTGATGGCCGGCAACGCGGTGGTGGTGCGGGCCCCGCGCAGCATCCCGCTGAGCACCATGTGGCTGATGCGGGACCTGGTCGCGCCGCTGCTGCGCGAGCTCGGCGCCCCGCCCGGGACGCTCAACGTCGTCTGCAGCAAGCCCCGCGAGACGCTCGACCGCTGGCTGCGGCATCCCGGCGTCGACGACATCTTCTACTTCGGCGGCAGCGCGGAGGGGCTGCGCTTCCAGGCCGAGTGCGTCGAGCACGGCAAGAAGCCGATCCTCGAACTGGCCGGCAACGACGGTGTGGTCGTGTGGCACGACGCCGACCTGCAACTGGCCGCCGAGGCGATCACCGAGTGCTTCTTCGGCTCCGGCCAGATCTGCATGGTGCCCAACTACGTCATCGCCCACCCGTTGATCGCCGACGAGCTGCTGGAGCGGGTGGCCAAGGCGGCCGCCGAGATCCGGCCCGGCCTGCCCGGCGAACCGGACTCCCTGCTGTCCCCGGTGCGCCGCAGCGAGAAGTTCTTCGCCCTGCTCGAACAGGCGAGGTCGCGGGGCGCGCAGCTGGTCTGCGGCGGCGAGCGCATCGAGCTGGACGGCACGGTCTCGGACACCGGCGTGTTCCTGCAGCCGACCGTCCTGCGGGTCGACGGTCTCGCCGGGGCCCGCGACGTGGATGCGGTGCGGCACGAGACGTTCTTCCCGCTGCTGCCGGTCGTGGTGCCGGAACCGGCCGCGGACGCCGAGCTGCTGGACCGGGTGATCCAGTACGTCAACAGCAACGAGTACGGCCTGCGCAACTCGCTGTGGGCCGGCTCGGACGAGGTGGTCGGCCGGTTCGTCGCCGAGATCCGCAACGGCGGCCTGCTGAAGATCAACGACTCGCACATCGGCTTCCTGCCGTACCTGCCCACGCACGGCGGCACCGGCCTGACCAGCGGGGTCTACGGCGAGGCGAACTACCCGATCGTCAAGACCTCGCACCAGCAGGGGGTCAGCATCTCGACCGGCAGCAACCCCCGGCAAGCCGTCTTCGGCCTCGGCTGATCCGCTCGCGAACAGGAGACCTCACCATGCGTTCCCTCGACATCGCCCGCGAGGCTTGTGAAGCCTCGCACCCCGGCCTGCTCAAGGCCCTGTCCGAGCACTCGCTCAGCGAGCTGGAGCGCCCGGGCGGCCCGGCCGTCAAACTGTTCCGCGACCACGGTGGCGCCGGGCTGCTGGTGCCGCGGGACTTCGGCGGGGCCGGCGCCGGCGCGCTCACCGCCGTACGGATCAATCGGGCGCTCGGCGCCGCCAGCCCGTCGCTGGGCGCGGCGGTGACCATGCACCATTTCACCGCCGGCATGCTGTACAGCCTGACCGGCTCGGCCGGGCGTCTCACCGGCGCGCAGCTGGGCCTGCTGGAGCGGGTCGCGGGCGAGCGGCTGCTGATGGCGTCCGCCTGGGCCGAGGGCCGGTCCAGCCAGAACATCCTGGTGCCGGCCGTGAAGGCGGAACCTGCGCCCGGCGGCGGTTTCGTGGTCAACGGCGTGAAGAAGCCGTGCAGCCTGGCCCGTTCCATGGATCTGCTGACCGCCAGCGTGGCGGTGCCCGGCGACGACGGCGAGTCGCTGGCGGTGCTGCTGATCCCGGCCGACACGCCCGGCATCTCGGTGCATCCCTTCTGGAGCAACCCGGTGCTGGCCGCCGCCGAGAGCGAGGAGGTGCGGCTGGAGGACGTGCACGTACCGGAGGATCTGGTGATCCGCACGGTGCCGGACGACCCGACCCGCCTCGACGATCTGCAGTCGGCCGGATTCGTCTGGTTCGTCATGCTGATCTCGTCGGTCTACACCGGCGCCGCCTCGGCCCTGACCGAACGGGTGCTCAAGGCCGGGCGCGGCAGCGTCACCGACCGGGCCGCGCTGGGCGTGCAGCTGGACTCCGCGGTCGGGCTGCTCGAAGGGGTGGCCCGCGCGGTCGACGCCGGCGAACTGAACGAGGACGTCGTCGCCGCCGCGCTGGTGGCCCGCTACGCGGTCCAGGACCACCTGGTACGCGTCGCCGACCTGGCGGTGGAGACGCTCGGCGGCATCGCCTGGATCAAGGACCCGGAGATCGCCTACCTGGCCTCCGCGGTCCGCCCGCTGGCCTTCCACCCGCCGTCGCGGGCCAGCGCCGCCGAACCCCTGATCGACTACTTCAGCGGCGAGCCGCTGCGGCTGTCCTGACCGCCGAGAACCGGAAGGAGACCCGATGACCACGGTCGCATCTCCCGCATCCGTCGACACCGAGGAGGAGATCCTCAACCTGTACCGGGCGCACCTGAGCAAGGGCCGCGCCACTCTGGCGGAGCTGTTCGGCAGCCACATGGAGGTGGCCTCCGAGGGGGCCTGGATCTACACCAGCGACGGCGAGGAGTTCCTCAACTTCGGTGGGTACGGCGTCTTCGTCATGGGGGCGCGGCACCCGCGGGTGCTGGACGCCGTCACCCGGCAGCTGCGCACCCATCCCACCTCGACCCGGATCCTGCTGGAGCCGACCGTGGCGCGCGCCGCCGAGGCGCTGACCCGGATCACCCCGCCGGGCATGGACCGGGTGCACTTCTCGCTCTCCGGCGCCGAGGCGGTGGAGACCGCGCTCAAGCTCGGCCGCGCGCACGGCCGGCGCCGGCTCGTCTCCATGTCCGGCGGATACCACGGCAAGACCCTCGGCGCGCTCTCCGCGACCGCCAAGGAGGTCTACCAGCGGCCGTTCCGGCCGCTGCTGCCGGACGTCACCCATCTGCCGTACGGCGACGCGGACGCGCTGGGGGAGCACCTGTCCCGGTACCCGGGCGAGGTCACCGTCATCGTGGAGCCGGTCCAGGGCGAGGGTGGCGTGGTGATCCCCCCGGCCGGCTACCTCAAACAGGTCGAGCAGCTGTGCCGCCGGCACGGCGCCTTCCTGATCGTCGACGAGGTGCAGACCGGCATGGGGCGGCTCGGCTCCTGGTGGGGTTGCACCGCCGCGGATGTCGTCCCGGACGTGCTGCTGACCGGCAAGGCGCTCGGCGGCGGCATCCTGCCGGTGTCGGCCGCGGTCGCCGACCGCGCGACGTTCAAGCCCTTCGACAAGGACCCGTACCTGCACACCGCGACGTTCTCCGGCCAGCCGCTGCTGATGGCCGCGGTGCAGGGCGCGATCGAGGCGGTGGAGCAGGACGACCTGGTCGCCCGTGCGGCGGCGCTCGGCGCCCGCCTGCTGCCGGAGATCCGCGCCATCGTGCACCGCAACATCCCGGACCTGACCGTCGACGTCCGCGGCGTGGGCCTGCTGATCGGCGTGGAGCTGATCGAGGCCGGCCTCGCCGGTGAGCTGCTGATCGAGCTGTTCAACCACGGGGTGGTGGCGAACCACTCCATGATCGGCAGCTCGGTGGTGCGGTTCACCCCACCGGCGACCCTCACCGAGCGTGAGCTCACGACCTTCTTCCAGGCTCTCGACGGGGCCACCCGGGACCTCGTCAACCGTCGTACCCGAATGCCGAAAGGCGGCAACTGACCATGCGCCAGGTCTCCCTCGACGCGGTGATCCACAACACCGCCGCCGATTACGTGCTGCAGCAGATCGCCCGCTTCGACCAGTATCCGACGCTGGCCCCGCACGTGAACGCCACCACCGTGCACACCGGCCTGCCGGAGCCGGTCGGCTCCTCCAGCTGGGAGCTGCACTTCCGCAGCGGCCTGCTGCGCTGGACCGAGCAGGAGCGGTTCCTGACCGACCAGCTGCGCATCGAGTTCGCCCAGACCGACGGTGACTTCGACGAGTTCTCCGGCGTCTGGCAGCTGCGCCAGGACGGCGCCGACACCGCGCTCAGCTTCCGGTGCGACTTCGACTTCGGCATCCCGTCGCTGGAGGGCATCCTCGACCCGATCGCCGAGCGGGTGATCCGCGAGACCGCCGCCTGGGCGGTGGCCGGCCTGTTCGACCACCTCGAGGTCACCTTCGCCGGGCCCGCACCGGCCGTCCCCGTGCCGGCCGGCGACGCCGGCTGAGCCCGCACCCTTCGAGAGGCCATCTGATGGACGCGAAGAATCCGTTCGAAACCCGGGCCACCTTCCGGGCGCACCGGGCCGAGTACCTCGTCGGCTTCGCCGCCAGCACCGTGCTGCTGATCTGGCACTACGACGAGATCCGCTGGCTCCCCGCCATCGGGCTGTTCCTGTACATCGACCTGATCGGCTACATCCCCGGCGCGATCGCCTTCCACCGCAGCAGGACCAAGCGGATCAGCAAGGTCTACTACTACCTCTACAACACCATGCACAGCATGATCACGCAGGCCGCGGTCGTGGTGCTGTGGGGCCTGCTGATCGGGTGGGAGTGGGCGCTGCTGATCATCCCGTTCCACCTGTTCGGTGACCGCGGCGTGTTCGGCAACTTCCTCAAGCCGCTCAGCCTGCCGTTCGAGCCGGTCGCCTACCCCGGTTACGCGCGCCTGATCGACGCGCTGCGCTCCGGGGTGGACTCCAGCGGCTCGGCGGCCGGCGTGCTGGGCGCGGAAGCCCCGGCGCGGGTGCCGGACGCCGCGCCCGCGGCGGCCGTCCGCTGATGGACACCGAGACCCTGGAGGGGCGGCGGCGCCGGGCGGTACGCCACTTCGCGTCCGGCGTGGCCGTGCTGACCGTCGTCGACGACAGCGGCACACCGCACGGCACGACGGTCAGCGCGGTGACCGCCATCTCCCGCGAGCCCCTGCTGCTCGGCGTCTGCCTGCGCCTGAACTCGGCGTTCGCGCGCCGGGTCCGCGACGGCGGCCGGTTCACCGTGAACGTGTTGCGCAGCGACCAGTACGCGACGGCACGCTGGTTCGCCGACCCGGCACGTCCGGCCGGGACGGCCCAGTTCCGCGACGTCGCGTGGGAGACCGATGCGCTGACCGGCGCGCCGACGCTGACCGGATCGCTGGCCACCCTCGGCTGCCAGCTGGTCGAGCGGCTCGCCCTGGGCGACCACGACCTGCTGGTGGCGCAGGTCCTGGCCGGATCGGCGAGCTGGGGATCACCACTGCTCAGTTACGCCGGCCGGCTGCACGACGGCGACCTGCACAGCATGGCGCCGGACAGTTCGGAACTGACCGTTAGGAGTTCTCGATGACCGCCGTGATCCCTCCCGAGGCCGACTGGGAGCAGGCGCCCGGGCTGCTGACCGGGGCCAAGACCCTGGAGCTCAGCGCGGAGCGGTGCAACCTGGGTTACTGGCTCAGCGCCGTCGCCCAGGGCACCCTGCGCGACCGGGCGGTGACCGGGCACCACAACGCCGCGGTGCCGCCGTTCATGAAGCAGGACGGCCCGCTGCGCGAGGCGATGATGCTGGAGCTGGGGCTGCGCTCGGTGGCCGAGGAGAAGGCCACCCGCATCCTGTCCTACTACGTCGCGAACGCGCCGGGCATCGTGGAGATGGAGTTCTACGCCACGCAGCTCATCGACGAGGCCCGCCACTCCAAGGTGTTCCGCGACCACCTGGTCGAGCTGGGCGTCCCGGCGGCCGAGCTGCACGACACGATCGCCGAGATGTCCCGGGAGTACGTGCCCGAGGTGCTGCAGCCGGTGGAGGATCTGGCCGCCCGGATCATCCGCGACGAGCGGGACTTCGTCGGCGGGGTGGCGGTGTTCACCATCGTCATCGAGGGCGTGCTGGCGCCGGCCGCGGAGCTCGCCGAGCGCAAGTGGGACCGGCTCGACCCGGCGGCGAGCGAGATCTCCCGTGGCGCCGCGATCGACGAGATCCGGCATCTGACCGTGGGCAGCTCGATCATCCGCGACCACCTGATCCGGCACCCGGAGTACCGGCCGCGGCTGATGGAGATCCTGGCGGCCGGGCGCGAGCTGTGGGACCGGGTGCCCGACCGCAAGTACGTGATGTACCGCGAGGAGCTGTTCCAGAAGGGCATGGCCCAGCAGGCCGACCTGCTGCGCGACTACGAGGTGTGGCCGGGCCGGTTGCTGCTGGACACCACCCCCGAGGAGCGCTACGACATGGCCGAGCGCTGGACCGACGAGATGGCCGAGTCGCGGCTGCGGTTCATGGGGCTGGAGGACGCGCTCCCGCTGCTCAGCGGCACGGACGTGGCATGAGCGCCGGGGGTAGCGGCGACCGGCACCCGGTGCTCGCGGGCGTGGGTGGGTGGCTGCCGTCCCGGGTGGTCACCAACGACGACCTGGCCGCCCACCTGGACACCTCCGACGCGTGGATCCGCAGCCGTACCGGGATCGGTTCGCGGCGGTTCGCCGAGCCCGGCGTGTCGACCGGCGACCTGGCCGTGGCGGCGGGCGCGCTGGCCCTCAAGTCCAGCGGTGAGGCGCAGGCCGACGCGGTGGTGCTGGCCACCGCCACGCCGGACCACCCGCTGCCGGGCACCGCGCCCCAGGTCGCCGAGCGGCTGGGCCTGATCGGGGCCGCGGCGTTCGACGTGGCCGCGGTCTGCGCGGGCTTCGTGTACGGTCTGGCCACCGCCGGCGGGCTGATCGCCGCGGGGACCGCCCGCCGGGTGCTGCTGATCGGCGCGGAGACCTTCACCAGCATCGTGAACCCGCGTGACCGCAGCACCGCGGTGATCTTCGCGGACGGCGCCGGCGCGGTCGTGCTGCGCGCGGGCCGGCCGGACGAGCCGGGTGCGCTCGGCCCCACCGACCTGGGCAGCGACGGTGGGAACCATGAGCTGATCATGGTGCCGGGCGGTGGCTCCCGCCAGCGTTCCTCGGGCGCGGATCCCGGCCCGGAGGACCACTTCTTCCACATGGCCGGCCGCGACGTCTACCGGCACGCCGTCGAGCGGCTGACCTCCTCCTCGCGGGCCGCCCTGGCACACGCGGGGTGGCAGGTCACGGACGTCGACCGGTTCGTACCTCACCAGGCGAACGCGAAGATCTCCGCCGCGGTCGCCGACCGGCTGGGCCTGGACGCCGACCGCGTGCTGTCGAACATCGCCGAGGTGGGCAACACGTCGGCCGCGTCCATCCCGCTGCTGCTCGCCCAGGCCGGCGCCGACGGGCGCCTGCAGCCCGGCCACCGGGTCCTGCTGGCCGCGTTCGGCGGCGGGCTGACGTGGGGGGCATCCACCCTGGTCTGGCCGGACATCACCGCACTGACCGTCTGATCACTGTTGTATTCGGAGGGATTGCCATGTTCGACACCGTGAAGAAGGTCCTCGTCAGCCGCTTCCAGGTTCCGGCGGAGGACATCGAGCCGGAGGCCAGCCTGGAGGATCTGGAGCTCGACTCCCTCGATCTCGTCGAGCTCGCGACCATCCTGGAGAGCGAGTACGGCGTCCGGATCACCGACGACGAGATCGCCGAGGCCAAGCAGGTCGGCGCCGTCGCGGACCTGGCCGCGCGAAAGGCAGCGACGGTCTGATGCCGGCGCACCGCGTCGCCGTTACCGGCCTGGGGCTCGTCACCCCGGCCGGTATCGGCGTGACCGAGACGTGGGAGCGGATCCTCGACGCCGAGCCGACCGCCGCCCACGACCCCGAGCTGGCCGACAACCCGGTCACCATCTCGTGCCGGGTGCCCGGCTTCGACGGCGGCGCGCTGCTCGGCCGCCGCGCCCGCAAGATGGACCGGTTCACCCAGTTCGCCGTGGTCGCGGCGACCGAGGCGCTCGCCGACGCGGGTCTGGACCCGGCCCGCTGGGACGGCGCCCGCGTGGCCGTGGTGCTGGGCAACGCGGACGGCGGTTTCGCCACGGTCGAGCAGCAGCACAGCGTGCTGACGCAGCAGGGCGCCGGGTTCGTCTCCGCGCTGCTGCTGCCGATGCAGCTGTCCAACATGCTCGCCGGCCAGCTCTCCCTGCAGTTCGGGGCGACCGGCCCCAGCTTCTGTGTCGCGACCGCGTGCGCCTCCGGCACCACGGCCATCGGCCTGGCCTGCGATCTGCTGCGCCTGGACCGGTGCGACGTGGTCATCACCGGCGGCAGCGAGGCCCTGGTGACGCCGCTGATCATGGCCGGCTTCGCCCGGATGGGCGCGCTGTCACGGCGGGCCGGCGACCCGCGGGAGGCGATGCGGCCCTTCGAGGTGGAGCGGGACGGTTTCGTCGGGGCCGAGGGCGCCGGCATCCTGGTGCTGGAACGGCTGGCCGACGCCCGGGCCCGGGGCGCCGGGATCCGGGCCACCGTGGACGGCACCGGGCACTCCGCCGACGCGCACCACCTCACCGCGCCGGACCCGGAGGGCCGGGGGCTGGAGCGGGCGATCCGCGCCGCGCTCGCCGACGCCGACGCGGGCGCCGGCGACATCGACCACGTCAACGCGCACGGCACCGCCACCCCGCTCGGGGACCTCGCCGAGTCGCGGGCCGTCGAGCGGGTGCTGCGCTCGCGGCCGCTGGTGAGCTCCACCAAGGGCGTCACCGGGCACATGCTCGGCGCCGCCGGGGCGGTGGAGGCCGCGCTCACCGTGCTCGCGGTGCAGCACGGTGTGGTGCCTCCGACGGCCAACCTCGACCGGCAGGATCCGGAGGTGGAGGTCGAGGTGGCGACCAAGCCGGTGCACCGCCGGCTGGACGCGGCGCTGAGCCTGTCGGCCGGCTTCGGCGGGCAGAACGCGGCCGTGCTGGTGCGCGCGATCTGAGCCGCGCCGGCCGGCGCGGAGCCCGGTGGCCGGTCGGCTGTTCGCCGGCCGGCCACCGCCGGGCGCGGCACCGGCGGCGGCCGGCCGTGACGGCGGCCGGTGGCGCGGACCGCGACCGGAGGCGAGGATCGCCACCGGTGGGCCGGAGAGCATCCGATGCCGGCGGGCGGCGGTCGCCGCCCGCCTCAGCGTGCGGTGATGCTGCGCAGCGCCGTCGCGGTGGCCTCGTCGGCGGGGTAGAACGACTCGATGCACAACTCGGCGACGGTGATGTCGAGCGGGGTGCCGAAGGTCGCCACGGTGCTGAAGAACGCCAGCTCGCCGAATTCCGACTTCAACCGCAGCGGTACGAAGATGCGGGCCGACGCGCCCGGCTGCGGTTCCGGCTGGCCCGGGTCGCACGGGTACCCCTGCAGTTCTTCCTCCAGCGCGGCCAGCACGGAGTCGCCGCTGAGCAGCACCTGACGGTGCAGGCGGGCCAGCACGTGGGAGCGCCACTCGGCGAAGTTGAGGATGTGCGGCGCCAGCCCCTCGGGGTGCAGGCTGGCGCGCAGCACGTTGGCGTCCGGCGGGGTGACCAGCCACGGGGCGGCCATGCCGAGCAGCGTGGTGAGGGCCACGTTCGCGTCGACGATGTTCCAGTGCCGGTCGACGACCACCGCCGGGTACGGATCGTGCCCGCTGACCACCTGGCGCACGGCGGCGCGCACGGCGGTGATGCTCGGCGCGTCGAGCGGCGTCTCCAGGTAGGCCGGGGCGTACCCGCTGGCCAGCAGCAGGCGGTTGCGCTCGCGCAGCGACAGCTCCAGGCAGTCGGCCAGTTGCAGCAGCACATCGCGGCTCGGCACGGACCGCCCGGTCTCGATGAAGCTCAGGTGGCGTGCGGAGATGCCGGCCTTGTTGGCCAGCTCCAGCTGGCTCAGTCGGCGGCGATGGCGCCATTGCCGTACCAGGGCGCCGGCGGTGGAGCGGGAGGCGACGGGTGCATTCACGGAACTCACCCTGGCATGTTCATTGCTGTTTGTACATGTTTGTACCGAGATTGTAAAACGATGAGTAAATTGAACTTCACTCTACGTGGTAGAGCAGGGTGAGCGTCATGCGCAACGCCGGGGTGCCGGACCCCTCGGCGGCGAGCTCGACGCCGTAGTCGGTCTCCCAGAAGCCGCGCGGGCGCGGGCGCACCCGCGCCACCCGGACCCGGCCGCGCACCCGGTCGCCGACCCGGACCGGGCTCAGCAGCCGTACGTCCGAGACGCCCTTGTTGACGACGTGGTCGGCGCCGATGACGTCGACCACCTCCGACAGCATCGCCGGCACCATGGACATCAGCAGGAAGCCGTGGGCGACCGGGGCGCCGAACGGCCCCGCCGCGGCCCGTTCGGCGTCCACGTGGATCCACTGGCGGTCACCGGTGATCTCGGCGAAGGCGGTCACCGTCGCGGCGGAGACGTCGCGCCAGTCGCTCACCCCGAGCTCCTCGCCCACCAGCGCGGGCAGCCCGGTCACCGGGGTGCGGCGCGCGCTCATGCCGCCCGGCCCGCCGCGACGACCGCGGCCGCCCTGGCGCCCACCGCGTGCGCGCCGCCGTCCACGTGCAGCGTCTCCCCGGTGACGGCGGGCAGCCAGTCCGACCACAGCGCGCAGATGGCGCGGCCCACCGGCTCCGGATCGGTGTGGTCCCAGCCCAGCGCCGCCCGCTCCCGCCAGGCCTCGACGAGCGTCTCGAACGTGCCGATGGCGCTGGCCGCCACCGTCCGCAGCGGACCGGCGGCGACCAGGTTCACCCGGGTGCCCTGCGGCCCCAGGGCGTGCGCGAGGTAGCGGCAGCAGCTCTCCAGGCCGCCCTTGGCGACGCCCATCCAGTCGTACCCGGGCCAGACCTGCCCGGCGTCGAAGTCCAGGCCGACGATCGACCCGCCGCCGGCCGCCGCCAGCAGGGGCGCGGTCGCCCGGCCCAGCGCGGCGAAGGAGTACGTGGAGACGTGCATCGTGCGGGCCACCTCCGGCCACCCGGCGGTCAGGAAGCCGCCGTCCAGCGCCTCCGCGGGGGCGAAGGCCGCCGCGTGCAGCACCCCGTCGAGCCGTCCCCAGCGCTCCTGCACCTGCGCGGCGACGCGCGTCAGGTGCTCCGCGTCGGTCAGATCCAGCTCCAGCACGTCGCACCGGTGCGGAAGTCGCGCGGCGATCTTCTCGGTGATCCGCAGCCCGCGCCCGAAGCCGGTGAGCACGACCTCGGCGCCCTGCAGCTGAGCCTGGCGGGCCGCGGCGAACGCGATGGAGCGTTCGGTGATGACTCCGGTGATCAGAAGCTTCTTCCCGTCGAGCAGCACAGCGGTTCCCCATCTCTTCCGCAGATCGGACGACGTCATTCTGGTGAGCATTTCTGACACCGGGTTGACAGCTGACTGATAAGCGGCGTCCGACTACCTCGCAGGTAATGGACCCGTTCTGAACAGCCATGCCAGAGTTCGGACCGATCAGCGACGGATCTCGGGCAGAGAAGGAGAGGAACGGTTCGATGACTCAGGTCGCGCGTAGCCCGCTCGCCGGTTCCCAGCGGACCTCGATCGGCGACCGGATGGACCGTTTGCCGGTCACCGCCCTGCACCGATCGATGACCGCGTTCGTCGGTGCCGGCCTCTTCTTCGACTATTTCGACAGCAATCTTTCCGGCACGGTTTCCAAGGTGTTGCAGACCCAGTTCGCGGTCGGCGGGACCACGCTGATGCTCTTCCTCGCCTCCGGGTTCATCGGCCAGTTCGTGGGGTCGCTGGTGCTGGGCAGGTTGTCCGACCGGCTGGGGCGGCGGCGCGCGTTCATGCTCAACCTGCTGACCTACTCGCTGTTCACCCTGGCCGGCGCCTTCTCGCCGAGCGCGGGCTGGCTGATCGTGACCCGGTTCCTGGCCGGGCTGGGCATCGGGGCCGAGCAGACGCTGGCCGACTGCTATCTCGCCGAGGTGCTGCCGCCGGCCAAGCGGGGCCGGCTCATCGCCTGGGCCTACAGCCTGGCGTTCTGCGGTGTGCCGGCGGTCGGGTTCACGGCGCTGTGGCTGGCGCCGCGCAGCTGGCTGGGGGTGGCCGGCTGGCGGTGGGTCTTCGTCGCCGGGGCGCTGGGCACCGTCGCGGTGTGGCTGCTGCGCCGGGGCCTGATCGAGTCGCCGCGCTGGCTCGCCGCGCGTGGCCGGATCGCCGAGGCCGACCAGCTGGTGCGGCGGCTGGAGAGGCAGGCCGGCGTCGTGTCCGAGCCGCTCGCGCCGGTCGCGGCGGCCGGCGTGGACCGCCGCCCGCCCGGCTACCGCGTGCTGTTCAGCGCCGGCCAGCGTGGGCGCACCCTGGTGCTGTGGACCGTCTGCCTGCTCTCCGTGGTGGCGTACTACGGGTTCGGCACGCTGGCCCCGCAGGTGCTCGCGGTCAAGGGCGTCGACGTGGTGTCCGGGCTGGGCTACACCGCCCTGACGTTCCTGGGCTACCCGTTCGGGTCACTGCTGACGGTGCCGGTCATCGACCGCGTCGAGCGGCGCGTGCTCATCTGCGGCGCGGCGGTGCTGATGGCCGCGAGCGGGCTCGGGTTCGGGCTGTCGGCCGACCCGGTGGCGGTGGTGGTGTTCGGGTTCCTCTACACGCTGCTGAGCAACGTCTTCTCGACCGCGTCGCACGTCTTCCTCGCCGAGCAGTACCCGACCGAGTTCCGGACCACCGCCACCGGGGCCGCGTACTCGCTGTCGCGCCTCGGCGCCGGGGTGCTGCCGTTCGTGATGATCCCGATCCTGCAGCACGGCGGCGCGGGGCTGCTGTTCACCGTGATCGCGGGCGCCATGGCGGTGCTGGTCGTCGTGGTCGGGCTGTTCGGCCAGCGCACCACGGGCCTGTCGGTCGACCGGCACGACCAGCTGTCCTGAGCCGCCGGCGGGCGCGGCTCACTGCGGCAGGCCGAGCTGCCGCCCCGCCGAGTGGGCCACGTGGTCCCAGAACGCGTCCGGCTCGGGCAGCAGGCCCTGCACCAGCCTCTGCACCGCCACGTCCGCCGAGGCCAGCAGCTGGCTCCAGGCGAGCATCAGCGGTGGTATCACCTCCAGGGGGACGCCGACCAGCAGGCCGCGCGCCAGGCTGCCGACGTTGCGGGCCATGGCCGTCGACAGCTGCTCGCTCGCCGGCAGCGGCTGCTCCGGCGCCACCGTCCGGGCGTACAGCACGATGCCGGCCAGCACCAGCAGGGTCCGGCTGCCGGCGACGATGACCTCCGGCGACGGCCGGTAGTGCGGGTGCGACGGCTCCCAGAGCAGCGCGTACTCGGCGGGATGGGTCCGCGCCCAGGAGCGCACCGCGCGGGCGACCGCGACCCACTGCCGGGCCGGGCTCGCGGTCTGCCGCAGGGCCGTCGACGCGGCCTGTTCCATGGCACAGGCGAGGCTCGCGTACGCGTCCAGCATCAGCTCGCCGAGCAGCGCGTCCGGGGAGCCGCAGTGCCGCTGCAGCTCGGCCAGCGGCATCCCGGCCGCGTCGGCCACCGAGGCCAGGTCGAGCCGGCCCGGGCGGTGCCGGGTGAGGCACTGGTACGCGGCCCACCGGATCCGGAAGGCCGGGTCCGGGTCGTTGCCGGAAGTCCGCATGTGTCTCCTCATTCCTTTGCCGGGTTCCGCCCGCACACACGCGCCCGCACCACAGTCGGCCGGCGGCGCGGCATGACTATGGCGTGTGTCACTCGTCGTCGGCCGCCCCTGCCCGGACGCGGCGACTCCGCCCGCGGCGTCGCCGTCCGCGCCTGAAAGGGCAGGCCAGGCCGTTATGGTTCCGCGAAAGACGAGCGCTGTCGATTACCCGCCAGGTAGTGGAATGCGCAGTGTCGTACTGTATGTCCCACTCCTGAGCCGAGATGAACTCATCGTGTCTGGAGTGGAACTGTCCGTCACCGACAATTCGCCGGATAGCCCTCATCTCTCACGCAGCGTGAACCCGGCGGTTCGCCGCCGCGGGGTCACCGAGGCTCCTTCTCCGTGCGTCGATCTCCGGTCTCGATCGACTTGTGGGCGACGGCGCCGTCCGGGGCGGCTCGACCGCGGTCACTATGCGTGTTTGCGGGCGATTTCAGGCACTACGTGGCGGGTAATGGACGGCCCGGAAAATGCTGTGGTAAGAACTTCGATGTCCTTCTCATTGATCGATGGTCGGTAATGTTTCGACATTAATTCGGAGCGTCGAACGATAAGACGCGTCACGCCGTCAACGGTGACGGCCACGCCTCGACACGTCGCTGAAGGGCTGGACGAACCTGTGTCGCCGACCGGCACCGAATTGCGTCCGACGAGCTTAGCCCCGGCTTTCCGATATTTTGAGAACCGTCCGGAGCAATGCACGTCGCACGCGGGATGCCGGCAGGTGCATGTCGGTGGATCGAAGTCATGGGGGTTGCGCCGTGAACATCTGGATAATGGGCCAGATGCTGATCGAGTCCGGACATCGCAGTACGCGATTCCGGGGTGGTATGCAGGGGGCCCTGCTGGCCGCGCTGATCAGCGCGCAGGGGCAGATCATGCCGTTCGGCACGCTGTCGGAGGAGCTGTGGGGTGGTCGGCAGCCGGACGGTATGGAGAACGCGTTGCAGGCGCATGCCAGCCGGTTGCGGCGCAAGTTGCGGGCGCTGGAGCCGGAGCGGGCTGAGGCGCGGCTGGTGGCGCGGGCCGGTGGGTACCGTCTGGATCTGGACGGGGCGGCCACCGACGCGATCACGTTCGCCAGTGAGGTGGCCGCGGTGCAGGCGGATCCGGGTCTGCCGCCCGCGGTGGTCAGTCAGCGGTTGCGTGCGGTGCTGTCGCTGTGGCGTGGTCAGGTGTTCGGGGGTGCTCCGGTCGGCATGATCGCGCAGGCGTGGGCGGCCCGGTTGAGCGCGGTGCGGATCGCGGCGTTGGAGATGTTGTTCGACAACGAGTTGAAGCTGGGGTTGCACAGCGCGATCGTGCCGGAGTTGTCGGCGTTGGTGCGTTCCGAGGCGCTCAACGAGCGGTGGTGCGAGCAGTTGATGGTGGCGTTGTACCGGTCCGGGCGGCAGGCCGAGGCGCTCGGGGTGTATCAGCGGATGCGGCAGCAGATGAACGAGGAGCTCGGGGTGGACCCGTCGCCGATGCTGCGCAATCACGAGCGGGCGATCCTCGCGCACGACGACGGCCTGCTCATCCACGGTGACCACCGCCTGCTGCGCGCCGTGGCCCGCTGACCGCACGCCGGTCAGCGCCGTGTCAGCCGGCGGTCAGCGGCGCCGGGCAGGGTGTGCTCAACCGTACGTTCCCCAGCGCCGAAAGGGCGTCCCGATGCCTGCTGCCGCCGACCGGTTCACCTCGGTAGTGATCATCGCCAATCCGCGTGCCGGCACCACCTCCCCCGCGGTGGTGGCCGACATCGCGCGGCGGTGCGCCCGCCGGATACCGGACGTACGGTCGTTCTGGACGGCCGGTCGCGGGGACGGTGTCCGTCTCGCCCGCGCCGTGGCCGCGGCGGACGGCGCATCGGTCCTGGTCATCGCCGCTGGCGGGGACGGCACCGTGCGTGAGGTCGTCGAGGGCCTGGTGCAGGGCACGCCGCCCGGAGCGGCCCCGCCCGTGCTGGCCGTGGTGCCGGTGGGCACCGGCAACTCCAACTATCTCGCGCAGTGGGGCGAGGTGCCGTGGACCGACGCGCTGGAGGCGCTGCTGGAGCCGGCCGCGGACGGGCCGGTACGCGCCGAGATCCGCTGGCTCGATCTCTACCGGCTCGCCGAGACCTCCGAGCTGATCCTGCTGGGCGCCTGCTCCGGCCTGGTCGCCGAGGCGCTCGGGGTGGCCGCCGGCATCGAGCTGACCGGGCGGGCGCGCTACCGCGAGGCACTGACCCGCGCGGCCGCCCGGCACCGCCCCTACGCCGGGCGCGTCGAGGTGGACGGCGACGTGGTGCACGAGGGACCCACCATCCTGGCCAACGTCGGCGGCGGCCGCTACCGAGGCGGGATCGCCCGGCTCCTGCCGTTCTCCGTCCTCGACGACGGATACCTCGACGTCTGTGTCATCGACGCCACGGTCCCCGCCGAGCAGGTGCCCGAGCTGATCACCGACGGCGGGCACATCGGCCGCCCCGGTGTCGTCTACGCCCGCGGCAAGCGGGTGACCATCAGCAGCACCGACCACACCCCCGTCCCCTTCGAGCACGACGGTGAGCTGGTCCGCGGCGACCACCGCCGATTCACGGTCGAGGTCCTGGCCGCGGCGCTGCCGGTGGCCTGTCACGCCGGCCGGCCGGTCGGATGAGCGGCGCCGGCGGCGCGTCCGCGCAGCTCGCCCGGTGGGCGGCCGGACTACGGCCGGACGACGTGCCCGAGCGGGTCCGGGACCTCGCGGCCAGCCAGATCCTGTCCCAGCTCGCCGCCATCCGGGCCGGTCTGCGGCACAGCGCCGGCGCCCGGCTGGTGACCGCGTTCGGCCCGCCGCTCCAACCGGATCCCCGCCGCTCGGCCGCCGTCCTGGCCGCCCTCGGCTCGTGGCTCAACCTGGACGACACCGCGTACTCCGGCCACCTCGGACCGTCCTGCGTGGCGGTCCCGCTCGCCTACGCCCATGCCCGGGAAACCGACGGCGCCGCGCTGGTCACGGCCGTCGTCGCGGCCGACGAGTGCGCGGCCCGGATCACCGCCGCCGCCACGCTCGGGCCGCTGCGCGGGCAGAGCGCGCTGCACACCCACCTGGCCGGCGCGGTCACCGGCCGGATGAAGCTGTCCCCGGCGGCCCCGGGGCAGTGGGCGCACGCGCTCGCGCTGGCCTTCGCGGCGCCGCCCTGGCCGGTCATGCACGCGTTCCTCGGCGGTGATGCCAAGCTCACCCACGCGCTGGTCCCGGTCCGGGCGGCGATGGACGCCTGCGACGCGGCCGAAGCCGGCCTGACCGGGGTGCCGGACGTACTGGAGAATCCGCGCGGCTTCCTCAGCCGGTTCGCCTCCGTCGCGCTGCCGGAGACGCTCACCGGGGGACTCGGTCGCCGCTGGCACACCGAGACGCTCTCGTTCAAGGTGCGTCCCGGCGGCCCGGGCGTCGACGCGGCCGTGGACTGCGCGTGCGAGCTGCACCCGAGCATCGGCGGCGCCGCCATCGAGTCGGTCGTGGTGCAGGCCTCCGCCTACACCGGCTACGCGGCCCGCCAGGCGCAGCCGTACCTCGATGGGCAGCGCACGCCGCTGAGCGCGCTGCTGCTGTCCGTGGGCTACCCGGTGGCCACCGCCCTTCTCACCGGCGACCTGACGGTCGAGGACCTGGAGCCGGCGCGGCTGGCCGACCCGGCCCGCTGGGAGCTGGCGCACCGGGTGCGGCTGGAGCAGCACGACGGCATGACCGCGCAGCTGCTGGAATCGGCGGCCCCGTTCGGAGCGGCGCTGCGCTCGGCCGGTGAACCCGGACGGCAGTGGCTGCGCGACTTCGTCGGCCCCGACCTCGCCCGCCTGGCGGGCGACACCGTGCCGGAGGAGACGTTCACGACGGCGGAGAAGGCGACGCCCGCGCGGCTGACCGTGCGTCTGGGCGACGGCCGGGTGCTGACGCGCGAGCGCCGGGTGCCGGTCGGCGCCGCCGGCGACGACCTGCGCGCCCGGCATCGTGAGCTGGTCCGCGAGAAGTTCCTCGCGCAGGGCGGCGATCCGGCCGTCGCCGACGCCGGCGGTGACCTGGCCGACATGTCAGCGTCGCAGCTCAGGACTTGGATCGAGGCGGCGTTGCGCTGACCGCCGACGGTGTCAGCGCGCGGTCAGGTGCCGGTCAGAGGCCGGGCGCATCCTGAAGCGAGCCGAACCTCGTGAAGGAGTTCCGCCAATGCCAGAGCAAGCTTTCCGACCGGCCCCGGCGTCTCCGGGGCCGCGCAGCGGCCTCGTCGGCGTCGACCCGGCCGCGGCGACGACGAAGGAGGTCGGCGCACACTTCGCCGAGCTCGCCAAGGAGGTCCGTGCCGCCGGCCTCCTGGAGCTTCGACCCGCACGGTACTACGGCCGGCTGGCCTTCAACGCCGCGATGTTTCTCGCCGGGCTCGTCGCCTTCTTCCTGATCGGCGACTCGTGGTGGCAGCTGGCCGTCGCCGCGTGGATGGGAATCTCCTGCGTGCAGAGCGCCTACATGTTCCACGACGCCGGGCACAAGGCGATGTTCCGTGGCATGCCGGCCACCGCGGTCGGGCGTATCCATGCCAACCTGGTCAACGGGGTCAGCTACGGCTGGTGGGTGAACCACCACAACCGGCACCACAGCTTCCCCAACAACATCGACCTGGACCCGGACATCGGCCGGCGGACGGCCATCTTCGACATGAGCCAGTACGCCAGCCGTACCCGCTGGCAGAAGTTCGTGGTCCGGCACCAGCACGTGCTCTTCTTCGTGCTGCTGGTGCTGGAGGGTTACAAGATGCGGCGTACGTCGGTGCTGGCCATCGCCCGCGGCCAGACCAAGCGGCCGTGGGTCGAGGGCGGGCTGATCGCCCTGCACCTGGCCATCTACCTGACCGTGGTGTTCACGGTCCTGTCCCCGCTGCTCGCGGTCGCGTTCATCGTGGTGCAGCAGGGTGTGCTCGGCCTGCACTTCGGTCTGATCTTCGCGCCCAACCACAAGGGCATGGAGGTACGGCGTGGCGAGGAGTCGCTGGACTGGCTGGAGCGTCAGGTGCTGACCTCGCGCAACATCCGCCCGTCCGCGTTCATCGACTTCATGTACGGCGGCCTCAACTACCAGATCGAGCACCACCTGTTCCCGACCATGCCGCGGATGAACCTGGGCCGGGCCCGGCCGATGGTGCGCGACTACTGCGCGCGCAACGGCATCCCGTACCTGGAGGTCGGCGTGCTGGAGTCCTACCGTGAGGTGGCCGGCTTCCTGCACGACGTCAGCGAACCGGCGCGGCAGGGTGTGGCGCCCGTCGCCGCCTGAGCGGGTACCGGCCACCGGGGGCGTGCCCCCGGTGAGTTCCGTCGTTGAGGCGCCGGGCTGCTGTGGTCTCGAAGGGACCCGGCGGCCCGGCGCCTTCGCCCGTGCGGCGGCCGGCCGATGGAGCGGTCGCGGGTCCTGCTGGGATCCGGCGGCCCGGCGTCTTCGCCGGTGCGGCGCGCCGCCTGTCGGGCTCCTGCGGTTCCGATGGAACCAGGGGGCCCGGTGCCTTCGCCGATGCGACGGCCGTCATCAGGCCGATGCGGGCCGGGATGACGGTGGCGCGCCGCCCTCGCGGTGCGGCGGCCGCCCCCGGGCCGGGCATCCGATCCGGGCGCGCGGGTTCGCGCCGGTGCCCGCGGCCCGCGTTCGCGCTGGGCCCGAGCACGACGAAGACCTCCCGGGAGCCCGGGAGGTCTTCGTCGTGCCGCAGGCGCGGCCTACCCCTGCGATCGGCTCGGCACGTGGGCCAGCGCCGCGGTGTGGCCGGGGATGTGCTGCTCGGCGCGCAGGTCGATGACCGCGCTCCACGGGATGTCGTCCTCGAGCACCACCTGGCCCGCGCGGTCGACCAGGCGCGCGTGCACCGGCGTGGACGCCAGCTCCTGCGGCGTACCGGCCAGCAGGTCGATCAGCTCGGCGGCGTTGCGCCGCACCATGTCCACCCGTTCCAGGTGCGAGGTGGACGACAGGATGGTGTCGATGGCCGGCCCGGACATGGCGGGGGCGTTGTCGATGACGGCCGGCGTCCCGGCGATGACGGCGTGGGCGGTGCCCACCAGGGCACGGTCGCTGAGCGCGATGTGCGCGAGCCGCCACGCGGTGGCGGCCCGGTCGGCGTCCGTGGGCAGGGCGTCGAACGGCAGCTCTCCGGCGACGCGCACCAGTTCCCGGTACGCCACGGCCAGTTTCTCGGTCTGCATGAGGGACTCCGTGGGGTGTGGGCCGGATGTGTGGACAGCCCGGCGACCGTGGCCACGGGGAAGCCACGGTCGCCGGGGGCTAATCAGCTCACCTGCTGGACACCTGCGATGCCGCAGGGGCGGGAGCGGGCGGTTTGGCCGCGGCGCGGCGGCGACCGGGCAGCACCAGGAGGGCGAACAGCCCGCCGATCAGGGTGCCGATCGCGGCCACGACGAAGCCGATGTGCAGACCGTCGGTGAACACCGGCGCGACCGCGTCGAGCACCGGGCCGCGCAGCTGCTGCGGCAGCCGTTCGATCACGGACAGGTCACCGGCGGACAGCGCCTCGACCGTCCCGCCCTGCCCGGCCGGGCCCAGCGAGACACCGCGCAGCGCGTCGGGCACCGCCGCGTCGAGGTGGCGCAGCAGCAGGGTTCCGGTGATCGCGACGCCGAAGACGCTGCCGACCTGGCGGAAGGTGTTGGAGACACCGGACGCGGTGCCGGCCTGCTCGGGGCGGACCGAGGACAGCAGCGCCACGGTCGCCGGGGCGCCCACCAGGGACACACCGGCACCGAGAAGCGCCAGCGCCCACCAGTAGGCGGCGAAGCTGGTGCCCGGTTCGAGCCGCGCGAGCTGCAGCAGGCCCGCCGCGCTCGCCACGGAACCGATGACGATCGGCAGCTTCGGGCCGGTCTTGGCGGCGAGCACGCTGGCGACGTAGGAGAACACCATGATCGCCACGTTGAGCGCCAGGAAGCGTACGCCGGTGGCGGTGGTGGACAGCCCGTTGATCTGCTGCAGGTAGAGCGTGAGCAGGAAGATGCTGCCGTAGAGGCCGAACAGGCCGAGGAAGTTCACCGCGCCGGCGACGACCAGCACCGGGCTGCGGAACAGGTTCATCGGCAGCATCGGATCCGGCTGGCGCAGCTCCCAGGCGACGAAGGCGATCAGGGCGACGACCGCCACGGCGAAGGAGCTCAGGATCAGCGTGTCGCCCCAGCCGCGCGAGCTGGCCTCGATCAGGCCGTAGACGAGCGCGACCATGGCCAGTACGAACAGGACCTGGCCCACCACGTCGGCCCGGCGCCGGCCCGGTGCCCTGCTCTCGCCGAGCCGGCGGGCCAGCACCACGAAGGCGAGCACCCCGAACGGCACGTTCACCCAGAAGATCGCCGGCCAGCCGACGTTGTCCACCAGCAGGCCGCCGAGCACCGGGCCGGCGGCGAGCGCCAGGCCGCCGATGCCGGCCCAGATGCCGATCGCCCGGGCCCGGGCCGCCGGCTCCGGGAAGGTCACCGAGACCAGGGCCAGCGAGACCGGGATCATGACCGAGCCCGCGGCGCCCTGCAGGATGCGGGCCGCGAGCAGGAACTCGAAGTCCGGCGCCAGGGCGCAGAGTATGGAGGCGACCAGGAAGACCACCAGGCCACCCATGAAGATGCGCTTGCGGCCGAAGATGTCGCCGAGCGTGCCGGCGGTCAGCAGCAGACAGGCGACCGCGAGCGCGTAGGCGTCGATGATCCACTGCAACTGGGTGATGTCGGTCGACAGGTCACGCTGGATCTCGGGGAGCGCCACGTTCACGATCGTGGAGTCGAGATACACCATGAAGATGCCGATGCAGATGAACGTCAGCAGGAGGCCGCGCCCGCTGGCTTCCGGGGCGCTTCGGCTGGAGTTGGTCATGTCGTCCTCGTGGTTGCGGGGAGCGGACAGTGCGGAAAGGTCCGGGGCGCCCCGGATCTCTGACGTCATACGGACCGTATCTGACTGACCGTCAGTCAGTCAAATGACCCGTGGTCAGTCATGTAGGGTGGGGGCAGTCGGTGGTGGAGGAGTTGATCGTGACCCAGACCGTTTCCCGTGCCGGACGCAAACGAGTCGTCAAGACCCCCGAGGCGCGCCGCGCCGACATCATGCGCGCGGGCCTGGAGGTGTTCCGCTCCATCGGCTTCGCCGAGGCGACCATCGCCGACATCACCAGCGCCGCGGGCATGGGCAAGGGCAGCTTCTACCTCTACTTCGAGACCAAGGATCACGTCCTCGGCGCGCTGTGGGAGGAGTATGTCAACAAGTTCGTCGCCACCACCGAGGAGATCCTTGCGCGTGGGGGCGCCTGGTGGCCGACCATCGACGAGCTGCTCACCGCGCTGATCGACCACGCCGTGGAGCACGCCGAGCTGCACCGGCTGGTCTACGGCTCGGCCAACGCCAAGGCCCTCGAGCTGTGCCGGGCGTCCAACGCCCGGGTCATCGACCTGATCTGCGAGTTCGTCACGCGCGGCGCCGCCGCCGGCGCGTTCCGGACCCGGCAGCCCGCATGGACGTTCCGGATGATCTACCACGCGGCCGACGGCCTGCTCGACGACCTGATCGCCGGTGGGGCGCCGCTGGACACCGCGGAGATCACCCGCAGCGTCCTGGAGCTGGCGCACCGCTCCCTCGGCGACGTGGTCGTGGTGCACGGCGCGTGAGAGCGCGCCGCGCCGCGGCGACGTGGGCGGGGCTTGAGAGGGCGCCGTGGGCGGGGGCTCGAGAGCGCGCCGCGCCCGCGGCGACGGGGTTGTGGTGTGGCGGCGGACACGGCCACGGGCCGGCTCCCGGTGAGGGTGCCGGCCCGCGGCCGTGTCCGGGCGCGGAGTCTCAGCCGCGCACGCGCTCCATCTTCACGACCTTGCCGGCCCACGGGCAGAACCGCTCCGAGGTCCACCAGTCCTGGCCGACGTAGGACGGCAGGCCGTCGCACAGCTCGATGCTGATGGCGGCGAAGGTGACGTCGTTCGGGTCGAGGTGCCAGGTGTAGCCGGGGTTGTACGGCGACGTGGTGCGCACGATCCGGCCGTTGACGTGTTCGTTGCTCCGGCCGTACAGCACCTGGAACGCCTTGTCGATGTCGGCGCGCTCGACGAGCTGCACCCGGAACTGCTCGGTGCCGCCGGTCTCGCCGTCACCCGGGGTCTCGAAGGTGGCGACGTAGCCGCCCAGCGGCGCGGCACTGGTCGCGGCGGCGGGCGTGACCGCGGTCGCGAGCAGGCCGGCGGTGAGCGCCAGGGCGGACAGCGCGGTGGTCGTGGTGATACGCAACTTGCTCTCCCAGGTCGTGGTTGAGGCGACGGCCGGGCTTGTGGCCCGGCCCGTTCAGCGAACCACACGACCTTCCGAAGTGGATCACGATGTCATTGTTGTTCATGCTTTCTTAAGTAGTATTGCCGGTTGACCTTCGTTTCTTAGGGTGAGCCGGATCGTCGGCCGTGGCGCCCCACCGCCGCGCCGGCTGTCGCACATTTCGATTTGCGGGCGGGCGGGCACGCCGGGGTGGAAAGCTTCCTCGCGGCGGTTCGTGCCGGACAGGGGGGCGACATGGTCAGGATCGCGATTGTGGTCGGGAGCACCCGGCCGGGGCGTAACAGCGAGGCGGTGGCCGGGTGGGTGCACGAACAGGCGAGCAGGCGCGGCGACGCGCAGTTCGAGCTGGTCGACATCGCCACCTTCGATCTGCCGATTCTCGACGAGCCGGTGCCGCCGTCGATGGGTCAGTACAGCAAGGAGCACACCAAACGGTGGGCGGCCAAGATCGCCGAGTTCGACGGGTACGTGTTCGTCACCCCGGAGTACAACCACGGCCCGTCGGGCGCGCTGAAGAACGCGCTGGACTATCTGTACGGCGAGTGGAACAACAAGGCGGCCGGATTCGTCTCCTACGGCTCGGCCGGCGGCACCAGGGCGGTGGAGCAGCTGCGACTGATCGCCGCGGAGCTGCAGATGGCCACGGTGCGTTCACAGGTGGCGCTGTCGCTGTTCACCGACTTCGAGAACTTCAGCACCTTCCGTCCCACCGCCAACCACGACGCGGCGATGAACACGATGTTCGAGCAGCTCGTCTCGTGGAGCACGGCGATGAAGACGGTGCGTGAGCAGAGCCAGATCGCCGCGGCCTACCAGTCCTGACGGCGGGTCAGGGGTGTCGTCCAGCGGCGTCGTGCTGGGCCGCCCACAGCCGGAACCGAGGTATCGCCTCACCGAGGTTGAGCGGCCCGCAGGCCACCTCGAAGCGGCCGTCGTCGACGCCGGACATGAGCCAGTCGTGCTCGCTACGGTGCACCTGGTGGCCCGCGAAGGTGAGGCCGTGCAGGGCGGTTCCCCGCAGGTCCACCGTCAGCGACCATCCGGGATGGTCCAGCGTCTCGATCGACACGCCGGACTCGTGCTCCCAGTTCCCGTCGCACGGGGCGGCGTACCAGCCCTGCAGCCACGTCAACGGGTCGGGGTGATGGGCGTAGGGGCGCGGCTCCGGATCCGTCATCCGATCATGATGCGCGAGTTGCCGGCGCTTCTCGTCCGCCGCGCCGCCGGTCCGGCCCGTGTCGCGCCGCACGGCGTGCCCGCGCCCGGTCCGGCCGGGCCGGGTCCGCGGTGGAGGTGCCGCCCGGGTCAGGGGTGGAGGCGCCGCCCGGGTCAGCGGTAGAGGCGCAGGTCGGCGATGCTCCACCAGTTGGCGGCGGCCGCGGTCGTGGTGACCCGCAGGTGGCGCGCGCGGGTGCGTGGCAGGTCCACGGTGGTGAGCTGGCCGGTCCCGGCGCCCGCGGCCAGCGTGTGCCAGTGGGTGCCGTCGAGGCTGCCGGTCAGTCGCCAGCCGCGGGCGTAGTCGCCCAGGTTCGCGCCGCTGTCGATCGCCACCCGCCGGAACGACGTCGCGGCGCCCAGATCGACCTGCAGGTACTGACCGGGTCGCTGGGCCTGGCCGCTGCTGAAGCGGGTGGTGGCATCGTCGTCCAGGGCGGCTGCCGGGGTCTCGCCGGCCGGTGCCGCGGTGGCCGTCGCGCCGGTCAGCGGCACCCGGTGCAGGCGCGACTCCAACGCCGGGTGGCGGGGCCAGGTGAAGGTGGCCAGCGCGCCGCCCGGCAGGGTGTACTCGAACGACCGGTCACCCACGGCCACCGCGAAGGTCCGCGGGTCGTCGTTCTGGTTGTGCACCACCAGCGCGGTCGAGCCGTCCGGGTTGCGGAAGGCGACGTCCATGATCTGGCCGTTCCAGCCGGTGGTGCCGAACGATGTGCTGGCCACCCGTACGGCGCCGGGCGGCACGAACTTCGCCAGGTGCCCGATGGTGTAGTACTCGGCGTTGGTCGTCACGGCGCCGTCCGGCTGGACGGTGACCAGGCCGGTGCAGGTGTCGCAGCCACCCAGGTGCGGCCCGCCGGTGTCGTTCAGCGCGATGTTCCAGTTGACCACCGAGCGGGCCCAGCTGCGGGTGGCGCCGATGGCGGCCGTACGGGCGTGCCAGACCAGGGTGTCGCGGAAGAACTTGGCCGGGGGATCGTCCGGGCCGTGCGAGCCGGAGCATTCGGTGAACCAGATCCCTTTGTCCGGGAACGCGTCGTGCAGCGCCGTCTGCGCCGCGGGATCCCCGGCGTAGCAGTGGTACGCGGTGCCGGCGATCCACCGGGCGGCCGGGCCGGTCAGCAGCTCGTACGGATAATCGGTCTCCGGGTTCTCGCCCGGCGGCGTGTTGGCGACGTCGCCCGGGTGGGTGCTCCAGTTGTGGTCGTAGCCGAGGATCCTGGTGCGCGGGCTCGCCGCGCGCAGCAACGGGCCCAGCGCTTCGATCACCTTCGCCTGCTGGCGCACCGGCATGTCGGTGCCGGGATAACCGGACGGCGTGCGGTTCTGTGGCTCGTTCTGCACCGACAGGTAGTCGATCGGGACGCCGGCCCGGGCGTACGCCGTGACGAATGCGACCAGATAGCGGGCGTACGCGTCATAGATCGCCGGGTCGTCCCGCAGCCGGCCACCGATCAGTGATCCGGTCGTCTTCATCCAGGCCGGTGGGCTCCACGGCGTCGCCATCACGGTCAGTCGCGGGTTGATCCGGCGGGCCTCGCGCAGCAGGGGGAGGATACGGGCCTCGTCGTGGCGGATGCTGAACCTGCGCAGCGCGAAGTCGCTCTGCCCGGCCGGCACGTCGTCATAGGTGTGGTGCCGGTCGGCCGCGGTGAAGTCCGACGAGCCGACCGGCTGGCGCAGGAAGCTCACGCCGATGCCGTGGCGCGGATCGAACAGCGCGCGCAGGGTCCGCTCCCGCACGGCGGGGCTCAGGCCGGACAGCACCGCGGTCGAGGAGTCGGTGATCGACGCGCCGAAGCCGTCCATCCGCTGGTAGGACCGGCCGGGGTCGACCACGATGGTCGGCGCGGCCGAGTGCCGCCCGAACGTGACCGGCGCGCGCTGGTGCAGCAGCTCCGAGCGGTCCACCGTGGTGACCCAGACCCGCGCCCGCGGCGGGGCGTCGGACCGGTGGGCGGAGGCGCTGTCGGCGGCCCCGGTCAGGCCGAGCGTGGTCGCCAGGACGGTGATCCCGAGCCCGGAACCGAGCCTGCTCATCGTGCCTCCACCGGTCGATGCCTGTAACAAATGAAACAGCGGAACGCCGTTCCTCAGGCAGCGAAACATGCCCGGAAAAGCCGTGTCAACAGAGGATTGCCGCATCGACGAGCGGCCTGTTTGTTTCATGGTGTTCCAGGTCGGGCCCGGCGCTGACGGTGCGCCGCCCATCAGGCGTAACGCTTCTCCGCCCGGGCCCGCGCCTTCGCCGCCTCCACCTCGCGGTCCTTCGGCGGCGCGCTGGTGACCAGCCCGTCCAGCAACTGCTGAGTGGCCGCGGCGACCGCCGCCACCGCGGCGTCGAAGACCGCCCGGTTGGCCTGCGACGGGCGGGCCGCGCCGGCCACCTTGCGGACGTACTGCAGAGCGGCGGCGTGCACCTCCTCGGCGGTGGCGGGCGGCTGGAAATTGTGCAACTGGTGAATGTTGCGGCACACGTCGGTCTCCTTCGCGGGGGCCGTACATTGTCGGGAATCCATGCCATACTCGGCCATCCGGCGCTGATCGGATAGCCGTACCCGCAGCCGGTCACTCTCGCTGCCGGGAGCGGCGCGGCCGTGGAACGCGGGGTGGACAGGTGACTGCGGACGGCACTGACGGCGGGCGCGTGTCTCGCCGCAGCGGTCCAGGTACCTCCCCCATTCTTGCCGCGATCCGCCGGATGTGCCGTCTCCGATGTGATCGTGGCGTCCGCCGCCGGCTACGCCGCCTGGCACGACCGGCGGCGGGCCCGGCAGCCCCGCGACGGGCGGTCACTCCGGGCCGGGTACGCCCTCGGCGCCGCCGCGTGCGCCTGCGGGGGCGCCGCCCATCTGCTCATGCTGGCCGGGGGCCGTCCGCACCGGATCCCCACCACCCCGGCGCCCTGCATCTCCACGGCCGCCGCGGCGCCGGTGCCGGTCCGTGACGGTTGTCGGCGGGCGCCGCGCGGCCCGGGGACGCCGGTGCGGCCTTCTAAGCTTGCGGCATGGGCGCGCACTGGTACGAGTCCGCCATCGACCGGCAGCTCCGCGAGGCCACCGAGCGCGGCGAGTTCGAGAACCTGCCGGGCGCCGGCCGGCCGCTGCGCGGTTACGGCGAGGAGTACGACGAGGACTGGTGGGTCAAGGACTGGCTGCGCCGGGAGGGGGCGACCGCCGGGGTGATCCCGCCGACCCTGGCGCTGCGCCGGGCCGCCGAGGATCTGGAGACCATGATCGACCGGCTGCGCACCGAGCCGGAGGTCCGCGAGCACGTGGCGCAGCTGAACGCGCGGATCGATCGGGCCCGGCGCGGTCACCTGGACGGCCCGCCGGTGGTCCTGCCGCGGTTCGACGCCGACGCGGTCGTCGCCGCCTGGCGGCAGCGCCGGATCACCTGAACGGCGGCGGCCCCGCGCTCGCCGGCCGACGGCGCCGGCGGTCAGCTCTCGGTGACCTGCAGCGGCTTGGCGGTCAGCGTGTCACAGCTGACGTACGCCAGGTCGATCGTCACGTCGGTGAACAGCAGCCACGGCAGTGTCAGCGGCGGCGGCTGCTCCGGGGTGAACGTCACCGGGATCAGGCCGAACAGCTTGCCGGTGAACTTCGGGGTGTAGAACTTGACGTTCCCCTCGGTGATCAGCTCCCTGCTCTTGATCACGGTGGTGGCGTCGCCGGGCTCGTCGATGGTCAGGCTGAACGGGGTGTTGACCGCCTTGGACATGTTGAACTGCAGCGACTTGACCGGCCCGTCGGCGGTCGGCACGTCGGCCACGCCCTCGTAGGTCGAGTCGTACATGTTCAGCGCGGCCACCTTCATGATCCCGGGCCGGATCGCCGACTGCGGGACCGCGCCCTCGGCGACAAGCCCGCGCTGGCGCGGCCCGAGGCACGGGATGACGTCCGGATCGGCCGACGCCGACACCGACGCCGACACCGCGGGGGATGCGCCGGTGGTGCGGACCGGCGCGCTGCTCGGGACGCCGGTGGCGCCGGTGGCGCCGGTCGCCGGGGTGGTGGTGGTCGCGGTGGGGGTCGGTGCCGCGGTGGGCGTTGAGCTCGTCGCCGACGCCGACGGCGACGCGCTCGGAGCCGGCGACTCCTGGTCGTCGCCGATGCCGAGCAGGTTGCCGACGCCGTCGACCACGTCCTGGAGGCCGTCGAGGACCGGGTTGCCGTCCCCCGTCTCGGCGGGCGTCGATGCCGAGGCCGGGGCGGACGGCGTGCTGGCGCCGTCCTCGGCCGGGTCGGCCGGGGTGGTGGTGCGCCTGCCGGTCGGCTCGACGGTGCGCGTGGTCCCGGGCCTGGCGGTGCTCTTCGCCGAGGTCCGGGTGGACGCCGACGGGGTGGCGCTGATCGAGATCGACGGCAGGCCCGCCGGACAGTCCTCGGCGCTGGCCGGCATCCGGCTGCCGATCAGCACGACGCCGCCCACGAGGGCCGGCACCACGATGATCGCCAGCGCCTTGCGGTGGAGACTCCGGCCGGGGCCGGGCAGCTCGTCGCGCGGCCGGTCGAAGCCGGGCAGGATGCTGGGGTCGCTCTGCGCCGGGCCGTGCGCCGGGGCGGGCTCCGGACGGTCGTCGTGCCCGGCGGCCACCGGCTCGGTCGGGCTGTCGTGGCGCGTGTCGTCGTCGGCGGACGGCGGGGTCCGGTCGCCGGCCGGGCCGGTGCCGTCCAGCGGGCCCTGCAGGTTCGCGTCGGGCCGGTCGCCGGGGGCGGGGGACCAGGACACCGCGAGCGCGCCGCCGATGATGCCGAACAGCATGCCGAGGAACCAGCCACCGAAGTTCAGGCCGATGAACGAGTAGAGCGCGGTCAGCAGGCCGACGATGCCGTAGAACATCCGTTGAGCCGGGGTGAACCAGACCAGGACCCCGCAGAGGATCATGAGGACCGGCAGCACGTACGACAGGAAGCCCTGCGGTCCGATGTGGATATCCAGCTTCATGTCGCTGATCAGGGACATGTTGGCACTGAGGAACAGGAACAGACCGGACAGCAGGAGGAACAGACCGCCCCAGAACGGCCGGCCCCGCCGCCACCGGCGGAATCTGCTGCCGAATTCGTCCGTCGTCACTCGTCCTCCAGTGTTTCTTCACGCGTTCCGCAACGGGCGGGGCTCGCGGAATGCTCCACGAGCCCCAGGTGAGACCAGGTCAGCCGGGGAAGCACTCGCTGCTCTCGCCCTTACCGATGAGCAGCTTGAGACTCATGCCCTTGAGCTTGAAGCTCGACGCGGTCGTCGAGTACGCCCGCTGCTTCAGGTTCTCGATGCTGACCGAGGACGCCTGCTGGCCGAAGCCACCGACCTCGCCGTGCTCGTCCGCACCGTCGGCGTCGAGCTTGGAGGCGTCCACGCCGATCTGAATGTTCTTGAACGTCGCGTCGCCGCTCAGCTCCGACATGCCGATCAGCAGGTCGTCGGCCTGCACCGCGTTGGCCGCGGAGCCCTTCGGGTTGTTGGCGTCGAACGTGGCGCCCTTGGCCGCCTCGATACGGAGCGTGATCGGTCCGACGGCGACCGACTGGCACAGGTTGTAGATGTCGGCGTGCTGGATGCCGGACTTCGCCGCGACGATCGGCTTCTTCGGGTCAGCGGTGCTCAACGTGCCGCTGTACTGGGTGAAGCCCTGACCCTCGAGATGGTCCGCCGTCAGCTTGAACGGGGTGCCGGACACCGTGATGTTCGCGGCGAGGGCGCCCTGCGCGAGGGCGACGACAAGACCGCCGGCCACGGCGGTGGGAACGCCCACGGCCACGGCGAACCGGCGCCAGTTGGTACGTCCGGTGGCCGGAGCGCTCTGCGCTTCCTTCACGGAACCTCCTATGGAAGAGAAGACGGCTCGTAGCCACACCGCCGATGGCTCGTATCGACGGGCGACAGTGCGGCCGACCGTCGACAGTGAGGCAAGTCGATGCCGTCGTCGTAACGTTCGGGAAATGTTGCCGCCCCTGCACGGTGACTACAAGGGGCTTGGCTACTAGTCAGTAACCCACGTCACGTGATCATGATGACGGAGCGTCATGGCGTCGCCCCCGGAGTCCGATATGACGGCAATAAACCGGACAACCGGCCGTGATCCGTTAGTGTGGCGGTAACCACAGGTATACGAGGCATCGTGGGTTACGGATCGGTAACGAAATCCAGAGAACTCTCAGGAACCGGTATTTCGCCCGCCCGGGCAGGGGACTTCCGCCGGTCCGGCCGATGTTGATCTCCTAGGATGGCCGGGTCCGCTCATGTGCCCTCCGGCCCCTGCCGATGAGGTCTGCATGACCGCTTCCGTGGCGCCCGGCCGATGAGGCTGCAACGCCGGCTCCATCAGGGCTTCGCCGCCCTGCTGGCACTCTTCACGGCGTTCCTCGTGGTGCAGTTCGGGGTGGGCGCGCGGCTGCGCGACGACCACGACCGGCGCTTCGCCCGGATCGGCGACGCCCGCGATGCCAACCGGCTCGCCCTGCAACGGATGACCGACGCCGAGACCGGGGTGCGCGGCTACCAGCTCACCGGCGAACGGCTCTTCCTGTCGCCGTACGACAGCGGACGCGGCGCCGCGCTGGTCGCCCTCGACCGCGCCGCCACGCTCAGTCACGATCCGCAGGCCCGTGCACTGCTGCACGCGGAGCGGCAGGCGGCCGACGACTGGCTCGGCCAGTACGCCGTCCCGACCGCCGGTGGACCGGCCGCCGGTCGGCCGAGCGCCGCCCTGGGCAAGCAGCTCTTCGACCGCCTGCGCGCGGTGAACAGCGCCGCGGACGACGCGATCGCCGCCGAGCAGCACGCCGAGCGGGTCACCGCACGGCGTACCGAGCGGCTGCTCGGGCTCGCCTCGGGCGTGCTGGTGGTGGCCGTGCTGGCCGCGGGTTACCTGCTGGTCCGGGTCAGCCGCCGGCAGCTGCTCGTGCCGCTGGCCCGGGTCGGCGACACCATCCGCCGCCAGGCTGCCGGGGACCGCTCGGCCCGTGCCGAGCCGGACGGCGCGGCGGAACTGCGTACCGTGATCGAAGCCCTCAACGACCTGGGCGCGCAGACCGAGCGGCTGCTCGCCGACGAGCAGGCCCGGGCCGCCCGGGCCTGGCTGCGCCAGGCGGTCGCCGGCGAGCTGCAGCAGGAGGGCGCCGACCCGGCGGTCGTCGCCTACCGGGTGGTCGCGCGGATCGCCGGTGCGCTGGGCGCGGACGCGGTGTACGGCGCGCTGCCCGTGCCGGGCGCCGGGCAGGTCACCGCGCACTGGCCGGAGACCGCCGCCGAGCTGGACCCGGCGGTCGCCGGCGACCTGCTCGCCGGGCCGGCCGGCGAGCAGGTCGCCGGCCGGCCCGGCGGCGGCCTGGCCGTCACCCTCGGCGCGGACGGCGAGTGCCCCCGCGGCTATCTGCTGGTGGTGCGGGAGTCCGTGCCGCAGTGGGCCGAGTCGGAGCGCCGGCTGCTGGCCGGGGTGGCCCGGGAGATCGAGCGGGTGCTGCGCCAGCACGGCATCCGGGCCCAGCAGGACCTGCTGATCAGCGAACTGCGGATGCTGGACCAGCGCAAGGACGTCTTCATCCAGACCGTCACGCACGAGCTGCGCACCCCGCTGACCAGCATCCTGGGCTATGCGGAGATGCTCGCCGAGGCGGACGACGGCGAGCTGACGCCGATGCAGCGGCGTTCGGTGCAGGCGGTGCTGCGCAACGCCCACCGGCTCCACGACACCATCGGCGACCTGCTGCTTCTCGACCGGCCCGGCTGTGGCGCGGAGAGCACCGAGCCGCTGGACGTGGCCGAGCTGGCCACCTCGGTGCACACCGAGCTGTGCACGGCGGCGCAGGCCAAGGCGCTCACGGTGACCTTCGAGGCGGAGCCGGCCTGGGTGCACGGCGACCGGACGCAGCTGCAGCGGGCGCTGCGCAAGCTGATGGAGAACGCCATCAAGTTCACCCCGCCCGGTGGCAGCGTGACCTGGCGGTGCGGCATGCAGGAGCAGACCGTCACGGTGGCCGTCACGGACACCGGCATCGGCATCCCGGCCGCGGACGTGCCCGGGTTGTTCACCCCGTTCCACCGGGCCGGCAACGCGATGGACCAGGCGGTGCAGGGGCCCGGCCTGGGCCTGGCGATCGTCCGGGACATCGTGCGCGACCACGGCGGCGGCATCGCCGTGCAGTCGGCGGTCGGCCGGGGCAGCACCTTCACGGTCACCCTGCCGGCCGTGCCGGCCCCGGTGCCGGTCCCGGCGAACTGACTGCCGGCGGACACCCGCGGCGTGGCCGGCGGTCAGCGGGCCGGCACGGCCATCCGGACCACCCGCCACCCCTCCAGGTCGGCGGTGCGGTGCGTGATCAGCAGCACGGTCCGGTCGCCGGCCGCGGCCAGCAGGTCGGCGACCAGCGCGCCGGCGGTGGCGTCGTCCAGGTGCTCGCCCGGCTCGTCCAGGATCAGCACCCGGGCGCCGGTGAGCAGGATCCGGGCCAGCGCGAGGCGCCGCCGCTGCCCGCCGGAGAGGGCCATGCCGTGCTCGCCGACCAACGTCTCCAGCCCGTCCGGCAGGGTCCGCACCCAGTCCCGCAGGCGGGCCGCGGCCAGCGCGTCGAGCAGCTCGGCGTCGCTGGCTTCGGGCCGGGCGATCCGTAGGTTCGCACCGATCGTGGTGTCGAACAGGTAGGCGTCCTCCGGCAGGTAGCCGACGATCTCCCGGACCCGGTCGGCCGGGATGTCGCACAGGTCCGTGCCGTCCAGGGTGACCCGGCCGGCGCGCGGGTCGAGGAAGCGGACCAGCAGCGCGGCCACCGTGCTCTTGCCGGAGCCGCTCGGGCCGACCAGGGCGACCCGGGAGCCGGGCGGCAGCGTCAGGTCGAACCCGGCCACCGCGGTGCGCCCGGCCGTCCAGCCCGCGGTCACGCCGGCCAGCCGCAGCTCCGGGACGGGCGCGGCGGCCGGATGCGCGCCGGGGGCGCCGGCCGGCCGCGGGCGCGGCACGCTCGCGCCGGCCCGGGAACCGCCGGTCAGCGGGTCCGGGGCGGTCCAGATCTCCGCGAGCCGGCGCAGCGACGCGCGCGCGGTCGCGTACCGCTGCGCCGCGGCCGGCAGCGGCCCGGCGATCTCGAAGACCGCCAGGGGAGTGAGCACCACCAGCGCCAGCAGCTCACCGTGCAGGCTGCCGGCGCGGACGGCGGCGGCCCCGGCGAGCAGCCCGGCGAGCACGCTGACCCCGGTGCACAGCGCGGTCACCGCGGCGCCCAGGCCGGCGGCCGCCGCGGACCGGCGGGCCGCGGCGGTGAGCCGGGCGTCGATCCGCGCGAGATGGTCCCGGTGGCCGTCGGCCGCCGCGTACGCCACCAGGTCGGGCATCCCGTGCACCAGGTCGACCACGCCGGTGGCCAGCTCGGCGCGCAGCGGCGCCAGCCGGGCGTCGGCACGGCGCACGGCGGCGCGCTGCAACAGCGGCACCGCCACCCCGGTGGCCAGCAGCGCCGCGGCCAGGGTCAGCCCGGCGACCGGCACCAGGGCGCCGACCATCAGCACCGACGCCAGGCCGACCAGCGCGGCCACGGCGTAGGGCAGCAGCACCCGGGTGACCAGGTCGAGCACCGCGTCGACGTCGGAGGCCAGGCGCTGGGCCAGGTCGGCGCGGCGGAAGTCGGCCAGCCCGGCCGGGGCGAGCACCTCGAGACGCCGGTAGAGCGTGACCCGGACACCGGCCAGGACCCGGAACGCGGCGTCGTGCCCGATCAGCCGTTCCAGGTAGCGCAGCACGCCGCGGCCGAGGCCGCAGGCGCGGACCGCGACGATGGCCACCATCAGGTGCAGGATCGGCGGGTGCAGCGCGGCGCGGGAGATCAGCCAGGCGGAGACCGCGGCGAGCGCGACGGCGCAACCGGCGGCGCCGGCCCCGGCGAGCACGGCCACAAGGAGCCGGCCCCGGGCGGGGCGGAGGATCGCGTACGCCGAAAGCCCGCGTCGTGGCAGCGCACCGGTCGTCATCGTGGTTCCGTTCGTCGTCGTCATGCCCGGCCCGCGGGGACCAGGCCGGGTTCGCCGACCGTGAGCACCCGGTCGGCCAGGCGGATCAGTTCCGGACGGTGCGCCGCCATCAGCACGGTGCGCCCGCGGGCCAGCTCGCGGATGGCCGCCATCACCTCGGCCGCGGTGTCCGAGTCCAGGTTGGCGGTCGGCTCGTCGAGCAGCACGACCGGCGCGTCCCGCAGGAACGCCCGCGCCAGCGCGACCCGTTGCCGCTGCCCGGCGGACAGCCCGGTCCCGGCGTCACCGAGCACGGTGGCGTAGCCGTCCGGCAGCTCCGCGACGAACCCGGCGACCCCGGCGGCCTCGGCCGCCGCGTGCACGGCGGCGTCGGAGTGCTCCGCGCCGAGCGTGATGTTGTCACGCACCGAGGCGGCGAACAGGTGCGGCCGCTGCGGGACCCAGGCCACCCACCGGCGCCAGGCGTCCAGGTCGAGCTCGTCCAGGGGCGTCCCGCCGACGGTGACCCGGCCGGCGTCCGGGGTCACGAAGCCCAGCAGCACCGCCAGCGCGGTGGACTTGCCGCAACCGGACGGGCCGGTCAGCGCGACCACCTCGCCGGGCGCGACGGTGGCGCGCAGCCGCAGCGCGGGTTCGGCGCGACCGGGGTAGCGCACCTCGACGTCGTCGAAGACGATCTCGCCGGAGGCGGGCGTCCGGGTGCCCGGCCGCGGCGCCGGGGTCTCCAGCACGGCGAAGACCTCCTCGGCGGCGGCCAGCCCCTCCGCGCTCGCGTGGTAGTTGGCGCCCACCTCGCGCAGCGGCCGGTACGCCTCCGGCGCCAGGATCAGCACCAGCAGCGCGGTGGTCAGGTCCAGGTGGCCGGAGACCAGCCGCAGGCCGATGCCGACCGCGACCAGGGCCACCGACAGGGTGGCGAGCAGCTCCAGCACCAGCGAGGAGAGGAACGCGGTGCGCAGCGTGCGCATGGTGTGCTCGCGCTGCTGCGCGCTGATCCGCCGGATGATCCCGGCCTGGGCCCGGGCCCGGCCGAGCAGCTTGAGCGTGGGCAGCCCGGCGACCACGTCCAGGAAGTGGTGCGACAGGCGGGACAGCAGCCGGAACTGGCGGCGGTTCCGCTCCTCGGTGTGCATCCCGACCAGGGCCATGAACAGCGGGATCAGCGGCAGGGTGACCGCGATGGTGACGGTCGCGGTGAGGTCGGCGGGTAGCAGCCGGGCCAGCACCATCCCGGGTACCAGGACGGCGAGGACCAGCTGCGGGAGGTACTTGGCGAAGTAGCCGTCCAGCGCGTCCAGGCCGTGACTGACCAGGGTGGCCACCTCGCCGGCCGGGCGGCGCCCGGCCGGGCCGAGGCGGACCAGGTGCCGCAGCAGCCGGTCGCGCAGCTGGCTCTTGACCGCGGCGGCGGAACGGGCCGCGGCCACCTCCTGCAGCCAGGCCACCCCGGCCCGGGCGGCCAGGACCGCGGCCAGCAGCCCCCACGCCGCGTCCGCGCCGTCCAGGAACACCGCGGTGATCGCCCGGGCCAGCAGGGTGGCCTGGGCCAGCAGCAACGCGGCGTGCACGACGCCGAGCGCGACGGTGGCCGCCAGGTACGCCCGGGTGGTCCGGGCGTACCTGAGCAGGCGCGGGTCGAGCGGTTTCATGCGGGGATGTCGCTGAGCTTGAGCCGCTTGCGGAACACCCAGTACGTCCAGCCCTGGTAGATCAGGACGATCGGGGTGAAGAACACCGCCACCCAGGTCATCACCTTCAGCGTGTACGGCGTCGACGACGCGTTGTGCACGGTCAGGCTGTACGCCGGGTCGATGGTGGACGGCATCACGTCCGGGAACAGGGTCACGAACAGCGCGGCCACGGCGAGCAGCAGGGTCGCCCCGGTGGCCGCGAACGCCCAGCCCTCACGCCGGGCCCGGGTCAGCGGGATCGCGGCCAGCAGGGCGAGCGCGGCGGCCGCGGAGAGCGCGATGCCCCACCCGTCGGTGTGCGCGAGCCCGGTCCAGAGAAGGAACCCGGCCGCCACCGGCACCGCCGCCAGCGACAGCTGCGACGCCAGCCGGCCCGACTGCGCGCGCATCGGGCCGTCCGTCTTGAGCGCCAGGAAGACCGCGCCGTGCAGGGTGAACAGCACCAGCGTGGTCAGGCCGCCGAGCAGCGCGTACGGGTTGAGCAGGTCGAAGAAGCCGCCGACGTACTCGTGCCGGGCGTCGAGCCGGACGCCGCGCAGGATGTTGCCGAACGCCACGCCCCACAGGATCGCCGGGACCAGGCTGCCCACGAAGATCGCGATGTCCCAGCGCTTGCGCCAGAGCGCGCCGTCGCGCTTGCCGCGGTACTCGAAGGCCACGCCGCGCACGATCAGCGCGACCAGGATCAGCAGCAGCGGCAGGAAGAAGCCGCTGAACAGGGTGGCGTACCACTCCGGGAAGGCGGCGAAGGTGGCGCCGCCGGCGACCAGCAGCCACACCTCGTTGCCGTCCCAGACCGGCCCGATGGTGTTGATCGCCAGCCGGCGGGAGCGTTCGTCGCGGCCGACCACGGGCAGCAGGATGCCGACGCCGAAGTCGAAGCCCTCCAGCAGGAAGTAGCCGGCCCAGAGGACGCCGATCAGCAGAAACCAGACGGTGGTGAGTTCCATGGGTTCGTCCTCAGTACGCGAAGGCGAGCGGCCGGTCCTCGGCCTCGTCGCCGGTGTCGGCAGGGATTTCCGGGGCGCCGGCGCGGGCGTACTTGAGGAACAGCCCGACCTCGATCACCGCGAGCACGCCGTAGAGCAGGGTCAGCACGATCAGGCCGGTGGCCGCCTCGCCGGTGGAGACCGCCGGGGAGCCGGACTGGTCGGTCTTGAACAGGCCGAACACCGTCCACGGCTGGCGGCCCATCTCGGTGAAGATCCAGCCGAACGAGTTGGCCAGCAGCGGCATCGCGACGCATCCGATCGAGGCGATCCACAACCAGCGGCTGGTCGAGCGGCGCTCGCCCCGGTTGAACCAGAGCGCGGCCAGGGCGACCAGCATGGCCAGCCCGCCGAAGCCGATCATCAGGCGGAACGACCAGTAGGTGACCGGCACGATCGGCGTGTAGTCGCCCTCGCCGTACTCGCGCTGGTACGCGCTCTGCAGGTCGTTGATCCCCTCGACCTCGCCGGACGGGTCGCCGGTGGCCATGAAGGACAGCAGCGACGGGATCCGTACGCTCCAGACCTCCTCCTTGCCGTCGAGCGAGCCGATGGTGAAGACCGAGAACGAGGCCGACTCGGTGTTCTCGTAGAGCGCCTCGGCGGCGGCCATCTTCATCGGCTGCTGCTCGGTCATCACCCGGGCCTGCAGGTCACCGGTGATCAGCACGCCCAGCCCGGCGATCAGCACCACCCAGGCGCCGAGTCGCAGCGACGGCCGGAACACCTGCTCCTGGTTGCCCTTGCGCAGGTGCCAGGCGCTGACCGCGAGCAGCAGCGCGCCCGCGGTGAGGAAGCACGCGGTGATCGTGTGCGGGAAGGTGACCAGCGTGGTGCTGTTGGTCAGCACCGCCCAGATGCTGGTCAGCTCGGCCCGGCCGTCGCCCATCTTCCACCCGACCGGGTGCTGCATCCAGGAGTTGGCGGCCAGGATGAAGTAGGCCGAGAGCATGGTGCCGATCGCCGCGGTCCAGATGGTGGCCAGGTGCACGCGCTTCGGCAGCCGGTCCCAGCCGAAGATCCACAGTCCGAGGAACGTGGACTCCAGGAAGAAGGCGAGCAGGCCCTCCATGGCCAGCGGTGCGCCGAAGATGTCCCCGACGAACCGGGAGTAGTTGGACCAGTTCATGCCGAACTGGAACTCCTGCACGATGCCGGTGACCACACCGATCGCGAAGTTGATCAGGAACAGCTTGCCCCAGAACTTGGTGGCCCGCAGGTAGTGCTCCTTGCCGGTCCGGACCCAGGCGGTCTGAAGTCCGGCGACGAGGGCCGAAAGTCCGATCGTTATCGGTACGAAGATGAAGTGGTACACGGTGGTGATCCCGAATTGCCACCGCGAAAGGTCGAGCGAATCCACCGGGGGTCCTTTCCGCTAGTCGTCCTGACTCTTGACCAGCGGATACCTATCGATCAGGGGCAAAGGTCCCGACTGCGAACCGCGGAAGGTCCCGCCCCGAACCGGACCCGGAGAATTCCGGGATCGGAAACACACGGCGCGTAGCGTGCGACCGTGGACCTGCACACCGTGACCGAAGTCATCAGTCCCGCCGGCCCGGGTATGTGGCGGCCCGGGGACGCCTGGCTGGGTGGCGGAACGGCGCTGTTCGGCGAGCCGCGCCCCGAGCTCTCCCGGCTGCTCGACCTGCCCTCGGCCGGTTGGGATCCGCTGACCGTACGCGACGACGGCGTGGAGATCGCGGCGACCTGCACGATCGCCGAGCTGGCCGCCGCGCTGGCCGGGCCGGCGATCGTCCGGCAGTGCTGCGACGCGTTCCTGGCCTCCTTCAAGATCTGGAACGTGGCCACGGTCGGCGGCAACCTCTGCGCCGCCCTGCCGGCCGGGCCGATGATCTCGCTCGGCTCGGCCCTGGACGGGGTGTGCACCCTGATCGCGGCGTCCGGGCGGGAGCGGCAGGTGCCGGTCGCCGGCTTCGTGACCGGCGCCGGGCGCACCGTGCTGCGCGACGGTGAGCTGCTGCGGTCGATCTTCCTGCCGGCGGCGGCGCTGCGGGCCCGGACCGCGTACCGGCGGGGCCGTCTGCACCGGCACGGCCGCTCCGCCGTGCTGCTGATCGGCCGGGCCGAGCCCGGCGGCGGCCTGACGCTGACCGTGACCGCCGCGACCCGCCGGCCCCGGGTGCTGCGTTTCGCCCGGCCGCCGCACGCCGGCGAGCTGGCCGCCGCCCTGGCCGCCATCCCCGCCACCGAGTACGTCGACGACGTGCACGGCCACCCGGCCTGGCGCCGGCACCTGACCGGGTACTACGCCGAGCAGATCAGAACGGAGCTGGGCCGGTGAGCGTGGAGATCAACGGAACGCCGCACGAGCGGGCCCCCCGCCCCGGCCAGTGCCTGCGCACCTACCTGCGGGAGGAGGGCTGCTTCGGGGTCAAGAAGGGCTGCGACTCCGGGGATTGCGGGGCCTGCACCGTGCACGTCGACGGCCGGCCGGTGCACTCCTGCGTCTACCCGGCGTTCCGCGCGCAGGGGTGCCGGGTCACCACGGTGGAGGGCCTCGCCGGCCGCGACGGCCTGCACCCGGTGCAGCGTGCGTTCCTGGCGGCACAGGGCTTCCAGTGCGGCTTCTGCACGGCCGGGCTGATCATGACGGTCGCCGCACTGGACCCCGCCCAGCACGCCGATCTGCCCCGGGCGCTCAAGGGCAACCTCTGCCGCTGCACCGGGTACCGCGCCATCGCCGACGCGGTCGCCGGTGTGCCGAACCAGGCCGTCCCGGCGCCGGGCCGCGCGGTCGGCTCGGCGACCGGCGCCCCGGCCGGTCCCCAGGTGGTCACCGGAACCGCCCGGTACACCCTGGACGTCCGGGTGCCCGGCGTGCTGCACCTCAAGGTGCTGCGCTCCCCGCACGCGCACGCCCGGATCGTCGCCGTGGACGCCACCGAGGCGTTCCGGGTCGACGGCGTCGAGGCGGTCCTGACCCACCGGGACGCGCCGGAACGGCTGTTCTCCACCGCCCAGCACGAGAACGCGGCCGAGGACCCGGCCGACACCCGGGTCCTCGACGACGTGGTCCGGTTCGTCGGCCAGCGCGTCGCGGCGGTGGTCGCCACCAGCGAGGCGGCGGCCGAGGAGGGCTGCCGGCGGCTGCGCGTGCGGTACGAGGTCCGCCCCGCCGTGACCGACCCGGCGCTCGCCCTCGCCCCGGACGCCCCGCTCGTGCACGGCGACAAGCTCGACCGCAACGTGGTCGGCGAGCTGCACGCCGCGCTGGGCGACGTGGCCGGCGGGTTCGCCGACGCCGACGAGGTGTACCAGGCGACCTTCCGGACCCCGCGGGTGCAGCACGCCAGCCTGGAGACGCACGGGGCCCTCGGCTGGCTCGACGGCGACGGGCGCCTGGTCATCCGGTCCAGCACGCAGACGCCGTTCCTGACCCGCCGCGCCGTCGCCGAGCTGTACGACCTGCCCCTCGCGCGGGTACGGGTGATCGCCGGGCGGGTCGGCGGCGGCTTCGGCGGCAAGCAGGAGATGCTGGTGGAGGACCTGGTGGCGCTGGCCGTGCTGCGCACCGGCCGGCCGGTGCAGTGGGAGTACACCCGGGCCGAGCAGTTCTGCGCGGCGACCACCCGGCACCCGTTCACGGTGACCATGAAGGCCGGGGCGAAACGGGACGGGACGATCACCGCGATGCAGCTCGACGTGCTCGTGGACACCGGCGCGTACGGCAACCACGGTCCCGCGGTGATGTTCCACGGCTGCCACGAGTCGGTCGCGGTCTACCGGTGCGCGAACATGCGCACCGACGCGCGCACCGTCTACACCAACACCGTGCCGGCCGGCGCCTTCCGGGGGTACGGCCTCGGCCAGGTCACCTTCGCCGTCGAGTCGGTCCTCGACGAGCTGGCCCGCCGGATCGGGATGGACCCGGTCACGTTCCGCGAACGCAACGTGGTCCGCCCCGGCGACGACCTGACCGCTCCCGGCGACCACGCCGACGACCTGGGCATCGCCAGTTACGGCCTGGACCAGTGCCTGGCCCGGATGCGGCAGGCCGGGGCGACCCGCGACGCCGCGCCGGACGGCTGGCTGGTCGGCGAGGGCATGGCGATCGCGATGATCGCGGCCGGGCCGCCCGGCGGGCACCACGCCGACGCCACCGTCCGGTCGCTGGGCGAGGGCCGGTACGAGCTGTCGGTCGGCACGGCGGAGTTCGGCAACGGCAGCACCACGGTGCACGCCCAGATCGCCGCCGACGAGCTGGGCACCACACCGGACCGGATCGTGATCCGGCAGTCGGACACCGACGCGGTACGGCACGACACCGGGGCGTTCGCCTCCACCGGTGTGGTGGTGGCCGGGCAGGCGGTGCTGCGCGCGGCCCGGGCGCTGCGGGCCTGCGGCGGCCCGGTCGGGCACGGGCACTGCGACGGGACACCGCGGTCGGTGGCGTTCAACGCCCAGTGGTTCCGGATCGCCGTCGACCCGGACACCGGCGAGCTGCGGATCCTGCGCAGCGTGCACAGCGCGGACGCGGGCACCGTGCTGAACCCGCTGCAGCTGCGCGGGCAGATCGAGGGCGGGGTGGCGCAGGCGCTCGGCTCGGCGCTGGCCGAGCACGTCGACCTCGACGAGCGCGGCGCGGTCACCACCACCACGTTCCGGCAGTACCACCTGCCGACCCTCGCGGACACGCCGCGGACCGAGGTGCACTTCGCGCGGACGTCCGACGCGATCGGGCCGCTGGGCGCCAAGTCGATGAGCGAGAGCCCGTACAACCCGGTCGCGCCGGCGCTGGCCAACGCCCTGCGCGACGCGACCGGCGTGCGGATGACCGTGATCCCGTTCACCGCGGACCGGATCTGGGCCGCCATGCACTAGTTTGCGGGTGTGGACGCGACGTTGAGACGGCGGCTGGGCACGGGCGACGCGGTGACCGTCGGGCTCGGGGCGATGCTCGGAGCCGGCGTGTTCGCCGCGTTCGGGCCGGCCGCCCGGTCGGCGCGGGAACTGCTGCCGGTCGCGCTCGGCATCGCCGCGGTGGTGGCGTACTGCAACGCGACCTCGTCGGCGCGCCTGGCGGCGCGGCATCCGCAGAGCGGCGGCACCTATGTGTACGGCCGGGAGCGGCTCGGCCCGTTCTGGGGCTACCTGGCCGGGTGGACGTTCGTGGTCGGCAAGACGGCCTCCTGCGCGGCGATGGCGATGACCTTCGCGGCGTACGTCGCGCCGGGCTGGGAACGGCCCGCCGGGATGGCCGCGGTCCTCGTGCTGACCTGGCTGAACTGGCAGGGCGTGCAGCGCTCCGCCGCGGTCAGCCGGGTGATCGTGGCGATCGTGCTGGCGGTGCTGCTGGCCGTGGTCGTGGCGGCGCTGGCCGGTCCCGGGCACCCGGACGCGGCGCCGGCCAGCGTTGCGGCGCCCACCCCGGGCGGGGTGCTGCAGGCGGCCGGCCTGCTGTTCTTCGCCTTCGCCGGGTACGCCCGGATCGCCACCCTGGGCGAGGAGGTGCGTGACCCGGCGCGGACCATCCCGCGGGCGGTGACGATCGCGCTCGGCGCGGTGCTGCTGACGTACGCGGCAGTCTGTTTCGCCCTGCTGGCTGCCCTCGGACCCGGCGGCCTGGCCGCCTCCGCCACGCCGGTCGCGGACGCCGCGGCGGCCTCCGGCGCGTCCTGGCTGGTCCCGGTGGTCCGCGCGGCGGCGGCGCTGGCCGCGCTCGGCGCCCTGCTGGCGCTGATCCTCGGCGTCTCCCGAACCGCCCTGGCGATGGCCCGCGACGGGTTCCTGCCGCGCCGGCTGGCCGCCGTGCACCCCCGCCACCAGGTCCCGCACGTGGCCGAACTGGCTGTCGGCCTGATCGTGGTGGCGCTGGTGGCCACCGTGGACCTGCGCGGCGCGATCGGTTTCTCGTCCTTCGGGGTGCTGCTGTACTACGCGATCGCGAACGCCGCCGCGCTCACCCTCTCCCGCGTCGTGCCGATCACCGGGCTGGTGGGCTGCCTGGTGCTGGCGTTCGCTCTGCCGTGGCGCTCGGTCCTGACCGGCGCCGCGGTGGTCCTGGCCGGTGCGCTCGCCTACGCGCTGACCCGCCGCGGCGGTGACCGACCGGAGCGTTGACTCGCCGTGGCGGTGACCGGCTCCGGCGTTGACCGGCCCCGGCGTGGCCAGCCGTGGCGTGACCAGCCGTGGCGTTGATCCGCTGCGGCGTGACCAGCCGTGGCGTTGATCCGCTGCGGCGTTGACTCGCCGTGGCGTTGACCGGCCCCGGCGTAAACCGCCGGACCAGTGACCCAGCCTCCTAGGACGGCTTGGCGGAGGTGTCCCAGGTGACATTGCCGAGCATGGGGTCGCTGCTGGTCACGGGCGTGCTCGTCACCCTGCGGGCGACGCCGGTGCCGGACCGGACGGGTCCCGGCGGGTGAATCCGGCAGTCGCGCGACTGAACCGGGCGGCGGCGCGGCTGGTACCCAGGGAAGTAGTGACCGTATGCACACCTTCCGTGAGGAGCCGCCGTCATGACCTCCGCCGACCTGATCCTGATGGCGGACCGGATCCACACCCTGGCACCCGGTCCACAACCGACCGCGATCGCCGTCACGGGCGCGACGGTCACCGCGCTCGGCGACCGGGCGGACGCACGTGACTGGCGCGGCCCCCGGACCGAGATCGTCGACCTGGGTTCCGCCACGATCACCCCCGGCCTGGTCGACGGGCACGCGCACCCGGTGATGGGGCTGAGCATGACCCGGGGCACGGACCTGTCCGGAGTCCGTACCCGGGAGGAGTTGACGAAGGCCCTGCGGGCCGCGGCCGTCCCGCCCGGTGGCTGGCTGCAGGGCTTCGGCCTGGACCCGAACGCGTTCGAGGGCGCGCCGATCACCCACGCGCCGCTGGTCGAGGCGCTCGGCCCGGACGTCCCGGTGTTCCTGGTGATGTTCGACGCGCACTCCGCGCTGGTCAGCCCGCGGGCGCTGGAGATCGCCGGGATCACCGGGCCGCGCGAGTTCGCCTCCGGGGCCAGCGTCGTGTGCGACCCGCAGGGCCGGCCCACCGGGCACCTGCTGGAGTGGGAGGCGGCGATGGTGGTGCACGAGATGCTGCCCGCGGACGCGCCGGGCGACCGGCGGGCCCGGCTGCGCGATCTGATGGCCCGGATGGCGGCCAGTGGGCTGACCGCGGCCAACGCGATGGATTTCGGGCTGGACTCGCTGGAGCTGTTCCGCGCCCTGGAGGACGACGGTGAGTTGCCGCTGCGCTGGCGGTGCGCGCCGTTCGTGATGCCCGGCGACGGCCTGGACCGGGTCGTCGAGCAGCAGCGGCTGAGCGGGCGCCGGTGGCGGGTCGACGGCGCCAAATTCATGATCGACGGGACCATCGACGGCGGCACCGCCTGGCTCGACGAACCGGACAGCCACGGCGAGTCGACCGCCTGTCTCTGGCCCGACCCGGCCGAGTACGCCGCCGCGGCGACCTGTCTCGCCGGGCACGGGATCCCGCTGGTCACGCACGCCATCGGCGACGCCGGCATCCGGTTCGTGCTGGACACCGTCGCCGGGCTGCCACGCCCCCGGGTGCCGCACCGCATCGAGCACCTGGAGACCATGCCGACCGAGCTGGTCGCCCGGTTCGCCGCAGTCGACGTGACCGCCAGTATGCAACCCACGCACTGCACCCACTACACCCGCGCCGACCACACCGACAACTGGTCGCGCCGGCTCGGCAAGCAGCGCGCCGACCGGGCGTTCCGCGCCCGCGACCTGCGCGAGCGGGGTGCGCGGCTGGTGCTGGGCTCGGACTGGCCGATCGCCCCGTTCGACCCGCGCGGCATCATCGCCGCGGCCCGGCTGCGCCGTCCGGCCGGCTCGCCCGATGTCGAGCCGATCCTGCCGGGGCAGGCGCTCACCGCCCGGATGGCGCTCGAGGGCTACACGACGCAGGCGGCGGCCGCGGCCGGCCGTGCCGGCGGCGGGCGGATCGTACCCGGCTGTCCCGCCGACCTGTCGGTGTTCGGGTTGGACCCGCTGACCGCGGGGGCGGACGAGTTCGCCGAGTCCCCGGTGCCGCTGACGGTCGTCGCCGGGACGATCACCCACCGCGCCTGAGCGGGGCGGCCGTCTCGCTTCCCGCCGGCCGGCCGGTGCTGACAGAGAACGGCTGAGCCCGCTGCCCCGTCGGTTGGTGCTGGTGGTGGTTGGCCAGGCCGGGCGCCGGCTGGTGTTGGGCGCGGTTATGGGTGGTGGTTGGTGACGCTGGGCGCCGGTTGGCGGTACTCGGCTGGCGTTCGTGGTCGTCATGGGTGGCCGATTAGCGCGGTGGGCGCCAGCTGGCCGCCCGCGGCTGGCGTCGGTGGTGGTGGAGCGGGGCGGCATACGACGACGGGTGCCGGTTGGTCGGTGGTTGCGGCTTGCCGCTTTCTGGTACGGGTGAGGGCTGCGTCTTCCGGTTCGGGTTCGCGGTCCCGGTGCCGCGCTTCGGACCGCTGTGACGTCGGCATCGCGCCGTGCAGCCACGGGGCGCATGACCACGGGCGCGGAGGGCTGGATCGTCAAGGGAAGGTGGGTTTTCCCGTGGGGCGGCGGCCGCGGGCGGCTGGATCGGTCTGGACGTGGGGCGGTGTTGCGCCGGCGTCGTCAGCGAGGGCGGAAGTGGCCGGGGCTCACGCCGAGGATGCGTTTGAAGTGGCGGGTCAGGTGCGGCTGGTCGTAGAAGCCGCTGCGCTGCGCGACCGTGGGCAGCGGGTGGCCGGCCACGATGAGGCGGCGGGCGAGGTCGACGCGGCGGGAGATGACGTACTGGTGGGGGGCCATGCCGTACTCGCGGCGGAAGGAGCGGACCAGGTGCGCCGGGGTGAAGTGCAACCGGTCGGCGGCCGTGCGCAGTGGGAGGCCGGGGACGATGTGAGCCTCCAGCAGGTCGCGCAGGTCACGTGCGGCTCCGCCGTGTGCCGGTGGGGCCGGACGGTCGTCGAGCCGGGCGCGTAACCGTTCGAGCGCGACGGCGAGCAGGTCGTCGGCGGACGGCTCGTCGCCGGGCAGACGGACCAGGCGGTGCACCGTCGAGATCATCCGGCGCAGGGCGGGATCGGCCAGTGTGGGCGCGTCGACGGTGGCGCCGACCAGGCGGTCGGGAAGCTGGCCGGGCTCCAGGTAGAGCACGCGTTTGCGGAACCCGTGCGGGTTGGCGGCGGTGCCGTTGTGCGGAACGTGTGGCGGCAGCAGCGTGACCGTCCCGCCGAACGCGCCGCGCTCGTGGCGGTCCAGGTCGTAGCGCACCGCACCGTCGTCGACCAGCAGCAGGGTCCAGGTGGCGTGCGCGTGCATCGGGTACGCGTGCTCGCCGAACCGGGCGTGCAGCACCTCGGCCACACCGTCCAGCGCGGGGCGCCACGCGCGGATCGACGGGGCCGGCGACACGTCAAAATCGTACAAGACCCGCAGGTCGTGGCCCGGCCACGATCAGTGTCATGACCGGATTCACCACCAAGATCGCTGTCCTGCTCCGTGACGAACTGCTCGTCTGGCAACGCCTGAACGTCACCGCCTTCCTGGTCTCCGGGCTGGCCACGGTCGAGCCGGAGACGCTCGGCCAGACGTACGTCGACGGCGGCGACGTCGAGTACCTGCCGATGTTCCGCCAGCCCGTGCTGGTCTTCGCGGGCGGTAAGGAGCTGATGCGGGAGGCGCACACCCGGGGACTGGCTCGTGGCGTACGGATGTCGATCTTCACTGCGGATCTTTTCGCGACCGGGCACGACGCGGCGAACCGGGCCGCGGTCCGCTCGGTGCCTACCGCTGAGCTTAATCTCGTAGGGTTGGCGGTGTACGGCCCCCGCAACGCCGTCGACAAGGTCGTCAAGGGTGCGTCGATGCACGGTTGACGTCGTCGCCGGGCAGCTCCGTGCGGCTGGAAGCCGTCGCGTCGTCGCTCTCGCCGGTCGGTGGGCCGGGTCGATGGGCCGTAACCCGGGGTGGACCGGGTCGATGGTCCCGAACCGAGGGTAGGCCGGATCGATGGTCCCGGGCCGAGGGTAGGCCGGGTCGGTCGTCCGGGATCGGCGGTGGGCCGGCCGGTCGTCCGGGACCGGGGGGTGGGGGAGCGGCGTCGTCCGCGGCTCCGGGTTCAGCGCAGTGACCACCGCTGGTTGGGCTGGCTGCGGCAGGCGACCACCACGACGCGTGTGCCGGGGCGGGCGCCGCTGGACGGGTCGGTGAGGCAGCCGTTGCCCGCCGCGTTCACCAGCTCGCCGGAGCCGGTCGCCCGCCACTTCGCGGTGGTACGGCCGTCGCAGCCGGTCAGGTGGACGGTGCTGTCACCGACCAGCAGCGCGCACTTGCCCATCACCCGTAGCGTCCCGTCATCGGCAAGCGTCCACACCTGGGCGACGCTGCGGTTGCAGTCGAACACCTGGATGGTGCTGTCGTCGACCGGGATCGCGCCCGGGAGGTCGAGGCACAGGCCGTTTCCGCTGACCAGAGCGCCGGTGCCGGTCAGCAGCGGGGACGGCACGAGGCCCGCGGGCGTGTCCGGCTCATCCGGAGCGACCGCGCTGGTGGAGGCCGAAGCGGTGGCCCTGGCGGAGGTCGGGCTCGTGGCCGGTGCGCTGCTGGTCGTGGCGGACGAGCTCGCAGCGGTGCTGCCGGCGGCTGCGGGGCCGGAACCGGCGCCCCGGTCGCCACCGCCGGTCGAGCCGTCCGCGGCGCCCGGCGTCGGCGACGCGGACACGGCAGCCGGTCCGGTGACGGCGGGCAGCGGGTGGTCCGGCAGCCCGGACGACAGCGCGGTGTCCGAGCCGGGTCGCAGCGCGGTGTACCCGACCAGGGCCAGCGCCGTCGCCGCTGCCGCTCCGGCGCCGGTCAGCAGCAGCGGCCGCCGCTTGCGTCGCGGCGTTTCCGGCCCGTTCCCGGTGCCGCCCGAGAAGACCGGAAGCACCTGCGTGGGTGAGTCCGGAGCGGGGCCGGCCGGCCAGGTGGCGTCCGATGTGGCCGCCGCGTCGGCCACATCGTCCTGAACGACGAACGGACGCACCAGCAACGGGTCTCGGTCGGCACCGGAATCCTCGCCGTCCACGGACAGATCCACCCCCCGATCAGGAATCGATGAACCAACTTACCGGCAGCCGGCGGCCCGTGCGGGGACCGTTCGGCCGACCCGGGCCCCGGCCGGACCGGCCATTGCCCCGCCCGACCCGGTGATCATGCTCGTACGAGCGGTCGGTCACCTCGCTGACCAGTCCATCCCCGCACGGGGCCGGGCTCGCGACCGAGCCGGGAGATTCAGGTCACTTTCATGTCCGGTCGTCGATCGTGGATGCTCCTCTCCGCTGTTGAGCATCGGTTGCGTCCTTGCCCGGAGCCGGGGCCTGCAGACCTTGCTTCGTCGGGTCTTTGCCCCGGGCCGGGGCCCGCAGACCTCGCTTCGTCGGGTCTTCGCCCGGGGCTGGCACTCGCGGATTCGTTCAGCGTTTCCAGAACGGCTTGGACGCCGGCTCGGACGGCCCGGCGCCGAAATCCGTCAGCACCCGTACCGCCGTGGACCACTTGTCGTCCAGGGAGGCGTCCCCGCCGAGAAGGGCGACCAGGTCGCGCAGGGGTGCGAAGTCGTCCCCATCGAGCGGGCTGAGCAGCACGGTGAGCCGGCTGGTGAGGTCGTCGAGCAGGTCTCGTCGCTCGTGGTGGGGCCGGTCGGTGGCGTCGCGCAGCCGCTCGGCCTCCACCGTGGCGAGCCGGCGTACGTCAGCGATCGGGATGCCGGTGTCGTGCTGGAACGCCCGGCGGGCGCGGGTGAAACCGCGCGGCGCACCCGCCCCCGGGGCGCTACCCAGCATCGCGCCGGGTGGTGGGCCGCCGGCTGCCCGTCCCAGGACGCCCGGTGCACTTGTCTTGGCACTCGCCGGTGCGAAGCGCGGCCCGGTGGGGCCGGCCGGACCACCCGGGGCGGGCGGGAAGATTGCCGGCGGCGTGGGGGCCGCCGCGTCCGGGAACGGCGAGGCGGCCGCGGAGAGCACCATGCCCACCGGGACCGGTGCGGGCGGCTCCCAGCCGGACGGCATCTCGACCGGTTGGGTGACTCGCCGGACCTGGCCGCCCTCGTTCACCACGCGTTCGTCGACGGCGACATACGCGGTGAAGCGGCACAGAACGCCGAAGCGCAGCGACAAGTCGACGATCTGCTGCTCGAGGCCGTAGTCGCCGGCAGAATACGCGTCCTCGAGGTCGCGCAGCCGGGCCCGCGCCCACTGCTTGGTGATCGCCGCCTCGGTGCTGCGCCGCACCGCCACGGTGGTCCGGAACTCCCGGTCGTCGCGGGTTCTCCCGGTGACCGTGAGGCTGCCTGCGGCGGCGCCGGCGTACCGCCCCGTCACCACCAGCGGCACGCCGGGGTAGAGCCCGGGAAGACGGCCCGGCGTCCGGGTGCCGTCGGTCGGCGTGAACCCGTCGCCGCCGATCGTCAGGTCGGTGACCAGGGGAGCGCCGATCCGGCGGTGGATGTGCTCCATCGCCTCGTCCAGCCGGTCCTCGCTCTCCACCAGCTCGGCCCGCCCGGCGCCGAGGGTGGCCAGCCGGCCGAGGAATCCGGCGTTGACCGCGCGGTCGATGCCGATGGTGTGCAGCCGGGTGCCGCCGATCAGCGGGGTGACCTCATGGACGATCTGCTCCTCGTTGCCCACCTGCCCATCGGTGACCAGCACCAGCACCCGGTCCCGGCCGGTGCTGTCGGCGAGCAGGCCCAGCCCGGTCGTCAGCGGTGTGAGCAGCTCGGTGCCCCCGCGGGCGTCGGCGCGGGCCAGGTGCTCGACCGCGCGATACCGGTTACGGTCGGTCGCCTCGCTCAGCCCCGCCTCCAGCCCGTCCGGCCGTTCCACCTGATGGTCGAAGGTCAGCACGGCGAACCGGTCAGCCGCGGTGAGCGTGTCCACGACCCGGGCCGCGGCACGCCGGGCAGCCACCATCTTCCACCCGCCCATGCTGCCGGACCGGTCGAGCAGCAGCACCACGTCCTTCGGCCGGGGCGGCGCCTCTTCGGCGGGCGGCAGCACCACCAGCTGGTACGTGCCCGCATCGCCGTCACCGTCCGGTACCGCCACCGCGGTCTGACCGCCGGGGGAGTACGCCAGGCGCAGCACGAAGTCGCGGTCGGCGCGCTCGCCCGGGCTGATCCGCAGCGTCCCGTCCTGCTCGGAGACGGCGTGCAGGCTGGACCGCACCTCGCCCAGCTCCAGCCCGGCCGGGTCCACGGTCACGCCGATGGAGAGCCGCAACGGGTGGGGGAATCCGGGCAGCAGCACCGGCGGAGTGATGCGCGAGGCGTCGGGCACCGCGTCGGTGTCGGCGGTCTGCCCGTCCCCCGCGTACGGCGCCGGCAGCGCGTCGCCGGGGATGTATCGCGGGGCAACGACCAGCGGGAACCGCAACGTGGCCGCGCCGTCCTCATAGGGCAGCGGGCCGACCAGCCGCAGCCGGACCACGACCCGCTCGCCGGACAGGATGTTGCCGGCGCGCATGGTGAACACGTCCGGTCGTTCCTCCTCGGCGATCGACGCGCGCCGGCCGGCCGCGACGGCCTCGTCGTACTGCTGGCGGGCGGCGCCGCGCTCCCGCAGCTCGGCGGTCACCGTGCGGTCGTCGGCCGTCATCGTCATGCCGATGACGGCGGCGCGGTCGGGCAGGGGGAAGACATACGTCGCCTCGAGCGCGGTGTCGTGGGTGTTGACGAACTCGGCGGTCACTTCGGTGCGGACGACCAGGCCGCTGATCGCGGCTCGGACGTCGAGCCGGTCCAGCGGAAGGTTGCCGCGGTCGGTACGCATCGCGCCGAACCCGGACTCCGGCACGTGCCGGACGCGTTCCAACTCGCCGGGCCCCATCGGATTGACGTAGATGATCACGAATCTCTCCTATCGGTGAGCCCACGGGACGCGAGCAGGTCGAGCAGGGGCCGGGCTGCGGTGGCGAGCTCGGTGCGATCGATGTGGTCCAGGTGCGCGGCGCCGGGCACGAGCAGGATCACGCCGGCGCCCAGGGGCAGGCCGGTGAGCACGCCTCCCGTGCCGGCAGCGGGCCATCCGCCGGGTGGGTCGGACGGTGGTGGGGGCACATCCGGCGTACCGGAAAGGATGGCGCCGGTTCCCGGCGGCGCGGGAGCGAAGCCGCCGACCTCCGGGCTTTCCGCGTGGAATCCGGCCGAGCCTCGTGAACGGGAAGAGGGATCGCCGTTTCCGAGTGGGCCGGAAGGGAGGCTGCCTCCCTCCGTCGGGCTGGAGGGACAACCGGCTCCGGGCAGACCGGCGGGGGAGTCATCTCCGCGCGGACGGGCGGGGAAACCGGAGGGCCGGCCGGATGGTGCGCCGGATGGCTCGTCCGAACGTGGAGTGGATGGCGCGCCGGAAGGCGGCCCGGATCGTGCGCCGGATGGCGGCCCGGACTGCGTGCCGGAAGGTGGCGTGGATGCGGCGCCGGAGGGCGGGCCGGGCGGCGCAGGCGATGCGGCGCCGGAGGGCGGGCCGGGCGGCGCAGGCGATGCGGCGCCGGAGGGCGGGCCGGGCGGCACAGGGAATGCGGCGCCGGAAGACGGGCCGGGTGGCGCTGCGGACGGGGAGCTGGCGGCCGGTTCGCCGGGCATCGCCGGCGGCGCGCCGGTGCGGCTCTTCTGCCCTGCGCGACGGCTGATCCCGGGCGGTGGTGCTGACGCGCCGGCCCCGCCAGCCGCCGCGGGGGCAGGTGCGGGAAAGGACCAGTCGGCGGTGAGGTCCGTCGACCCCGAGGTGGCGGGTGCGGCCTTCCAGAACGGCGGCCGATCGGCCGGCGGGGGCGGTGGGGGCTCGGAGTTGAGCAGCACGGACGGCACCCGGGCGACCTCGGACAGGGCTTCCTCCGATGTGCCGGCGAGCTCGGCCTGGATCTCGGCGAGCGTGCGCCCGGCCGCCTGCAGGCGCTTGATCGCGACGAGCTGCAGCAGGTGTCGAGGGCCGTAGAGCGCGTTGCGGCCGCGCATGCCGAGCGGCCGGTCGACCAGGCCGATCGTCGAATACCACCGGATCGAGCGGCGGTCCGGCAGATCTCGGACGCGGCCGTTGGGCGCGCCGGAATACTCCGCGGCGAGCGCGATGCGCACCCGGTCGACCAGCTCCTCCATCGTCCACATGAGTGAAGCATGACACTGTCACCGTGACAGTGTCAACGTCGTCTGGCAGGATGACAGCATGCTGGATCGGTTCGGACTGGCCGGCGTAGGACTGGACGGCGTACGACTGGACGGCGTGGAACTGGACGGATGGGCACTGAACGGATGGGGACTGAACGATTTGGGACTGGATCGGTTGAGACTGGTGAGCCTCTCGCACGTCAACGACCCGGCGCGGATCAGCGTTTATCCCGGTGACCCGCCATTCGAGTTGGAGACCGTGGCGACCCTGTCGGCGCAGGGCTTCTACCTGCGCGCGGTGCGCGGCGGCGAGCACACCGGCACGCACTGGGGCGCCCCGGGGCACTTCACCGCGGGTGGGCTGCTCGCCGACGAGCTGGAACCGGCCGACCTGTTCCGTCCGGCGGTCAAGGTCGATGTGCGAGCGGCATGCGCCGCCGACCCGGACTATGCGGTCACCGTCGCTGACCTGCAGGCCTGGGAGCGGCGGCACGGCCGGATCCCGGACGAGTCTGTGGTGATCATCTGGACCGGATGGGAGGAGCGGTTCGGCGGTGACGGGTTCGACCGGCACCCCGGCTTCGCGCCGGAGGCCGTGCGCTGGCTGGTGGCGACCGGGCGGCTGGGGGAGCGCGGCGGCACCGGCACCGACGCGTTCAGCCCTGATGTCAGCACCGACTCCGAGTTCACCGTCTCCCGGCTGGTCTACCAGCGCCGCCGGATCAGCCTGGAGGTGCTGGCGCATCTGACGGATCTGCCGGCCACCGGCGCGTGGGTCCTGTGTGGCGGGCAGATCAACCGGGCCGGCTCAGGCTCGACGGCCCTCATCTATGGAGTGCTGCCACCCGCGGATCGAGCTGAGGCGGGGTGTGAGATAGCCGGTTGATCCGAGAGCGAGGTGTGAGTCAGGCCCAGGGCGCTGCCAGGTGCGGACGCTCCAGGTGCGGACGCTCCAGGCGCAAGGCGCAAGGCGCAAGGCGCAAGGCGCAAGGCGCGGGACAGGGCCGGACGCTGCCGCGTGCGCACCGATCGAGGGCCGGTGTGCCAGAAGCGGATGCTGCCACCCGCAGGTCGATCAGGGGAGGGATGTAGGGCAGGGCCCGGAACGCTGCCACGTGCGGACCGATCCGCGCCCGATGTGCGACGGGGCACCGGCTCCACCGGGCGCTCCCACCGGCGGACCCATCACGGCCGACGCCAGACGAACGCAGCGTCGACGAGGCAAGGACGACGCGGAACGGACGGGCGGGAGGACCCACATGAGGCGCGCGCGAGGCCGACGGAAACCGGCCACCCACCCACCGCAGCGCCACCCCACCCGTCCGGCGGCGACCCGCGCTACGAGGTCCCGCCCGTCACCGGGCCCCCGCCCCCGGGCTGCACCACCCCGTTCACCGTCAGCGTGTACGGCGCATACTGCGTGACCGCACCGCTCGGATCGTCCTGCGCCACGATCGCCACCACCTTGGGGAACTCGGCCAGCGCCGCCACCCGGTCGATCGGTACCACCGCGGCGCGCCGCGGCCCCAGCCCGACCAGCGACACGTGCCAGGACCGCACCGGGACCGGATGCCACTGGGTCGGCGACCTCCAGCCGGCCAGCGTGCTGCTCGGCACCCGGTTGCGCCCGATCGTGATCGCGCCGATGTGCCAGCCGCCCTGGTTGACCGCGGCGTCGGTGACGTACCGGAAGCCCAGCAGCACCTTCTTCCCGGCGTACGCGGTGAGGTCGTAAGCGACTTTGACGCCGGCGGCCAGGCCGGTCAGGCCCGGGCCGAGCGGCCCTTTGACCGTGCTGTCGCCGCCCACCATCTGGTACGTCTTGCCGCCGTCGGCGGAGATCGTCACGTAGCCGTAGTCGAACTCCTTCTCCAGGCCGTAGCTGGTGGTGAAGCGCAGCACCGGGTCGTCGGCCGGCACCTCGACCTGTCGTGCCGCGGTCTCGTCGGTGCTGGCGGTGTTGCCGGAGAACAGCATCCGCGCGTCGATTTTCCAGGCCAGCGGGGTGGGCGGCAGCGTGCGGGCCCCGCTGAAGGTGACCGTGGTGAGCTTGCCGCGCGGCAGCCGGATGAAGTCGGCCCCGTTGGGCGCCGCGCCGGGTTTGTCGTACGACGCCTTGTTGTCCAGGTTGACCGTGGAGCGCAGCCCGGCCGCGGTCACCCGGTCGCGGGCCACGCCGGTGATCGTGCCGCCGGGCGCGCCGACCTCCTTGTCCACCAGCGTCATCACCTGGAAGTCGTGCAGCACGTCGGTGAGTCTGACGCCGCTGGGCAGCGCCGCCTGCAGCGACTCCAGTGAGTGGCGTTTCTTGTCGCGATGCAGTGTGGAGAGCACCGCGGCGCCGAACCGGTCGCGCAGGTAGATCATCAGCTGATAGGTGATGCCGTAGTCGGCGAGCACCTCGTTCGGTTCGCCCTCGGCCCACAGGTTCAGCGAGTTCTGCGCGCCGCCGCATTCGCGCGGGTTGGCGTTGTAGAGCGTCTTGACGTTGCCGAACCCCTGGTAGCACGCGATGTGGCTGTCGTAGCCACGGTGGTGGACGCTCAACCGGGTGTCGACGTAACCGACCAGCGTCTGCGCGTAGTCGGACAGGCCCTCGTTGAGCCATTCGACCTCGTCCGGGTCGGCGTAGTACTCCAGCAGGTGCTGCCACTCGTGGGCGAAGGTGCCCTCGTACATGCGGGGGCGGGCCGGGCGGCTGGTGCACAGGTCGTCGGTCGGCTCGTTCTTCGGCTCGGCGCCCAGCCGGTGCGTCCAGTCGTAGGCGTCGATGGTCATCACGTTGCGGTCGAACAGCTCGTTGAGCTGCGCGGAGAAGAACCCCGCGATGTACGTCGGGCGTTGCGGGAAGTGGTAGAAGTTGTCGTCGCGCACGTTGTCGACCAGGGTGACCGTCTTGTCGCCGTCGCCGGTGAAGTCGCCCTCCATCGCCGCGTCGGCGCCCGAACGGTCCGGCGGCGTGCTGAACGCGGCGGTCTCCTTCGGGTAGATGGTGTTGTCGAACTCGCTCGCCAGGGCCGCCACCTGCGCGTCGGTCACCTCGACGGCGTTCTTGCGGCAGTCGTCGGCCGGGAACGCGATGTCCTGGGCGACCCACACCTCGATGTGCTTGCCGACCGCGCGCAGCGTGTAGTCCTTGCGGTAGAGGTCGCCCTCGGTGTCGTCCAGCCCGACCCAGCTGCGCACCGTGCCGACCGGCGGGGTCGCCGCGGGCGCGCGGCGGGCGCTGGGTTGCGGCCGGTATCGCGCCGCCGGCAGGGCCTTCCCGGCCAGGCTCAGCCGGGTACGCCGCAGCTTGCGGCCGTCGGGGTCCGGCAGCCTCGCGGCCCGCCCGCCGGCCGTGGTGGTGTCCGCCGGCGGCGTTCCGCCGAGCCCGCCGGTTCGGGCCGACGGCGTCCCGGCAGGTCCGCCGCGGCCGGTGTCGGCTGCCGGCAGCGCGCCGGCGTGCCCGCCCGCGGCGGGGCCGGACGCCGGCTGCTGTGCCTCGGCCGGGCTGGTGAGGAGCGGGGTCATGGCCACGATTGCGGCGAAGCAGGCAAATCCGGTGCGATTCACGAAGCGGACGTTACCCTCCTAACAGGGCGTCCGGTACCAAAACGCGCATTAGCCCATGAACCATCCACCGATCCCGCCGTTGCGGCGGGCGGGCCGCGCGGCTTCGCGGCCTCGCGGCGAGCTCACTCGAACAGGCTGTGCCGCTTGCCGCCCTCGGCGCGCCGGCGGGCCCGGCGGCGCAGCTGGATCACCACGATGTCGATCATCGCCACCGCCGCCCAGGCTGCCAGCAGCCAGCCCGGCACGGTCCAGCCGGCGCGGAACAGCAGCGCCGCCAGCGCCGCGCAGACCACCAGGCCGAAGGCGGCGAGCAGGAGCCGGAGGTTGAGCGGACTGTACGGCTCCTCGACGGTGCCGCGGCGGCCTGAGGGTTGCGGGCCGATGGGCATAGGCACGAATCTACCCGTGTCGGGCGCACCGGAAACAAGCCACCCCAAGATCGGGTAACTTCGATATCTTCGGCCTCTTGGCACTGATCCGCTGTGGACAGGAGAGGCCGTGTCGGAGACGGGGCGCACCGAGCAGAACACCCGCAAACTCGGCACCTGGTCGGTGTTCGTCATCGCGGTCTCCGCGATGACGCCACTCACCGTCGTGGCCGGGGCGCTTCCCCTCGGGTACGGGGAGGTGAAGGAGAAGGGCATCCCGGTCGCGTACGTCCTGGTGGCCGCGGTGCTGGCGATCTTCACGGTCGGGCTCACCGCGATGGCGCGGCACGTGCCCAACAGCGGAGCCTTCTACGCGTACGCGGCCAAGGGCCTGACCCGCCCGGCCGGCGTCGGCACCGCGCTGATCGCGCTGCTGGCCTACAACGCCATGCAGATCGGGCTGTACGGGGCGTTCGGCGTGGCCGCGCACAACGCGGCGGCGATCTTCGGGTTGGAGATGTCCTGGATCGTCTGGGCGCTGCTGGGCTGGGTGGCGATCACCGGTCTCGGGCTGCGGCGCATCGACGTCAACGCCCGCGTCCTGACCGTCCTGGTCGGTGCCGAGGTGCTGATCGTGCTGGTGCTCGACGCGGTCATGGTGGGCCATCCGGCCGGCGGCTCGGTCACCTTCGACACCGTCAACCCCGCGCTGATCGCCACCGCCGGCGGGGTGTCGCTGCTGGTCGGCGCGGTCGCCGGGATGGTCGGCTTCGAGGCGCCGCTGGTGTACGCGGCGGAGGCCCGCGACCCGCGCCGTACGGTCGCCCGCGCGATCTTCATGACGCTGGGCGTCGCCGCGATCCTGTACGGCGGGTCCGCCTGGGCGATGTCCGTGGTCGCCGGGCCGGACCGGATCGTCGAGGTCGCCGCCGAGTACCTCAACGACCTGTTCTTCGTGCTGCCCGACCCGTACCTGCCGGCCGCGATCACCGACCTGGCCCGGGTGTTCTTCGCGACCAGCCTGTTCGCCGCGATGCTCGCCTTCCACCACACGGTCGCCCGGTACGCGCTGACCGTCGCCCGCGAGGGCGTGCTCCCGCCGGCGCTGGCCCGCACCCGTGACGACGTGCCGGTCGCCGCCTCACTGGCCCAGTCCGGGCTGGCCCTCGTGGTGCTGCTGGTCTTCGCGGCGCTGGTGCTGAACCCGACGACCGACCTGTTCTTCTTCGGTACGGTCTCCGGCGGCCTCGGCGTGCTCGCCCTGATGACCATCGCGTCACTCGCGGTGCTGCGGTTCTTCCGGCGCGACCCGCACGGCGAGACGCGCTGGCGCCGCTCGGTGGCGCCGTGGATCGCGACGGTCTTCCTGGTGCTGATGCTGCTGCTGTCGGTGGCGTTCTTCGGCGACCTGCTGGACTCCGACAACCCGGTCAAGGTGTGGCTGCCGCCGCTGGCCTTCCTGCTGCTGTTCGTCGGCGGCGTCGGCTGGGGCCGCCGGCTGCGCCGGGACCGCCCGGCGGTGTATGCGGCGATCGGCGGCGGACTGCCGCCCGAGGGCGCGCCGGCCGCCGCCGGGGCGGACTCCGATCACCGAGGGTGACCCGGCGCGCGGCCCGGTGCGGTCGGCCGCCCGGCCGGTCGGCGCTCGCCGCAAACGCCGGACGGGCCGGGCCGCCCGGTGGCCGGCGGGAGCCGTCAGGCCCGTCGATACCGGCCACCCGGCTGTCGGCCGCCCCCGTGCCGAGCCTTATGATCTTGGTGTTCACGCGACTCACACCGCTGAACATCCGGCAGTTGTCGTGCGACCCAAGAAGTCCTGCGGCACCGAGTCGGCTGATCCGCCGGTGCCCCCGGCATCCGAACCCACCAGTCGGGCCCGGCGGATCCGCAAACTTCCGGCCGCGTCGAACGGCCGGCGCCTGGGCGGCGCGCCGTCGCCGCCCAGGACGTCACCGAGCGTGAGCACTCCGGGGCCAGAGCGGCTCGGTGGCATGCCGCTGCGCGTCGCGCAGCGCCCGCAGCACGTTGCCGTGCGCCAGTTTCCGCAGATCGCCGTCCGGCCAGCCGCGCGCCCGCAACTCGGCGAGCAGGTTCGGGTAGCCCGCGACGTCGGCCAGGCCCACCGGGACGTCCGGCGTGCCGTCGAAATCGCCGCCCAGCCCCACGTGATCGACACCGGCCACCGCGCGGGCGTGCTCGACGTGGTCGGCCACGTCCGAGACGGTCGCCTCCGGCCGCGGATTGGCCGCCAGCCAGGCCCGGAACGCCGGCTGCGCCCGCTGGTCGACGACCCGGGCCCGCGGCGGGTCACCCTCCCCGGCCCGGGGGCCGCGCGGCCAGTCGTCCTCGATCGGCGGCAGGCCCAGGCGCTCCCACTCGGCGTCCGCCGCCCGCTGCCACCGCAGCACGGCCGCCGAGACGAACGGCGCGACGAACGTCAGTTGCACCACCCCGCCGTTGCCGGGCAGCCGCTGCAGCACGTCGTCGGGCACGTTGCGGGGATGGTCGGTGACCGCCCGGGCCCCGGAATGGCTGAAGATCACCGGTGCGGTGGCCTCGTCCAGCGCGGCGTGCATGGTCTCCGCCGCGACGTGCGACAGGTCGACGAGCACGCCCAGGCGCTGCATCTGCCGTACCAGCGCACGCCCCTCGGCCGTCAGGCCGCCCACCAGCGGATCCTGCGCCGCGGAGTCGGCCCACGCCGTGTGGTGGTTGTGGGTGAGCGTCACGTAGCGCACGCCGAGCCGGGCGAAGGACCGCAGCACGCCGGGTGACCGCGCCAGGCAGTGCCCGCCCTCGATGCCGATCAGCGAGGCGATCCGCCCCTGAGCGACGATCCGTTCCACGTCGTCGGCGGTGTACGCCGCGGCCAGCTCCCCGGGATACGCCGCGAGCAGCCGGTACACCAGGTCGATCTGCTCCATGGTGTGCGTGACCGCCTCCGGCTCGGGCAGCGCGGACGGCACGTAGACGGACCAGAACTGCGCGCCCACCCGGCCGGCGCGCAGCCGCGGCAGATCGGTGTGCAGCTCCGGACGTGCCCGGTCGAGCGCCGCGACGTCCGAACCGTGCGCCTCGCGCAGGCGCATCGCCAGGTCATTGTGCCCATCGAAGATCCACATGTGCTCTGGCTACCGGCGCGACGCCCGTCGGGCAAGCCCGACACCCGCAACCTGCCCGCACCGGCACGGGCACTAGGCGTGCACCGTACGACCCGGAATCTCTTTCACATGCCCGGCGGGACACGCCGCCGGACAGGTGCCCGGCGGGACGAACCCGCTGGACAGATCTCGGGGGAGATTTCATCGTGAAGCGCTCGACGCTGCGTAAGACCGTACTGACGCTGACCGCTCTCGTCGCCGGATTCGGCGCCGCGACGGCCACGCCGGCACAGGCCGCGCAAGCCGCCGACGCCGGGTGCAGGACCGGCGCCAAGCTGGTCCCGACCTGTGGTGTTCTCTGGGGCGGCGCCGCCGGTGGATTCACCAGCGCGCCGCGCGACAAGGCACTGAAGGACTGGGAGAAGGCGAGCGGCCGGACCGCCACCATCTTCCACCAGTACCACAAGGGCAACGAGCCGTTCCCGACCAAGGCCGAGATCGCGATGACCGAGGACGCCGCGCACCCCCGGGTGCTGCTGGAGAACTGGAAGATCGCGTACGGCTCGACCTGGGCCAAGGTCGCCAAGGGCGAGCAGGACAAGCGGATCGACGCGTTCGCGGCGCGGGCCAAGGCGTACGGCAAGAAGTTCTTCCTGGCCCTCAACCACGAGCCGGAGAACGATGTGGTGGCGCGGGCCGGCTCCGGCATGCAGGCCAAGGACTTCGCGGCGATGTACCGGCACACCATCGAGCGGCTGCGCGCCAAGGGCGTGACGAACGTGGTCAACGTGCTGGCGTACATGGGCAACGAGAAGTGGATGGCGCAGTCCTGGTGGAAGGACCTCTACCCCGGTGACGACGTCGTCGACTGGGTCGGCCTGGACTCGTACGTCTCGGTGGAGAAGGGCTACTACCACTTCGGCGACTTCGGTGACCTGCTCGACCGCAAGCCCAAGGGCGGCGCGCTCGGCTTCTACGACTGGGCCACCACCAAGCACGCCAGCAAGCCGCTGATGATCGCCGAGTGGGGCGCGTACCACCGCGTGGGCAAGCGTGCCGACAAGTCGTTCGTCTACGACAGCGTGCTGGCCGAGCTGAAGAAGCGTCCCGCGATCAAGGCGATCGTGCACTTCGACACCAAGCACGACGACGAGGGCGACCGCGACATCAGCATCGACAGCACCAGCTCCTCGCTGTCGGCGTTCCGCAAGCTGGCCGCCAACCCGATCTTCAACGTGAAGCTCGGCTGAGACTCAACTCTCCCCCTGAAAGGAAGCGCCGCCCGGGTCCCCCGCCCGGGCGGCGCTTTCGTTGTCCGCCCCGCCCGCCCGGCCGGGACGCCGGGCCGCGCGGACCTCCTGCTCAGGAGGTCAGGACCGTCTGCAACCGCCTCGCCTCCTTGACCAAACGGGTGGAGCCGGGCCGGGCGGCGACCTCGGCCAGCCCCGGGATCGGCGCGCCCGCGCCGGCCCGGCCCGCCTGCACCGCTCCGGCGGCGTCACCCGTGCCGGCTTCCTGGTCCGTCGCGGACGCCTGGCCCGTTCCGGCGGCGTAGTCCGTGCCGGCCGCCCGGACCGTGCCGGCCACCTGGGTGGACAGTTCCAGCAGGTCGGGCAGCCCGCGCCGGGCGGTGGGCAGCAGCACCGGCAGGACGGCGGTCAGGATGTCCCAGACGGCGGCCGAAGCGCCGCCCCGGTGCGCGCCGGCCAGGGCCGGCACCAGGCGGGAGAGTTTCACCGTCGCGTCGGCGCAGAGGTCGGCCAGGGCCGCGCCGACCGCTGGCGCGAACGGCTCCGGACCGGCTGCCAGGGTGCAGAAAGCGTCCACCGCCGCGACGCGGTCCTGCTGGTGGCGGGCGCCCAGGGCGTAGGCGAGGCCGTAGGCCAGGGCCGGACCGACCGGGCCGGAGCACTCGGCGAGCAGCGGCAGCAGCGCCGCACCCGCGCGCTGCTCCTGGTCGGCCAGCGCGGCCAGTTCGGGCAGCGCCCAGGCCGCGGCCACCTCCCGATGCTGGGGCAGCACCATCGCCAGCACGTCGCCGCACTCGTGGAACGTCCGCGGCCAGCCGTCCGGCTCGGCTCCCGGGGTGACGGTGAGCAACTGACGCTCCAGGCGCAGCCCGCCGTCGCGGGCCGGGCGCACGGCGGCCACCACCCGCCGGGTGAGCGGGGAATACCAGGTGTGCCGGTAGCCGGACGGATGTTGCTCGAACCGGCTGCTGATCGGATCGGGCAGGCCCCCGGCGGCCAGCCAGGCGGCGAACTGGCGCCCGGCCGGGGAAGTCAGTCGCGTCGCGGCGGCGGCGACCGCCGGATCGGTTCGCCGGGGCAGCCGCAGCAGCGCCTGTTCGAAGTCCACCGGCCACGGCTGCCAGCCCTCCGCCTCGGCCCGGCGCAGCCGTTCCAGCAGCACCGCCGCGTCCAGACCGCCGGTCACATGGGTCGGGGTGGCGACCGTCACCGGCACCAGGGTGCTGCTCAGCTGGACCGCCGCCTCGGCGAGCCGCAGGGCCAGCACGCCGTCGGGGGTGGCGGCCAGCGGTGAGTCCGGCCCGCCGCGGCGGCCGTCCTGCCACGCCGCACGCACCGAGGTCACCAGCCGCTGCCGGCGGGAGCGCAGCGTGCGGGCGCCGGTCGCGCAGCGGATCGCCAGGCCGAGGTACATCAGCGGGGAGGATTCGTTGCCGCCGGCGTCGGCGAAGTGGCCCGGGTACCGGTCGAGGACCGGCCGCAGCGCGGCGGCCAGTGCCGGCGGACCCGCGGTGGTGTAGAGCGCGACCAGGCCGGCCAGCACCCGCTCCCAGCGGACCGCGGTCTGCTCGTGGCACAGCGCGGCCAGCTCCTCGGCGAGTTCCGCCGGGGTGGCGATGGGCGGTGGCATCTCGGCCGGCGGGGCGGCCGGACCCGGCCCGCGGATGCCGGCCGGCGCCGGGACGGCCGTGCCGAACAGCTCGGCGGCCCGGGCCGGCAGATCGCCGGAGAGCGCGGCGGCCGCGTCGGCGATCCGGGCCACGCTCGCCCGGTCCAGGCCGCCGGCCCGCCTGCCGATCAGGGTCAGCGCCCGTTCCTGCACATCCAGCGCCGGATGGCCGAACCCGGCGGCGACCGTCTCCAGCACCTCGCCGGCCCGGCCCGGGTGCCGGCGCGCGACCCTCTCCAGCCAGGACAGCTGCGCCGTGACCAGGGTCTTCTCCGCGCGCAGCAGGGTCGGCGCGCTGGCCTCCAGCAGGGTCGACAGCTCCAGCCGCCCGGCGTCGTCGACCGCCCGCAGCGCCTTCTGCGCCAGCGTGGCCACCGGGCCGGGAGCCTCGGGCAGCAGCCGGGCGTAGTCGAGGACATGGCTGGACAGCTCGTCGAGAGTCGGTTCCAGCGCGTCGTGCAGCAGCGCGAACGGGCGCAGCTGAGGTGCCCGGCCGCCACGGGCCAGGCGGTCGAGGGTCAGGTCCAGAACGGTCTTGCGGGCCAGCACGCCGTCGGCGACCAGGTCCGCGATGACCGCCGGGACCCGCGGCGTGGGGTCCCACCGCGCGGCCGTGGCGTCCCACGAGCCGCCGGCCAGGTCGGCGCCGAGGCCGTCGCACTCGAACAGAGCGGGCAGCAGCGAGTCGCGCAACGGGTCGTCGCGCAGCCGCGCGCCGAGCGCCGACCGGCCGCCGCGCCGCCCGGAGACCGGTTCCAGCAGGTTCGCCAGCCAGGCGCGGACCACGTTCTCCCGGACCGGTGGCTCGGCCCCGCCGGCCCGCAGCAGCTCCGCGATCATCGGCCACAGGTGCTGGTCGGCGTCGCGCAGCGGGATCCGCTCGGCGAGCCGCCGGCCCAGCTCGCCCAGCCAGGGCACCTGCCGGAGCCGGGCGACCTCCAGGAACCGGTCCGGGCCGACCCGGGTCCAGGCCTGCATGGCGCCGCGCGACAGCAGCGCCGCCGCGCGGGCGGCGGTCGGCATGCAGCCGATCACGGCCAGCGCGTACCCCGGGTTGGGGTTGACGTCGGCGCGCCACCAGGCGTTGCGCTCGGCGCGCCGGATGCCCGCCTCGACGTCGCCGGCCAGAGCGAGACGATGCTGTTCGGTGGCGCCGGCCAGCAGCGCGACGATCCGGGCCCGGTGCCCGCGCCGGGCGTGCCGCTGCAGGATCTCCCAGCTCAGGATCATGCCGCGGCCTCGGTGTCCGCGATCGTCGTGGCGGTCTTTCCGGAACGGGCCATCCGCACCGCGAGGAGGTGCTTGCACGGGCCGCGGCCGCCGCGGTGCCGCGCCCACCACGGGCAGGTGCAGGACTGCGCCGCGTCGCGTACGTGGTACGTCTGCCCGCCGCTGACCACCCGGGACACCTCCGCGCCGACGCTCACCGCGCCCGCGCTGATCAGCGCCCGCGCACCGGTCAGCCGCGGGCTCATCCGCTCGGCGGCGTCCGCGGTGTACGGCAGGGCGCGGTGGAAGTAGCCCGCCTCGGCCAGGTCGTAGCCCACCCGCCCGGCCGTGCCCAGCTGGGTCAGCGCGTCGCGGACCCGGGCGGCGTCCAGTCCGGATGCGGTGGCCAGCGTGTCCACGTCGATCGCCGGATCCCCGGTCAGCAGCGCGCTGACCAGGTCGGCGTCGTCGGCCACCTCGTCGGAGGTCAGCGACTCGAGGACCGTGCCCTCGCCGGGGAACCCGCGGTACGGCTCCGGGGACAGCGTCAGCGACAGCCGCTGCTGCGGCATGCTCAGCTCCCAGGCGCTGGCCACCGGGGCGCTGCCGGCGGTGACGGCCGGGCCGTACACGCGCAGGCCGGTCGCGTACCGCAGGAAGGGTTTCAGGGCGGCCAGGCGGCCGGCGCCCGGCAGGCACACCGCGCCCGGAACCGGCCGCGACGTCAGGCGCAGCGACCGCCCGGCCGCGACCGCCCAGAGCACCGACCGGTCGGCCGGCAGGCGGTGGAACAGGGCGCGGGCCTCGGTGACGCCGAGCTCGGCGCGCGCGTCGAACCGCGCGGTCAGCACCTGCGCCTCGGCGAAGCCGCGCAGCCACCGGGTCGGCAGCGGCACCCTGCGTTCCACCAGGCGACCGTCGAACGTGGTCACGGCCAGCTCGTCCGGGCCGACCGCGAGGTGCATCGCCTCGCCGGCGCCGACCCGGCTGAGCGCCCGCCGCAGCGGCAGGTCGACGTCCACGTTGGTGGTGCCGTGGCCGACGATGTCGCCGTCCAGCCCGGCGGGCAGCACGTCCAGTCGCGCGTGGACACCGCAGCAGCCGGAGAACGACTCGAAGCGCAGCCGGTCGCCGCCGGCGGTCACCACGGGGTCGAGGCTGGCCGGCGGCAGCGGCCGGAAGTACCGGGTGCGGGCCACCTCGGCCACGGCGAGCAGACCGGTCGCCGCAGCGCCGGGCACGGTCAGGAACCCGGTGAAGAATCGGGGGTGCGCCGCCGGGCCGCCGGAGGTCTGCAGGGTCAGGCCGCCGTCCAGAGCCGACGATCCGAGGTACGAATAAGCCGCGGTAACCATGCGCGAGAAACTAGAACACAGGTACGACAGATTTCGCCGCCGCCGGAGCCCGCCGGCTCGGCGCCGGACGCGCGGGGGCGCCGGTGGCAGGAGCGGCCGTGGCGGCAGGGCCAAAGGCATACGCTCCGGGGCACTTCGGGTCCGGTGGCGGAGGGTTGTCGTCATGGGACTAACCTCGCGGTTGGTTCTGCGACGCCTCCGTGATCAGTCTGTGGGGCGTCTATGAGCTCCAGTTCGCCGCGTCCGGCAGCGGTTCGTGCCACGATGGGCGAAGTGTGCGAGTGTCCCGGTCCGGAGTGGGAGAGATGAGCGAACACGTTTCCGACAGCGCCGAGTGGCAGGCCCTACAGGGCCACGCCGAGAAGATCTCCGGCGTCCACCTGCGTGACCTGTTCGACAGCGACCCGCGGCGTGGCGAGCGCTACGCCGCCGAGGTCGCCGATCTGTATGTCGACTACAGCAAGAACCTGGTCACCGACGAGGTGCTGTCCGCGCTGTTCGCGCTGGCCGGCCGGGCCAAGCTGACCGAGCGGATCACCGCGATGTTCAGCGGCGAGCACATCAACGTCACCGAGGACCGCGCCGTGCTGCACACCGCGCTGCGCCTGCCGCGCGACGCCCGGCTGGTGGTCGACGGCCAGGACGTGGTGGCCGACGTGCACGAGGTGCTGGACCGGATGGGCGTGTTCGCCGACAAGGTGCGCTCCGGGGAGTGGAAGGGGCACACCGGCGAGCGGATCCGTACCGTGGTGAACATCGGCATCGGTGGCTCCGACCTGGGCCCGGTGATGGCGTACGAGGCGCTGAAGGACTACACCCAGCGCGACATCGAGTGCCGGTTCGTGTCGAACATCGACCCCACCGACCTGTACGAGAAGACCCGCGACCTGGACCCGGCCAGCACGCTGTTCATCGTGGTGTCGAAGACCTTCACCACCCAGGAGACGCTGACCAACGCCGCGGAGGCGCGCAACTGGCTGCTCGCCGCGCTCAAGGACGAGGCCGCGGTGGCCAAGCACTTCGTCGCGGTCAGCACCAACGCCGCGAAGGTCGCCGACTTCGGCATCGACACCGAGAACATGTTCGGCTTCTGGGACTGGGTCGGCGGGCGCTACTCGCTGCCGTCCGCGGTCGGCCTGTCGGTGCTGATCGCGCTCGGCAAGGAGCGGTTCGCCGAGATGCTCGCCGGTTACCACGCCGTCGACGAGCACTTCCGGACCACCCCGATCGAGCGCAACGTGCCGGCCCTGCTCGGCCTGATCAACGTCTGGTACGACACGTTCCTCGGCGCGCAGTCGCACGCGGTCCTGCCGTACGCGCAGTACCTGCACCGGTTCGCGGCCTACCTGCAGCAGCTGACCATGGAGAGCAACGGCAAGTCGGTGCGGCTGTCCGGCGAGCGGGTCACCTTCCAGACCGGCGAGGTGTTCTGGGGCGAGCCCGGCACCAACGGCCAGCACGCCTTCTACCAGCTCATCCACCAGGGCAGCAAGCTGATCCCGGCGGACTTCATCGGGTTCAGCAAGCCGAACCACGACATCGGCCAGATGCACGACCTGTTCATGTCGAACTTCCTGGCCCAGACCGGCGCGCTGGCCTTCGGGCGGACGCTGGAGCAGGTCCAGGCCGAGGGCACCCGGCCCGAGGTGGCCCCGCACCGGGTGATGCCGGGCAACCACCCGACCACCACGATCCTCGCCGAGAAGCTCACCCCGGCGACGTTCGGCCAGCTGGTCGCCCTCTACGAGCACATCACGTTCACCCAGGGCGTGATCTGGGAGATCAACTCGTTCGACCAGTGGGGGGTGGAGCTGGGCAAGGTGATGGCCAACCAGCTCGCACCGAAGCTGACCTCGGCGCAGGCGCCCGCCGACGACGCCGACTCGTCGACGAACACGCTGATCAAGCGCTACCGCGCGCAGCGCGGCCGCTGATTCCTGTCGGACCCTGCTTCTAGGCTCGGTGCCGTGGATGTGAACACGGCACTGAGCCTTCGCATGACCAGCCTGTTGCTCGGCCCGCACCCGGGCAGCGCTCCCGGTGACGTCCGCGGCGTCACCGAGTGGTTCGGCGCGATGCAGGCGCAGGATCTCAACAGCGTGCTCTGGTCGCTGGGCGCGCGCCTGCCCGGGCGCACCCAGCCGGAGATCGTCGCCGAGACCGAGCGGCGCGACGTGGTGCGCACCTGGCCGATGCGCGGCACCGTGCACCTGGTCCCGTCCGCCGACGCGCACTGGATGCTGGAGCTGACCGGGGTGCGGGCGCTGGCCGGCGCGGCGCGCCGCCGCGAGTTCCTCGGCCTCTCCGAGGCCGACGCGGACCGAGCCGCGGAGATTCTCGGCGCCACGCTGGCCGGCGGCGGCCGGATGACGCGATCGGAGTGCATGGCCGCGATCGGCGAGGGCGGCGTCGCGGTCGCCGGTCAGCTCGGTTACCACCTGCTGTGGTACGCGAGTCAGCGCGGCGTCACGGCGATCGCCCCGAATCGGGGCACGGAGCAGACTTTCGTGCTGCTCGACGACTGGGCGCCCACGCGTAACAAACCGTCGCGGGAGGAGGCGCTGGCCATCCTGGCGCGTCGGTATTTCCGCAGTCACGGGCCGACCACGGTCAAGGACTTCGCGGGCTGGACCATGCTGCCGGTGACCGACGCCCGCGCCGGGATCGCCGCCGCGGGGCTGGTCGCCGTCGACGTCGACGGGATCCCGATGTGGGCCGATCCGGAGGTCCTCGACGCCGGTCCGGTGCGTGGCTGGCACGCTCTGCCCGGCTTCGACGAGTACCTGCTGGGTTACAAGGACCGCGCCATGATGGCCACCCCGGAACACCTGAGGAGCATCATCCCGGGCGGCAACGGGGTGTTCCAGGCGACCCTGGTGCGTGACGGCCGGGTGATGGCGGTGTGGAAGCGGACCCTGGGCAAACGGGCGGTCACCGTCACCGTGTCACCGCTGGAGCCGTTCACCGCCGCGGACTGGGTGAGCGCGGAGCGGGCGCTGGAGCCGTTCGCGGCGTTCGTCGGCCTCCCGCTAACTGTTAAGAGACTTGAATAATCGACTGTTAAGAACCCTTGATATTTGTGAACGTGAAAGTCACCATGTGGTGGCACAGGTCACCTTCGCTGTCGAGGAGTCGCCATGGGAGTTCGCCGCCAGGTACTGGCACTGGTCGCCGGGGCGGGGGTGGCGCTCGGCTCGGTCGTGGCGTTCTCGCCGGCCGGTGAGGCCGCCGTGACCTGCTCGTCCGTGGCCTGGGCCGAGGGGGTGACCTACCGCGCCGGCACCCAGGTGACCTACCGGTCCAGGCTGTACCAGGCCCTGGTCACCCACACGGCGCACGCGGGCGCCGGCTGGAACCCGGCCGCGACCCCGACGCTGTGGGGGGATCTGGGCGCGTGCAGCGGCGGCGGCACGCCGACGCCGACGGCCACCTCGGTCTCGCCGACGGCGTCGTCCACCACCTCCCCGGCGCCCACGCCGACCGCGACCGGCGGCGCCTGTGCGACCCGCGGCCGTCCCGCCGGCAAGGTGCTCCAGGGGTACTGGGAGAACTGGGACGGCGCGGCCAACGGCGTGCATCCCGGCCTCGGCTGGATCCCGATCAACGACGGCCGGATCGCCCAGCACGGCTACAACGTCCTGATGGCCGCCTTCCCGGTGATTCGCTCGGACGGCACCGTGCTGTGGGAGAACGGCATGGACGCCGGCGTCAAGGTGCCCACCGCCGCGGAGATCTGCGCGGCCAAGGCGCAGGGCGCCACGGTGCTGATGTCGATCGGAGGAGCGGCGGCCGGGATCGACCTGAGCTCCAGCACGGTCGCCGACCGCTTCGTGGCCAGCATCGTGCCGATCCTCAAGGCCTACCACTTCGACGGCATCGACATCGACATCGAGACCGGGCTCTCCGGCAGCGGCGACATCAACACGCTGTCCACCTCGCAGGCGAACCTGATCCGGATCATCGACGGGGTGCTCGCGGCGATGCCGGCCAACTTCGGGCTCACCATGGCGCCGGAGACGGCGTACGTCACCGGCGGCAGCGTGACCTACGGCTCGATCTGGGGGTCGTACCTGCCGATCATCAAGAAGTACCTGGACAACGGCCGGCTGTGGTGGCTCAACATGCAGTACTACAACGGAAGCATGTACGGCTGTTCCGGCGACTCGTACGCCGCGGGCACCGTGCAGGGTTTCACCGTGCAGACCCGGTGCCTGGCCGACGGCCTGACGATTCAGGGCACGACCATCAAGATTCCGTACGACAAGCAGGTCCCCGGACTGCCCGCGCAGCCCGGTGCCGGCGGCGGTCACATGACGCCGGCGCTGGTCGCCCAGGCCGTCAGCAGCGTCCCCGGCATCAAGGGCCTGATGACCTGGTCGATCAACTGGGACGGGTCGAAGGGCTGGACGTTCGGCGACAACGTGAAGGCCCTCCAGGGTCGCTGAGCGCCCGGCGATCACCGGCCCGGCCCGGGCCGGTGATCCGCCACCCCGGCGACGCGCCGCCATCGTCGATGTGGACGGTGGTCGACGTCCCGCCGTCGATGTGGGCGGTGGTCGACGTCCCGCCGTCGATGTGGGCGGTGGCTGGCGTGCCGCCGATGATGTGGGCGAGGGCCGACGTGTCCGTGCGGTTCAACCGGTGACCGGCAGCGGTCTGCGGTAGACGCTGACGTGGTCGCCGCTGTCCGGGCCGAACGGGTCGCGCCGCCACGTCGCGTAGCGTGCCTGGAGTTCCAGCCCGGCGGCGGCCGCCATCGCGTCGATCTGCTCCGGCCACTGGTACCGCATGCCGAACGGCTGCAGCCGGACCCCGCCGTCGGTGAAGGTGACCGTCTGCCGCAGGAAGGTCTGGGCGTCCCGGTCGTACCGGTGCAGACGCACGGTCACCGCCTCCTCGGTCACCTGCTGCACCTGCACCTGCTGCTCGTCGCGATCGAAATCGGACGGGTCCGGCACGAACGCCTCAACCACGAACCGGCCGCCCGGGGCCAGCACCCGGGCCACGTTGTGGAAACACTCCTCCTGCCGGCCCGGCACGGTCAGGTTGAACAGGGTGTTGAAGACCAGGTAGACCAGCGGATAGGGGCCGCGGACCGCGACGTCGGCCATGTCGTCGACGAGCACCGCGATGGCGTCGCCGCCCGGTTTGCGGCGCAACAGCTCGACCATCTCCGGGGACGCCTCGATGCCCTCCACCGGGACGCCACGCGCGGCGAGCGGCAGCGCCACCCGGCCGGTGCCGATGGCCAGCTCCAGCACCGGGCCGTCGCCGGCCAGCCCGGCCAGGAACTCCACCGCGGGACCCGGGTCGGGCAGGCCCGGGCCGTCGTAGTGCGCCGCCCACTGGCGGCCGAACAGTCCTGGATCGTCGAGTTTGGCCATGCCACAGGTCTATCCGTCGCGGATCGGCCCGGCAACCGCTTCGCGCCGCGCTGCCGCAGGATCACCAACCGGTCCATGATCGCGGGCCGGCGCAAATCCGCCGCTTCCGGCCCGCCGGCCCGGTGTCGGCCCGCCGGCTCAGTGTCGGCCTGCCCGGGCTGGCGCTGGTCTGCCCGGGCTGGCGCTGGTCTGCCCGGGCCGGCGCTGGTCTGCCCGGTCCGGTGTCGGTCAGCCCGGTCCGGTGTCGGGCGCCGGGCCGGGCCGACTGTTCCCCGATCGGTCACCGCGAAGCCCGGGCAGTGGTGGCGACCGGCCGGTGCACCACGCCACCCCGGCCGTCCCGGGCCGTCGGCGCCGCGGCCGCCCGGCACCGGAGCGCCCGGGCGGGGTGTGACCCCCGCCGCTGCCCAAGTTCTTTGAATCTGAAATAGTTTCTCCGTCAACAACGTTGTGCGGGGCAGTCCGGGACGTCAGAGCCCCGGCCGGAGGTTTCAGGAGCGGGTCATGCAATTCGGCATCTTCAGCGTCAGCGACATCACCACCGACCCCACCACCGGGAAGACCCCGACCGAGGCGCAGCGCATCAAGGACATCGTCACCATCGCGAAGCACGCGGAACAGGCCGGCCTCGACGTCTTCGCGCTCGGCGAGCACCACAACGAGCCGTTCTTCTCCTCGTCGCCGACCACGACGCTCGCCTACATCGCCGCGCAGACCACGACGCTGCAGCTGAGCACGGCCACCACGCTGATCACCACGAACGACCCGGTGAAGATCGCCGAGGACTTCGCGATGCTGCAGCACCTCGCGGACGGCCGCGTCGACCTGATGCTCGGCCGGGGCAACACCGGCCCGGTCTACCCGTGGTTCGGCAAGGACATCCGCGCCGGCATCCCGCTGGCCATCGAGAACTACGCGCTGCTGCACCAGCTGTGGCGCGAGCACGTGGTGGACTGGGAGGGCAAGTTCCGTACCCCGCTGCAGTCGTTCACCTCGACGCCGCGCCCGCTCGACGACGTCCCGCCGTTCGTCTGGCACGGCTCGATCCGCAGCCCGCAGATCGCCGAGCAGGCCGCTTACTACGGTGACGGCTTCTTCGCCAACCACATCTTCTGGCCGGCGTCGCACACCCAGCGGATGGTCGGGCTCTACCGGGAGCGGTTCGCGCACTACGGCCACGGTGACCCGGACCAGGCCATCGTCGGCCTCGGCGGCCAGGTGTTCATGCGCCGCAACAGCCAGGACGCGGTCAACGAGTTCCGGCCGTACTTCGACAACGCACCGGTCTACGGCCACGGGCCGTCCCTGGAGGACTTCAGCCGCGAGACGCCGCTGACCGTCGGCAGTCCGCAGCAGGTGATCGACCGTACCCTCGGATTCCGCGACTACGTGGGGGACTACCAGCGTCAGCTGTTCCTGATCGACCACGCCGGCCTGCCGCTCAAGACCGTCCTGGAGCAGCTCGACCTGCTCGGCGAGGAGGTCGTGCCGGTGCTCCGCAAGGAGTTCGCCGCGCTCAAGCCGGCGCACGTGCCGGACGCGCCCACCCACGCCTCGCTCGTCGCCAGGAAGCAGGCCGAGACCAAGGAAAACGCCGAAACCAGGGAAGAGGTCCAGGCATGAAACAGCGCACACTCGTCGTGGTCAGCGCGGGCCTGAGTCAGCCGTCGTCCACCCGCCTGCTCGCGGACCAGCTGTCCGCGGCGGCGGGGCGGGCCGCCAGCGGGCTCGGCGTCACCCTGGACATCCAGGTCGTCGAGCTGCGCGACCTGGCCCACGAGATCACCGACCACATGCTGACCGGCTTCCCGCCGGCCGCGCTCAAGCAGGCCCAGGAGGCGGTGGCGGCGGCCGACGCGCTGATCGTGGTCACGCCGGTGTTCAGCGCGAGCTACAGCGGCCTGTTCAAGTCGTTCTTCGACGTGCTGGAGCCCGACACGCTGACCGACAAGCCGGTCCTGCTCGCGGCGACGGCCGGCACCGCCCGGCACTCGCTGGTGCTGGAGCACGCGCTGCGGCCGCTCTTCGCGTACCTGCGTGCGGTCCCGGTCCCGACCGCGGTCTTCGCGGCCAGCGACGACTGGGGCGCGAACTCGGTGGAGGGCCCGCTGCGCGGCCGTATCGAACGGGCTGCGACCGAGCTGGCCCGCGAGGTCGAGCGCCGCGAACCGGTCACGGTCGCGGACCCGTTCGCCCTCACCGCCAGTTTCGAGGACATGATGAAGTCCCTCTGACCCCGGTCGGGTGAGCCCCGGGCCGCGTGCGCCGGCCGAGCCGGTCGCCGACGGCGCCCGCCGGCGGGGGACAGCCGCGCCGCGGGCCGTGATCACCCGGTGCGGGTGGCATGCTGAGGTGGTGCAGGTCCCGGGCACGCAGCGCGCCGACGTCCGCCGTTCCGCCGCCGGCCACCGGCCGGGGCCCGGCGACGAGCGCCCGCCCGCCGCCCGGCAGCCCCGGCAGCGCTGCGCGGCGCCGCCGGACGGCGCCGCGGCCGACGAGACCGTGGTACGGGCGTTGATGCTGGCCAGCCGGGCGTTCGTCGGGCTGACCCTGCGCTCGCTGGGGGCGGCCGCGGCGGACGTGACGCTGCCGCAGTTCCGGACGCTGGTGGTGCTGGCCGTACGCGGGCCGCTGCGCAGCACCGACATCGCCGAGGAACTCGGCGTCAACCCGTCCACCGGGACCCGGATGTGCGACCGCCTGGTGCGCAAGGGCCTGATCGACCGGATGCCCGACCCGGGCGACCGGCGGGTGGTCCGGCTGGGCCTGACCAGCGCCGGGCGCGACGTCGTCGGCCGGGTGATCGCCGCCCGGCGCGCCGAGCTCGTCCGGATCGTCGCCGCGACGGCCGGGGTGTGGCAGCCCGCGGTGATCGACGCGCTGACCGCCTTCGCCGCGGCCACCGGCGAGGGCGGCGAGCCGGACTGGTGGCTCGGCTGGTCCGCCGACCCGGCCGACGGGTCGCCTGACCGGTCCGGCGACCCGGTGTCCGGTGACCCGGCCGGTGGATGGGTCTGATCGGTCCGGCGACCCGTTGTCCGGCGACCCGGCCGGTGGATGCGGCTGACCGGTCCGGCGAGCCTGCCTGCGGATCGGCCTGACCGGTCCGGCGGCCCGGCCGAGGGTGGCCCGCCGAACGGCCCGCCGTGGTACGCCCGTATGGTGTGCGACACGTCGGCGGGCCGGGCCCGCCGACGTGTCTGCGTCGGACGGCGCCGGGCTCACGAAGTCCGGCCGGACCGTCGGTCAACCGTGGGTGATGCCGGCGGCGGCCGGTGGAGCCGTTTCCCCGGCGCAGACGCTTGCACAGTGCAAACATGGGATAGCGGCAGAGGAGGCGCTATGACGATGACCGGTGCTCGGGGGCCGGCCCTGGCGGAACGGCCGCGCGCGGACCTGCCCGCCACCCCACTGACCTGGCAGCGGACCGATGTGGTCGGCACCGAGCTGGTGTTCCCGCGCGGGTCGCGGCCGGCCGGATCGGCGATCGTCGCGGGGTCGCGCCCCTACACGATGACCTGGCAGGCCGAGCTGACGCCGGCCGCCGAGGTCACGGCGCTGCACGTGACCTGCCGGGGCGACGGCTGGAGCCGGGAGCTGCGGCTGGGTCGCGCGGACAGCGCGTGGTCGTGCCGGGTGGAGCACGCCGGTGACCCCGGTGAGCTGCCGTTCGCGGGCACCGACCAGCTCGACCTGCTGGACCCGGCGGCGGTGCTGCGGCTGGCCGATTCGCCGATCTTCGTCTCTTGGGCGATCCGCCGTCTCGGCCTGACCGTGACGTCCGGCCCGGTCACCGTGCCGGTCGTCCGGGTGCAGGCGCCGTCGCTGGCCGTGGTGCCCGGGACCATGACGTTCCACCTGGTCAGCCCGCAGCGGCTGCGCATCACCGGGGACCGGCCGGCGGTCACGCTCGAGCTCGACGACACCGGCACGGTCGCCTACCAGCCCGGTCACCTGCGCCTGGCACGCTGACCCGGGGCGCGGGCGCGCGCACCCGGCGCGAAGGGGTCAGAGCAGGCGCCAGTCGGCGTAGTCGAAGCCGGGGGCGACCACGCAACTGACCACGACCGGCTCGTCGCCGGCCGGGGCGGCGCTCTGCCAGCAGCCGGCCGGCACCACCAGCTGCGGCTGCTGCCCGGCGGCGAGGTCCGGCCCGAGCAGCAGCGGCTCCTCGGCGCCCGGCCGGTCACCGCTCCCACCCAGGGTCAGCGTCAGCGGCCCGCCGGAGTGCCAGAACCACAACTCGTCCGAGCGCACCACGTGCCACGCCGAGCGCTCCCCGGGGTGCAGCAGGAAGTAGATCGCGGTCGCGGCGGCGCGGGCTCCCGGGTACCCCGGAGGGTGGAAACTGTGCGGGGACCGCCAGGTCTCCCGGAACCAGCCGCCCTCCGGGTGGGGCGCCATGTCGAGCCGCTCGGCCAGCGGCGGTCGGTCGCTCATGACCGGATCCTAGACCGGCACGGGGCCGAACGACCGTTCGTTTTACCCGGTACGCTGACCCGGTGCCCCGCGTCTCGGAAGCCCACCTCGCCGCCCGCCGCCAGCAGATCCTCGACGCCGCGACGCGCTGCTTCGTCCGCAACGGCTTCCACCAGACCTCGATGCAGGACGTGATCCGGGAGGCCGGGCTCTCGGTCGGCGCGTTCTACCGCTACTTCAAGAGCAAGAACGAGCTGATCATGGCGATCGCCGGCGGCAAGATCGGGGACATCACCGGCATCATCGACCGGCTCCTCGCCGTGCAGCCGATGCCGCCGCTGCCGGCCTTCCTGGACGAGGTGATCGCGCAGGTGGAGGCGACCATCAGCGGGGACCAGACCGTGCTGATCGCGGTGCAGGTATGGGGCGAGGCCACCCACGACGAGGAGGTGGCCGCGCTGGTCCGGGACCTCTACGGGCGGATCCGCGAGCGGGTGGTGCGTACCGCGGAGCGGGCGAAGGACGCCGGTCAACTCCCGGCCGACGCCGACGCGGTCGGCGTCGGAGCCGCCCTCTTCGGGCTGCTGCAGGGCTACATCCTGCAGCGTGTCCTGGTGGGCACGATCGACCGCAAGACGTACGTGGACGGCGTGCGCGCCCTCCTCGGCACGGGCTGACCGGGACGCGATCCCGCCGCCGGCCGCCGCGACGCGCCGCCGGGCGACAGCCGGGCCTGGCGCCGGTCACGGACCCGGCCGTGCCCGTGGCCCGCCCGCGGCCGCCGCCGGGCCCCATCGGGCGAGATCCCGGTCTGGCGCCGGTCACGCACCCGGCCGTGCCCGTGGCCCGTCGCCGGCCGCCCCTGCCGTCGCCGGGCCCGCATGGCCCGCCGGGCCCGCATGGCCCGCCGGGCCCGCATGGCCCGCCGGGCCGGGCCATGCGGCCCTGTCCGCTGATGATCATTGGAAATAGCGTCGGCGCCATGACGGGATCGGGCACGCGGCAGCGGCCGGCACGGCGCCTCATCGTGGCGCCGATGGCGGGCCGCCGGTTCGCCGTGCCGATGGCCGGGGCGCACGTCCGGCGGGTCTTCGACGAGCGCTGTCGGGGCCGCTGAGCACGCCGCCCCCCGTCCGCACCGTTTCGAGGACGTCTCGTGTTCGAGGACATCCGCGCCGCCTGCCGGCGCGATCCCGCCCTGTACGGCATCCGCAGCGCCGAGGTGCTGCTCTATCCCGGACTCTGGGCCGTCTGGTCGCACCGCCTCGCGCACCCGCTGCACCGCGCCGGGCTGCCGCTGCTGCCCCGGCTGCTGTCCCAGGTGACCCGGCTGCTCACCGGCATCGAGATCCACCCGGGCGCGGTGATCGGGCGGCGGCTGTTCATCGACCACGGCGCCGGCGTGGTGATCGGCGAGACCGCCCGGATCGGCGACGACGTGACCGTGTACCACCGGGTCACCCTGGGCGGCCGTGGCTGGCGCCGGGACCCGAAGGGCAGCCGCCGGCACCCCACCGTCGGCGACCGGGTGGTGCTCGGCGTGGGCGCCACCGTCCTGGGCCCGGTCCGGGTCGGCGACGACGCGGAGATCGGCGCGCACTGCCTGGTGACCGCCGACGTGCCGGCCGGCGCCCGGCTGCGCGCCGGGCAGGCCCGGGAGACGCCGGACCGCAGCGACCTCGGGCCCCTGGAAGGCCCGGCGCGCGACGGTCCGGTCCACTCGTGGCCACCGCAGGGCCCGGCGACGGACGTCCCGGCCCGGCGTGGCCTGCCGATGCAGGAAACCCCCGATCCCGGCCTGTGCGCAGGCAACCAGCAGCGAGCGGCTGCCGCGCCGCGGACCAGAGAAGAACAGAGGAGCCGGCGATGATCTATGAGGACGTGACCGAGCTGATCGGTCGGACCCCGCTGGTGCGGCTGTCCCGCTTCGAGCCCGGGCTGCCGGCCCGCCTGCTCGCCAAGCTGGAGTCGTTCAACCCCGGCGGCAGCGTCAAGGACCGTATCGCCCTGGCCATCCTGGACGCCGCCGAGGAGTCCGGCGAGCTGCGCCCCGGTGTCGAGATCGTCGAGGCGACCAGCGGGAACACCGGCATCGGCCTGGCCCTGGTGGCGGCGGCCCGCGGATACCGGCTGACCCTGGCCATGCCGGAGAGCATGACCGCGGAGCGGCGGGCGCTGCTCGCGGCGTACGGGGCGGAGCTGGTGCTGACCCCGGCCGCGGAGGGGATGGGCGGCGCGGTGCGTCGGGCGCTGGAGCTGGCGGACGAGCGGAAGGCGTTCCTGCCCCGGCAGTTCGACAATCCGGCGAACCCGGAGGCGCACCGGCGCACCACCGCCCACGAGATCTGGGCGGACACCGGCGGTGAGGTGGACGTGCTGGTCGGCGGCGTCGGCACCGGCGGCACGATCACCGGCGTGGGCCAGGTGCTGCGCTCGCGCAACCCATGCCTGCGGGTGTACGCCGTGGAGCCCGCCGAGTCCCCGGTGCTCTCCGGCGGCTCTGCCGGCCCGCACGGCATCCAGGGCATCGGGGCCGGTTTCGTGCCGGAGGTGCTCGATCCGACCGTCTACGACGAGGTGCTGCGGGTCGACGTGGAACAGGCCCGGGCGACGGCGCGGCAGCTGGCCCGTACGGAGGGGATCCTGGCCGGGGTCTCCAGCGGCGCGGCGCTGTTCGCCGCCGCCGGGCTGGCCCGGCAGCCGGAGCTGGCCGGCCGGACCGTCGTCGTGGTCCTGCCGGACACCGGCGAACGCTATCTGAGCACCCCGCTGTTCACCGGCTGACCGCGGGTCAATGTGCCTGCGCGCCGGTCAGGTTGAGGATCACGACACCGGCGATGATCAGCACGATCGCGCCCAGCTTGACCAGGGTGAGCGGCTCGTCGAGGAAGATCGCGCCGATCACCACGATCGCCGCGGTGCCGACCGCGGACCAGATGGCGTAGGCCACGCCGACCTGGATGCCGCCCTTGATCGCGTGCGACAGCGCGGTGAACGAGACGGCGTAGCCGGCGAGGCAGGCGACGGTGGGCCAGAGCCGGGTGAACCCGTCGGTGGCCTTCATCATGCTGGTCGCCAAGAGCTCGGCGCCGATGGCGAGCGCGAGGAGGAGGTAGGGCACCGGGGCAACACCCTTTCTTGTACGTCGTACAACCGTGATCGTACGAGAGAGCCGGGCGCCGGAAAATCTGCCATCATCCGGCGGTGGCAGATGATGTACGGGCGCGGCGGATCGCCGCGATGCGCGGGTGTGACCGGCTGCTCTCCGGGGCGCGGCCGGCCACCGTGCGGGACCGGCTGGCCGAGCTGAGCGCGGCCGCCGGCGGTGAGCTGATGCCGGACTTCTACGGCGACGGCCTCGTCGCCGAGCTGGAGGACCGGGTGGCCGCCCTGCTCGGGACCGAGGCCGCGGTGTTCTTCCCGACCGGCACCATGGCGCAGCAGGTGGCGCTCCGCTACGGCGCCGAGCTCACCGGCCGCCGGGCGGTCGCCCTGCACCCGCTCGGGCACCAGGAGGTGTACGAGCGCCGCGCCTACGCCGACCTGACCGGCCTGCGCGCCGTGCACCCCACCGCCGCGCCGCGCAACCCGACCGCCGCGGAGATCGCCGCGCTGGCCGAGCCGGTTTCGACGGTGGTGTTCGAGCTGCCCGTGCGGGACGCCGGTTTCGTGCTGCCCACCTGGTCCGAGCTGACCGAGGCGTGTGACGCGGCCCGGGCGGCCGGCGCCCGCGTGCACTTCGACGGGGCGCGGATCTGGGAGTCCACGCCGTACCTGGGACACGGCCTGGCGGCGATCGCCGGCCGGGCGGACAGCACGTACGTCTCCTTCTACAAGACCCTGGGCGGTCTGGGCGGCGCGGCGCTGGCCGGGACCACCGCCCTCGCCCGGTACGCCCGCGCCTGGCGCCACCGTTACGGCGGGCAGCTGTTCCAGCAGTGGCCCGCAGCGCTGACCGCGCTGATCGGGCTGGAGCGGGAGCTGCCTCGGATCCCGGACTACGTGCGGCACGCCGGCACGGTCGCGGCCGCGCTGGCGGAACTGCCCGGCGCCGTGGTGTTCCCGCGGCCGCCGCACACCCACCAGTTCCGGCTCTGGCTGCCGCACCCGGCCGGTCTGCTGGACCGGGCCGCCCTGGCCCTGGCCGAGGAGGAGAAGGTCTGGTTCGCCGGCGGCTGGCGTGACACCGGGGTGCCGGGCCACGCGATGACCGAGATCACCGTGCTCGAACCGGCCCTGGAGTGGTCCGCGCGTGACGTCGTCGAAACGGGTACCCGTCTGCTGGATCGGATTCAACATTGATCAACGGGGTACCAGGAGAGGGTCCCGTTCCACCGGTTGCAGGAGGTTCAGATGAGCGCAGTCGCCAACCCGGCCACCGTCCAGGAGTGCCTGCGGGTGGGCGCCGGCTTCTCGCAGGGCGACCTTAACTGGATCGCCGAGCTGTTCAGCCCGCTCGACGCCCGGCTCTCCGGCTTCCACGCCGACACCACCGCGCTGTACATCTCGGTGAAGAACCGGGAGGCCGCCGGGCAGAAGGTGACCCTGGAGTCCACGATCGGAGGCCGGGAGAAGATCGTCACGACCTCGTCGGAGGACGACCTGCACGCGGCGATCATGGATGTGCGCGACGACCTGCGCCGCCGGCTCAACGACTCGCGGACCAAGCACGAGCCGCGCCACAACCGCCACCTGCGCGAGGTTCCGCAGCCCGAGTCAGTGGAGGAGCTTGCCTAGGTAGGTGAGCGGACCCGGGTCGGGGACCGGCAGCTCGGTGTAGCCGAGCCGGTCGTAGAAACCGCGGGCGCGCACGTTGGCGGTGACCATGCCGAGGTGCACGCCGGGGGCCCCGGCCCGGGCCACCGCCTGTTCGAAGCGCTCGATCAGCCGGCGGCCGTGACCTCGGCCCTGGTAGGCCGGGAGCAGGTCGATGTGCAGGTGGGCCGGATGACCGGCCAGCTCCGGGACGATCATGCGTTCCGGGTGGAAGTGCAGGGCGACCATGTCCTGCTCGGGCGTGCGCGGCGGGGGCGGCGGCACCGGGTACCGGTCGCCGACCAGGGGGATCCACTCGTCGCGGTAGCGCCGCACGAACGTGGCGGTGTCCGGGGTCCCGACCACGTAGCCGACCGCGTCGCCACCGTCGTCGAGCACGAACGCGAACCGCGGTTCGAGGTGCACGTACGGGCCGGCGAACAGATCGCCCATCAGATCGTCGGTGGAGTACCGGCCGCGGGCGTCGCCGCCGGCGTCGGCGGTGCGCACGCAGATGTCGTAGACGGCCGCGAGGTCGGCCGGGCGGTAGGAACGGATCTCAGGCACGTCCCGCAGGCTAGGCCCTGGGGCGGCCCGGCGCGACCCGACGGCGCATCGACACTCTTGACGGCCGCCGGTGCTGGTGGTGGTATTCCGGGCAGGGTTGCCACCTGCACCAGCCGGGATCGGACGGCATCGCGGCCACACCGGTGGTCGGGTTCGCAGGTCATGCGCCAGGCCAGTAGACCCTACTCGGGACTTTGGTCCCAACAGTCCCAGGTCTGCGGCCCCAGGGCAGCCGACATGTGATCCCGGAGGCTGTAGAGGCCACCGCTGATCGACCTGGGAGTGCCCGCCGTGTCACCCGAACCCGCCAACGACACTGTTCCGGGAACCGCGCCGCTGCTCGCGGCCCGCCGCTTCCTGACGCGCGAGACGGTCGGCGACCACGGCCGCACGCTGCACCAGGTGAACGGCAACGACTGGGACGCGTTCTACCGCGACCGCTGGAAGTACGACAAGGTGGTCCGCTCCACCCACGGTGTCAACTGCACCGGCTCGTGCTCGTGGAACGTCTTCGTCCGCGACGGGCTGATCACCTGGGAGCACCAGGCCACCGACTACCCGACGACCGGGCCGGACTCGCCCGACTACGAGCCCCGCGGCTGCCCGCGCGGCGCCTCCTTCTCCTGGTACGAGTACTCGCCGTCGCGGGTGCGCCACCCGTACCTGCGCGGCACCCTGGCCGAGATGTTCCGCGAGGCCCGGGAGCGGCTCGGCGACCCGGTGCTGGCCTGGGCGGAGATCGTGGAGAACCCGCTCAAGGCGCGGGCCTACAAGTCCCAGCGCGGCCGGGGCGGGTTCGTCCGGGCCAGCTGGGAGGAGGCCGTCGAGATCGCCGCGGCGGCGCACGTCTACACCACCAAGACGTACGGGCCGGACCGGGTGGTCGGGTTCTCCCCGATCCCGGCGATGTCGATGGCGTCGTTCGCGGCCGGGACCCGGTACCACGCGCTGCTCGGCGGGACGCTGCTGAGCTTCTACGACTGGTACGCCGACCTGCCGATCGCGTCGCCGCAGATCTGGGGCGACCAGACCGACGTGCCCGAGGCCGGCGACTGGTGGAACGCCACCTACCTGATGATGTGGGGCTCCAACATCCCGGTCACCCGCACCCCGGACGCGCACTTCCTGGCCGAGGCGCGGTACAAGGGGACCAAGGTGGTCGCGGTCAGCCCGGACTACGCCGACAACGTCAAGTTCGCCGACGACTGGCTGGCGCCGCACCCGGGCACCGACGGGGCCCTGGCCATGGCCATGGGCCACGTGGTGCTGAAGGAGTTCTTCGCCGACCGGACCGTGCCGTACTTCGAGGACTACGCCCGCAGGTTCACCGACCTGCCGTTCCTGGTCACCGTCGTGGATGGCCGGGCGGACCGGTTCCTGACCGCCGCGGACCTCGGCGAACAGGGCGGCGAGCACAAGACCGTGCTGGTCGACTCCCGCACCGGCGAGCTGGTCGTCCCCAACGGCTCGCTGGGCTTCCGCTACGCCGAGCCCGGCCGGTGGAACCTCGACCTGGGCGAGGTCGTCCCGGCGCTCGGCCTCACCTCGGACGAGGCGGTCGAGATCGAGCTCGCCCGCTTCGACATCGGCGACACCGAGGGCGGCGGCGTGATGACCCGCGGCGTCCCGGTCCGCCGGGTCGGCGAACACCTGGTCACCACGGTCTTCGACCTGGTCATGGCGCAGTACGGGGTGCGCCGCGGCGACCTGCCCGGACAGTGGCCGGCCGGGTACGACGACGCCGACAGCCCGAACACCCCGGCCTGGCAGGAGCGCATCACCGGCGTCCCGGCCGCGCTCGCCGCCCGGATCGGCCGGGAGTTCGCCCGCAACGCCGAGCGCAGCCGGGGCCGTTCGATGATCGTCCTGGGTGCCGGCGCCAACCAGTGGTTCCACTCCGACATGACCTACCGCGCGTTCATCTCGCTGGTCACCCTCACCGGCTGCCAGGGCGTGAACGGCGGCGGCTGGGCGCACTACGTCGGCCAGGAGAAGGCCCGGCCGATCACCGGACAGCAGCACATGTCGTTCGCGTTCGACTGGCAGCGGCCGATGCGGCACCAGGCCTCCACCCCGTTCTGGTACCTGCACACCGACCAGTGGCGCTACGAGCGGGTGCCGGCCGACGAGCTGGCCTCGCCGCTGGGCACCGGGCGGCTGGCCGGGATGGCGTTCGCCGACACGGTCGCCGCGGCGCAGCGGATGGGCTGGAGCCCGGGGCACCCGTTCTTCAACCGCAACCCGCTGGCGCTGGCCGACGAGGCCGACGCCGCCGGCCTGCCGGTCGGCGAGTACATCGTCGGCGAGCTGCGCAAGGGCACGCTCAAGACGGTCGCCGAGGACCCGGACGACCCGGCGAACTTCCCGCGCTGCCTCACCCTGTGGCGGGCCAACCTGCTCGGCTCCTCCGGCAAGGGCAACGAGTACTTCATGCGGCACCTGCTCGGCGTCGAGGGCACCGCCACCGCCACCGAGTGCCCGCCCGGCGAGCGTCCGCGCGACGTGACCTGGCGTGCCGAGGCGCCGATCGGCAAGCTGGACCTGCTCACCGCGATCGACTTCCGGATGACCAACACCGGCCTGCACGCCGACCTGGTGCTGCCGGCCGCCACCTGGTACGAGAAGCACGACATCTCGACCACCGACATGCACCCGTTCGTGCACGCGTTCAACCCGGCGGTGGAGCCGCCCGGCGAGGCGCACGCCGACTACGACACCTTCCTGGCGCTGGCCGACCGGGTGAGCGAGCTGGCCGTGACGCACCTGGGCACGCGCACCGACGTGCTGGCCGCCCCGCTGCAGCACGACACCCCGGACGAGCTGGCGATGCCCAGCGGCCGGGTGCGCGACTGGAAGTTCGGCGAGTGCGAGCCGGTGCCCGGTCGGACCATGCCGAAGCTGGTCACCGTCGAGCGTGACTACACGCTGATCGGGCAGAAGATGCGCACCGTCGGCCCGCTGCTGGACAAGCTGGGCACCACCACCAAGGCGATCACCGTGGACGTGACCGAGGAGATCGCGTACCTCAAGCACCAGAACGGCGTGATCGACGGCCGGCCCTCGCTGGCCACCGCCGACCGGATGTGCGAGGCGATCCTCACCCTGTCCGGGACCACCAACGGGCGGGTCGCCCACGCCGGCTTCGCCGAGCTGGAGAAGCGCACCGGCCAGCCGTTCACCGACCTGATCGAGGGTCACGAGAACGACCGGATCACCTACGCGGACACCCAGCGGGCGCCGCAGCCGGTGTTCACCAGCCCGGAGTGGTCCGGCTCGGAGAAGGGCGGGCGCCGCTACTCGCCGTTCACCCTCAACGTGGAGCGGCTCAAGCCGTGGCACACGGTGACCGGGCGGCAGCACTTCTTCGTCGAGCACGACTGGGTCGCCGAGCTGGGCGAGCAGCTGCCGGCCTTCCGGCCGCCGCTGAACATGGCGCGGCACTTCGGCAAGCCGGGCGAGGCGGTGGACGGCGGGGTGACCGTACGGTTCCTGACCCCGCACGCCAAGTGGTCGATCCACTCGATGTACCACGACAACGAGCTGATGCTGGCGCTCTCCCGCGGCGGCCCGGTGATCTGGATGAGCGTGCAGGACGCGCAGAAGATCGGCGTACGCGACAACGAGTGGATCGAGGCGCACAACCGCAACGGCGTCGTGGTGGCCCGCGCGGTCGTCTCGCACCGGATGCCCGAGGGCACCGTCTTCCAGTACCACTCGCCGGAACGCACGGTGAACGTCCCCAAGGCGGAGAAGTCCGGCCGCCGCGGTGGCTACCACAACTCGATGACCCGGCTGCTGATCAAGCCGACCCACCTGGCCGGCGGGCACGCCCAGCTGACCTACGCCTTCAACTACTACGGCCCGATCGGCAGCCAGCGCGACGAGATCACCGTGATCCGCCGCCGTACCCAGGAGGTTCAGTACTGATGCGGATCCGCGCGCAGATGGCGATGGTGATGAACCTCGACAAGTGCATCGGCTGCCACACCTGCTCGGTCACCTGCAAGCAGACCTGGACCAACCGGGAGGGCACCGAGTACGTCTGGTTCAACAACGTCGAGACCAAGCCGGGCATCGGCTACCCGAAGCACTACGAGGACCAGGAGCGCTGGAAGGGCGGCTGGAAGCTGGACCGCAAGGGCCGGCTCACGCTGCGCTCCGGCGGCCGGCTGGCCCGTCTCGGGCACATCTTCGCCAACCCCGACCTGCCGTCCATCGACGACTACTACGAACCGGCCACCTTCGACAAGGACATCCTGGTCAGCGCGCCGGCCGGGCTCACCGACACCCCGGTGAAGCGGCCGTACTCCCAGCTGACCGGCGAGCCGATGGCGGTGACGTGGGGCGCGAACTGGGAGGACAGCTTGGGCGGGTCGTCCATGACGGAGGATCCCAACCTGGCACGGATGCCCGCCGAGGCGGTCGAGAAGGTCAAGTTCGAGTTCGAGAAGACCTTCATGTTCCACCTGCCGAGGATCTGCGAGCACTGCCTCAACCCGGCCTGCGTCTCGGCGTGCCCGTCCGGCGCGATGTACAAGCGCGAGGAGGACGGCATCGTCCTGGTCGACCAGCACCGCTGCCGCGGCTGGCGGATGTGCGTGTCGGCCTGTCCGTACAAGAAGGTCTACGTCAACCACGCCACCGGCAAGGCGGAGAAGTGCACCTTCTGCTTCCCGCGCCTGGAGGCGGGGCAGCCGACGATCTGCTCGGAGACGTGCGTCGGCCGGCTGCGCTACCTGGGCCTGCTCTGGTACGACGAGGACGCGGTGCTGGCCGCGGCCTCGGTGGCCGACGAGGCCGACCTGCTCGACGCGCAGCGCTCGGTGTTCCTCGACCCGACCGACCCCGCGGTGCAGCAGGCCGCCCGGGACGCCGGGATGCCGCAGGACTGGATCGAGGCGGCCGCGAACTCGCCGGTGTGGAAGCTGATCGGGGAGTACCGGATCGCGCTGCCGCTGCACCCGGAGTACCGCACGCTGCCGATGGTCTGGTACGTGCCGCCGCTGTCGCCGGTGCTGGACGCGGCGGGCGCCGCGGGACGCGACGACACCGACGCGGACGACATCTTCCACACCATCCGTGATCTGCGGATCCCGGTCGAGTACCTGGCCGAGCTGTTCACCGCCGGCGACACCGAGGTGGCGGCCGGGGTGCTGATGAAGCTCGCGGCGATGCGGTCGTACATGCGGGCCCGGACGTTGGACGGCACGGTCGCCCAGGAGCTGCTGGACGGCATCGGGATGACCGCCGAGCAGGTGGAGGCCATGTACCGCCTGCTGGCCGTCGCCAAGTACGACGAGCGCTACGTCGTCCCGGTCGCGCACACCAAGGACGCGGCCGCGCTGGAGGCGCAGGCCACCGCGCACAACGACTGCTCGCTGGACTGCTCGGGCGGACCGGGCATGAGCAACGAGCAGACCGTCGAGGCGTTCCACCTGACGCAACCGGGCACCGGCCTGTTCCGCCGCGACGACGGCCGCCGCGGCCTCACCATCAACCCGCTGCGAGGCCGGTCATGACCGCTTCACCCGCCGACCGGGCCCGGATCTTCCAGCTCGCGTCGCTGCTGCTCACCTACCCGGACGCGGAGCTGCTCGGCGCCGGCGCGCCACTGCGGGCGGCGGCGCTGGAGATCGGGCACGAGGGCGCCCGGACGCTGCTGCGCGCATTCCTCGACGAGTTCCTGAGCGGCACCCTGATCGAGGCGCAGCGGCACTACGTGCAGACGTTCGACCTGCGCCGCAAGTCGGGCCTCTACCTGACGTACTACCTGCACGGCGACACCCGCAAGCGGGGGATGGCGCTGCTCATGCTGAAGCAGCGGTACCGCGCGCACGGGCTGCGGCTCGACGGCGGCGAGCTGCCCGACCTGCTGCCGGTGGTGCTGGAGTTCGCCGCGACGGCCGGACCCGGGGACGGGGAGGCGCCGCTGCGCCAGCACCGGCAGGGGCTGGAGCTGCTGCGCGCCGCCCTGGGCGAGAGCGGTTCGGCGTACGCCAAGGTGCTCGAAGCCGTCTGTGCCGTCCTGCCGGAACTCTCCGACGCCGACCGGGCCGCCGTGGCGGCCCTCGCCTTCGACGGGCCGCCGGTGGAGACCGTCGGTCTCGACTCCCTGGGCCAGGGACCCGACCTGGCGCCCTACGCCACCTACGCCACCTGCTCCGCCGCGGAGGTCTCCCGATGAACACCCTGATCTGGGTCGTGCTGCCCTACGCCTGCCTGGCGGTCTTCGTGGCCGGGCACGTCTGGCGCTGGCGGCACGACCAGTTCGGCTGGACCACGCACACCAGCCAGCTGCTGGAGAACCGGCTGCTGCGGCTGGGCTCACCGATGTTCCACCTCGGGGCGTTCGGGGTGATCGCCGGGCACGCGATGGGCCTGCTCATCCCGGCCTCGGCGACCTCGGCGCTGGGCATCCCGGAGCACCTCTACCACGAGGTCGCGGTCTGGGGCGGCACGATCACCGGCGTGGTGATGGTGGCCGGGCTGGCCCTGCTGATCGCGCGCCGCTTCGTCAGCGGGCGGGTCCGGCGGGTCACCACGACGATGGACAAGGTCCTGTACGTCTTCCTGGCCGCCATGGTCGTGCTCGGGATGACCGCGACGGTCGGTGAGAACCTGTTCGGGCCCGGCTACGACTACCGGGAGACGATCGCGGTGTGGTTCCGCGGCGTCTTCTGGTTCCAGCCGCACACCTCGCTGATGACCGGCGCGCCGCTGGTGTACCAGCTGCACGCGATCGGCGGATTCCTGTTCCTGGCGCTGTGGCCGTTCACCCGGCTGGTGCACGTGTGGTCGGCGCCGCTGGCCTACCTGTGGCGGCCGTACGTCGTCTACCGCGCCCGGCGCGGGGCGGCGCCCGCGGGACCGCCGGCGCCGGCGGTGGTCCGCGACGCCGGGCGGCGCCCGGTCCGCTCCGGTCACTGACCCTTCCCGGTACGACCTCGCCCCGCCCGCCTCGGCGAAAGTGTCGGAGGGTGGTTCTAGGGTGGAGCCCACATCGACGATGGAGGTTCTCCCATGACGACCCCCTCCGGCCGCCCCGGCACCGCGCTGCTCGTCATCGACGTGCAGAACGGCGTGGTGGACAAGGCCTGGCAGCGCGACGCGGTGATCGCCAACATCGCCACCCTGGTCGCCCGGGCCCGGGCCGGGCAGGTGCCGGTGATCTGGGTGCAGCACTCCGACGACGAGGATCTGCGGCTCGGCAGCGACCCGTGGGAGTACGTGCCCGAGCTGCCCCCGGCCGACGGCGAGCCGGTGGTGCACAAGAGGTACGGCGACGCGTTCGAGGCCACCGACCTCGAGGAGCGCCTCGCCGAGCGGGGTGTGGGCCGGCTCGTGGTGGCCGGCGCGGCGTCCGACGGGTGCATCCGCTGCACCATCCACGGCGCCTTCACCCGGGGCTACGGCGTGACCCTGGTCAGCGACGCGCACACCACGCAGGACCTGACCCGCTGGGGCGCGCCGAGTCCCGACCAGGTGATCGCGCACACCAACATGTATTGGAACTATCAGAGCGCGCCCGGCCGCACCGCCGGGACGGTGGAGACCGCGGGGGTCAGCTTCACGGCCGCGTGATCCACCGTACGGTGGGGGGATGAGCGACGAGTACCTTCCCCAGGTGTACCAGCAGTTCCTCGACCGCTTCCCGGAAGTGGCCGAGGCACAGGGCGCGCTCGCGCGGACGGTGCGCGAGCGCAGCCCGTTCGACCCGCGTACCGAGCGCCTGCTGCGGCTGGCCATGGCGATCGGGGCGGAGGCCGAGGGGGCGGTGCGGTCCAATGTCCGTAAGGCGCTGCAGCACGGCGCCACGCTGGACGAGGTGCGTGCCGTGGCCCTGGGCGCGATCACGACGTGTGGTTTCCCCACCGCGATAGCCGCGATGGGCTGGATCGAGGAAGTCGCCGAATCGAAGTGACGGTACAGAACGGGTGGCTGCGCAAGCTCGCCGAGGACCCGGGACACTCGCAGTGGTACATCAAGCGTTTCCGGGACATGGCCGCCGCCGGCCGCGACCTGGTCGGTGAGGCGCGGCTGGTCGACGCGATGGTGCCGCGCGGCGCCCGCATCCTGGACGCCGGCTGCGGCCCCGGCCGGCTCGGCGGCTACCTGTCCTCGATCGGCCACGACGTCACCGGCGTCGACCTGGACCCGGAGCTGATCGCCGCCGCCGTCGCCGACCACCCGGGCCCGCGGTGGCTGGTCGGCGACCTGTCCGAGCTGTCGCTGCCCGGGCCGCCCTTCGACGCCATCGTCTGCGCCGGCAACGTGATGACCTTCGCCGCGCCGGACACCCGCGTCGAGATCCTCCGCCGGTTCGCGCGGCACCTGGCCCCCGGTGGCCGCGCGGCGATCGGCTTCGGCGCGGGCCGCGGCTACCCCTTCGACGAGTTCCTCGCCGACGCCGTGGCCGCCGGCCTGACCCCGGACCTGCTGCTGAGCACCTGGGATCTGCGACCCTTCACGCCCGAGGCGGACTTCCTGGTGGCCGTGCTGCGCCACCCCTGACCGGTCCGGTCGCGGCTGCGCCGTCCACCCGCCGACGGCCCGGGCGGCGCAGCCGCGACCCCGGGGCGTCGGCGGGTGGACGGCGGCCGGGCGGCGCACGCGACCCCGGGTGGCCCGGCCGTCCGGATCGCGGCCTCCGTAACGCTGACCGTCACGGCGCGTGCTGCCCGCCCGCGGGCGCGCGCCGGGCGTCGCCGCCGGCCCCGCGGCCGGCGATCACGGGCAGCAGCAGACCCAGGAGGCCGATGATGATCAGCGTCAGCGAGACGAGCTGGTAGGCGTACACCGGACGGCCGAGCAGGACGGCCCCGAGCAGCGCCGTCACCGCCGGGGCCGGCACGGTGATCGTGCTGGCCAGGGAGACGTCGATGTGGCGCATCGCGTTGAACCACAGCACGAGCTCCAGGTAGTACGCGAGCCCCAGCAGCGCGCCGGCCGCCGGCACACCCGGGTTCCCGAGCGTGGTCCGCAGGGCCGTCGGCCCCTCGACGGCCAGCGCCAGCGGCCCCAGCACCAGAACCGAGACGACGAGGCGGGACGTGGTCACCTGGTTCGGTGTGATCGACGTGGTGATCAGCACCTCCCGCAGGACGATGTGGGCCACGCTCCACAGTGCCGGTACGGCCAGTGCCACGGCGAACCACGGCGAGAGCCCCGCCGGGCGCCAGGTGCCGCCGGTGGCCAGGTGGTACAGCGTCACGACGATCAGGGCGATGAGCGCCAGCTCGGTCCGGCTCCTGCGGCGCTTGCCCAGCATCGTCTCCGAACCGGCCGCGAACAGCGGATACGCCTGCAGGGCGAGGGCCGCCTCGGTCGTGCCCGCGGTGTCGAAAGCCAGGACGTACGCCCAGGTGGAGAGCGCGAAGAGGACCCCGGTCCCGACCGTGATGAGCACCGTCCGGGCCGGTGTCGCCGAGCCGGCGCCCGCCGTCGCGGGCCGCTCCGGCGACGCGGCGCCGAACACTCCCCGCTCGCCGGACCACCACTCGCGGGCCAGCAGCGGCAGCGAGAAGGCCGCCTGCCAGACGCTGAGCAGGAACGCGAAGGCCAGCGCCCCGGCACCGGCCGGGCGCCCCGCCGAGATCAGCGGCATCGCGCCGAGCAGCAGCAGGCAGGCGGACGCGAGCACGGCCCCGAGCCGGGGGTCGGCGTGACGAACGTGGGGCATGGTGGCGCTCCTCCCGCGGAATGCCCTGCGGATTGCATCGAGGTTCGCCACCCTAACGTCGATACAATGCGATGATTGCCGCTATGACCTCCTGGCGGCCGACCCTCGCCGACCATCCCGGATCCCGGGCCCGAGCCATCGCCGACGCGATCGGCGCCGACATCGTCGCGGGCCGGCTGCGGGCCGGCGACCGCCTCCCGCCGCAGCGGGAGCTCGCCGAGGTGCTGGGCCTGTCGCCCAACACCGTGATGCGCGCCTACACCGAGGCGACCCGGCGCGGTCACGTCACCGGCGAGGTGGGCCGGGGCACCTACGTCCGCCCGGCCGACCCGCCCCGCGCGCGACCCGCCACGCTCGCGCGTCCCGTCGACGGGCCGATCGATCTGTCCGTCGGCCTGCCGTTCCCCGGCGACGCCGGACGGGCGCTGGCGACCACCCTCGCGGCGATCTCCCGCACCGATGATCCGGCCGCCCTCCTGGACAACGCGTCCGCACCGGACCCGGCCGGCCAGGGCATCCGCCGCGGACCCGCGACCGCCGCGGCCGCCTGGCTCGGTCGCCTGGGCCTGCCGGCGGAGCCGCAGCGGGTGGTGCTGACCAACGGCGCCCAGCACGGCCTCTTCGCCGCGCTGCTCACCCTGCTGCGCCCCGGCGACACGCTGCTCTGCGAGAACCTGACCTACGCCCCGCTCAAGGCGATCGCCCGGCACCTCGGCGTACGCCTGGAGGGGCTGGCCATGGACGGGGAGGGACTGGATCCGGACGCGCTGCGCGCCGCCTGTAGCGCGGGGCGCTCCGATCGGCCCGGAACCGGGCGCGCGCCGACGGTGCTGTACTGCACGCCCACCCTGCAGACGCCGACCACCGCCACCATGAGCGAGCAGCGTCGCTCGCGCATCGCCCGGATCGCCGCGGACCACGATCTGACCATCGTGGAGGACGACGTCTTCGGCTTCCTGCCCCCGGACCGCCCCCGGCCGCTGGCCGCCTTCGCCCCCGAACGTACGGTCTTCGTCACCAGCGTCTCCAAGTCCATGGGCCCGGGACTGCGCGTCGGCTTCCTGCTCGCGCCCGAGCGGCTGACCCCCGCCCTGGCCTCGGCGGTGACCGTCTCCTGCTGGATGCCGCCGCCGCTGATGGCCGAGATCGTCCGCCGCTGGATCGAGGACGGCACGGCCGGACGGCTCAACGACGACCAGCGCGCGCACGCCGCCCGCCGTCAGGGGATGGCTCGTGAGCTGCTCGGCGGGCAGACGTTCCGCGCCGACCCGTACGGGCCGCACCTGTGGCTGTCGCTGCCCGGCCACTGGTCGGCGCGGTCGTTCACGGCGGCCGCCGAGCGTGCCGGGGTGCTGGTGAACCCGGCCGAGACGTTCGCCACCGGCCCGGCCGCGGCGCCGGCCGTACGGGTCTGCCTCAGCCACGAGGTCAGCGACGAGCGGGTGGCCCGTGGGCTGGCCGCTCTGGCGACCCTCCTGGACGCCCCGGCCGGCACCGGCCCGCTGGTCGTCTGACCGGCGCCGGCGCGTTGCGGCGGAACGGGGTGGCGGCGCGCGACTCGTCCGGCCACGGCGGTGCGCGGCCGCGCGCCCGGTGATCCGCGATGTACGGTCGGTGGCGATCAGCCGGAGAAGTCCGCTTCCGGACTTCCGGCCCGGCGCCGGATCGTTGCGCCGGGCCTGGCTGGTGACCGGGTTCCGGGTTCCGCTGCCGGTGCGCGGGCGACACCAGGGCCGTCGGCGACGGGTGAGGGGACGTGCCGCCCGCCGGCGGGGGAGCGGCGGTCCCACCGGGACGGGTCCAAGGTCCCTGTTTGCCCGGGTCAGCGCCAGCGACGCTGGACCGGTAGCGCCCGGCCGGCAGCCGGGCACCGGACAGTGGAGTTGACCATGAGCGACACCGTGGCGAGGGCGGCGCGGCCCGGCGGCGAAACATCGACGGGAGCCCGGCGGGGGCTGATGCTGGCGCTCGCGACCATCGGATTCGCCGTGAACTTCTGGGCGTGGGCGCTGCTCAGCCCACTCGCGGTCAAGTTCCAGGCGGCGCTCGACCTGAGCTCCTTCCAGCAGGCCCTGCTGGTGGCGGTGCCGGTGGTGGTCGGCTCGCTCGGGCGCATCCCGGTCGGCGCGCTGACCGACCGGTTCGGCGGGCGGATCATGTTCCCGCTGGTCTCGCTGGCCACCGTCGTACCGGTGCTCTTCATCGGCCTGGGCGCGCACGACTCGCTGGCCGCCCTGCTGATCGGCGGGTTCTTCCTGGGCATCGGCGGCACCGCGTTCGCGGTCGGCGTCCCGTTCGTCAACGCGTGGTTCCCGCCGGAGCGGCGCGGCCTCGCGGTCGGGATCTTCGGCGTCGGCATGGGCGGCACCGCGATCAGCGCGCTCACCACGGTCCGGCTGGTGAACGCCGGCACCACCGCCACCCCGTTCATCCTGACCGCGGCTGTGCTGGCCGTCTACGCCGTGGTCGCCTGGCTGCTGCTGCGGGACGCCCCGGGCCGCGTGGTCCCGTCCGCCCCGCTGACCCAGCGGCTCGGCGCCGCCCTGCGGCTGCGGGTCACCTGGCAGGCCTCCGCGCTGTATGCGGTCGCGTTCGGCGGGTACGTCGCCTTCTCGGTCTACCTGCCGGCCTACCTCAAGACGGCGTACGGCCTGGCCCCGGCCGACGCCGCGAACCGGATGGCCGGGTTCGTCCTGCTGGCGGTGCTGATGCGCCCGATCGGCGGCTGGCTCTCCGACCGGTACGCGCCCAGCCGGGTGCTCGCCGTCGCGCTGGGCGTGGTCATTCTCGGCGCGGTGGTGCAGTCCTTCACGCCGGGCCTCGCGCCGGTCGGCACGGTCGCCTTCCTGTCCATGGCGGTCGCTCTGGGCACCGGCAGCGGCGCGACCTTCGCCCTGGTCGCCCAGCTCGCCCCGGCGCAGCAGGTGGGCTCGGTGACCGGTGTGGTCGGCGCGGCCGGCGGTCTCGGCGGGTTCGTCCCGCCGCTGGTGATGGGCGCGATCTACGGCCACTTCCAGTCGTACGCGCTCGGTCTGGCCCTGCTCGGGGTGGTCGCCCTGGCCGCTCTGCTGCTCGACATCCTGTCGGTCGGCCGTCCGTCGGCCGCCCGGGCCTGACCGGCCCGCTCGACGCCCGCGGCCCGCTGGAGTTGTCTCCAGCGGGCCGCGGGCGTCGGCGTGTCGGGCCGGGCGGTCAGTGCAGGAACCAGGCGCGCTGCCGGACCCGGTCGACCGCGATCTGGTACGACAGCTCGAAGCGGTGGGCCGGGTTCGCGTGGTACCAGCGCAGCGTCTGCAGCACCAGCGCAGGGTCCGCCGCCAGCCACGGGGTCTGGATCGCCAAGGCCCGCGACGCGCGGAACGGCGACTGCCGCGCCCGGGTCGGCCCGGCCGGCTCGGCGGGCACCGCGATCACCGGGATCCGGGCCTGCTCGCCGGGGCGGATCTCGCGTACCGCCTGCCACGGGACGAAGCGCCGGTCCCGGACCCCGTGGTGCTCGATGCCGTCCGGGGTAAGCGTGAGCCGCCCGGGGGCGTGCCGCAGCAGCACGTACAGCGCCGCGCCGGTGAGCGCCGCGCCCAGCAGCAGCGGCGGGGTGCGCGCCGCGACGGCGGCCTGGGTCACGGTGAGCAGCGTGAGGAAACCGGCGTACCAGTAGTAGAGCCGCCGTGAGTAGGCGAAGGTCAGGCCGGGCGTGCCGGCGCCGGTGCGGGTGATGTGCATCCGGTCGCCGGTGTTGTGCGGGCGCACCCACAGGCTGAGCAGCAGGCCGAACAGGTGCCCGAGCAGCAGTACGCCCAGCCCGCAGGCGAGCGCCGCGCGGACGTCGCCGAGCACGGCCGACCAGACGCCGGCGGCGAGGACCAGAACGGCCAGGAAGCCGCTGCCGACGGCCGCGTGCACCAAGCGCGGGGAGGGCTCGTAGTCGCGCCACGGCGACGGCTCGGCGGTGACCGGCGTGGTGCGCGGCAGGTCGAAGTAGAGGGTCATCGTGGTCCCCGATCAGCGGTACGCGGCGGGCCGGTACGGGTTCGTGCGGCGCGGCGGGCGGCGGGGCGGCCGGGCTGCACCGGTCCCCCGGGATTGACGCTCAGGGGTACGGGCATCGAGAGCCATGAGTTCAAGCGGAGAGTGACCGCCGGGAACCCGCTCGTGCAGCGACCGCCACTTCGGACAACTCGCCAGGATCCGCCGGATGCCGGTGAGCTCCCAATGGGGTGCACGGTCCCCGGCGGGCGGCGCGCCTCGTGGAAGCGCTCCCACCGAACGTGCCGTCCCACCGGCGCACGTGGACCGGCACGTCCCGGTCCCGGCGCGGTGCCGAGTCGCACGACAGGTCGCCGCCGGCCCCGGTGTTCAGCGCCCGCGCCGCGACCGGCGCGGGCGAGAGGACCGACCGGCGCCCGTACCCCGTGCCCGGCGCCGTCCGGGTCGGCCCGGCGTCCGCCGCCGGTGATGCTGTCGCCGGTGAACAGCGCGGTGTGCGTGTCCAGCGCGGGACCTCCCGGTTCGGTCGCGTGCCGGGAAATGACGTACCGAGCGACGACCCGACATCCACTCTTGACATCGCAAACTTAAGCCACTTAATAATGGGGCCCGTCAACGGTGAATCTCGCGCTGGGCTGGGCATGCGCGGGTGACCCGGGCCGGAACCGCCGCCGGCCACCCGGCGGCGTCGAAGATCGAGGTATCCACAGATGTTGAACCCTCTGCGCCGCCGGGACCGACACCCCGGCGACAGTCACCGCACCGGCCGCCGGGGCCGGCTCGGCGCCGTGGTGGCCGGGACCGCCGCGCTGGCCCTGACCGCCGCCGGGTGCTCCGGCGGCGCGGGCGACGGCGAGAAGCCCGCGGGCAACGCCGCGAACAGCTCGGTGACCGTGTTCAACGGCGCCACCGGCACGATCGTCGAGAACTGGAACCCGTTCAGCCCGACCTTCCTGCAGCCCACCAACGGCCTGATCTACGAGCCGTTGTACTGGTACAACTTCGCCACCGAGTCGACGCCGACGCCGATGCTGGCCACCGGGTACTCCTGGGACGCGGCCGGCAAGGTCCTGACCGTCACCACCCGGGAGGGTGTGAAGTGGTCGGACGGCCAGCCGTTCTCCGCCAGGGACGTGGCGTTCACCTTCGACCTGATCCGCCGCCACAAGGCGATCAACGCGACCGGCCTCAAGCTGGTCTCGTCCACCGCCGAGGACGACAGGACCGCGGTGCTGACCTTCGAGAAGCCGTCGTTCACCGACGAGGCCGCGGTCATCGCGAACACCCCGATCATCGCCGAGCACGTGTGGAGCAAGATCTCCGATCCGGCGAAGACCACCAACCCGAAGCCGATCGGCACCGGGCCGTACAAGCTGAAGACCTTCACCGCGCAGAGCTACGTGATGGAGAAGAACGCGAGCTACTGGCAGCCCGGCAAGCCGCGGATCCAGAACGTCCGCTACATCGCGCTGGCCACCGCCGACGCCGCCACCGCCGCGCTGACCGCCGGCCAGGTGGACTGGATGAGCTCCTTCCTGCCCGGCCTGGAACAGCTGCTGAAGAGCCAGAAAAACCTGACCTACGTGAACACCCCGACGCTCACCGCCTCGATCTTCACCTGCGCCGGCGCCGACCTGGGCTGCACGGGCCCGCAGACCGACCCGGCCGTGCGCCAGGCCATCTACCACGCGCTCAACCGCGACCAGCTGAACAAGCTGGCCGGCGGCGGCTTCGCGGAAACCGCCTCGCCGACCCTGCTGCTGCCCCAGCGGGACAAGAACTGGATCGCCGACCCGGCGAACGCCACCACCCCCGGCGGCCCGGACGTGGCCAAGGCCAACCAGATCCTGGACGCCGCCGGCTGGGTCCGCGGCGGTGCCGGCATCCGCGCCAAGGGCGGCCAGAAGTTGTCGCTGACCATCCAGACGGTCACCGGCTGGAGCGACTTCATCTCGCTCAACGACGCGATGTCGCAGCAGCTCAAGGAGGTCGGCATCGAGCTCAAGCCGACCCAGCTGTCCTGGAACGAGTGGAACAACAACCAGGTCCAGGGCAAGTTCCAGCTGTCGCTGGACTCGATCGGCCTGAACGCGTCGACCAACCCGTACTTCACGTACCAGCCGAGATACTCCAGCGCGACCACGGCCAAGGTCGGCGAGAACGCCAGCACCAGCGGCAACTACGCCCGGTACACCAACGACAAGGTGGACGCGGCGGTCGCCGCGGCGGCGGCCACCAACGACGAGGCGGTCCAGAAGGCGCAGTACGCGATCGTGCAGCAGGAGATCGTCCGCGACCTGCCGTACATCCCGATCTACGTCAACTCGATGCTCACCGAGTTCAACACCAGCCACGCCACCGGCTGGCCGTCCAACGACAACAAGTACGCCCTGCCCGCCTCCTGGAAACAGTGGGACAACGGCGTCGTGCTGAGCAACCTGCAGCCGGCCGAGTAGGGGCGACGACCGTGCGCCACCTGCTTCGTAAACTGGGGTTCTACCTGGTCGCCCTGTGGGCGGCGCTGACGGTGAACTTCTTCGTCCCGCGCCTGATGCCCGGCGACCCGGTCGAGATCCTGATCTCGAAGCTGGGTCAGCGCGGGCCGGTCACCCCTGAGATGCGGGCCTCGGTGGAGGCCCTGCTGGGCACCGACAGCGGCGCCCCGCTGTGGCGGCAGTACGTCGACTACCTGGGGAACCTGGCACGCGGGGATCTGGGCGTCTCGGTGACGTTCTTCCCCGCGTCGGTCGGCTCGATCATCGAGCAGACCCTGCCCTGGACGATCGGCCTGATCGGTCTCGCCACGGTCATCTCGTTCCTGGTCGGCGTCGGTCTGGGCACCCTCGCCGGCTGGAGACGGGGCTCCTGGCTGGACAACCTCATCCCGGTCACCACGATGTTCCAGTCCGTGCCGTACTTCTGGCTGGCGCTGATCCTGCTCTTCGCGTTCGGCAGCGTCTGGCCGCTGTTCCCGCTCAACGGCGGGTACGACGTCTACACCGTCACGCCGGGCTGGAACGGGCCGTTCCTCGGCTCGGTGCTCTACTACGGCGCGCTTCCCGCGCTGACCATCATCCTGTCCTCGGTGGGCGGCTGGATGCTCGGGATGCGCAACATGATGGTGTCCACGCTGTCCGAGGACTACATGCTCACCGCCGAGGCGAAGGGCCTGCGTCCGGGCCGGATCATGCGACGCTACGCGGCGCGCAACGCGATCCTGCCCTCGGTCTCCGGGTTCGCCATCTCGCTCGGGTTCGTGGTGGCCGGCTCGATCGTCACCGAGGCGGTGTTCTCCTACCCCGGTATCGGCTCCGCGCTGCTGCAGTCGGTGGGTGGCAACGACTACGCCCTCATGCAGGGCATCTTCCTGGTCATCACGCTGTCCGTGCTCGGCGCGAACCTGCTGGTCGACCTCCTGTACTCGGTCATCGACCCGCGCACCCGGGCGCGGGCCTGAAGGGGGCGGCCATGACCATGACCACGGAACTGGCCGAATCGTCGGTGAGCGCGACGGCGAAGGGCCGGCCGGCCCGCGGGTTCGGCCTGCGCAACCGCAAGCTGGTGGCTGGGTTGGTCATCGGCGGCGCGATCCTGCTCTTCGGCCTGCTCGGGCCGCTCGTCACCCAGGACCCGTCGCTGGTGCACGACCAGGGGCTGACCGGCCCGAGCGCCGAGCACTGGCTGGGCACCACGCAGACCGGTCAGGACGTGCTGGCCCAGCTCGCCCACGGCACCCGCGGCTCGCTCGCCGTCGGCGCGATCGTCGGGGTGCTGACCCTGCTGCTGTCCACCTTCTTCGGTGTGGTCGGCGCGTACGCCGGCGGCTGGGTCGACGAGGCGTTCTCCCTGTTCACCAACATCATGCTGGTGATCCCCGGGCTGCCGCTGGTGATCGTGATCTCCAGTTACGCGCCGGACAAGAGCATCTGGCTGGTCTCCATCGTCCTGGCGATCACCGGCTGGGCCGGCTCGGCGCGGGTGCTGCGCGGATACACGCTGAGCCTGCGCAACCGCGACTACGTGCTCGCCTCCCGGGTGGCCGGCGAGAAACGCTGGCGGATCCTGACCGTGGAGATCCTGCCCAACCTGATCCCGCTGCTGGCCTCGCAGGTGGTGTTCGCGGTCATCTTCGCGATCCTGGGCGAGGCCGGCCTGTCGTATCTCGGGCTCGGCGCGAGCGGCTCGTTCACCTGGGGCACCATGCTCTACTACGCGCAGAACGGCCTGGCCCTGCGGCTCGGCGCGTGGTGGTGGTTCGTGCCGCCGGGCCTGCTGCTGGCGCTGTTCGGCGCCGCGCTCTCGCTGATCAACTTCGCGATCGACGAGATCATCAACCCGAAGCTGCGCAACCAGACCCGCGCCGCCCGCAAGAGCTGGCGGATGTCGCGCGAGCAGCTGTCGAAGGCGAAGGAGGCCACGCTGTGAACCACAGTCCGGTGCTGTCCATCGAGGGTTTCAGCGTGGACTACCTGGTCGATCCGGTGGTCCACGCGGTCCGCGACGTGAACCTGGAGCTGCGGCGCGGTGAGGTGCTGGGCCTGGCCGGGGAGAGCGGCTGCGGCAAGAGCACCCTGGCGTACGGGATGATCCGCCTGCTCAAACCGCCCGCGATGATCACCTCGGGCCGGGCGGTGTTCCGCTCCCGCGAGGGCGCGGAGATCGACTGGAATCGGCTGGACGCCGCGGAGCTGCGCGCCCACCGCTGGGAGAAGATCTCCATGGTCTTCCAGGGCGCGATGAACTCGCTCAACCCGGTGATCTCGATCCGCGATCAGTTCGAGGACGTGTTCACCACCCACCGGCCGCGGATGAGCCGCAAACAACGCCTGGAGCGCTGCGGCGAGCTGCTGGAACGCGTCGGCGTCGAACGCCGGCGGCTGAGCTCCTACCCGCACGAGCTGTCCGGCGGCATGCGGCAGCGCGTCATGATCGCAATGGCGATGGCCCTGGAGCCGGAAGTCATGATCATGGATGAGCCGACCACCGCGCTCGACGTGGTGGTGCAGCGGGAGATCCTGCGGGAGATCACCCGGCTGCGCGACGAGCTCGGCTTCGCGGTCGTCTTCATCACCCACGACCTGCCGCTACTGCTGGAGATCAGCGACCGGATCGCGGTGATGCGCCACGGCGAGATCGTCGAGCTGGGTGCCGCCGCCGAGCTCTACAGCGCGCCGAAGCACGACTACACCAGGCAGCTGCTGGCGTCCTTCCCCAGCCTCACCGGCGACCGCGGCTCCTTCGTGCGCGGCGCGATGGACGACCGGCTGCTGGCCCTCGACGCCGTCGAGGTGCAGGCATGACCACGCTGGAGGCGCGCGGGCTGCGCAAGGAGTACCGGCTGCGGGACGGGTGGCGCACCGGCACGCTGCGCGCCGTCGACGACGTGAGCTTCACCCTCGACCCCGGGCGGACCCTGGCGCTGGTCGGGCAGAGCGGCAGCGGCAAGTCCACCGTCGCCAAGCTGCTGCTGCAACTGGAACGGCCCACCGCGGGGCAGATCCGGCTCGACGGCGAGCCGGTGGCCCGGCGGGGAGCGGGGCTGGCCGCCTACCGGCGTGCCGTGCAGATGGTCTTCCAGGATCCGTTCGCGTCGCTCAATCCGTACCACACGATCGGGCACCACCTGGCCCGCCCGGTCCGGCTGCACCACCCGCGGATGACCGACGCCGAGGTTCGCGCGAGGGTGCTGGAACTGCTGGAACGCGTCCGGCTGACGCCGGCGGCCACCGTCGCGCGGCGCCGCCCGCACGAGCTCTCCGGCGGCCAGCGCCAGCGCGTCGCCATCGCCCGCGCGCTGGCGCCCGAACCCGGCGTGCTGATCGCCGACGAGCCGGTGTCGATGCTGGACGTCTCGATCCGGCTGGGCGTGCTCAACCTGCTCGCCACCCTGCAGCGCGAGGAGCGGCTGGGCGTCCTCTACATCACCCACGACCTGGCCACCGCGCGGCACTTCTCCGACGAGATCCTGGTGATGTACCGGGGGCGGATCGTCGAGCGGGGCCCGGCCGACGAGGTCATCCTCAACCCCCGGCACGAGTACACCCGGACCCTGGCCGAGGCCGCGCCGAATCCGGAGCGGAGGATCGGCGAGCTGCGCTCGTCCCCGCGATGAGCGCGGCCCCCGACGCCCGTGCGGCGGCCCGGCCCGGCCGCCGCGCGGGCCGCCCCTGCCGTACGGCGGGCGCGTCCCGGCTGGCGCTGGACCCGCCGGGCTACCGTTGTCGGTAACGTTTCCGGCAGGGAGGCATCCGGTGGGCTTCGTCAAGCGAATGGTCCTGTCCATGGTCGCGTCAAGCCTGGAGCGCCGCGCGCACCACAGCCGCAACCCGCTGGTGCACAGCATGTTGCGTGAGGTCAACCACCGGCTCGGCCGGTACGCCGGTCCCGCGCACGGGGCCTACCCGCCGGCCGGCTACCCGCACTACGGCGCCGGCCCGGCCTACCACGGCCACTACCGCCACCACGGCCACTACCGGCACCACGGCCACTACCGCCGCCGCCGTTTCTGGTGACCGTTGGATAGCGTGGGCCCGGTGATCGCACATCCGGGGCTGCGCTTCGCCGACCACACCGTCACCGTGCCGCTGGACCACCGGCGGCCCGGCGCCGCGAGCATCGAGGTGTTCGCCCGGGAGGTGGTCGCCGACGACCGGGCCGGCGACGACCTGCCCTGGCTGCTGTTCCTGCAGGGCGGCCCGGGCGGCAAGGCGCCCCGGCCGCTGGGCGCCGACGGCTGGCTGGCGCGGGCCCTGCGCACCCACCGGGTGCTGCTGCTCGACCAGCGGGGCACCGGCCGCAGCACCCCGGTCACCGCCCGTACGGTGCGCGGGCGCGACGACGCCGCCCTGGCGGCGTACCTGAGGCTCTTCCGCGCCGACAGCATCGTCGCCGACGCGGAGATCCTGCGGGAGCGGGTGGCCGGCGGAGCCCGCTGGGACACGCTGGGCCAGAGCTACGGCGGGTTCATCACCCTGACCTACCTGTCGTTCGCCCCGCAGGCGTTGCGGACCTGCTACATCACCGGCGGGCTGCCCGGCCTGGACAGCACCGCCGACGACGTCTACGCCCTGACCTACCCGAAGGTCGCCGCCCGCAACGCGGAGTTCTACCGGGCGTTCCCGGGCGCCGCCGCCGAGGTCCGCCGGATCGCCGCGCACCTGACCGAGCACGACGTGCGGCTGCCGGACGGCGACCGGCTCACCGTCGATCGCCTGCGCCTGATCGGCACCATGTTCGGGATGAGCACCGGCTACGCCCAGCTGCACTGGCTGCTGGACGAGGCGTGGCACGGCGACGAGCTCTCCGACACGTTCCGACAGGAGGTGTGGCGGCTGACCGCGTTCTGCGACGTGCCGTTGTTCGCCCTGCAGGAGTGCACGCTCGGCCAGGGCGACCGGGCCACCGCGTGGGCCGCCGACCGGGCCCTGCGCCGGCACCCCCGGTTCGCCCCCGACGCCGATCCGCTGCTGTTCACCGGCGAGATGATGTACCCCTGGATGTTCCGTGAGATCGCGGCCCTGCGCCCGTTCGCCGGGGCCGCCGAGATCCTGGCCGCCGACACCGGCTGGCCCCCGCTGTACGACCTGGATCGGCTGGCCGCCAACGACGTCCCGGTCCTGGCCGCGGTCTACGCCGACGACATGTACGTCCCGGCCGAGCTGTCCCTGCGCACCGCCGCCCGGGTCGGCAACCTTCGTGCCTGGGTGACCGACGAGTACCAGCACGACGGGTTGCGCACCGCCGGCGACCGGGTCCTGCGCCACCTCACCGAGATGGCCGCCGGGCTGCGCTGAGCTCGCCGTTCCACCTCCGGCACCAGCCAGCCAGCATCGTGTTGGCCTCCGCCGACTCGGGCCCGCGCTCAGGTGAGCTCCGGATGTGTGCTGGGCGCCGAGGCGGTGACAGCCCTCGATGCTCTGGTCATGATCACGCCGAGGGCCAAGCCGGCGTAGAGCAGGAAGATGTAGGCGTCGACGTCGGTGGTGTCGCCGACGGTCCAGATCTGGTCGGCGGTCATGCCGGGCAGTCTGATCCCGTCGAGGCCGCCGCCGTTGAGCGCGGCGAACAGCCACAGCGGCGCGGACGCGATGGGGGGATCGTCGCCGCTGGACAGCAGGACCGGAAGGGTGACCGCGAGGTCGGTGAGTGTCAGGGCCCCGACCGCGCCGGTCCACCAGGCCAGGGTGCGCCGGCCGGTGGCGGTCAGCCGGTCGACGGCGTAGAGCAGCGCGGCGAGGCCACCGAAGAACACGGCATACGCGGGCCAGTGCAGGGCGTAGCTGTCGGACATCCCGGCCGGCAACAGATAGGTCAGGCTGGCGAACACGAAGCCGGGGATGGTGATCGCGAGCACCAGCGCGGCGATCCCGGCGCCCTCGGCCGTCCACCACCGGCCGGACCGGGCGAGCACGACAGCCGCGGCGGCCGTGGCCAGCGCCGCCACCCACTGCCGCGGCTGCTCGCCGAACGGCATCGCGGCCAGCAGCGGATCCAGGACGGTCAGCGCGGCTGCCAGGCAGGCAGCGAACACGACGACGGCGGCCACCGGCGCCAGGACGCACAGTCGCACGGCCCGCCACAGTGCTGCCGCTCGCACCGCGACGGCGACCGGTTCACGCACGGGCCGGGCGGCCGTGAGGCTCGCCGCGTACCGCAGCATCGCCGCGGTGCGGCGTTCGGCGGCCAGAACGTGCAGTTCGGCGAGCCACTCCTGGTGCATCTCGCCACGCAGCCGGGCCGGCCAGCGGCGGGCGGCCAGCCGCAGCAGGGCCTCGGCGATCCGCCGGCTCACCACGCCAGGCTCCGCGTCGCGAGGCCCACGATCCCGGGCACGGCGGTCTGTGCTCGCAGCCGGGCGAGCGCCGACCGGGCCTGACTGACGCCGTCGGGCGTCAGCCGATAGAACCGGCGGGCCGGTCGTCCGAGCTCGGACGGGTCGATGTCCTCCCACCGCGCGGTCAGCCAGCCCGCGTCCTGCAGTCGGTGCAGGATCGGGTAAAGGCTGCCGCTGGCCAGGCCGGTCGCCCCCATCAGGTCCAGGCCATACCGGTCGGCCTCCGGCTCGGTGAGCAGCACGGCCAGCAGCCGAGCAGTCGCTACAGTGATCCGCATCGCCGCACTATATCCGAACTCTACATAGCCCACCATGCCCCGGCGCCGGGCCAGGTGTGGTGCCCATGAGGGGTGGTGACAGCGGCGTGAGCGGGCTATGAGTGAGCCTGAGGCCCGTTTCGTCGGTGAGTGGCTGTCTCGCAACCTGTTCTCGCAGCTAGCGCGGACATTGGGCTGCCGGGTTCCCTCTCTGCCGTTCGTATCACCGTCACGTGACGCCGATTTGAACGCCGCACAGCCGGGAGGCGTAGACGTAAGCCATCGCGTGCAGATAGGACAGGGCATTAGCATCGCCTCCGTGACCGAGGACTTCACGAGCCGGCTCCTGCGCGACATGGCCCGCCTCGACCCTTGCACGGCGGTGGTGGACGCTGGGGAGCAAGAGGTTGATGGGCTCACCGACTACAGTCCGGACGGTCACCAGGCTCGCGCCGATCTCGCTGCTTCAGCCCTGCGCGACCTGGAAGCCCTGATTCCGACGAGCTCGCTGCATGCTCACCTGGTCGAACGGCTGCGGGCCCGGATCGCCTTTCACGAGGCCGGGGAGGATCTGCGGGAACTGCATGCGGCGGCTACTGGCCCGCTCCAGCTGATCCGCCAGGCGGTGGAGGCTGCGGTGCCCGGCCGTGACGCTGAGGGCGCAGCCTACGAGGATGGATGGGCTCGCGTCGCCGCACGTCAGGCCGCGATCCCCGCGGCTCTGGACGGGTACGCCCGCAGTCTCCTGCTCGCTGCCGAACGCGGTCACCTGCCGACGCGGCGGCAGGTGGAGCTCGTGACGCAGCGCTGCCGCAATTGGGCCGACGATGACATCGCCCTGGTCGAGCGCTACGGCGGTGGGCGGCAGCAGGCATCGTTGCAGGCCACGGCGCAGCAGGCTCGCGTGGCGTACCAGAGACTGGCCGCGACGCTCGCCGCGGACCTGGCGCCACAGGCGCGTAGCGATGAGGCTTTCGGGCCGCAGCGATACGCACTCTGGGTGCGGAGCTTCCTCGGGACCGAGCCGGATCTGCGCGAGCTCTACGCCTGGGGCTGGGACGAGTTCACCAGGATCGAGGCGGAGCTGGTCGCAGAAGCGAAGGTCCTGGGTGGGAGCGTGCCGGAGGTGATCGACCGGCTCGACGAGCGCGACGCGCCGGGCACCCTGCACAGCCGAGCAGCATTCGGTGCGTGGCTGCAGGAGCTGCTGGAGACCACCATCGAGCAGTTGGACGGTGTGCATTTCGACATCCCCACGCCGCTGCGGCGCATCGAGTCTCGAGTAACGGTGTCGGGCGGCATCGCCTACACCGGGCCGTCGCGCGACCTGACGCGACCCGGTCGGGTCTGGTGGCTCCTACCCGAAGGGCAGGAGAGCTTCCCCACCTGGTGGGCCCACAGCACCGCGTACCACGAAGGTGTTCCCGGACACCATCTTCAGATCGGCCACGAGGCATGCCAGGGCGGCCTCGGGCAACGGCTGAGTCTGCTCGGCGGGCTCTCCGGCTGCCAAGAGGGCTGGGCGCTGTACGCCGAGCGGTTCATGGATGAACTCGGGCACTACGAGCAGCCGGGTGCACGACTGGGGTACCTGTTCTCGCAGCTGCTGCGGGCCGCGCGAGTCGTACTCGATATCGGCTTACATTTGCGACTGCCAATGCCGTCCGGTGGCGGCGCGTCATGGACGCCGGATGCCGCACTACGGCTGCTGCAAGATCGTTGCCATCAAGGGCCGTACGCGTCCCCGGAACTCGCGCGTTATCTGGGCAGGCCAGGCCAGGCGCTGACCTACAAGGTAGGTGAGCGGGTGTGGCTGGCAGGTCGCGCGTCCTTTCGCGGCGACCAGCGAGCATTCCACCGTCGGGCACTGGACGCGGGCTCGCTGGGATTGGACCAGCTGAGGAAAGCGCTGACCGAATAGCCGCGCGTGACGTCCGGATCGGCCGCGATCCGTGTCTCCGGATGCCCAGCTGGTCAGGCGGCGACCGACGGGGACACGGCGGCCCGCCGACTCTCCATGCGGGCTACTCGGCGGGTCATGAGGGTGATGTTTGCCCAGGTGATGTGGGCTCCTGAGTGTTGGGGAGGCGTTCGTGGTCGCGGGCGTTGCGGCGGGCGCGGATCAGCCAGGAGAGCGATCGTTCGACGATCCACCGGCGGGGCGGCACCCTGACCCGACCTGGTTCGGTGGCTTCTTCACGACCTTGAAGGTGAGGCGCCCGCCCCTACGGAACCTCTTGCCAACATGAATACTCATGTCTGAGATGCCCGATGCTCCGGGTCTCGCCTCAACAACGAGGCCGACTCATCGAGATCATGCACAACCTCACCGACCGCATCGCCGAAGCACGCATCAACGGCTGGCTCGGCGAGGTTCAAGGTCTCCAGACCAGCCTCACCAAGGCCCAGGAGAAGCTCGCCGGCCTGGACCGCAGCATCGAACGCAACCGCTCCACCAGGCACCCCCGTCAACCTTGGCATGCCGATCATCGCGGGCATCCGACCGCCCCATGCCGAAGATGGACTCGGCTGAAATCATAAGGACCATGACCACCTTCCGGCTGCTACGGCAGACGAGCCGCTGCTCTCGCTTCGCTCAGGTCACCGTCGACCTCGACCCGGTGGGTGGGCCCGGTGTTGAGGTGGCTGCCACGGTCGCCGTCGAATTTCGTCGTGAAGCTGATCTGGGTGCTCGATGGGCTTTACGTGGTGTCTCAACTGCGACGAAGGTCATCGTGACCGCCGTGGTCGCTACCGAAATTGACACCGGTACCGCAGACGTCTACGAAGCCACGGCGCACGCCGTGTGGCAGGCGCTGGGCGTCCAGCACAGTGTGCCGTACGTCGGTTTCAGCGATCCCCAGATGGTCGCGTCATGGCTGACCGAGATGATCGGCCGGCGGCTCGACGCCGTGATCGAGGCGCGACACTGGTATCAAGGCCGACGCGAGTCGGACGCCGAGAGCCTGCTCCACGCGTGGCTGTACTTCGACCATGCCATGCCCGTCGGTCTCCATCACCGCGGCGACGAATTGCTGCTGGCGAAGGAGGACCCGTACCGCTCGTACGACATGGATGAGCATGGGGAAACCAGGGTCGGCCCGGCGCTATCTCCGGACGTTCTGTCGAAGTTCGTCGGAGCCCGGCTCATCGACGGCGCCGTAATAGTCGGCCACGACGGTGCCCTGGTTGGCGCCGGTCTAGATTTGCGGTTCGACACTGGGAGCCTCGTTGTTGGCGCGCTCGGCGACGAATGGGTTCTCGCCACCGATGCCGAGCCGGCGGCCTTAACTTCCTACTGGACCAGGCAACCTTTCCTACGTGGCACGACCCGTTGACGGCCGGTCGTCTCGGAGTCGAACGGACCAGCTCGTGCACCGCGATGACCTTTTCCTGGACCGTCTCCGGCCGGGGTGACCTGCCGGCCCACCCGCCGTTTCGCCTCGTCCTCGGTCCACCGGCGCTCGCCGGTCCGGGCCAGCACCGGCGGCTCGCCGATCACCGCGAACCGCTGGTCGGCATCGGGGATCGAGGCCAGCACGCGATGGAGGTGGAACGACACGTCGGCGCGGCGCCGGTCGGCTGGCCACCGTGACGCCACCCACCGCCAGCTCGGTAGAGCTGCTCACGGAACCCCGCCAATACATCGGTCGCTTCCGCCCTGTCCGTCACGACCGCAGGCCCTGGATCCGCTGAACCTGTTCAACCCCGCCAAGGTCATCGGCTTCTCGATCCGGCGGGAACCCCGGGATGCTCCATCCCGTCGAAGCGGGATGACGTCTATGACACGCCGGCGGGTCGCCCTGGCAGTGGCTACGGCCGCGCTTTCTGGTTGCGGTGGGAATCCCGAGCCAGCGGCCGCCGCGGCTTGGCGGGAGCCCACCAGGTATACCTACGAGCTCGAATCCTCCTGTGGGGAGCGCGCCCTCATCGGTCGTTTCCGGATCACCGTCGAGCAGGGCGAGGTCACCGCAGCCGCGGGCCTCGACGAATCCGGGCGTTGGTTCGTGGAGAACGCCCGCAGCGAAACGGTGCCGACGCTGGGCCAGCTCCTCGACGAGGTGGACCGGGCTCGACAGCACGGCGCGGCCGTCGCTGAGGTCACCACAGATCCGGCCGACGGTCACCCCACCACGATCAACATCGATCAGGAGGCCAACGCGATCGATGACGAATCCTGCTTCACCATCGCCGGCTACACCCTTGAGTGACCGGGGACGGCACGGGCAGCAGCAGCGGGTGGCGAGGGGGGCACCCCCGCTGACGGCCGCCGAGCGCCGGAACACCGAAGGCGAGGCCGTACTGTCCGGCCGGGAGGTTGATTCGCCGAGCAGCAGGACGGGCCAGGAGCGGGGCGGCGGCCATGATCGCGCCGTTGACCGAGAGCGCGTTGAGGAACAGGACATGCACGCCAGCCGCCGATGGCAAAGCGAATCAGCTCACGCGCCGAACGTCGAGGTTGCCAGCCCGGTGGACCATCCGGCTCTGCCGCAGCGAAAGCGCGCTCGATCCCGCCGCTGCCCGCGGCTGACGCGCAGGCCGGCTCTCGGCGACGGCCGGGGTGGGCCTGGAGGTTGAACGACAAGCTGAGCGGACCCGCCGCGCCGCACACCCAAGGACGCCCGGCCCAGGTGTGCGGCGCACCGAGCCTCGTGAGTCTGTGACGTCATGGACCTGTGAGGCCGGCGCCGCCACGGCCGGCGTGCGCCACGCTCAGCGGCCCGGCAGCCGCCGTGGGCCAGCGTGACCGGCCCACGGCGGTGCCCGCCACCGGATGAGGGCTGACCCGGGGTCAGCAGCGCTTGAGGTGCGGACGGACGGCCTTCGGGACGAAGCCGTCGCAGTAGCCAGAGGTGCCGCCGCTGACCGCGTGCCACGCGTCGTCGGTGTAGCGGAAGACCACCACGGCGTCGTCGGCCTCCTTCGGGTGGGTCTGGGCGAGCGCGTATCCCTGGTAGCAGGTGATGTCGGTCAGCGTGTCGGTCGGCGCGAGCGCGTCACCGACCTCGCTGGACGAGCGCAGCGCCTTGAGCAGCGTCGCCTCCGACGGCGTGCAGCTGCCGCCGGCGGCCGGCTTCGCGGTCGAGGACCGGGTGCTGGAGGTCGGCGCGACCGAGGATCCCGCGGTGGCACCGCCGGCCGCCGGGCTGCTGGCCGACGGGCCGGATGCGGTGGTGCTGGTCGTCGCTCCCGCGGCGGAGCCCGTGGCGGGCGCGGCCGCGCCGCTGGTGGTCTTGGTGCTCGAGCAGCCCGCGAGGGCGGCAGCGGCCACGGCGGCAACGACGATCGGCGTACGAACGTTCACGATTCTTTCTCTCCTCCGAAGGACCCATCCCCGCACCCCGTGATGCGCCGGATGGCCATCAGCATGGTGGCTCGGCACGCCCGGCGAATCACGGAAACATGCCAAGGCGCGGCGTCATCCGACAGGCCGGCTCCGGAGTCGGTGCCGGCGGCCGGGCGGGCCTGACGTGGAGGTGACCGGAGCACCCGCGGCACAGCCGAGTTCGGCGGCGAGATCGAGGATCCGGCCTTCACCGGCAGCGCCGGACTCGATGTCCGGCGAGTCCACGCGGACGTCCCGGTCGTCGTCACGACCGGTGAGGGCCGCGGCGTCAGCGTCGAACACGGCCCTTTTTCGCTTCGCCTTCAGCGATCTGTCCACCTTCCGCGACGGGTTCGTCAGTTCGTTCGCGGCGGATCGATGCACGGAGTCCGACCGGCGGCGGTGAAAATCACCGTAGATCCCTACGGCTGACTGGTGATCAGGTGTAGGGCGTCGAAGCGCGGCTCGCCCATTCGGCGATCACGTTTGCCGGCTGCCCGCTCGGCGGGCCGCGCCGGCACGCTGGTTGCCGTCCGCTGCTCTGCCGCCTGCTGCCCAGCTTCGGTTCTGACGAGCTGGATCGCGGCGCGTCGAACTGCCCGGGCCGGCCGCCGTACTGAAGGAGCCTTTTCGGCGGTCGGAGCAGGGCATTGATCGTAGGAGATGTGTAATGGTGACCGGCGCGACATCCTGACTACTCGAATATGTTAAATGGAAACGCTCCCGGTTGAGCTTTGATGTACATCCGGTTACCCGGTCACAATCGTCAAAGCGTGGCAATAACGGGCCGCCATCATCAGGTTGTCGACGGCGACGGGAATTCCGAAGAATAAAGATCATGAGGGGGAGCCATGCGTTTCGGTCGGATCTTGATGGGGTCGGCGCTGCTGGGTGCCGGGTTGCTGGTCGCGCCCGGCGTGGCGGAGGCAGCGCCCGCCGCCGGGTCCTGTGTGGGCGGGGCGTTCCGCGGGCAGCCGTCGAGCGGAGCCAGGGTTTCGCCGCGTCAGACCATCCGGCTGCAGCTGAGCGTGGAGGTCACCGGCGGCCCGGTCGCCGGTTGCAGCCGTGACGTGCTGCTGTCCGGGCCGGTCAGTTTCGTGGCGGCCGGTCCGAGCGGCGCCTACTGGCCGGCCACGTCTTTCGGGCCGATGGCCGAGGTCGACTGGAGCGGCGGTTTCCCGGCCGGCACCAGACTGCACGGAACGATCACGCTGAAGGTCCCGGCGACCGCCGCCTCCGGCGCCGTCATCACCGCCACCAGCGGTAGCGCCGTTACCTACACGGTTCGCTAGAGCCGTTCGCCGCAGCGTAGCCATCGTCGCCGGCAGCGTCGGCTTCCCGGTCGTGTTCGAGCTGAGCCGCAACCTGCGCTGGGCCGCCGAACCGGCCCATGTCGCGCACGCCGACGCGCCGACGACGATGCGGGATGCGTCAAGCGGTCGGCGCGGACAGCACCCATCGCCCGCGGCCCAGCCGTTTCGCCTGGTACATCGCGGTGTCGGCGGCACGCAGCAGGGCGGCGGGCCGCCATGGCCCGTCGGGGCGTTCGGTGCAGGCGATGCCGATGCTGGCGCCCACGGTGTACCACGCGCCCTCGTGCTCGATCGGCATCGCCACGTCCTCGATGATCCGGTCGGCGACCCGGACGCCGTCGGCGCTGCCGAGGCCGGCCAGCACCACGGCGAACTCGTCGCCGCCCAGCCGGGCGACCACGTCACAGTCGCGGACCGCGCCCCGCAGGCGGAGCGCGACCGTCTGCAGGATCGTGTCACCGGCGACGTGGCCGGCGCTGTCGTTGACCGCCTTGAAGCCGTCCAGGTCCAGGTACAGCACGGTGGAGCCGGGCGGGCACTGGTCCAGTTCGTGGCCGAGCGCGGCCCGGTTCAGCAGCCCGGTCAGGGGATCGTGCCGGCTGCGGTGCTCCAGCGTGCGTTCGGCGCGCTCCAGGGAGCGCAGCGCGCTGGCGAACCGGGCCAGGATGAACGCCGCGGTGGCGACCGTGGCGAAGAACAGCAGGAACCGCTCGGCCTCGGCGTACTCCCGGCGGGCGAACAGGATCGCCGGAGCGGTCAGCAGGCCGACCCCGAGGAACCAGACGCGGGCCGGGTGCAGGGTGGGCGCCCGGCGGGCGGTCACCGTCAACTCGCTGCTGTTGGCGTGCAGGGCGGCCGCGGCCAGCAGCGAGTTGCTCAGCAGGATCGAGCCGACGCCGACCGCCGTGGCCACCGCGAGCGACGGGATGAAACTGGAGCCGAGATCCGAGGCGATCCGCAGCACGGCGGAGAGCAGCAGCAACCGGGTCGCACCGGTGCGCCGGCCGGGCGACATCACCAGCAGCAGGACCCCGGCGAGGATGCCGATGTCGCCCATCGGGCTCATCACGTACAGGTATGCGCCGAGCGGATCAGCGGCCAGCTCCGCCAGGTAGGGCGAGATGAACACGACCCAGATCACGATCGCGCAGGCGACCGCCAGCGTCAGCATGTCCAGCACCGCCGGTCGCAGCCATCGGCCCGCGCGACGCCGCGCCATCGAGAACAGCGCCGCACCGTACGCCAGGTAGCCGGCGGTCCACAGCACGGCCGACGCGGTGCCGTCGTCGGTGCGGTGCAGCAGCATGGCGATCGGATAGACCGCGTCCCCGGCCAGCCACGCCACCTGCCCCACCGCGACGTACAGCCAGGGCAGGCGATCCCCGCTGCGGCGCCGGGACGCCGCGGTCCGGCAGAGGAGGACCACGACGGTCAGGTAGACGCCGAAGTACACCGGATCGCCGTACCGCGTCCCGGCGGTCGTCCCCGCCGCCGTGGCGGCGAGCACCGCCACGGCGAGATAGCTCGCTAGCCTCCAGCCGGTCATGGCCGTCGCATCGGCACGGGAGGTGTCCGCTTGCGCCGAGCAGCGCCGCTGCTCCGCAGATGCAACCGAACGGCAACCGCGGCCTCAGCGCAGCGGCAGCTCCGCCCGCTCACCGTGCGGCCGGGGCCCGTGGATGCGCCGCTGCGACTCGGTGATCGGCACGTCGTCGATGCTGGCCTCGCGGCGGCGCATCAGGCCGCGCTCGTCGAACTCCCACAGCTCGTTGCCGTAGCTGCGCCACCACTGGCCGGTGGCGTCGCGGCACTCGTACTGGAAGCGGACCGCGATGCGGTCGGCGGTGAACGCCCACAGCGACTTGCGCAGCGCGTAGTCCCGCTCGCGCGCCCACTTGGCGGTGAGGAACTCGACGATGGCGGCGCGCCCGGTGACGAAGACGTCGCGGTTGCGCCAGACCGAGTCCTCGGTGTAGGCCAGCGCGACCCGCTGCGGGTCGCGGGTGTTCCAGGCGTCCTCGGCGGCCTGGACCTTGGCGGCCGCGGACGCGGCGGTGAACGGGGGGGTGAGCGCGGACATGGCGGCCTCCATCGCGACCTGGGGAGAACGGTGGTTCTCCGGTAGGCTAGAGAACCATGGTTCTCCCCGTCAACAACGACCCCTCGGCCGCCGTCCCGGCCCGCTCGACCGACCATCCCGGCCCGCCGGGCAGTGCTGGTCCGGCGGGCAGTGCTGGTCCGGCGGGCAGTGCTGGTCCGCCGGGCAGTGCTGGTCCGGCGGGCAGTGCTGGTCCGGCCCGCGGCGCGGCCTCGGCCACCCGGGCTCGCTCGGCCGACCGGGCCCGGTCGGACAGCGAGGCTCGGCAGAGGGTGCTGGACGCCGCCGAGCGGCTGATCTACGCGCGCGGCATCCGCGCGGTCGGCATGGACGACGTGCGGACCGCGTCCGGCGTGGCGCTCAAACGGCTCTACTCGCTCTATCCCAGCAAGGACGCCGTGGTCGAGGCGGTCCTGGAGCGCCGGGACCGGTGGTGGCGCGAACGGCTCGCCGAGCACGTGCAGCGGGTGGACGACCCCCGCGAACGCCTGCTGGCGGTCTTCGACTGGCTGGGTGAGTGGTTCGCCGAGCCGGATTTCCGCGGCTGCGCCTGGATCAACGCCTTCGGCGAGGCCGGGGCCACCTCGCCGGCCGTCGCCGCCCAGGTCGACCGGCACAAGCGTGCCTTCGCCGCCCAGCTCGCCGAGTGGTGCTCCGCGGCCGGCTGCCCGCCCGAGCTGGCCGAGCAGCTGTTCCTGCTGGCCGAGGGTGCCGTGGTCACGGCCGGCATCCAGCGCAGCACCGGGCCGGCGGGTACGGCCCGCGACGCGGCCGCCGTCCTGCTGTCCCGGGTGACCCCGGCGGTGTGAGCCAGCCCGAGCCGGGTAATAGCACGGGCGTTCGAAGAGCCGGATCGGAAGGATGGCATCATGGCTGACCCGAAGAACGCCGCGCCGGACGGCAACCGGGTGAAGGATCCGGAGGACTGGACCACCGGCGGCGAGCCGGCGACCGGGGCGCAGGAGTCGTATCTGCACACCCTGGCCACCGAGGCGCACGAGGAGGTCCCGGACGGCCTGACCAAGGCCGAGGCGTCCCAGCGTATCGACGAGTTGCAGGAGAAGACCGGCCGCGGCCGGTAGGGGCGGCGTGTGCGGCCGGGGCGGCCGGTCGCACACCACGTCCGTCGTCACCCGTAATCCGATAGGGTCGGTTCTTCCCGTTCCGCGATCGGTGTCCGACACTGTGACCGCCTGCCGGTTCCGCACGGGCGGTCCGGCGGCTGTGGCGATGCCTGATCCGGTGAGGAGGAGCGTGGCGATGACGGCCGGGGCCCTGGAGTACATCGCCGCCGAGAGTGTCGACGAGGTGCTGGCCGCGCTCGCGGACGGCGACACCTCGGTGCTCGCCGGTGGCCAGAGCCTGATCCTCGACCTGAGCGGGCCGGACTCGCCTCCGCGCCGGATCGTCGACATCAACCGGGTGGCCGGGCTGGACACCCTGGTCGAGACCGGCGGCATGTTGCGGGTCGGGCCGCTGGTGCGGCACCGCGCGTTCGAGTCGGACACCGTCGGCGGCCCGCTCGGCGAGTTGCTGCGCATCGTCGTGTGCCACATCGGGCACCCGCCGATCCGCGCCCGGGGCACGATGCTGGGCAGCTTCGCCTACGCCCACCCGGCGGCCGAGTGGCCGGTCGTGGCGATCACGCTGGGCGCGCAGCTCGTGCTCACCGGGCCGCGCGGCCGCCGTACGGTGCCGGCCCAGGAGTTCTTCACCGGGCCGTTCTCGACCGCGCGCCGGCCCGAGGAGCTGCTGATCGAGGCGTGCCTGCCGGTGCTGCCGCCGGGCACCGGCGTCGGGTACGCCGAGGACCGGCGTACCTCGATCTACCCGCAGGCGGCCGCGATGACGGCGGTGACGACGGCCGGCGGCGTGGTCAGCGCCGCCGCGCTCGGCCTGGTGAACGCGGGACCGTGCCCGGTGCGGGCGCGCGCCGCGGAAAGTGTGCTGGTCGGCAGCGTGCTGTCGGACGCGGTGATCACCGCGGCGGCGGAGGCGGCCGCCGAGGCCGACGCCGTGTTCCCGTCCGCGCCGGACGACCGGCGGGCGCGGCGCGCGGTGAAGGTGCTGGTCCGCCGGGCGCTGTCGCAGGCCCGGGAGGGGTTGGCCACGGCGTGTGGGTGAGCCTGAGCGTCGACGGCGCCGACCGGGAGCTGGACCTCGCGCCGGACCGTACCCTGGTCGCCGTGCTGCGGGAGGACTGTGGGCGCACCGGCGTCCAGCACGGCTGCGCCGACGGCACGTGCGGCGCGTGCACGGTGCGGGTGGACGGCGAGGCGCTGCGCTCCTGCCTGATGCTGGCGGTGCAGTGTCACGGCGCGCACGTGGACACCGTGGCGGCCTGAGCGCGGCAGTGGACACCGTGGCGGCCTGAGCGCGGCGCGAGTGCGGCCCCGGCGCGAGCGCGGCCGTGGCGCGAGTGCGACCCGGCGCGAGTGCGGCCGTGGCGCGAGTGCGACCCGGCGCCGGTGGCCGGGACGGCCCGGCGCGCCGGCTCAGTTCCGCGGGTGCGACGGCGACACCGAAGGGCGCGCCGGACTCAGGCCCGCAGGTGCGACTGCAACACCAGGGCCGCGGCGCCGGTGGCCGAGGCGGTGGCGGCGGCCAGCGAGACGGTGACCGTCACGTCGCGGTGCCAGGTGCGGCTGTCGGCCGGGGCCAGGCGCCGCATGATGGCCGGGCCGTAGATCGCCGACGCCGCCGCGAACCCCGGGCCGGTGAGCACCACCAGGTCGATGTCGAGGAGGTTGACCAGCGACTCGGCGGCGGCGGCGACGTAGCGCGCGGAGGACTCCAGCAGGGCCCGGCAGTGCGGGGCGCCGGCCCGGGCGGCCCGGGCGACCGCCCCGAACTCGGCGGCCACGCTGCGGATCGGCTGGGCCGGATCGAGACCGGCCTCGGCGGCCGCGACCTGGTCGGCGCGGGCCGAGTTCACCACCGTACGCGGACCGGCCAGCACCTCCAGGCAACCGCGACTGCCGCACCAGCACTCCGGGCCGAAGACGTCCAGGCAGAAGTGCCCGAACTCGCCGGCGCTGGCGTGACCGCCGCGCATCGCGCGCCCCTCGACGACGATCCCGGCGCCGATCCCGCCGCCCATGTACAGCGCCGCGAACGCCCGGTCCGGGCCGACCCGGGCCACCCAGTACTCGCCGACCGCCGCCGCGGTCGCGTCGTTCTCCACGAGCACCGGCCAGCCGGTCGTCTCGGACAGCCGGCGGCCCAGCTCACCGCCGTGCCAGCCGCGCAGGTGCGGCAGGGCGTCCTCGGTGGGCGTGCCGCCGCTGTGCGGGCCCGGCCAGACGATGCCGACGCCCAGGCAGCGGGCCGGGTCGACGCCGGAGCCGGCCAGCAGCACGTCGATGTCGGCGGACAGCGCGCCCAGCACCGCCGGGTCGTCGCCGAGCGGGGCGGGCCGGGCCAGCCGGGAGATGACCCCTCCGGTCTGGCCGGTCAGCACGTACGTCGTGGCGTCCTCGTCCAGGTGCACCCCGACGGCGAGGCGCGCGGCCGGGTCGAGTCGCAACAGGGTGCGCGGCTTGCCGCCGGTCGGGGTGCGGCCGGTCTCCACGACCAGGCCCTCCTCCAGCAGCCGGCGCACCGTCATCGAGACCGCGGCCTCGGTCAGCCCGGTCATCCGGGCCAGCTCGACACGGCTCAGCGGCTCGGCGGCGCGAATGGCGTCGAGGATGCTCTCCCGGGCGCCGGGGCGGCGGCCCCGGCCCGGTCGGCCTGCCGGCGCGCCGGCGCCGACCGCTTCTCTCACGCTTCCTCCACAGACGAGACGCGCACGAGAAGGACGCGGTCCGGATAGAGCACCGGGAGCCGGAGTCCGACGGTGCCGAGCGTGCGGCCGTTCAGGCGTACCCCCTGGGGCGTGCACCAGGGTAACGCAGCGCCCCACGCTGCGGCGTTACCGTCGGCAACGTCACCCGGGGGCTGCGGCCGCACGTGGTAGGTGCGGGCCGGGTCGAGGCCGGGCAGCCCGACCGTGCCGGGCGGGTACGACGCGCTGGTGGCCGTCGCGATCACGGCGTACACGGCCGCGGAGCGGTCCGCGGCGACCACCCCGGTCACCCGGTACGCCGGATCGGCCACGTCGGCGTGCACCAGCGTCCCGGTGTGCAGCAGCGGGCGCAGCTGCTTGTAGAGCGCCACCCAGCGGCCCAGCTCGGCGAGCTCCTCGGCGGACGCGCCGGTCAGGTCCCACTCGATGCCGAGGTGGCCGAAGATCGCCGTGCCGGCGCGCATGCTCAGCGGCAGCTCCCGGTGGGTGGTGTGGCACAGCGGCGCGCCGATGTGCGAGCCGATCAGCTCCAGGGGGATCAGCAGGCTGGTCCAGCGCTGGATGGCGACCCGCTCGTGGGCGTCGATGCAGTCGGAGGCCCACACCCGGTCGGTGCGCTCCAGGATCTCCAGGTCCACCCGGCCGCCGCCGGAGGAGCAGGACTCGATCTCCACGCCGGGGTGCCGGGCGCGCAGCTCGTCGAGGAGCCGGTAGACCGCGTGGGTCTGGTCGTGCACGCCGGCGCGGCCGGTGCCGGGGTGACCGGCCTCCACCAGGTCCCGGTTGTGATCCCACTTGAGGTAGGCGATGTCGTACTCGGTGAGCAGCGCGTCCAGCCGCTCCAGCAGGTACGCGTAGGCGTCCGGCCGGGCCAGGTCGAGCACCTGCTGGTGGCGGGCCGGGCGGGGGAGCCGGTCACCGGTCGCCATGATCCAGTCGGGGTGCGCGCGGGCCAGCTCGGAGTCCGGATTGATCATCTCGGGCTCGACCCACAGGCCGAACTCCATGCCCAGCTCGCGGACCACGCGCACCAGCGGACCCAGCCCGTCCGGCCACACCTGCGGCGAGACGAACCAGTCGCCCAGGCCGGACGTGTCGTCGCGGCGGGAGCCGAACCAGCCGTCGTCCAGCACGAAACGTTCCGCGCCGATGGCGGCGGCCGCCTTCGCCAGCTCGGTCAAGCGGGCAAGATCGTGGTCGAAGTAGACCGCTTCCCAGGTGTTCACCACCACCGGGCGCGGCGTCGTCGGGTGGTGCGGCCGGCTGCGGAGGTACTGGTGGAAACGGGACGAGACGCCGTCGAGCCCGGTCGTGCTGTGCACGGCGTACGTCCACGGGGTGCGATAGGTCTCGCCCTGGCCCAGCCCCACCTCGCCGGGCAGCAGCAGCTCGCCGCCGCCCAGCGCGGACCAGCCGTGATAGGTGCGCTCGGCGACCGAGCGGGCGCCGCCGGAGAACGCGGTGTGCACCGCCCAGACCTCGCCGTGGCGGTTGCCGAACCCGGCGGTCCCGGCGCAGAGCAGGTAGGCCGAGTCGTAGCCGGTGCGGCCGGTACGGTTCTCCCGCACCCGCAGCCCGTGCGTGAAGGCGGTCCGCTGCGGCTGCCGCTCGCGCAGGTGATGTCCGGTGAAGTCGAGCAGTTCGGTGGTGTGCTCGGGGACCGGCAGGAACAGCGTGAGGTGCTCCAGCCAGTAGGTGCCCGGCGCGGTGCTGGTCAGGGCGGCGCGTCCGCGCAGCACCCCGCTGGAGTGCAGTTCCAGGTCGATGCCCAGGTCCAGGCCGGCGGCGGGGTCGGTGGCGCTGATGCGTACGCCGCCGGCGTCGCGCTCGATCCCGGTGAGCGCGAACGCCGTCGCCCACGCGCGCCCGTCCCGGTGGCCGGCCAGGCCCGGGGCGCCCAGCCAGCCGGCGGACTGCTCGGGCAGCGGCGACACCCGCACCGCGCCGTCCACCGAGAAGCCGATCGGCTGCGCGGCGGTGGCCCGGAGCAGGTCGGCGCCGGGCTCGTCCAGGGCGGTGCCCCAGTGTGCGACGGTGGGCAGGCCGGGGCCCCGGCAGTCGAGCACCAGACTCACCCCGGCGGCGCTCAGGTGTACCAGTTCCGGCCCCATGAGTGACTCCCTACCAGCGTTGACGGCCTTCGTTCAGTTGCTTAAGAATGTTAGTCGCGCCGCCCGCGGCGGCACTACGACAGGAGTCATCTTCGATGATCAGAACCGAGCTCCACTCGGGCTGGACCGTGCGTGCCGCGGGTGGGCCGGTGCCGGACGGGATCGCCGCCGTGCCGGTCCCGGCCACCGTGCCCGGCACGGTGCACACCGACCTGCTCGCCGCCGAGCTGATCCCCGATCCGTACCTCGGCGAGAACGAGGCGGCCCTGGTCTGGTTCCACCGCTCGTCCTGGCTCTACGAGACCGCCCTGCAAGCGGCGCCGGCCGCCCCCGGCGAGCGGGTGGACCTGGTCTTCGACGGCCTGGACACGGTCGCCACCATCACCCTCGACGGGGCGGAGCTGGGCCGCACCGCGAACATGCACCGCGGCTACCGGTTCGACGTGCGTGACCGGCTGCGCGGCGCGGCGGTCCCGCTGTCGGTGCGCTTCGACTCCGCGCTGGAGTACGCCGAGCAGGTGCAGAAAGTGCTCGGGGAGCGCCCCCGGCCGTATCCGCACCCGTTCAACGCGGTCCGCAAGATGGCCTGCTCGTTCGGCTGGGACTGGGGGCCCGACCTGCAGACGGCCGGGATCTGGAAGCCGGTCCGGCTGGAGCGCTGGCGGGTGGCGCGGCTCGCCTCGGTACGGCCGCTGGCCACCCTCGACGGCAGCACCGGCCGGCTGGTCGTGCACGTCGACGTCGAGCGATCCGGGCTCGGCGTGGACGGTCCGCTGGTCGCCGAGGTGCGCGTCGGCGACCACGTCGGCCAGATCCCGCTGCGCGCCGGCGAGACCTCCGGGATGACCGAGATCGCGGTGCCGGACGCCCCGGTCTGGTGGCCCGTCGGGCACGGCGACCAGCCGCTGGCCCGCGTGGACGTGCTGCTGCGCGACGACACCGGCGAGCTGGACGCCCACCACGCCCGGGTCGGCTTCCGGACGATCACCCTGGACGAGACGCCGGACGAGATCGGCAGCGCGTTCACGCTGGTGGTCAACGGCAAGCCGATCTTCGTACGGGGGCTCAACTGGATCCCCGAGGACCACCTGCTCACCCGTCTGACCCGGGACGTCTACGCGGCCGCCATCGGGCGCGCCGTCGACGCCAACGCCAACCTGCTGCGCGTCTGGGGCGGCGGCATCTACGAGAGCGACGACTTCTACGACCTCTGCGACGAGCTCGGCGTCCTGGTCTGGCAGGACTTCCCGCTGGCCTGCGCGGCGTACGCGGAGGAGGAGCCGATCCGCTCGGAGATCCTCGCCGAGGCCCGGCAGAACATCGCCCGGCTCGCCCCGCACCCGTCGCTCGCGCTCTGGAACGGCGGCAACGAGAACATCTGGGGCCACGAGGACTGGGACTGGAAGGCCGCGCTCGGCGGGATGAGCTGGGGCGCGCGCTACTACTACGAGGACTTCCCGGCGCTGCTGGCCGCACTCGACCCGACCCGGCCGTACCACCCGGGCAGCCCGTCCAGCCCGGGCCACGACCCCGAGGCGGTGCACCCCAACGACGACCGGTACGGCACCCGGCACGAGTGGGAGGCGTGGAACCGGCAGGACTACACGTACCACGCCAACTTCCTGCCCCGCTTCTGCTCCGAGTTCGGCTGGCAGGCGCCGCCCACCTGGTCGACGCTGCGGGAGTCGCTCGCCGCCGAGGATTTCGACCGGGAATCGCCGGCGTTCCTGGCGCACCAGAAGGCCGAGGACGGCAACGGCAAACTCGACCGCGGGATCGCCCGCCACATGCGGGTGCCGGCCGACTTCGCGGAATGGCACTGGGCGACGCAGCTCACCCAGGCGCGGGCCACGGCGTACGCGGTCGCGCACCTGCGCGGCCACGCGCCGCGCACCACGGGCAGCGTCCTCTGGCAGCTCAACGACTGCTGGCCGGTCACCTCCTGGGCCGTGGTGGACGGCGCCGGCCGGCGCAAACCGGCCTGGTACGCGCTGCGTCGCGGCTACGCGCCGCGCCTGCTCGCCTTCCGCGTCGAGGACGGCCGTCCGGTGCTGGTCGCGGTCAACGACACCGACCAGCCCTGGCGGGGCACGGTCCGGCTGCGCCGGGTGGCGTTCGACGGGACGCCGTCCGCCGGCGCCGACGCCGCGCTCGTCGTCGCGCCCCGGGCGGTGTCCGTGCTGCGACCCGCCCCGGACCTGGTCACCGCCGCCGACCCGGCCCGCGAGGTGCTGGTCGCCGACATGGACGCGCTGCGCGCCACGCACCTGTTCGCCGAGGACTTCGACCTCGCGTACGATCCGGCGGCGCTGTCCGCCGACATCCGCCCCGCCGAGGGCGGATACTCCATCACCGTGACCGCCACCTCGTTCGCCCGGGACGTCGCCCTGCTCGTCGACAAGATCGACCCGGATGCCGTCGTGGACGACATGCTCGTCGATCTGCTGGCGGGCGAGAGCCACACCTTCCACGTGCGCACCGCCTGGGCGGACCCGCAGGCGTTCCGAAGTCCCGCGGTGCTGCGCTCGGCGAACGCGCTCGCCGCCCCGGCCGGGGCCTGATCGCGGTGGCCGGCGGGCTGATCGGGCTGGTGCTGACCGGCAGCGCCGACCGGATCGGGGTGGAGCCGTTCTTCATGGAGCTGATCACGGGCATGGAGGAGGCGCTCGCCCCGGCCGGCGCGACGGTGCTGCTGCTGGTGGTGCCGGACCTGGCGACCGAGCTGGCCACCTACCGGCGGTGGGCGCGGGACCACACGGTCGCCGCGGTCGTGGTGGTCAACCTGGTGCACGACGACGTCCGCCCGGCGTACGTGGCCGGGCTCGGCCTGCCGGTCGTGCTGGCCGGGCGGCACCCCGGGCCGTACGCGAAAGTCGTCACCGACGATGCCGGCGCCATGACCACGGCGATCGAGACGCTCAGCGGCCTCGGCCACCGGGTCGTCGGCCGCGTCAGCGGGCCGGCCGAGCTGGTGCACACCACCGAACGGACCGCCGCGTTCCGCGCCGCGGCCGCCCGGCACGGTGTCCGTGTGACCGTCGTCGAAGGCGACTACAGCGCCGAGGGCGGGGTGCGGGGACTGCGCACGCTGCTGGCCGCCGACCCGCGGCCCACCGCGATCGTGTTCGACAACGACGTGATGGCGGTGGCCGCCGAACAGGAACTGATCCGCTCCGGCGTCGCCGTGCCCGCCGAGATCAGCCTGCTGGCCTGCGACGACTCACCGCTGTGCGAACTGGCGGTGCCGCCGCTGTCGGCGTTGAGCACCGACGTGCACGAGCACGGGCTGACGCTGGGGCGGGCCGTTCTCGGGCTGGTGCGCGGTGAGCCCGGGCGGGAGCATTCCGGCCCGACGGTCAGCATCCGGCAGCGGGAGAGCACCGGCTGAGAAGGTTCATGGCTCTGCTTATGGCCTCGCCTTCGGCTCGGCGGCATTGCGCCCTCGCAGGCGCAATGCGTGGTGGTTGCGGAAACTTCGCCGGGGGCGGGTTGCGCTCCGGAGGACGGCCCAGCGCTTGTGGCGCTGGGCTCGGGTGAGAGGTGGTGGGTCAGTGGACGGTGGTGGGGCGGATCTGGGCTTCCGGGCCGGGGAAGACGAGGCCCGTGTGGCCGTCGGACCAGCGCACCTCGTAGGGTGGCGTGCCGTCCTGGTGGCGTAGTCTGGTGATGGTTCCGACCTTGGCGCCGTCACCGACATGTCTGCCGTTGACGACGAGCTGGTCGCCCTCGTGCGCGATCATTCGTGCCTCCCTTCGGATGTCGTTCGTGGCAGCATCGCACCGCACTGACCACCGGCACACGATCTGAAGGACCTCAGCCGCGCGGGCCGTCGGCCGCTGGCACAGGACTGTGCACTGTGGCCTGTGCCATACCGTCCGGTCCTCCGGCCACCGCCTCCAAAACGATCACCCGCGCGTCCGAATGTGCTGATCACGCACGCCCGGCCGCTGTGCCACCGCGGCACGACGCCCACCCGGCCGCCGTCCTGCGCGCGGCCAGGATCGGTGCGGCGCCCGGCGGCCGGACGGCCGGTGCAACCGGCGCGGGCCGAGACCCCGGGAAACCGCCGCATTCGCTTCATCTGCCGGTACGGGCATAGCGCCGCACCCCCTCCATCATACGAAGCCGCAGGTCAAAGCGCTGCTGTCAGAAGATTGCCGATGCCCTTCGATGGGACTCTCGGCGAAGATGTCCGGTACGAGCGTCAGGTACGGGGGTGCCGATGATGATGATTGTGCTCGTCGCCCTACTCGCGTTGGTGGTCGCGCTCGGCCTGGCCTTCTGGCCCTGGCCCGGACGCGCCGCCCGGTCCCGGCACGGCGCCCCTCCGGTGGCGAGCCGGTCGGCACCGGCCAGCCTCGAGGGCGTGCTCGCCGCCCAGCTCCTCGGCGGCGAGATCTCCGCACGCCAGTACGTGCGGGCGCTGGAACGGATCGCAGCCCGGGACGAGCGGCGGCACCCGATGTCGGTGCCCCGCGACTACCGCCCCTGACCTCGCGCGCCGCTGACCTGGTGCACTGCTGACCTGGTGCGCTGCTGATCTCGTGCGCTGCTGGCCTCGCGCGCCGCTCACCTCGCGCGCCGCTCACCTCGCGCGCCGCTCACCTCGCGCGCCGCTCACCTCGCGCGGTCCCTGACCTCGCGCGCTCCTGATCTCGTGCGCCGCTGACTTCGCGCGCCTCCGTTCAAGGAGTCCGTGTCCGTGTCGCGGTGCGCGCGGCCGCGGCGGTGGGCGGATTCCCGGGAGCCGCCCACCGTGCCGGTTCCCGGCGGCGTGGGCCCGGTCATGTCCGCTTTTCACCGTGCGGGGTGATCCGTCCGCTCTCAGTGGAGCCGCTGGTCAGAGCGATCTGTCCGCTCTGCGCTTCAAGATCACCAGTTGCCTGAGTGATGTATAAAGCACAGGGCCTGATGGGTATCGCTGACCGGACCTGACCGCTGAGGGGATGATCGCCATGCTGCTGACCGTGCTGAGCGCCGGCGTGATCGCCGCTGTCGCGTTCGTGTTCTGGTCGCGGCGCCACGCCGCTCCGGCGGGGCTCGTGACGGGTCCGGGGCCGCTCTCCACCGTCCTGCTGCCCGCGGTCGCGATCATCGAGGTCCCGGCCGCGCCGGTCCCGCCCGCGCCGGCACGGGCGGCGCAGGTCCCGCCCGCGCCGGCACGGGCGGCGCAGGTCCCGCCCGCGCCGGCGCCGCCGGTCCCGCGCGCCGAGAGCACCGAGGGCCTGCTGGTCGTCCAGCTGCTGCGCGGCGAGCTCACCGGCGCGCAGTACCGGGAGGCGATGGCCTGCCTGGCCGCCCGTGACGAGGCCCGCAACCCGATGCCGACACCCGGCGAGATCGGCCCGGCCAGCGAGTGATCCGCCGCTCGTCGGAGGCTCCGCCCGCCGCGCCGCCGCCCGTCGGGCGGTCCGGACCGCCACGGCCGACATCGCTTCGCGCGGACCGTCACGGTCGGCGCCGCTAGGGGTGGATGGTCGTGGCGACGTCGCGCCGCCGACCGTCATGGTCGGTACCGCTAGGGGTGGATGGTCGTGGCGACGTCGCGCCGCCGACCGTCATGGTCGGTACCGCTAGGGGTGGATGGTCGTGGCGACGTCGCGCCGCCGACCGTCATGGTCGGCACCGCTTCGGGTAAATGGTCGTGGGCGACATCGTTGCGCGGACCGTCATGGTCGGCACCGCCCGGCTCAGCCGCGACGGTCCAGCGGTCCCCACTCGGCGGAGTTCTGCGACTCGACCAGCGTCCGAGCGTCGTCGAGGGCCCTGCCGTCGATCCAGGCCACCGGCTGCCGGCAGTGGACCAGCGGCTCGTTGTCCGGGCCGCGACCGGCCTCGACGCCGGTGAGCAGCCAGGGGCGGACGCCCGGGCCGCGCAGTTCGCGCAGGTGCAGGTAGTCGTAGAGGCGCCGGGCGACCCACAGGCGCAGAGGGCGGTCACCCCACCAGGGCTCGACGACCATGGAGTTCGCGGAGAGCCCGGGCAGCGGGATGCCGGTGAGCGAGTCCCGGCTGCGCCCCGTGCCGGAGTCCCGTAGGTCGGTGGCGGGCCCCCGGGACCAGCGGACGTAGAGATCGTTGCGATGCTGGCGCACCATCGCGACGACGGAGTCCAGATCGGTGAGAACGGGTAGGTCATCTCTGCGGTCCGGCACCAGCGGCGGATTCCCCGCCGGGCGGCGGTTAATCCTCGACGCCGCGGGGCGCCCGGGACGTGGACGCCGCGGGTGCGGTGCACCGGCGGAGATGACAGGCTGAGAACGGCTACGAAAGGGCGTCGCATGGCGGAGATCGTGTTGGTCCGGCACGGGCAGACCGAGTGGAGCGCGAACGGGCGGCACACGTCGTACACCGATCTGGAATTGACCGCGGAGGGGGAGGCGCAGGCGCGCCGCGCCGGAGAACGTCTCCGCGGGCGGACCTTCGCGGCGGTCCTGTCGAGCCCGCGCAAGCGGGCGTTGCGGACCGCGGAGCTGGCCGGTCTGGAGGTCACCGAGGTGATCGAGGATCTCGCCGAGTGGAACTACGGGGAGTACGAGGGGATCACCACCAAACAGATCCGCGCGCACCGGCCGGACTGGTCGCTGTGGGCGGACGGCTGCCCGGGCGGCGAGTCCCCGGCCGCGATCGGCGCGCGGCTGGACCGGGTGCTGGCCCGCGCTCGGGAGCTGCTCAGCGGCGGGGACGTGGCGCTGATCGGGCACGGCCACAGTCTGCGGGTGACCGGCGCCCGCTGGATCGGCCTGCCGGCGAGCGCCGGTGGCCTGCTCAAGCTGGACACCGCGACGGTGTCGGTGCTCGGTTTCGAGCACGAGGTGGACCCGGTCATCACGACGTGGAACGCCCCCTGCTGATCGGTGGGTCGCCGCCGAACGCCGAGCCCGCGGATCGCCAGGACGGGTGGCTCGCTGCCGGCCGGGCGGGTCGCTGGTGGGGGAGTGTCGCTGCCGGGTGGGCGGGTCGCTGGTGGGTGGGTCGCTGCCGGGTGGGCGGGTCGCTGGTGGGTGGGTCGCTGCCGGGTGGGCGGGTCGCTGGTGGGCGGGTCGTCGGGCGGGCGGCCCGCCTGAAGCAGGACGGTTGCTTGAGGCGGGCCGGCCCGCCCGGTCACAGGATGGCTCGGATGTCGCCCGGCCCGCGAGCGACCAGCCATTGTCCACCCGAGTCACGCTCCCATTCACCCGACGTGGCCTTGCACACAGGTAACATCCGGAAAACGGTGCGCGGCCCCGGGCCGGCCGGTCGCGACGGCCGGGTGGTGGCTGGTCCGAGGCGTGGCCGTGCCGCCGAGCGCCGTCCGGGGGCGTGACCGTGCCGCCGGCCCGAGTGTCACGCGCGGTGTATTGACACGTGTAAGTAGTAAAGTCACGCCATGTCCGAGCCCCGCAGGATCACCAGCGCCGACGTCGCCCGCCGGGCCGGGGTGTCCCGCGCCACCGTCAGCTACGTGCTCAACGCCACCCCCGGGCAGAGCATCTCGCCGGCCACCCGCGACCGGGTGCTCGCGGCCGCCGCCGGACTCGGCTACGCGCCGTCCGCCGCCGCCCGCACCCTGCGCACCGGGCGTTCCGAGGTGGTCCTCTGCCTGCTCCCGGACTGGCCGATCGGCAACGAGGTGGGCAACCTGCTGGGCAACCTGTCGACCGCGCTGGCCCGCGAGGGATTCACCTTCGTGGCGCACCCGGGCAGCCGGCAGGACCGGCCGATCGCGGACATCTGGAAGACCATCACCCCGGCCGCCGTGCTGTCCTTCACCGACTTCTCCGACGACGAGACCGAGGCGATGCGGGCCGCCGGGGTCGCCCTCGTCGTCGCCCTGCTCGGCCGGGCCGGCCGGCACGGCCGGGAACTGGAGCTGCCGCAGCAGCTGATCGGGCGCCGCCAGGCCGAGCATCTGACCGGCGCGGGCCACGCCCGCCTCGGATACGCCTACCCCGACGACCCGCGACTGCAGATCTTCGCGGAGCCGCGGCTGGCCGGGGTGCGGTCCGCCGCGCCGCGGCGACCGGTGGTGCGCACCGTCGCGCTCGACGCCGCGCAGGCGGCCGCGGCCGTACGCCGGTGGCGCGCCGACGGCGTGACCGGGATCTGCGCATACAACGACGAGGTCGCGCTCGCCGTGCTGGCCGGGGCGCGGCGGCTCGGGCCGGTGCCGGGCGACCTCGCGGTGATCGGCGTCGACGACATCCCGGCGGCGCGTCTGGCCGTACCGTCGCTGACGACCGTGACCACCGACCAGCGCACCCTCGCCGCCCACCTGGCCACCACCGTGGTGGCCGCGGTGAGCGGCCGGACCGCCCCGGTGCTGCCCACCGCCGACCTGGTCCGCGTCGTGGTCCGCGAGTCGGCCTGACGACCGGCGCCCGGGCCGGCCTTTCACCTTGCCGATCGGCCGCGACGACTCGGCGGACGCCGAGCGTTCCGCGTGGCTGACCGGGCCACGGCCGGCGGTCGGGCAGCGTCACTTCAGCGGGTCCCAGGATCTCCCGAACCAGCGGCGCAGCGATTTTGCCAGGTAGCGGTGCTCGGATGCCCACACGTCGTCGAAGAGGAACAGCTGCAGGTAACCGAAGTCGTCGTCCATGTGCAGCACCGCCTGCGCCAGGTGTTCGGTGACCTCGACCCGGCTGAGCGCGGGCCGGCGTTGGCCGAGCGGACCGGGAATGACCTGCCGGCCCGCGCCCCGTGTCGTCACCGATCGGACGACCCCGTGCGCATCCTCGTGAGGGCCGTCCATGCCCCGCAGGTCGGGGGCCTCATCGTCCCAGGCGCCCCATCGGTTCATCCGGTCCAGAGCCGCGGCGAGGTCGTCGTCGGGGCCGATGCAGCCGCGCAGCAGGGTCAGCTCCTCGGGCCACGTGTCCGCGGCACGCAGCCATCCGGCCAGCTCCGGAAGCCGGACGCCGGGGACGCGGATCACCGTGCCCGGCGTGTCCCAGTCGGCGGCGAGGATCTGCGACATCGCGATCGTGGTGACCGGGTCGTCGTGGCCGGCGGTGGTGCCGGTGTGCGTGGGCAGGGGCCACCGTCCGTGGACGGGGTAGGCCAGCCGTGCCGGGCGCTCGTCGACGAGTGCGTGATCGAGGAAGAAGTAGGCCAGGGGCACCTCGTCGTCATCGGTCAGGGCCCGGACGCTGTGGTCGTCGACCATCACCCGCCCTTCCACGTACAGATGCTTCTTGAGGTGTTCGCGCAGCTCGGCCATGCTCTCCGGCTTGGGCGGGGAGCGCTTGTCCACCTCGTCGAAGACGGTGTGCAGGCCGTAGACGTCGACGCCCAGCTCCGCCTGCAGCCAGGCGTTCGAGTCGGGGGCCGCCTCGTCCCAGCCGCGACGGAACCAGTCGAGCACCGACGCGTCGGGTAGCTCGCGGACGTGTTTGCCGAGCACGCCGTGGTACGGCGACCGGTAGACGAACCAGATCATGCGGCTCATCCTGCACCTCCGGTACGACGGTGAGGATGATCGCGTTGCACGACAGGCTGACCGGCTGACAACGAACCCACAGGCACGGCACATGGGGTCTTAAGGCCGCAGGCGAATGGTGAAGACATCACCAGGGACCCAGTCGAGGGGGATGACCACCATGATCGTCGAGCGGAATCGCGAGGCCGGAACCGCCACCGCGCGCATCCCGGGACCCGCCGCCGGTCCGGTCGTCGCCGTGTTCGGTCAGCGGAGCCGGGTCGGGGCGCTCCCGCAGCACCTCCCCTCCGGCTGGAGCATGCGCCCGCTGACCGAGCTGGCCGACGTCCGGCCCGGTGAGCTGGTGCTGTTCAACGGCGCGAGCGCGGAGGACGTCCGGCAGGCCCGGGCGGTCCTGCCGCGGGCCAGCCGGATCGTCGTGCTGACCGACGAGTGGGCGCCCGCGGAGCTGGTTGCCGCGGTGCTCACCGCCGGTGCGGACGTCTGCGTGCGTGGCGGCCACCCGGCGATTCTCGCCGGTCACCTGGTCGCCTGCCGCCGCCGGCAGCTGTCCGAGCGGTGGGCGGCGCTCGACCTCACCCGGTGACCGGCGCGCCGGCTCGTCCGGTGAGCAGAGCAGTGGGGCGGCACCGGCCGATCCCGCGCCGGGTCAGCGCTCAGCCAGCAGATGCGCCATCTCGGTGCGTGACCTGACCCCCAGGCGGGCGAAGACGTTGCGCAGGTGATGGTCCACGGTTCGCGGACTGAGATGCAGCTCCTGCGCCACCTCCCGATTGGTGGCGCCGGCCGCGACGAGCGTCGCGATCCGCTCCTGCTGGGCGGTCAGCCCGCCGTCGGCGGGCCGGGGACCGCAGGTGCGTGCTTCGGGGGCGGTTCGTTCCCCGGCGGCACGCAGTTCCCGTACGCTCTGCGCCGCCCAAGGGTCCGCCCCGAGCAGCCGGAACGTCTCCGCCGCCCGGCGCAGATGCGTCCGCGCCTCGACATGCCGGCGCCGCCGCCGCAGCAGCCGGCCGTACAGCAGTTCGGTGTGCGCCCGGGGGAACCCGCCCTCCCCGACGCGCCGTAACGCGGCGTGGAAGTGCGCTTCGGCGGCCTCCCCGTCGCGGGTCCGCAGCGCCCGGCACCGGTCGCGCAGCGCGAGCCACCCGGTCTGTCCGGTCCGCCCGGCCCACTCGTCGAACGCCGCGGCCACCGGATTCAGCGCCGGCTCCGGTCCGGCCGCCTCCAGCAGGTGCGGCACCACCGCGACCCGCAGCAGCACGGATCCTCGTCCGGGCGGCCCGGCGACCACCGTGCCCAGCCGTTCCGCCGCCGCCCGTTGCCGCCCGTCGACCAGGTCGAGCAGGGCGAGCGCCCACCCGCACAGCGGTCGTGCCTGTTCGGTGCCGGTCGCCGCCCGGATCCGGCTCTGCCCGGTGTCCCGGTCGCCGACCAGCGCGGCCAGCACCGCGAGCAGCCCCAGATGGGTGCCGGCCAGGGCGTGCTGCCCGGTGCCGCGGGCCACCGCCACCCCGTCGAGGGCCGCGTCCGTCGCCGCTTCGTAGTCCCCGGCCGCCATCCCGGCGAGGACGGCCAGTTCCAGGGCACGCGGCACCAGACTGTGCGCGCCCTCCGCCCCGGCCAGCTGCGCTGCCCGGCCGGCGGCGACGGTAGCCCGGCGGGCGTCCCCGACCACGATCGCCGCGGTCGCCGCCCGGATCAGTGGCAGCGGCTCGGCGACCCGCCCGGCCAGGTCGAGCTCCTGCCGTAACCGGGCGAACGCTGTCGGCTCGTCCGCCTCGGCGATCGCGGCCAGCCCGGCGACGTGGTGATATGCCATGGTCATCGCGGGCGGCTCGTCCCCGCGCCGCCCGGCCGCCAGGCGCCGGGCCAGTGCCGCGAACCGTTCCTGCTGTCCGGCCAGGCTCGCGGCCTCCCCGGCGAGCGACAGCGCGTCCAGCGCCACGACCGGGTCGACGTCGGCGAACTCCGCGGCCACGTCCATCAGGATCTCCCGCGCGGCCGGCTCGTCCGGTCGCATCTCGGCGGCCACACCCCGGGCCCGCAACCGCGTCCGCGCCGCCTCGCGCCGTCCCCACCCCGCCCCGGCGGCTGCGCGTCCCGCGGCCGGCTCCGGCGCGGTGGCAGCCCCGGGCCGCCCGGCGAGCGCCGGAGGCGGCGGTGCGGCGCCCGCCGACTGTTCCGCTCGGCGCAGCAGCAGCCCGGCCCGGTGCGGGTGGCCGGCCAGCCAGGCGCAGCGGGCCGCGTCGAGCAGCGCGGCAGCGCGCGTGGCGGGGTCGAGGGTGAGTTCCGCGGCGTACCGGAAAGCCTCTGCCGCGTCGAACGGCCCGGCGGCCGCGGCGGCTTCGGTGAGTGCCGCGGCGAGCGCGGGGTCCGCGGTGGTCGTCGCCGCCGCACGGTGCAGCAGGGCGGGCAGGTGGCGGCCGCGGGCCGCGGCGACCCGGGCGAGAGCCAGGTGCGCGGCCCGCCGCGCGGTCGCCGACATCTCCCGGTACGCGACCGTGCGCGCGATCGTGGATCCGAAACGGACCGTGGCGCCGTCGATGGTGACCAGGCCGGCTCGTTCGGCCGGGCCGAACCAGGCGAGCCCGCCGTCCGCGCGCTCCCGGCCGAGCCACGCGTCGTCGCCGCAGGAGGTGGTGGTGGCGTCGAGCGGCCCGGTCAACGGCGTGGGCCGATCGGCGCCGGGCCGCGACCCGGTCCATGGTGTGGGTGCTTCGAGGGCGGTCAGCGGCCCGGTCAACGGTTCGAGGGCGGGGAGCGGCCCGGTCAACGGCGTGGGTGCTTCGGTGCCCGGAAGCCGGTCGATCGGCGGCCCGGGTGGCCCGGCCGCGGCGAGCAGATCGGTCAGCGGGGCCGGCGGGTCGGCGGCGGCGAGCAGCAGCAGGTGCCGGGTGACCGGGGGAAGCGCGGCGATCTCGGCGCGCAGGCGCAGGCGCAGCGCGCTGTCCGGGGGCAGCGTGTCCGGCAGCGGGGCGTAGCCGCGGCGCTGCGGGGGTGACAGGGCGGCGGCCAGGTCGGTGAGGGCGGCCGGGTTGCCGCCGGAGAGTTCGGTCAGGGCGCCGGCCACGTCCTCGGTGAGGTCCGGGACCAGCGTGCTGAGCAGGGCGCGGCACGAGTCGGCGGGCAGTGGCCGCAGGCGCCGGGCCGGCAGGCCGCATCCGGCGAGGCTGGGGGCGCCGGCGGCGAGCACGGCGATCCGGTCGCCGTCGTCGAGGCGCCGGGCGGCGTAGGCGACGGCCCGCAGGGACGGTTCGTCGAGCAGGTGCGCGTCGTCGAGGACGCAGAGCAGCGGGTGGTGCGCCGCGGTCGTACGCCAGTGGTGCAGGAGGGACTCGCCGGTGGTGACCAGGTCACCGGCCGGCGGGTGGGCGCCGGCGAGGCGGTGCAGCGCGGCCAGCGGCAGCGTGCGCTCGGCGGCGTGCCCAGCAGCGGTGCGGACCGTCCAGCCGGTGGCGTGCGAGACGGCCGTGCGCAGCAGCGTGCTGCGGCCCGATCCGGGGCCGCCGCAGAGCAGCAGCGCGCCGCCCCGGCCGGCGGCGGCCGCGGCCAGCAGCCGGTCAATTTCTTGCACTAAAGGTGCATGAAACATGCCGAGAGTCTCGCTCGCCGGGCCCGGGATCGAAAGGAGCGCGTCGATGTCGTGCAGGGAGTGAAATTTCCAGGATGTTGCGGGCTGATGACATGAGGCCGGTGATTTCGCCGATGCGTCGCCCCGCGGTGGCTGCGCAGACTGGCGCTCGTCGATCCGTTCCCCCAGGTGAAGGAGTGTTCGACGTGCACCGATCAACCTCACGGGTACGCCGGTTCCTGCTGACCACGGCCGCCGCCCTCGCGCTCACCGTGCCGCTCGGCGCCACCGCCGCGCAGGCCGCCGACAACCCGTACGAGCGTGGCCCGGCGCCGACCCTGGCCGCTCTGCAGGCGAGCCGCGGCCCGTACGCGGTCTCCACCACCTCGGTCTCCCGGCTGAGCGTGTCCGGCTTCGGCGGCGGCACCATCTACTACCCCACCACCACCGCCGACGGCACCTTCGGCGCGATCGCCATCTCGCCCGGCTTCACCGCGTACTGGTCGAGCATCTCCTGGCTGGGACCCCGCCTGGCCTCGCACGGCTTCGTGGTGATCGGCATCGAGACCCTGACCACGCTGGACCAGCCGGACTCGCGCGGGCAGCAGCTGCTGGCCGCGCTGGACTACCTGACCAGGTCGAGCTCGGTGCGGAGCCGGATCGACGCCAGCCGGCTCGCCGTGTCCGGTCACTCGATGGGTGGCGGCGGCAGCCTGGAGGCGGCCAGTGACCGGCCGTCGTTGCAGGCCGCGGTGCCGCTCGCGCCGTGGAACACGGACAAGTTGTGGACCGAGCTGCGGGTCCCGACGCTGATCGTGGGCGGGCAGGCGGACGCCATCGCGCCGGTGGCCACCCACTCGATCCCGTTCTACACGACCATCCCGTCGTCGGCGGAGAAGGCGTACCTGGAACTGGCCGGCGCCAGCCACTTCTTCCCGCAGACGGTGGACACGCCGACCGCGGTGCAGGCGGTGGCCTGGCTCAAGCGTTTCGTCGACAACGACACGCGGTACGACCAGTTCCTCTGCCCGGGCCCGCGCGGCCTGCAGATCTCCGAATACCGCAACACCTGCCCGATCTCCTAGACGCGGCACGGGCCGGGCCGGTGATCCAGGGCGATCACCGGCCCCGCCGGCCGTATCCGCATTCCGGGCGGCCGGCGCTGGCCGATCCGGAACCCGTGGAGGCCCCACCGCGCAGCTGCCGATCGGCGACCGGGATCTCCACCTGGTCCCGTGGGCCGAAGCCGCTCGGGCGACCGAGGGCCACCGCCGCGCCCACGGATACGTCAGCGGATGCATCACCGGCCACCGGCCCCGGACCGGCAAGGGCGTCACCCGCCTGTCGTGACCGCCCGGGAGTGACCGTGCCGGCGCCGTCACGAGGGGGCCGACGACGCCGGCACGGTGGTCGGTCTCAGGAGCCGGCGGCCGCGCTGGGCTGCAGCACCCTGCAGGTCTCGACGGCCTTGGCGGTGGCGTCGGACGCGTCGAGCTTGCCGGGGTCGGCGACGCCGTTGTCCTTGAGACAGTTCAGGTACGCCGCGTTCGCGCCGTCGCCACCGCCGCCGTCGCCCGGCCCGCCGAAGCTGGGCCGCACCGACGCGCAGGCCTGCTGGGCCTTGGTCCAGGTCGCGTCGTCCACGTCCGCGGGCTTCTGCAGGCCGCCCCCGCCGGGGAAGCCGCCGCGGCCACCGAAGCTGCCGGAGGGCCGGGGCTGGCCGGAGGGCCGCGCGCCGGCGCCGCCCGGAGCGCCGGAGGGCCGGGCGCCGCCGGAGGGCATCGTGACGGTCACGCCGTTCTCGGCGAGGCATGCGGTGTACGCGCCGAACGCCGAGCTGCCGCCGTTCTGCCCGGCCGAGCCGTTCGCCGAGCTGCCGTCGCCGTCCTTGCCGCCGCACGCCGCGGTGAAGGCGGCCGAGACGAACGCCACCGCCGCGCAGGCCGCGACCCGGCGGGCCATCTTCGACTTGACTACCGGCACAAGCGTCTCCTCATCGACACGATGCCGCCTCCTCGGTCACCGGGCGGGCACGTCGGCACAGCGAACCCGGCCTTCCTGTGCGGCAGATCGGATGACGCTAGGAATTGCCTTTGAGCGGATCGGATGACGCCAGGAATTGCCTTTGATCAGGCCCGGCGGCTCCGAGGCAACTCCGAGGCAGGACCGAGGCGGCCGCGAGGACCGCTCGCCAGACTCCTCGGCCATGGGTGTTGCACTGGCCGGTCGCCGGCGTCTGATCTGGCTCGGCGTGACGGTCGCCGTGCTCCTGCTGCTCGCTTACGGTGTGGCGCATGCGCTGACGGCCGGCGCCGCGCAGGAGCCGAAGGCCGCCGAGACGGCCACCGTGGACCGGGGCGCGGTGACCACCGAGGTGGCCACCACCGGGACGCTGACGGCGGCGCAGACGCGCGCCCTGTCCTTCGCGGTGGACGGCACGGTGGCGAGCGTCTCGGTGCGGGCCGGCACCACGGTCGCCGCCGGCGACGTGCTCGCGAAGGTGGACGACGCCGATGCGCGGGACGCGGTCGACGAGGCACAGGCCGCGCTGGACGACGCCGAGGACGCGCTCGCCGACGCGAGGGCCGCCGGCACGAGCGCCGGCTCGTGCGATGTCGCGGCGGCGTACCGGTCGCCGGGCGTCGCGGCGTCGGCCTCCCCGTCGGTTTCCGCATCGGCCTCGCCCCGCCCGACGGTCACCGGGACCGTCCGGCCCACCGGGACCGTCCGGCCCACCGGGACCGCCCGGCCCACCGGGACCGTCCGGCCCACCGCGACGGCCCGGCCCACCGCGACGGCCCGGCCCACCGCGACCGCCACCGGCTCCCGGGGCGCCGGTGGCGGGTCGAGCGCCTGCGCCGGCTCGGGCAGCTCCGGCAGCGGCCAGCAGGGCGGCCAGGGCAGCGGCGGTGACGCCGTCCTCACCGCCCAGCGGCGGGTCAACCAGGCCGAGGTGACCCTGGAGCAGGCCGAGGAGGCCCTGGCCGGCGCCACCATCACCGCCCCGATCGCCGGCCGGGTCCTGTCGGTCGGTGGCAAGGTGGGCACCCGGGTCAGCTCCGGGTCGGCGTTCATCACCCTGGCCGACATCTACGACATGCAGATCAGCGCGGACTTCCCGGAGGCCGACGCGGACCACCTGGCGGTCAGGCAGAAGGCGGTCATCACGCTGGCCGACCGGCCGGGCGAGACGTTCGAGGCCACCGTGGTGGTGGTCGATCCGGTCGGCGCCAGCGACGGGACGCTGACCCGCTTCGGGGTGGTGCTGTCCTTCGTCGACGCTCCGGAGGACGTGCTGGTCGGGCAGAGCGCCCGGGTGCGGGTCACCACCGGCAGCAAGCCGGACGTGCCGCGGGTGCCGAGCACCGCGGTGCACGACGTGACCGGGTCGACCGGCACGGTGCGCAGGGACGGCGCCGAGCTGCGGGTACGGATCGGCCTCCGGGGTGACCGGTACACCGAGATCGTCTCTGGGCTCACGGAGGGTGATGTGGTGTCCCGTTCCTGGTAGTACAGCTGGCTCCTGCCCGGCTCATAGCTGAATCAAAGAAACCGTTGATAGTTCTGTGCGGTGCTTTCCGGAACCCGCTACCCCATGACCGCCGGCGACGCCCCGGCGCGGCACACCCGTGTCCTCGTCGTCGATGACGAGCCCAACATCTCCGCGCTGCTCAGCGCCACGTTGCGGCTGGTCGCCTTCGATGTGCGGGTGGCCGGGACCGGGCACGCGGCGCTGGTGGCGGCCAGCGAGTTCGAGCCCGACCTGATCGTGCTCGACGTGATGCTGCCGGACGTGGACGGGTTCGAGGTGGCCCGGCGGCTGCGCGCCGCGGGATCCCGGACCCCGGTGCTGTTCCTCACCGCGCGTGACGCGGTCGAGGACCGCATCCTCGGGCTCTCGACCGGCGCCGACGACTACGTCACCAAGCCGTTCAGTCTGGAGGAGGTCGTGCTACGGATCCGCGCCATCCTGCGGCGCAGCCAGCCGGAGGACCCGGGACCGGACACCGCGGTGCTCCGGTACGCCGACCTGGAGCTCGACCCCGACGCCCACGAGGTACGCCGGGCGGGCCGCCCGATCGAGCTGTCGCCGACCGAGTTCAACCTGCTGCGCTACCTGATGATCAATGCCGGCCGGGTGGTCAGCAAGGCACAGATCCTGGACCGGGTGTGGAAGTACGACTTCGGTGGCGACGGCCGCATCGTCGAGTCCTACGTCTACTACCTGCGCCGCAAGATCGACCGGACCGACCCGCCGCTGATCCACACCGTCCGGGGGGTGGGGTACGCCCTGCGCCTGCCCCGCGGCGGAGACGAGTGATCCCGCGCCACTGGACACTACGGTCCCGTCTGGTCCTGGTGGTCGGCGCGCTCGCCGCGGTCGCGCTGATCGCCGCGAACCTGGCCGGCGTCCTGCTGATCCGCTCCTACCTGCAGGGCCGGATCGACCAGCAGCTGACCGGCATGGTCCGCCCGCTGGAGTTCGCCGACCAGCAGCCGAACGACAACCTCCCGCCGCGTACCCGGCTCTTCCGGGTCGGCCCGGAACAGGTGGTGTACCTCTACGGCCCGGACGGCAGGCTGGACACCGAGCGCAGCTACCCGGCCGACGCGAGCCGGCCGCCCGTCCCGTCGTTCAGCCGGCTGGCCTCGCGGGCGGCGGACCGCAAGCCGTACACCGTGTCCAGCCCGGACGGCACCGACTGGCGGGTGGTCGCGCTGCCGGTCGGCGCCACCGGCGGATACGCCCTGTTCGGCACCTCGCTGGTCGAGGTGCAGCAGACCGCCGACCAGCTGATGCTCATCGACGGCGGGGTGATGCTGCTCATCCTGGCCCTGCTCGGGCTGGGCGCGGCGTACGTGGTCCGGCTGGGTCTGCGCCCGCTCACCGAGATGGAGGCGGCGGCCGCGGAGATCTCCGGCGGCGACCTCTCCCCGCGGGTGCCCGGCGCCGACCCGCACACCGAACCCGGCCGGCTCGGGCTGGCGCTCAACTCGATGCTCACCCGGATCGAGGCCGAGGTCGGCGCCCGGACCGCCTCCGAGCAGCGGCTGCGCCAGTTCGTCGCGGACGCCTCGCACGAGCTGCGCACCCCGCTCACCTCGATCCGCGGGTTCGCCGAGCTGTACCGGCGCGGCGGCGCCCCGGCCGGCCCGGTGCTGGACGAGACGATGAGCCGGATCGAGGCCGAGGCCGCCCGGATGGGCGTGCTGGTCGAGGACCTGCTCATGCTCGCCCGGCTGGACCGGCAGCGCACCCTGGACCTGCGGCCGGTCGACCTGCTGGAGATCGCCGCGGACACCATCCGGGACGCGCACGCCCGCGCCCCGGGCCGTACGGTGCTGCTCTGCGGACTCAGCGACGACGAGGACACCTTCGAGCCGGCCACCGTCCTCGGTGACGACCACGGCCTGCGCCAGGTGGCCATCAACCTGGTCGCGAACGCGCTGAACCACACGCCGGCCGGCACCCGGGTCACGGTGCGGGTCGGGCGGGCGGTGGCGGGGGCCGGGGACGCCGCGACCCGCTCCGGAGCGGTCACGGTCAGTGACGGAATGCCGGTGGCGGTGCTGGAGGTCGCGGACGACGGCCCGGGCGTCCCGCCGGCGCACGCGCCGCGCATCTTCGAGCGGCTGTACCGGGCGGATTCCAGCCGTACCCGGGCGCGCGGCGGGGGATCCGGGCTGGGGCTGGCGATCGTGGCGGCCATCGTGCACGGGCACGGCGGCTGGGTGGAACTGCACGAGACCGCCGGTGGCGGGGCCACCTTCCGGGTGCTGTTCCCGTCCGTCGGTGACTCCCCGTGAGATTCTGAGCTGGCTCCCAGGTGGCGCCGAATCTCCTCCCAGGCCGTGCCCCGAGAGTGGGCGGCATGAAGGCACGCTCTGCTCCTGCCGCGGCGGAACACTAGATGAAGATTCGGGTTCTGAGCCGCCACCCGTCCCTGGTGGTCAACACCGTCATCGGCGTCGTGCTGGTGGCCGGCGCCGGCACGGTGTACGAGATGTTCGCCGGCGCCGGCGACGCGGGCACGCCCGCCACGGCCGCCCAGCGCACGGTCACCGTCCAGCAGGGCACGGTCACCAAGACCGTGACCGCGGACGGCGCCGTGGAGAGCGCCAGCACCGCCAGCGCCAGTTTCCAGACCGGCGGCACGGTCACCGCGATCAGCGTCAAGGTCGGCGACAAGGTGAAGAAGGGCCAGGTGCTGGCCACGGTGGACCCCGCGGCGGCGCAGCGCGACCTGGCCGCCGCCGAGGCCGACCTGGACGCCGCCAACGACGCCCTGGACCGCGCCCAGGACGCCGGCTCGGACACCTCCGACGCGCAGAACATGGTGGAGGAGGCCGAGCTGGCGGTCGACGACGCGCGGGCCGCGGTGGACGGCACCGTGCTCAGGGCGCCGATGGCCGGCACGGTGACCGCGATCAGCGGCACGATCGGCAGCTCGGCGTCCGGCGCCGGCTCGTCCGGTTCATCCGGCTCGTCCTCCGGCGGCGGTGGCTCGCCGGGCAGCGGCGGCGCCGGCTCCTCCTCGTCGTCGTCCTCGGCCGCCAGCGGTTTCATCGAGCTCGCCGATCTCACCAGGATGCAGGTCAGCGCCGGCTTCGCCGAGGCGGACGCGACCAAGCTGAAGGAGAAGCAGGTCGCCACGGTCACCTGGAACGCGCTCAGCGGCACCACGCAGAGCGCCACGGTCACTGCGATCGACCCGTCCGGCTCCACCTCGAACAACGTGGTCACCTACGGCGTCACGCTGACCCTGGACCGGGTGCCGGCCGGGGTGAAGGTGGGACAGACCGTGTCGGTGGCGGTCACCACCGGCTCCAAGCAGAACGTGGTCATGGTGAACGCCGCGGCGATCACCACGGCCGGTGACCGGCACACCGTCACCGTGGTCAGCAACGGCACGCAGGAGACCCGCCCGGTGCGGATCGGCCTGCAGGGCGACTCGGCGACCGAGATCACCTCCGGGCTCGCCGCGGGGGAGCAGGTGGTGGTTAAGACCACCTCGACCACCAGCGGCTCCGGCACCCAGCCGGGCGGTGGCTTCGGCGGCAACTTCGGCGGCGGCGGCAACTTCGGCGGCGGCGCGCCGGGCGGGGGCGGACGATGACCCGGCCGGTCCTGGAGGTCCGCGACCTGAAGAAGATCTACGGCACCGGGGAGGCCACCGTGCACGCGCTGCGCGGCGTCTCGATGACCGTGCACCGCGGCGACTACGTGGCGATCATGGGGTCGTCCGGCTCCGGCAAGTCGACCCTGATGAACATCCTGGGCGCCCTCGACGTGCCCACGCACGGCAGGTACCTGCTGGACGGCGTGGACGTCGGCGGCCTCTCCGACGGCCAGCTGGCGCTGGCCCGGAACCGGCTGATCGGCTTCATCTTCCAGGCGTTCAACCTCATCCCGCGGACCAGCGCGGTGGCCAACGTGGAGCTGCCCCTGGCGTACGCCGGGGTGGGGCCCCGGGAACGCCGCCGCCGCGCGATGGCGGCCCTGGACGTCGTCGGCCTCGCGGACCGCGCCGACCACGAGCCCAACCAGCTCTCCGGCGGCCAGCAGCAGCGTGTCGCGGTGGCCCGGGCGCTGGTCACCGAGCCGGCCCTGCTGCTCGCCGACGAGCCCACCGGCAACCTCGACAGCCGCTCCACCGACGACGTGCTGCAGGTCTTCGACGACCTGAGCACGGCCGGCCGGACCATCGTGATCATCACGCACGAGGACGAGGTGGGCGCCCGGGCCAAACGGCTGATCCGCCTGGTCGACGGCGCGATCGTCACCGACGCCCGGCAGTCGCCGATCGACCGGCCACCGATCGGCGCGACCGCCGCGCACGCCCGGGTCCGGGCGGTGGCGGCCGGTCACCTCGCCGCCGGGCACGGGGTCGCCGCGCGGGCCGCCGTCCGGTCCTCCGGCGGGCGGCACAGCGCATGAACCTCTTCGAGGTGGTCCGGTTCTCGCTGCGCGGGCTCTCGGCCAACAAGCTGCGCTCGGCGCTGACCATGCTGGGCATCCTGATCGGGGTCGCCGCGGTGATCCTGCTGGTGGCGGTCGGCAACGGCTCGGCCAAGGCGATCAGCGACCGGATCGAGGCGCTGGGCACCAACACCATCACCGTGATGAGCACCGGTCGCGGCGGCTCCAGCAGCACCGCGCTGACCACGGCGATGGCCGACGCGCTGCTCGACCCGGAGCTGGCCCCGGACATCAGGTCGGTGTCGCCGGTGGTGAGCGCGTCGTCGGCGGCCATGACCCACGAGGGCGCCGACCACGCGGTGAGCACCTTCGTCGGCACCACCCCGGACTGGTTCGGCGCCTCCAGCACCCCGGTCGAGCGGGGCTCGGCGTTCACCGCCGACGATGTCGCCCAGGGCCGCCGGGTGGTCGTGATCGGGCAGACCGTGGCCGAGGAGCTGTTCGGCGGCGTCGACCCGATCGACAGGCAGGTCACCGTGAGCGGCGCGCTGTTCACCGTGGTCGGCGTGCTCAAGGAGAAGAGCTCCACCGGCTTCCAGGACTCCAACGACACCGCGGTCGCCCCACTCACCGCCGTACAGCAGGTGCTGGCCGGCTACGGCGCGCTGACGTCGATCATCGTGGAGGCCAAGGACCCGGACCGGGTGGACGCGGTGCAGAGCGAGGTGTCCACGATCCTGAACCAGAAGCTCGGCGTGACCTCCGGCGGCGGCTCGCGTACCGGCACCACCAGCACGCCGTACCGGATCCAGAACGCGTCGTCGCTGCTTCAGACGCAGACCGAGACCGCCGACACGTTCACCGCCCTGCTCGGGACGGTGGCCGCGATCAGCCTGCTGGTCGGCGGCATCGGCATCACCAACATCATGCTGGTCACGGTCACCGAGCGGACCCGGGAGATCGGCATCCGCAAGGCCCTCGGCGCGCCCCGCCGGGTGATCCTGACCCAGTTCCTGATCGAGGCGACGCTGCTGAGCGTGCTCGGCGGCGCCCTCGGGGTGGCCGCCGCGCTGATCGGCAGCCGATTCGAGATCGTCGGCGTGAAACCGGTGATCGTGCCCAGTTCGATCGGGCTCGCCGTCGGTGTGTCCGTCGCGATCGGGCTGTTCTTCGGCGGTCTGCCCGCCGCCCGCGCCGCCCGGCTGCGTCCCATCGACGCGCTGCGCTACGAGTGAGGACCGAAGCTGTGAACCGGATGAACGACGAGACCGCCGTCCTGCCGACCGTGTCGCGCGAACCCGCCGACCCGGCCGGCGACGGGCTGGCCCGAGAGCTCGCCGCGGTCGCGCCGCGGAGGTGGTGGAACAAGGGCACCGTCGGGCTCGGGGTGGGCGTGCTGCTGATGGGCGGTTTCCTCGGCGGGGTCCAGGCGCAGAAGCAGTGGGGCACGTCGAGCGTCGCCACCACCGGCTTCCCCGGCACCGGTGGACGCGGCAGCTTCGGCGGCTTCGGCGGCGCGAACGCCAGCGCGGCCCCCGGCGCGGGCGGCGCCCAGGGGGCGGGCGGCGCCCCGGCCGGCACCACCGGCACCACCGGCACCATCGGCACCATCGGCACCACCGGCACCGTCAAGCTGGTCAACGGCAAGACGATCTACGTGCAGACGGCGGACGGCACCGTGGTCACCGTCCGGACCGGCGGCGGCACCACGGTGTCGACCGCCAGGAAAGGCAAGCTCAGCGACGTCAAGGCGGGCGACGCGGTGACCGTCCAGGGCGAGACCGGCAGCGACGGCACGGTCACCGCCACGTCCGTGACCGCACAGGGCAAGTGACCCGTCCAGGTGTGACGAAGCTACCCATTGATGATTACGTCTCCAGCTCCCTAGGCTGAGCCCAGCTCAGACCTAGGGGGTGAGCCGCCTGCCACGCGACGCGCCCACGCTGCACGGCCGGGCCGCGTTGCTCGCGGAGATCGACGCGAGACTCGCCGCCGGCGGCGGGGTGGCCCTGCACGGGCCGCCCGGCATCGGAAAGACCGCGCTGCTCGACGCCGCCGCCGACCAGGCGACGGCACGCGGAGAGCTCGTGCTGCGCCTGCGGCCGGCCCGCAGCGAGCGGACCCTGGCGTACGCCGCGGTCGCCGACCTCCTCCGGCAGGTCCCCCCGCACGCGGAAGCGGCCCTAGCGCCGACCGCCCGCAACGCGCTCGCCGCCCTGCGTCAGGGCCGGCCGCCCCGCACCGGCGTACCGGCCCTGGCCCGGCGCCTCGCGCTGCCCGCCCTGCTGGCGCACTGCTCCCGCAGCGGCCCGGTGCTGCTCGTGCTGGACGACGTGCAGTGGCTGGACGCGGAGTCGGCCGCCCTGATCGCCTTCGCGATGCGCCGCCGACCCGGCCCCCGGGTCCGGACCCTGGCCGCCGAGCGCCGCCCGGCCCCGGCCGCCCATCCCCGGGCCGCCCGGCTCTGCCCGTCACCGGTCACCGTGCTGGCCGTGCCGCCGCTCGCCCCGGACGACCTCACCGCCATGCTGGAGGCCCGCGGCCTGCCCTGCCGTACGGCCAGCGGGCTGCACCGGGCCAGCGGCGGCAACCCGTTCCTGGCCCTCGCCCTGGGCAGCACCGGGGCGGACGGGCCCGCGTGGCGGCCGGCGCCGCTGCCGGAGATCGCCCGGGAGCTGGCCCGGGAGCGGCTGAGCTGCCTGTCCGCCGAGGTGAACGCCACCCTGCTGGTGGCCGCGCTGGCCACCGACCCGACGGTCACCCTGCTGCTGCGGGCCGGTCGCGACGACGCCGACCGGGAACTGCGGCTGGCCGCCGCGGCGGGGGTCGTCGAGGTGGTCGGGGAGGCGATCCGGTTCACCCCGCCGCTGATCGGGCAGGTGCTGGTCGACGAGACGCCGGCGCCGCAGCGTACCCGGACCCACGCCGCCCTCTCCGCGGCCGCACTGGATCCGGTCGAGGCGTTGCGGCACCGCGCCCTGCGCAGCGCCCGCCCGGACGCCGCGGTGGCGCGGCGGCTCGCCGCCGTCGCCGGCCAGTGCGTCGCCCGGGGCGCCGAGCGCACCGCCGCCGAGCTCTACCTGCTGGCCGCCGACCGCTGCCCGCACCAGCTGGCCGTCGAGCGCCTCGACTGGCTGGTCACCGCCGCCCGCACCGCGCTCACCGGCGGAGCGCCGGCCCTGGCCGGCCGGGCCGCGGAGGCGGTGATCGCCGCCGACGCGCCCGCCGGGCACCGGGTCCGCGCCCGCGTGGTGCTGATCGACCTGGCCGGGCAGGCGCTCGGCGAGATGGGCGAGACGTTCGCCGCCGCGCTCGCCGAGGCCGGCGACGACCCGGCGCTGCTCGCCCCGGTCCGGCTCCGGCTCACCTGGCAAGCCATGATCACCGGCGATCCGGACCGGGCCGCGTTCGAGGCGCGCGGCACCGCCGACATCGCCCGCCGCGCCGGCGACACGACCAGCGAGGCGATGGCGCTCAGCAGCCTCGCCCAGATCCAGCGGATGCGCGGCGAACCGGAGTGGCGCGACTCGCTGGCCCGCGCGCTCACCCTGCCCGCCTCCCCGGCTCCGGACTGGCTGCACTACGGCCCGCACTACATGGCGGCCCGGTTCGCGCTGATCGACGACCGGCTCGACGAGGCCCGCTCCGAGCTGCTCCGGCTGCTGGCGGTCGCCGAGCACGACCGGATCGGCGAGGCCCGGGTCGAGGTGCTGCGCAGCCTCTCCGAGGTGGCGACGCGGGCCGGCCGCTGCCGGGAGGCGCTGCGCTACGCCCACCGTGCCGTCCAGGCCGCTCAGGAGGCCGGCCTGAGCCCGGGTCCGACCTGGTACACCGCCGCTGTCGCCGAGCTGGCCGGCGGCAGCCTGCCCGCGGCGGCCGGGTTCGCCCGGCGCGGCATCCGGGCGTCCGAGCAGGAGGGCGACAACCTCTACCTGCGGCGCAACCTGCACGCGCTGGGCCAGGCCGGGCTACGGTCCGGGGACACCCGGGCCGGCGTGGCCGCGCTGCGCCGGCTGCGCGACTTGGAGGCCGAGGCCGGCAGCTCGGACCCGATGATCGTGCGCTGGCACGCCGACCTGGCCGCCGGCCTGGCCGCGCTCGGCGAGCACGTGGAGGCGTGGGAGACCCTGGCCCGGGCCCGCCGGGCCGCCGAGCGGCTGGGCAGCACCCCGGCGCTGGCCGGCTACCTGGACCGGGCCACCGCGATCGTGCACTCCGAGAGCGGGCACGCCGACTCCGCGGTCGAGCTGTCCACCGCGGCCGCGCGACTGTTCGAGCAGTTGCGCCAGCCGGTCGAGCAGGGCCACGCGCTGCTGGTGGCCGGGGGCGCCGAACGCCGCCGCCGCCGGTACGCCGCCGCCCGCCTGCTGATCGGCGCGGCGCTGACCACCTTCCTGTCCGTGGACGCCCGCCCGTGGGCCGAGGAGACCGAGCGGGCGCTGGCCCGCACCGAGGGCGGTTTCGTCCCGGAGCAGGGCCTGACCTCGACCGAGTTGCGCATCGCCGGGATGGTGCGGGACGGCGCCAGCAACCGGGAGATCGCCAACCGGCTGTACCTGAGCGTGAAGACCGTCGAGGCCACCCTGACCCGGGTGTACCGCAAGCTCGGTGTCCGCTCCCGCACCCAGCTCTCGTCCCGCCTGCAGACCGCCGAGATCGGCGCCCCGGTGTTCGAGATCACCTCGCCCTCCTGACCAGGGCTTTGGCGACGGAGAGTGACGCGGGTTACCGCTATCCGGTGGTGGCCGTCACTTTCGTCTTCCAGGTTTTACCTGGTTGATTTGGGGATGACGCGGAAACGGGGCAAGGTTGTAGCCGGAAGCGACGAGGCTTTCTCCGTCACTATCCGTCAAGGAGTGTCCCATGCCGTTCATCCGTGACATCCGTACCGCGATCTCCCACCGTCTCGCCGAGGGCCGCGCCCACCGTCAGCTGAGCCAGGAGCTGGCCGCGTTCCGCACCGCCGCCGAGCGCACCGAACTCGACCTCGTCCTGGGTCGGCACACCGCCGAGGAGACCCGCGAGATCGAGGCCATCCTCAACCGGCAGGACGCCGAGCGCCGCTACCACGCCGCCGCCCGCCACCTGTAGGACACCACCGACCCCGGGCCGTAGGGCCGGCCCGGCGGGTTACCACGACCGGCCCGGACCGTCCCCGGGCCGCGCAGGCTGACCCACCACCGCCCCCGGCGCCTCCCGCGCCGGGGGCGGTTCTGCACCGGGGCTGGTTCGGGGCGGGTCCGGTTCTGCGCCGGGGCTGATTCGGGGCGGGTCCGGTTCTGCGCCGGGGGCCGGTTCCGGGGCAGGGGTGGTTCTGCGCCCGGGGCAGTTCCGGGGCGGGGGCGGTTCTGCGCCGGGGGCCGGTTCCGGGGCGGAGGCGGTTCTGCGCCCGGGGCCGGTTCCGGCGCTGGAGCCGGTTCCGGGTCGCGGGTCGGGTGAGGCCCGGCGGGCGGGCGACGGACCCACCGTGCGGGCGGCCCGTCACCCGCCCCCGTGGACCGGGCGGCCCGGACGCGACGGTCATTCCTGGCGCTGGTGTTCCGGATGCGCGTGCAGACTGCCGGCGTGCGCCTTCAGCGACGGGTCACGCTTCGACTTGATCAGGCTGGCGATCGTGGTGACGACGAGAATGCCGACGATCACCGCGAGCGAAACCGGCGTGCCGACCTCCGGCACCGCCTCGCTCACCGCCTTGTGCGCCCAGTGCAGCACCAGCTTCACACCGATGAACGCCAGGATCACCGACAACCCGGTGGAGAGGTAGACCAGCCGGTCCAGCAGGCCCTTCACCAGGAAGAACAGGGCGCGCAGCCCGAGCAGGGCGAAGGCGTTGGCGACGAAGACGATGTACGCCTCCTCGGTCACCCCGAAGACCGCCGGGATGGAGTCCAGCGCGAACAGGATGTCGGTGCTGCCGATCGCCAGCAGCACCAGGAACAGCGGGGTGACCATCCGGCGTCCGTCGATCCGGGTGGTCATCCGGCCCTCGACGTAGTCCTCGGTCACTGGAAGGAACCGGCGGCCGGCTCGGACCAGGGCGTTGTCCTCCACGCTGGGATCCTCGTCGCGATGCCGGTAGAGCTGCACCGCCGTGTAGATCAGGATCAGCCCGAAGATCAGGAACATGAACGAGAACAGGTTCAGCAGGGCGGCGCCGAGCACGATGAAGATCACTCGCAGGACCAGCGCGATGATGATCCCGAAGGTGAGCACCTCCTGCTGGTAGCGCTCCGGCACGGCGAAGCTGCTCATGATGATGACGAAAACGAACAGGTTGTCGACAGACAGGCTCTTCTCGACGATGTAGCCGGCGAAATACTCGGTGCCGTAATCCCAACCGGCGACACTCGCGAAGACCACCCCGAAGGCGATCGCAACCGCGATGTAGAAGATCGACCAACCGGCCGCCTCACGGAAGCCGACAACGTGCGGACGCAACACCCCCAATGTCAGGTCGAGGGCGAGCAGGGCGACGATGACGCCGATCGTCAGGGTCCAGCCGAGCGCGGTTACCTCAAGCATCCTCAAAGAATCCCCAGAGTTCCTGCAAAAAGGCCCCGAACTGCCTGGAAAAAACCTGGAATCCTGGGGCACGGTCCGCTTCGCGACGGCGAGGTCGGCGGTTTCCATTCTGGTACGAAACGGCCCGTCCCCGCCGCGGTTATGCGCCCGCGAGGAGCTTGGATGGGAGCGGCTGCGGCCGCGACTCCGGGCTGCTCCGCTTCCGGGCGCTCCGCTTCCGGCTGCTCCGCTTCCGAGGGCCGCCGCTTCCGGCTGCTCCGCTTCCGGGCGCCGCCGTTTCGGCCCCGACCCGCTTCCGCGCCGCCGCTTCCGCGCCGCCGCTTCCGCGCCGCCGCTCTCGGCCGCCCCTGCTTCCGCGCCGCCGCTCTCGGCCGTCCCCGCTCCCGGCCGTTGTCCGCGGGACTCCTCGTCCGCGTCGACCTGTTTGACCGCCGTGAGCGTCAGCTGGTGGGTTTCGGCCGGTGATGGGGTTTTGGGGTTCGGGTTGGCCGCCGTGAGCGTCAGCTGGTGTGTTTCGGTCGGTGGTGGGGTCCGGGTCTTCCATGACCACGCTGGTCAGCAACCGGCGGCTCCCGGTCTCGATGCGCCGCACCGAGCGCCACCTGGCGTTTCAGGCTTCACTTGACCACCTGAGCGCCCATCTGCCGGTTCAGGCATCACTTCACCGCGTGAGCGCTATCTGCCGTTTCAGGCTTCAGCTGCCGTTTCAGGCTCCAGTTGACCACCTGAGCGTCAGCCGGCGCTTTGTGGCCGATGTGTTACTGGCTCGCGGCCTGGAACGACCGCGCCGAGCGCCAGCCGGGCGGCGGCGTGGCATCCGCCGGTGGGGTGGTGAGTCGGCCCGGTGACGCTTCGTGATCAGCCTTGAGGGGGGTGGGAGCGCACCGGACCGGGGGAGAGGGACGGTCCGGCGCGCTCGGTCGATGACCCGCAGGTGTCGTGCGCACCCGATGTGGTGCCCGGTGGATGGGGCGGTCCCAGGGGTTGTCGGGCGGCGGGCCGCGTGTCGTTTCGGCGGCCCGGACCCATCGGCTCGGTGGCCCGGACCCATCGGATCGTGGCGCGGCTTGTCGGCCCGGTGGCCCGCTGGCCCGGCGTGTCGGCCCGCTGGCCCGGCCCGTCGGCTCGTGACCCGGCCTGTCGGATCGCCGGCGCAGGAGCGGTGGCTTGGTGGCGAGGGCCGGCGGCTCGGTTCGCGGCCGTACCGGGGCCGGGGCGGTCAGGCGGTGACGAAGGAGCGCTTCGCCAGGCCCATCCAGAAGCCGTCGATCGGCTGCTCGGGCGACTGCTCCGGGGCCCCGGAGGCGCCCAGGGTGAGGAACATCGGCGCGAAGTGCTCGATGGTCGGGTGCGCGTACGGCATGCCGGGCGCCACGGCGCGGAAGTTCGCGAGCTCGTCGACGGCGCCGCGGGCCAGGGTCTCGGCGGTCCAGGCGTCGAACTCGCGGGACCAGCCGGGCGCCGCGGCCTCCGGGCGCCAGTCGCGCAGGAACGGCAGCCCGTGCGTGGTGAAGCCGGATCCGACGATCAGCACGCCCTCGTCGCGCAGCGGGGCGAGCCGGGCGCCGAGTTCGAGGAGCCGGTCGGGTTCCAGGGTGGGCAGCGACATCTGCAGCACCGGGATGTCGGCGTCCGGGTACATCACCGAGAGTGGGACGTACGCCCCGTGGTCGAGGCCCCGGTCGGTGCGGGCGACGGTCTCGCCGTCCGGCATCAGGGCGGCGACCCGGTCGGCCAGGACCGGCGCGCCGGGTGCCCGGTACCGCGCCTGGTAGTAGCGCTGGGGGAAGCCGCCGAAGTCGTAGACCAGGGGCACGGTCTCGGTGGCGCCGAGCATCAGCGGCGCGGACTCCCAGTGGGCCGACGCCATCAGGATGGCCCGGGGCCGGGGGAGGGCGGCGGCCAAGTCGCGCAGCTGCGCCACCCAGGTGGGGTCGTCCACCAGGGGCGGGGCGCCGTGGCTCAGGAACAGGGTGGGCATCCGCACGGTGACCTCCGTTGAAACTTCAACTAACTGACCCCACCGTACGGGAAAATGCTTGATCCTTCAACTATCCGCAAGGAAGATTACGTACCGTAATAATTGATCTTGATTTGTGACCCTCCGCCTCCGGTGATGCCTTGTCTCCAGGGGTGTCAATGTGTCGATGTGGTCAAGGCTGTGTTACCGGCCGGACGAATTCCGGCGTTATTGATCGGCGCTCAAAGTCCCTGGCAAGGCATGTGATCAACTTCGCCCACTGTGGAGAGGGCATTTGTCGCATCCGGACGTTGCGAGAAACCGTCCGGTTTGGCAGGCTACACGCGGTCGCGCTGCGGGGAGCGCTCCGTCATTGCTTCGTGGTACGTCACCTTGATTACGCTCGGTGAACTGCGCGGGCATTTCCAAGGCTTCGAAAGGAGATCCAGCAGTGGCGTTGCCGCCGCAGCTACCGCCCGCGGACGATCTGTACCTCACGGCTCACGACACGATCCGCGGCAAATCCCTGCTGTCCCCGGCCACTCTCGGGCTGGGCCTGGGCGCGGCGCTGCTCGGCGAGCTGATGTTGTGGCGCCGGATCGACCTGGTCGAGACCGAGCTGATCGTCATCGACGAACGCCCGACCGGGGACGCCGCCACCACCGCCCTGCTGGAGCAGATCCGCCGGGAGGCCGGGCAGCACGGCGTACGCAACTGGATCGCCTACCTCTCCACCGGCATCGCCACCGACCTGGTCGAACGCCGCCTCGCCCGCGGCGGCCTGATCAAGCGGGTGGAGAAGCGCGGCCTGCTGGGCACCAAAACCTCGTTCGTGCCGGCCGACTCGATGACCGCCGGCTGGCCCGCCACCCGGATCCGCACCAAGGTCTCCCGTGACGAGCAACTGGATGTCGCCGACCTGCTGCTCGCCGGGCTCATCCTGGCCACCGGCCTGGACCAGCACGTGCTGGCCACCCTCAACGCCCGCGACCGGGCCCGGTTGTTCGAGCAGTTCCGTCGGCTGTTCCCAGCGATGTTGCAGCAGCTCGTCGCGCACGCCGAAGCCGCCGTGGGTGACGCCGTGATGGCCCGCCGGGCCTGACCCCAGCCTTCTCTTCCCTTCACCCCTCATCAAATCTGGAGATTCGCGTGTCTTCGACCGCAACCCAACCCACGGAGAGTCAGCTCTCCAACGCCCTGGCCAGAGACCGGCTCGGCGTCGCCGCCGTGGTGTTCTTCGTGATGTCCGCGGCCGCCCCGCTCACCGTGGTCGCCGGCGTGGTGCCCACCGGTCTCGCGGTCACCGGACTGACCGGCATCTCCGTCGCGTTCGTCGCGGTCGCGCTGATCCTGGCGATCTTCTCGGTCGGCTACGTGGCGATGGCCCGGCACATCTCCAACGCGGGCGCGTTCTACGCCTACGTGTCGCGCGGCCTCGGCCGCCCGGTCGGTGTCGGGGCCTCCTGGGTGGCCCTGCTGGCCTACAACATGTTCCAGGTCGCCTCCTACGGCGGTTTCGGCGCCATCGCCCAGCCGCTGTTCGTCGACTGGTTCGGCCTGGACGCCCCGTGGTGGGCGTTCGCCCTGGTCGCCTGGGCGCTGGTCGCCGTGCTGGGCGTGCGCGACGTCGCGGTCAACGGCAAGGTGCTGGCCACCCTGCTGGTCGCCGAGATCGCGCTGACCGTGGTGTTCAGCATCGCCGAGATGCTGTCCGACGGGTTCCAGGCCTCGTCCGCCCCGGTCGACGTGTCCACCCTGACCGGCGCCGGCTCCGGCGCGCTGCTGGTCATGGCGATCACCGGCTTCGTCGGCTTCGAGCAGTCGGTGGTGTTCAGCGAGGAGTCGCGTGACCCGCGCCGCACCGTGCCCCGCGCCACCTACATCGCGATCGCGCTGATCGCGGTCATCTACGCGTTCGCGTCCTGGGCGATGATCTCCGCGGCCGGCGACGAGGTGGTCACCCGGGCCGGTGAGGAGGGCCCGGAGCTCTTCTTCAACCTGGCCTCCGGCCCGCTCGGCAACATCGCGCTGCACCTGGGCCACATCCTGTTCCTGACCTCGCTGATCGCCGCGATGATCTCGTTCCACAACATCATCTCGCGGTACATGTTCTCGCTCGGTCGTGAGGGCGTGGTGCCGCGCCTGTTCGGCCGTACCGTGCCCGGCACCGGCGCGCCGAAGAACGGCTCCCTGGCCCAGTCCGCGGTCGGCCTGCTGGTGATCGTGGCGTACGCGGTGGCCGGCTGGGACCCGCTGGTCCAGCTCTTCTTCTGGGGCGGCACCGGCGGCGGCCTCGGCGTGCTGCTGCTGATCACGCTCACCGCGTTCGCGGTCATCGGGTTCTTCGCCCGCAACCCGCAGGGTGAGGACGTGCTGCACCGGATCGTCGCCCCGGTGGCCGGCGCGGTGCTCCTGGTCGTCGTGTCGTACCTGGCGCTGGACAACATCGCCACCCTGCTCGGCGTGGAGCCGGGCAGCAAGCCGGCCGTCGTGGTGCCCGGGGCGTTCCTGGTCGTACTGGTCGCCGGCATCCTGTGGGGCGTGTTCCTGCGGTCGAGCCGCCCGCAGGTGTACGCCGGCATCGGCCTCGGCGCCAACAGCGCCACCACCGGCGGCGGGTTCGCCGCCGCGCTCAACGAAGCCAACGACGTGGAGTACAACCGATGACCGAGTTCACCATCCGTCCCGCCCGTGCGGATGAGCTCGCCGCGATCGGCGCGCTGATCTCGAACTCGTTCGACCACCTGGCCGCCGACGCGTACCTGGTGCCGGTCCCCGAGGACCGCGAGCGGATCATGGCCGACTTCTTCACGCTGGAGACCGAGTACGCCTTCAGCCACGGCAAGGTCGAGGTCGTCGACCACCCGGACGGCGGCTACGCGGCCGCCGCGGTGTGGTACGACCGGGTCAGCCCGCTGCCCGAGTTCCCCGGCTACATGGACCGGCTCACCGAGCTGGCCGGCGACCACCTGGACCGCTTCGGCGCGCTGGGTGAGCTGTTCGAGAAGAACCACCCCAGCGAGCAGCACTGGCACCTGCAGTTCCTCGCGGTCCGGCCGTCCGAGCAGGGCCACGGCCTGGGCGGCAAGCTGATGAAGAACGTGCACGACATCCTGGACGCGCAGGGGCTGCCGGCGTACCTGGAGGCCACGAACGAGAACAACGTGCGGCTGTACCGGCGGTACGGCTACACGGACATGGACCCGTTCGAGATCAACCTGCCGGACGGCACCCCGTTCTACCGGATGTGGCGTCCCGCTTCCTGAGCAACCTTCACCCGGAAGGGGTACCGGCGATGAGCCGGTACCCCTTCCGTCGTTTCCCGGCAGGTATTGACGCGGGCGCGGTCCCGTAATTACATCGGACCAGATCCACTCAGCGTCGCTGCGCAGTCACCGGCCGCTGACGGCTTGGTCGATCGCGCCCGTGACCGCACGGGACCCGAGCCTCCCGGGTCGATGGCCGGAAGGGCGGCATGCCTGTACACGAGGCTCTGACCAGGCGACGCGCCGGCATCGCCCGGTATCCCGAGCGGACCGGTGCCCCGCCGGGCGAGGCGTGCCAGGTGCCGGCCGGAGTCGGCCGTGGCTGACGGCCCGGTCCCGCGGCCGCTGGGCCGGGGTGTCGGTTGTTGGTTCGGCGTGGCTGGTGGCGTGGTCCTGCGGCTGTTGGGTCGGGGTGTCGGTTGTTGGTTCGGCGTGGCTGGTGGCGTGGTCCTGCGGCTGTTGGGTCGGGGTGTCGGTTGTTGGTTCGGCGTGGCTGGTGGCGTGGTCCTGCGGCTGTTGGGTCGGGGTGTCGGTCGTCGGTTCGGTGCCGACGGGTTCGCTGATCCCGAACGCCTCGCCGGTCCCGGCCGGCCGGGACCGCGTCGGCTGGGCCGATGCCGCCGGGCTCGGCGCGGATCTATTCGTCGTGGTCGAGGACGACATGTGCCCCTCGGCGTTCCACCTTCCGCTGCCGATTGCCGCCCACACTCGCGGGTATCCCGAGGAGACAGGAGATTTCGTATGAGGAAAGGCCTGCTCGCCGCCGGGGCGGTGGGTGTTCTCGCGCTCGCTGGGTGCAGCGACGGCGGCCGGGACAAGTCGGAGCCGGACGGCTCCGGTGGCGGCAACGCGGCCGGCAGTTCCGGTTACACCATCGCTTTCGTCACCCACGAAACGCCCGGCGACACTTTCTGGGACAAGGTGCGGGCCGGCGCCGAGCAGGCCGCCAAGGATGAGGGCGTCACGCTGAAATACTCCAACGACCCGGACGCCGGTAAGCAGGCCGGGCTCATCCAGAGCGCGGTCGACGCCAAGGTCGATGGCATCGCGACCACCCTGGTCACCCCGGACGCCCTGGCCGGTGCGGTCAGGGCGGCCGGTGCCGCCGGCATCCCGGTGGTCGGCCTGAACGCGGGCCTCGACCAGTACCAGAAGCTGGGCGCGCTGATGTATTTCGGTTCCGACGAGTTCGTGGCCGGCGCCAGTCTCGGCAAGCGGATCGCCGGGGAGGGTGCCAAGCACCCACTCTGCGTGATCCACCAGACCGGCTCGGTAGCCCTGGAGGCGCGCTGCGCCGGGGTCAAGAGCGCCGTCCCCGGTACCGAGAACCTCCAGGTCAACGGTGCTGACGACAGCGCGGTCACGACCACCCTGCAGGCCAAGCTCGCCCAGGACACATCGATCGACTACGTGGTGACCCTGGGCGCGCCGATCGCCCTCGACGCGATCAACGCCAAGCAACAGGCGTCGTCTTCGGCCAAGCTGGTCACCTTCGACCTGAACCAGGAGATGGCCGAGCGGATCAAGGACGGTCAGGTCGAGTTCGCCATCGACCAGCAGCCGTATGTTCAGGGCTACATGGCGGTCACCTCCCTGTACCTCTATCTGAAGAACGGCAACGACATCGGCGGGGGCCGGGCGGTGCTGACCGGCCCCTCCTTCGTCGATCGGTCGAACATCGACAAGATTCTGCCCTTCACCGGGAAGAACACCCGGTGAGGCGTGCGATCCGGCTGCTGGCGCGTCCCGAATCGGGCGCGCTGACAGCGGCCGTTGTGATTTTCGTGTTCTTCCTGCTGGTGGCGCCGTCGTTCCGTTCGGCGGCGTCGTTCCTCACCGTCCTCTACCAGTCGTCGACGATCGGGATCGTCGCGGTCGGGGTGGGGCTGCTCATGATTGGCGGCGAGTTCGACCTGTCAGCGGGGGTGATCACCACCAGCGCCGGTCTCGTCAACTCGATGTTCTGCTGGTATTTCGGGGTCGACCTGTGGGTCGGCGCGGTGCTGTCGCTGGTGTTCTGCCTGGCCGTCGGCTTCCTGAACGGGTGGCTGGTGATGCGCACGGGGATACCCAGCTTCCTGGTCACGTTGGGCACGTTCTTCGTGTTGCAGGGCGCCAATCTCGGGGTGACCAAGCTGGTCACCGGGTCGGTGTCGAGCCGGGACATCACGGCGATCGACGGGTTCGGGCCGCTGCGGAAGATCTTCGCGTCGAGTTTCACCGTGGGCTCGGCGACGGTGTGGATCACGGTGCTGTGGTGGGCGCTGTTCGTCGCGCTGGCGGCGTGGACGTTGCAGCGAGCTCGGCTCGGTAACTGGATCTATGCGGTTGGGGGAGCGGCGGCGAGTGCCCGTGCGGTGGGCGTGCCGGTGGTGCGTACCACAATCGGACTGTTCATGACGGTGTCGTTCCTCGGCTGGTTCGTCGGGATGCATACGCTGTACCGCTTCAACACGCTGCAGGCCGGGAACGGTGTGGGGAACGAGTTCCTCTACATCATCGCGGCCGTGGTCGGCGGGACACTTCTGACCGGCGGGTTCGGCAACGCCTTCGGCGTCGCCATCGGCGCGTTCATCTTCGGCATGACGAGCCTGGGCATCGTGTACGCCGGGTGGGACCCGAACTGGTTCAGAGCGTTCCTGGGGGTGATGTTGCTGCTGGCGGTGCTGGTCAATGCGTACGTCAAACGGCTCTCCTCCTCGCCGGCCTTCCCGTCGGGCGCGGCGTCCGCGTCTCCGCCCGCCTCCCCGGCGCCGGACTCCTCGACCCTCGTGCCTCCCTCGTCGTCCGCCGTGCCGATGGCCATCGAGAGGGAGCGCTGACGTGACCGACGCCCTGGCTGACCACGCCGACCGTGGGCTGCGCCGCGGCCAGCCCCTGGTGGAACTGACCGGGGTGGGCAAGAGCTACGGCCCGGTCCGCGCCCTGCACGACATCGACCTGCGTGTCGTAGCCGGGGAGGTGATCTGCGTGCTGGGCGACAACGGCGCCGGCAAGTCCACCCTGATAAAGATCATCTCTGGATTGCATCGGCACACCTCCGGTGTACTCAAAGTCGATGGCCAGGCGGTCACCTTCGGCTCTCCTCGGGAGGCTCTCGACCACGGCATCGCGACCGTCTACCAGGATCTGGCCGTCGTCCCACTGATGGAGGTGTGGCGCAACTTCTTCCTCGGCTCCGAGCTCACCTCCGGCCGCTTCCCGCTGGCCGGGATGCGGGTCCGGGAGATGAGGCGGATCGCCGACCAGGAGCTGCGCAAGATGGGCATCGTCGTGCACGACATCAACCAGCCGGTCGCCACGCTCTCCGGTGGACAGCGGCAGTGCGTCGCGATCGCCCGCGCCGTCTACTTCGGAGCGCGGGTGCTGATCCTCGACGAGCCCACCGCGGCGCTCGGCGTCAAGCAGTCCGGTGTGGTGCTCAGGTACGTCGCGGCGGCCCGCGACGCGGGTCTCGGCGTCGTCTTCATCACCCACAACCCGCAGCACGCCCACCTGGTGGGGGACCACTTCGTGATCCTCAAGCGGGGCGCGACCGCCCTCGACGCCCGGCGCGGCCGGGTCACCCTGGACGAGCTGACCGCGCAGATGGCCGGCGGTGACGAACTCGCCGAGCTGTCACGTGAGCTGGCGCGGCCGTCAACCGACGGGAAGCGGAACACCGGCTCGGCGCGGGGATCGGAGCATCGGTCATGACAGTCACCCTCTTTCGTGGCCGGACTTCATCCTGCCACTTCCGGGCCTCGCCGAGTGTGCCCACTTTGTTTCCGCATAGGCGTTCACCAGGCACTTCGTCGGCCGGTGTGCCGTCGAACGCCCGGTCCCGCCGACGGCACGCCCTGGCGTCACCAGGCACCGTGCGGGCCGGGTAGATCGCGGCGGCTTGATCGGGCGCGACCACATCCGGGTGGGCGGTCACCGCCTTTGCCGGGCCGTCCGTGGCTGGGGTGGTCGCGTTTCTGCGGGTCGTACGTGGCCGGGGTGGCGGCGTTTCTGCGGGTCCTCCGTGGCCAGGTCTTCATGCCTTCCCGAGGCGATCCTGGCCGGGGCGGTCATCGTTCTTGCCGCGGCGTTGGCGGCCGCGGTGGTTGTCGTGCTTGCTGCGGCGTTGGCGGTTGCGGTGGTTGGCGTGCTTGGCGGGGCTTTCGTGGCTGTGGTGGTTGTCGTGCTTGGCGGGGCTCTCGCGGCTGGGGTGGTTGTCGTGCTTGCGGGGCGTTCGCGGCTGGGGTGGTTGCTGTGCTTGGCGGGGCGACGTGGCCGCGGCGGATGCCGTGCATTGCCGGGCCTTCGTGGCCGCGGTGGCTGTCGTGCTCGCGGGGCGTTCGTGGGCGCGGTGGTTGTGGCCCCGGTCGCCGACGTGGACGCCGTGCCTCCCGGGATCGCCGAGACGTCCCGCGGAGATCGACGCGCGGCGCGGGCGGGGACTGGCCGCCGGGAGCGGGACGGTGGCGTACCCGGAGGGTCCCGACCTGATCGCCGTGCCCGAAGCGGAGCCGATCCGCTCGTGGGGTGCCACGCTGGAGGGATTCGTGCGGGTTGCCATCGCGACCGGCGAACCGGGAAGCTGCCGGCCACCCACGGGAGGCGGGCTGCGCATCCTCCGGGCCGAGGTCGCGCGGCGGGCGGCCGGTCCCGATGCGACGGTACTACGTCGGGGGGATCTCGTCGGCCGCGGGAGCCGGCGTGCCGGCGCCGGATGCCCGCGGGAGTGTCATCGCCGACGTCGTTGGCGGCGATGACACCCGGTCTCCGGGCGGCCTGCATCCCGCGTGCGATTTCGTTCCCGCGGAGGCATTACTACCCGCCTGGGGCAACGTTAACTCATTGTTCTTGTTGCCGGCGTTGATCATCTGTTGTGTCGATTGTCCGAAGTCCGTCGAAGGCCAGCCGGACCACCGTCGCGGCGATCGCCTCCGGCCGTCCCCGCTCCGGCCGGTACCACTCGGCGAGCGAGTTCACCATGCCGAAGAGCAGCCGCGCCGCGGTGGCCGGGTCGACGTCGGCGCGGATCCCGCCCTCCGCCTGCGCCTGCTTGACCAGCTCGGTGACCAGGGCGTCGAATTCGCGCCGCCGGGCCAGGGCATGCTGTTCCACCGCGGTGTTGCCGCGGACGCGCAGCAGCAGGGTGACGAACTCCAGCCGCTCGGCGAGGACCAGCACGCTGCGCCGGATCAACTCCTCCAGGCGTACGGTGGCGGTGGTCCCCTCGTCGCGCACCCGCGCGGCCGCCTCGAAGAGCCCGTCGACCGCCCGGTCCACGGCCATTGCCAGCAGCTGCTCCTTGCCGCTGACGTGGTGATACAGGGTCGACTTGGTGATGCCGAGCGTCTCCGCCACGTCGAACATGCTGGTCGCGTCGTATCCGTGAGCGTTGAAGAGCCGGACCGCGGCGGCCAGCACCGCGTCCAGATCGTGGCCGGGCCGGCCGCGCCGGCGCGGGGCGGGTCGCGCGCTGTCCATGGGGCGCAATATGTCAGACCTCGCGAGCGGAGTACGGCAGGGGCTTGAATTACCGACCGAGTGGACGGTAAACATGAGATGCAGCCGATCGCAACGGAGCGGACGAATGACCACACCGGCAGACCTGTACGCCTCTCACCGTGAGCTCCTGGAGCGCGCCATCGCGGCGACCGCCGCCCGCGAGTACTGGTCCGCGTTCCCCGAGTCGCCCAGCAAGTCGGTCTATGGCGAGGACGCCGCGCCCGCCGGCGAGCGCGCCTTCACCGGCCTGCTCGGCAAGCAGTTCCCGGTCGACGTGCCCGGCGCCGTCGGCACGGTGTCGACCGAGCGCTCGCCCTACGGCATCGAACTCGGCGTCAGCTATCCCAAGGCCGACCCGCTGGCCCTGGTCGCCGCCGCCCGCGCCACCGTCGCTTCCTGGCGCGCCGTGGGCCCCGAGGGTCGCGCCGGGGTGGCCGCCGAGATCCTGCGCCGGATCAACACGCGCATCTTCGAGATGGCGCACGCCGTGCAGCACACCTCCGGGCAGGCGTTCGTGATGGCCTTCCAGGCCGGTGGCGCGCACGCCCAGGACCGCGCGCTCGAGGCGATCGCGTACGCGCTGGCCGCCACCACCCGGATGCCGGACCACTCGTCCTGGTCCAAACCGCAGCGCGGCGGCGAGCCGTTGAGCATGGCCAAGACCGGCACGGTCGTGGGTCGTGGCGTGGCCCTGGTCATCGGCTGCAACACGTTCCCGACCTGGAACAGCTATCCCGGCCTGTTCGCCAGTCTGGTCACCGGCAACCCGGTGATCGTCAAGCCCCATCCGGGCGCGGTCCTGCCGCTGGCCATCACCGTGCAGGTGTGCCGTGAGGTCCTGGCCGAGGCGGGTCTGCACCCCGACATCGTCACCCTCGCCGCGGAGGAGCCGGGCGACGGCATCGCCGCGACCCTGGCCACCCATCCCGACGTGCGGATCGTCGACTTCACCGGCTCCAGCGAGTTCGGCGACTGGCTGGAGGCGAACGCGCGGCAGGCGGTCGTCTACACCGAGAAGGCCGGGCTGAACACGGTCGTGCTCGACTCCACCGCCGACTACCGCGGGCTGCTGCGCAACCTGGCGTTCTCCCTCTCGCTCTACAGCGGCCAGATGTGCACCACCCCGCAGAACCTGCTGATCCCGCGTGACGGCATCGAGACCGACGCCGGCCGCCGCACCCCGGAGGAGTTCGGCGCCGACCTGGCCACCGCGCTGGACAAGCTGCTCGGCGACCCGAAACGGGCGGCCGGCACGCTCGGCGCGATCGTCAACGACGGGGTGCTGGCCCGGCTGACCGAGGCGGCCGGATCGCCGGGCGTGGTGCACCCGTCCGCCGCGGTGACCGACGAGCAGTTCCCGGGCGCCACCATCCGCACCCCGGTCGTGCTGCGGCTCGACGCCGCCGACGAGAAGACGTACACGCGGGAATGGTTCGGGCCGGTGTCGTTCCTGATCACCACCGACTCGACCGAGCACAGCCTGCGGGTGTTCACCGAGACGGTGCGCGCGCACGGCGCGCTGACCGCGCTGGTGCACTCCACCTCACCTCAGGTGCTGGCCGCCGCCCGGGAGGCGGCGCTGGACGCGGGTGTGCACCTGTCGGAGAACCTGACCGGCGGGGTGTTCGTCAACCAGACCGCCGCATTCAGTGACCTGCACGGCACCGGGGCCAACCCGGCGGCGACCGCCTCGCTGACCGACGACTACTTCGTGTGCGGTCGGTTCTTCACCCTGCAGTCGCGTCACCACGTGGCGCCGGTGGCCGCGTCGTGACCGGAGCCGGCGCCGGCTCGGCCGGGGTGATCGCGGCATCCGCCCGTCACGGTCGCTCCGGTGACAGGCCGGCGCCGGTGATCGCGCTCCGGGGATCGCGGAAGTCACCTGAGACAGAGAGGAGGGTGCCATGAGCGGTGAGGAGACCTTCGCGGACACCATCGCGCGCGACCAGCGGGTGGAGCCGCGGGACTGGATGCCGGACGGCTACCGCCAGACCTTGATCCGGCAGATCGCGCAGCACGCCCACTCGGAGATCATCGGTATGCAGCCGGAGGGCGAGTGGATCACCCGTGCCCCGACCCTGCGGCGCAAGGCGATCCTGCTGGCCAAGGTGCAGGACGAGGCCGGACACGGGCTCTATCTCTACTCCGCGGCGGAAACCCTCGGCGCGGATCGCGGCGACCTGACCCGGCGGCTGATCGAGGGCCGGCAGAAGTACTCGTCGATCTTCAACTACCCGACGCTCAGCTTCGCCGACGTCGGCGTGATCGGCTGGCTCGTCGACGGCGCCGCGATCTGCAACCAGGTGCCCCTCTGTCGCAGCTCCTACGGGCCGTATGCCCGCGCCATGATCCGGATCTGCAAGGAAGAGTCCTTCCACCAACGGCAGGGCTACGAACTGCTGATGACCATGATGGGCGGCACCCCCGCACAGCGCGACATGGTGCAGGACGCGGTCAACCGCTGGTGGTGGCCGTCGCTGATGATGTTCGGCCCGCCGGACGCCGACTCGCCGAACTCGGCCCGCTCGATGGCTTGGAAGATCAAACGACACAGCAACGACGAGCTCCGGCAGCGCTTCGTCGACATGACGGTGCCGCAGGCCGAGACGCTCGGCGTGACCCTGCCCGACCCGCAACTGCGCTGGAACCCCGACCGCGGGCACCACGATTTCGGCGATCCGGACTGGTCCGAGCTGCACCGGGTGATCTCCGGGGACGGGCCGCTCAACCGGCAGCGGATCGCCCGGCGCCGCGAGGCCGACAGCGAAGGCGCCTGGGTGCGCGAGGCGGCCGCGGCCCACGCGGCGAAACACTCCGGCAGCGGGAGCGAGGATCGGCGATGAGCGACGAGGTGCGGCACGAGTGGCCGCTGTTCGAGGTGTTCGTGCGCGCCAAGCGCGGGCTCAACCACGTGCACGTCGGATCCCTACGGGCCGCTGACCACGCGATGGCCCTGCAGCACGCCCGCGATCTCTACACCCGGCGCAACGAGGGGGTCAGCATCTGGGTGGTGCGCTCCGCCGACGTGGTGGCCAGCGATCCCGACGACAAGGCGGCGTACTTCGAGCCGAGCGCCGACAAGGTGTACCGGCATCCGACGTACTACGCCATCCCCGACTCGGTGCCGCACATCTGAGGTGATGATGGCCTTCGACGACGCGTACGGTGCGCTCACCGACCACGATGACGACGCTCGCTGGGCGTACGGCACCGGCTTCACCGACCCGCTGGCCGGTGTGCCGTCCGAGCTGCCGTCCGGGGTGGACCGCGCGGACCTGGCGACGTACTGCCTGATGCTGGGCGACGACGCGCTCGTCATGTCGCACCGGTTGCAGCAGTGGGTGACTCGGGCACCCGAGTTGGAAGACGAGCTGGCCCTGGCCAACATCGGACTGGACCTGCTCGGTCAGGCGCGCCTGCTGCTCACCCGGGCCGGTGCGGCCGAGGGCGCGGGTCGCGACGAGGACGACCTCGCCTACCGGCGCGACCCGCATGAATTCCGCAACCTCCGGCTCGCCGAGCGTGCCGACGCCGACTTCGCCCACCTGATGGCCCGGCTGCTGGTCTTCACCACCTGGCGGCTGGCCCTCTTCGACCGGCTGGCCGGCTCCCGCGACCCCATGCTGGCCGCGATCGCCGCCAAGGGCGTCAAGGAGCTGACCTACCACCGCGACTACGCCGCCCGGTGGGTCGTCCGGCTCGGCGACGGGACCGCGCTGTCCCGCGAGCGCATGTCCGCCGCGGTGACCGCGATCCTGCCGCTGGTCACCGAGATGTTCCAGCCGCACGACATCGAACTGCGGCTGACCTCGGCCGGAGTCGCCGTCGATGTGGCCGGTCTGCGTGCCGAGTTCGACGGGGTGCTCAGCCAGGTGCTGAGCGCGGCGACCATCGATGTCGAGCCGGCGACGGCCGGGACCACCATACCGGTCACGACATCCGGCACCGCCGTCGTCGCTTCCGGGCGCGGCGGCGAGCACACCGAGGCGCTGGGCGACATCCTCGCCGAGATGCAGGAGCTGGCCCGCGCCATACCCGGAGGTGCGTGGTGATCCCGGTGACGATGCTGGACGCCGCGACGGTCGTCGGGCAGGTGACCGACCCGGAACTGCCGATGGTCACGCTGGCCGAGCTCGGCATCGTGCGTGACGTGCGGCAGGACGGCGATGGCGTGCTCGTGACGATCACACCGACCTACTCGGGTTGCCCGGCGATGGAAACCATCCGCGCCGACATCGCCGGCGCGTTGCGGCGGGCCGGGTTCGAGCGGGTCGAGGTGCGTACCGTGCTGGCGCCGGCCTGGACCACCGACTGGATCAGCGAAACCGGCCGCCGCAAGCTCGCCGAAGCCGGCATCGCGCCGCCCGGGCCGGCGCCACGCCGGCCCGCCGGCCCGGTGCCTCTCACGCTGACGCCACGCCCGAGCGACCTCCGATGCCCGCGCTGCGGTTCCGCCGACACCGAAGCGGTCGCCGCGTTCGGCGCCACCGCCTGCCGTGAGTTGCGCCGATGCCGAGCCTGCCGGGAACCGTTCGAGCACATGAAGGAGATCTGAGGTGGCGATCGGCGAGTTCCACGCGCTACGGGTCGCCACGGTGGACCGGCTCTGCCCGGACGCGGTCGCGGTCACCCTCGCGGTGCCGCCCGAACTGGCCCGACGGTTCGCGTTCCGGCCCGGCCAGTCGCTGACCGTGCGCCGCGCCGAGGAACGCCGCACCTACTCGATCTGCGCACCCGCCGGGGGCACGCCTCGCATCGGGGTGCGTGAGGTGCCGGGCGGCAAGATCTCCGGATGGATCGTGCACGACCTGCGGCCCGGCGACGAGATCGAGGTGGCCCCGCCGTCCGGGACGTTCACCCCCGACCTGACGACCGGCGGGCGGCACGTGCTGATCGCCGCCGGCTCCGGGATCACCCCGCTGTTGTCGATCGCGGCGTCACTGCTGCGCCGGCCGGACACCGAGGTCGTCCTGTTCTACGGCAACCGGCGCACGGACACGGTGATGTTCGCCGAGGAGCTCGCCGACCTCAAGGACCGCTACCCGTCCCGCCTTGAACTGGTGCACGTGCTGTCCCGGGAGCCGCGTGAGGTGGAACTCTTCTCCGGGCGGCTGGACGCGGCACGGCTTCGCGCGCTGTTACCGCTGCTGATCGACGTGCCGGCGGTCGATCACTGGTGGCTGTGCGGACCGTTCGGCATGGTGACCGACGCGACCACGGTGCTCGGCGAGGCCGGTGTCGCGCCGGAGCGCATCCACCGCGAGCTTTTCTGGGTGGACGAGGCGCCGCCGGAGCCGGTGCGTTCCGAGCCGGAGGCCCGCGGCCCCAGCAGCGAGATAACCGTTCACCTGGACGGCCGGTCCACCACGGTCACCGTCGAGGAGGGCGTCACCCTGCTCGACGGGGTGCAGCGGTCTCGGCCGGACCTGCCGTTCGCGTGCAAGGGCGGTGTCTGCGGGACCTGTCGGGCCAGGGTGATCGAGGGTGACGTGACCATGCGGCGCAACTTCGCTCTGGAGGCGGCCGAGCTGGCCGCCGGGTTCGTTCTGACCTGCCAGAGCACGGCCGCCTCGCCGAAGGTGGTGGTCGACTTCGACGAATGAGCCCGGGCGTACCAGGGCCGGTGTGCCCATCCGGACCTTCGCGCGCACAACTGCCCAGGCCGAACGCCGCGCCGGCGCGACACCGTGGCGGGCCTCCGCGGGCGCCACTCGCACACGCGGAGCAGAGCGGTCTGCCCGGTGGGCGCGGACCATCCCTCGTAGGAGGGGCACGGCGAACAGCTCGGCGACGTGGCTGACCAGGTCGACGAAGCCGAACGCCTGCCGTTGCAGGTCTCGGATGCGTCACCCCGCCCGGACGGTGCGGTCTCGGCCAGCACGGTATGGAGTCGATGCCGGCGATGCGACTTCTGTCTGGACGGGGCGGCGTGGCCCCAACGCCGGTGATGTGGCTCGTGTCTGGACGGGACGGTGTGGCCCCAACGCCGGTGATGTGGCTCGTGTCTGGACGGGGCGGCGTGGCCCCAACGCCGGTGATGTGGCTCGTGTCTGGACGGGGCGGCGTGGCCCCAACGCCGGTGATGTGGCTCGTGTCTGGACGGGGCGGCGTGGCCTCAACACCGGTGATGCGGCTCGCGCCTGGACGGCGCGGTCTCGACCGCGGCGGTGTCGCCGCAAAGCGACAGATACTCGTCGAGCACCCGGCGGAAGGCGGCTGGCTGCTCCACCCACGGGTAGTGGCCGCATCGCGCGAGCACCTCGGCACGCCCGGACGGGAACAAGGTTGCCAGCGCCACCACCGGGGCCAGGCCGGTCAGGCAGTCCTCAGCGCCCGCGATGACCAGCACCGGCGCGGTGACCCGGGCCAGGCGGGTGGCGAAGTCCGCCGGTGGGTCGACGCTGAAGTATGCCTTCACGGCGGGCAGCGCCCATTCGCCGACCAGGGCGTGGGTCTGCTCGGCGGGGCCCCAGGCGGCGTACCCCAGCGGCGCGCACGCCCGGTGCCAGGCGTTGAACGCCGCGTCGTCGCCGAGATCCGGCCCGGCCTTCGATGCCGCCTCGGCGGCGTCGAACGCGGGCTCGCCGCGCCGGCGGGCGATGAGATCCTCGGCGTCCGGCGGAGTGTCGACCAGATACGTTGCGGGCGGGGTGACCAGCGCCAGGCCGGCGACCCGGTCCGGGTACTGCGCGGCGTAGGCGAGAGCGAGCCGGGTTCCGGCGGAGTGCCCGACGAGCACGATCCGCTCCTGCCCGAGGTGCACCCGCAGCCGCTCCAGATCAGCGGCCTGGCGCCAGTAAGCCCCGGCCTGGCCCGGATCAGGAACTGCCGCCTCGGCACCAGCCTCGTCCGGGCGTGACGCGGCGTCGACCGGTTCGGGATCGGGGGCGATCTGTGGCGTCTGGGGCGCGGCGGGCTCGGCATCGGGGCCGGTCTGCGGTGCGAGCGGCGCGGCGGGGGAGCGACCCACGCCGCGCAGATGGGGAACGAGCAGCCGGTGCCGGTCCGGCAGACCCGCCAGGTCCCCGAGATAGTCCGGATGCCGTGCGGCGCCTCCGGCCAGCACGATCACCGGCGGATGATCTCCCGGTGCGGTGTCGTCGTAGTGCAGCGGCGTCCCATCGAACCCGGTATAGATCGGCACCTCCCGACCCTAAGTCATCGGCCGCGCCGGGCGCCCGGGAGGCGGTGTGTCGACGAGTGCGCGCGGGGGACCGGCCGCCCGGGAGGCGGTGTGTCGATGAGTGCGTGCGGGGGACCGGCCGCCCGGGAGGCGGTGTGTCGATGAGTGCGTGCGGGGGACCGGCCGCCCGGGAGGCGGTGTGTCGACGAGTGCGCGCGGGGGGACCGGGCGCCCGGGATGCCCGGCCGGCAGCGCGTGCGCGCGTGCAGGCTTCGGGCGGGGAAGGCTACCGGCCGTGTGTGTGCGCCGGGCCTGCGCGAAAGTCGGTGGGCAGGACGCGTAGGCGGCCCGGATGCGCATGACCCGACGGGACGGCGCCGGATGCGCCGGACCCGCGGTCGCACACGGGCCCGTGGTGCGGCTTCGGCTCGTCGTGGCAGCGGGGAACCGAAGCCGCGCGGATCACCCCGGAAGCTGGGCCAGGGCGAAGATCTGGCTCTCCGGCGGCCCCTCGGTCGGGGTGAAGGAGACCGTCTCGATGCTGACGACCGTGAAGCCGTGGTCTTCCAGGACCGCGCTGAGGTCCGGTTCGAGGTAGCCGGAAACGGTCACCGGGACGCCCATGAATTCGACCGGGATGCTGTCCGCGTCGAAGTTGACCATGCCGAGGCCGAGGTATCCGCCCGGCTTGAGCCAGCCTGCGATCTTGTCCAGCGTACGCTCGATGTTTGCCTTGCTCAGCATGAGAAGTGAGAAAAACGCGGTGACGGCATCGAACTTGCCGAAGTCGTCGGGCAGATGAGCGAAATCGGCGTGCACGAACTCGGCCCCGGGCACCTGCTCGCGAGCCAGGCGAAGCATTCCCTCGGCGATGTCGACGCCCACCACGCGGTGATCCGACTCGGTCAGGGCCTTGGCGGTGGGGACGCCGCTGCCGCAGCCGAGATCGAGCACCGAGGCGCCGGCGGGAAGCAGCGCGCCGATCCGCTCGGTCAGGGCTGCCTGGTACGGGTTGTGACTGTGCTCGCCCTGGTATTTCTCGGCGAGCTGATCGAAGACCTCCATGAGCGGAGACGCTACCGCTCTGAAGATCCACAGTAGAAGGGGGAGCCGGACCCCATGTCAGAACATCCGGGTCACGCCCTCGGCGGCGACGCGCTCGTCGAGCCGGGAACGGTCCAGACCGGCGCAGAGCACGACGGACGCGCCCGCGGTCAGCGGGGCGAGCAGCCAGATCAGCGGCTCCTCGGAACCGGCGGCGTCGATCAGCACCCGGTCACCGCGCTCGATCCCGCGTGACCGGGCGACGGCCGCGGCGGTCGCGCCGTACTCCCCGAACGTCGTACCGTCCGGGGTGGCCGCGTCGAGCACCGCGGCGCGATCCCGCGGCCGGGCCGCGCCCAGATGGGCGCGCACGGCAGGCGGAAAATCGCGATAACCTTCCGGTACGTCGCAAGCCGGCGCCCCGTTCGCCCCCAAGCCCAGCACGAACCGGTGCTTCGCGGGCGGCACCTCGTCGAGCCAGCTCCCCACCCGCCGCTGCTCCACGAAGGTCACGTCCAGCCGCGACCCGCCACCGCCGGTCCCGTTCTCGCTCAACCCGGCCGTGCTCCAGCCGCGGAACGACACCTCCAGTCCCGCCGACCACGCCCCGAGCAGCACCGCCGCGGTCTGCCAGTGCGGCGGCAGCAGCACCCCGGCCCGGCTGCCCGGGCCGAGCCCGCACTCTTCGGTGAGCAGCGACGCGACGGCCGCGCTCCATCCACCCAGCTGGGCGGCGGTCAGGCCGACCCGCTCCCCGGTGGCGTCGTCGTAGAAGGTGAACAGTTCGGCGGCGCGTTGCTCCATGCTCATCGCCGCCCAACCTAGCCAGCCGTCCCGCACGTGCCAACGATGCGCGGCTTTTCGGCGAATCCTGTCGCACGATGGGGCGAACGGCCGCCGCTCGTCCATCGGCTGCCGGCGTCCGTCCGGCTACGCGGCCGGCGGCTACGAGTCCGTCTGCGCTCGCGGGTCCGGCGGCAGCCATCCCGGTGCCGGGTCGCGTCGGCCGGTCGCGTGCGCCCGGTGGACGAACCGGGCTCCTCGGCGGGAACGAGGCGCGCGGTCTGCACACCGGTGCGGTGGCGCCCGGGTCGCGGAGCGCGCGGGATGCGGCGATGCTTGCTCAGGGTCCTTCGCGGAGCGCGCGGGACGCGGCGATGCTCGCTCAGGCCGCTTCCCGGACCGCGCGGGGTACGGCGATGCAACCTCAGGCCGCTTCGCGGAGTGCCCGGGAGGCGGCGAGCCCGGCTCAGGTTGCTTCGCGGAGCGCCCGGGAGGCGGCGATGCTGGCTCAGGCCGCTTCGCGGAGTGTGTGGGAGGCGGCCCGCCTGGCTCAGGCCGCTTCGCGGAATCGGGTCAGCTCGCGGGCTTCCGCGGCGTACCTGGCAAGGAGATGGACCGTTGTCGGTCCGGCCTCGCCGTCGGCGGCCAGGCCGACCCGGGCCTGGAAGGCCCGCACCGCCTCGGCCAGGTCGGCGCTGTCCGGGCCGACCTCGACCCCGAAGTCGGCGAAGAGTTCGCGCAGGCTCTCCGGGTCGGCGGTCGGCGCGGTCTCCGACCAGCCGATCAAGCCGCCGACGGCGGTGCCGACCACGTTCAGCATTCCTCGTGCGGACATCGTTGCCTCCCGGTGAGCGGTGTGCTTCCAGCATCGGAGAATCTGCTGTGCCCGACATCTGCCGAGGGTCTCGACTGCCTGTGCGCCCCTACGACTTTCGGCCGACCGGCGCGGCGGGCCGAAAGGACCGCAGGACCGCCGCCAGGTGGTGAGCGCGGAGGTATTTCGGCAGGTCAGGAACTGGTGCCTAGGGAGCGGAGGTGGAGCGGCGCCCGGGCAGACAAGGTGCCGGACGGCCCGGGAGGCGGGCCATCCGACGGTGTGCGCGCCGGGCCGGGCGGCAGAGGGTCAAAGGGGCCGGTCAGTCCGGCGCGGAGTGGTGCGGGCGTTCCGGCCGGGCCGGAACCGGCGGAGGCGCAGCGGGCGCACAGCCCGGCGACCCTCCTCTCAGCCGAGGCCGAGCGCGTCGGCGGCTGAGCGTGGGTCGGTCAGGACAGATCGCGTCGGCCGGTCGAGGGTGCGTCGGTCATGGCGCAGCGTGTGGGCGGGTTGAGGTGTGTCGGTCATGGCGCAGCGTGTGGGCGGGTTGAGGGTGCGTCGGTCATGGCGCAGCGTGTGGGCGGGTTGAGGGTGCGTCGGTCATGGCGCAGCGTGTGGGCGGGTTGAGGGTGTGTCGGTCATGGCGCAGCGTGTGGGCCGGTTGAGGGTGCGTCGGTCATGGCATACCGCGTCAGCCGGGACACAGCGCGGCACGCGCCACGCCCGTCAACCGCCGGGTCTCGCCGGCGGAGAGCCCGTATCCGTCCAGCGCCTCCGGGCGGCCGGTCCGGTGTGCCGTGCAGGCCTGGTCGCCGAGTTCCACGAGTTCCTCGTCGCGCCGGTCCAGGGCCAACCCCGGCAGCTGCCGACGAACCTCGGCGACGAAGCGGTCCGGGCTGCCGCCCGCCACCGCCCCGCCGGGCCCGGTGAGCGTGGCGGCGGACGCGGGCGGCAGCGACACCGTGGGGGCGGCGAGCGCGGAGCCGGCGGCGGGCGGCAGCCGAACCGCGGAGCTGGCAGCGGCCGGCGAGACCGCGCGCGAGGGCACCGGCGCGGCCCGGCCGGGCGACGGCGCGGCCCGCCCCTCGACCCACGCCGGCTGGGGACCCGCGCACCCGGCCACCGGCGCGAGCAGCAGCACGGTCAAACCGACAGACGGGACGACAGGTCCGGATGGCACGCCACCACCGTAGGCCGTGCCCGGTCCGGGAACCCGGCCGGCGCACCGACCCGGACGGGCGAACCCGGCCGGGTACAGCGAAGTCACAGACGACTCACCGCCACGGGACAAAGTTCCGAGCCACCTTGGTGTTCATGACCGATCTGCTGAGCCACCGCCCCGCTGACGACCACCACACCTACCGTGCGGCTGACCGCGTACCGGTGCAGGTCCTCCCGCCGGCCCACCACATTCCGCACCTGATGGTGCAGGCCCCGCGTGATCCGCGCTGGAAGCGCCGGATCGCCGGCGGCGCCGCGGTCCTGGTGCTGGTCGGTGGCGGCGGCAGCGCCGGCGCGTTCCTCGCCGAGCGGTACCTCGACAGCCGCCCGGCGTCCGCGGCGAGCAGCACCACCGGTACCACGGCCGCCGCGACCACCGTCACCGAGGGCACCGACCTGGCCCCGGTCGCCGCGAGGGTGCAGCCGAGCATCGTCACCGTCCTGGTCGACGGGGCGCGCGAGTCGTCGCTCGGCTCCGGCGTGGTGCTCGACGCGGACGGCCTGGTCCTCACCAACAACCATGTGATCGCCGCGGACGGCACGGTCAGCGTGCGGCTGTCCACCGGCGAGACGGTTCCGGCCCGGGTGGTCGCCGCGGACGCCACCCACGACCTGGCCCTGGTCCAGGCGAGCGGGTTGTCCGGCCTGACCCCGGTCACCTTCGCGACCGACGACAGCGTCGCGGTGGGCGACACGGTGCTCGCGTTCGGCGCCCCGCTCGGGCTGGAGGGCACCGTCACCTCGGGCATCGTGTCCGCCTTGGACCGCAGCCTGGACACCGGCGACGAGGAACTCACCGGCCTGCTGCAGACCGACGCCGCGATCAACCAGGGCAACTCCGGTGGCGCGCTGGTGGACATGTCCGGCCGGGTGGTCGGGATCAACGTCGCCATCGCCACCGCCGGGGACAGCAGCGGGAGCGTCGGGCTCGGCTTCGCGACCCCGGCCGGCACGGTGACCGGCGTGGTGCGGCAGCTGCAGGCCCGGATCGACAGCTGAGCCGGCCCGGCGAGCCCGCGGGCCGCCCCGCCATCCGGCGAACCAGAAACCGGCCGGCCCCGGACAGCTTCCGGAACGCGACCGGTCTCAGCCCGCCAGGTGACCCCAGCGGTCCGCGAGTTCCGGCCAGGTGCCCTGCTCGGCGACCTTCCCGCCGATCAGCACCACCACCCGGTCGGCCTGCGTGAGGGCGGCCCGTTTGGACGTCGACCCGACCACCGTCACCCCGTGCGCGCGCAGCGCCCGCCACAGCTGGAGCTCCGTGGTCACGTCCAGCGCGGAGGACACGTCGTCGGCGATCAGCAGCTCGGTACGCGGGGCGAGCGCCCGGGCCAGCGCCAGCCGCTGCAGCTGGCCGCCGGAGAGCCGGGTGCCCTTGTGCCCGATCAGCAGCTGCAGGCCGCCGCCGGACGCGGCCAGGTCGTGGTCCAGCTGGGCCACCGACACCGCGTCGGCCGCGTCCACCTCGTGCCCGAGCCGGATGTTGTCGGCCACCGTCCCGGACAGCACCCGGGGCAGCTGGGCGACGTAGCCGACCTGGTTGGGCCGCAGGAACAGCTCCGGATCGTGGACCGGCTCGCCGTTCCAGCACAGCTGACCGGTGTGGTGCACGATGCCGGCCAGGGCGCGCAGCAGCGACGACTTGCCCGACCCGACCGGGCCGACCACCAGCACCAGCTGGCCGCGCTCGACGGTCAGATCGACGTCGCGTACCCCCTGGGCGCCGTTCTCGTGGATCGCGCTGAAGCCGCGCAGCTCCAGCGTGCGCAGCGGACTGCGCGGCGCGGCCGGCGGGGCTGGCGCGGTCCCCGCCGAGATGTCCACCCCGGGCACGTCCGAGGAGTACTCCGCGACGCCGGCCATCGCCACCGTCCGCTCGGTCCACACCCGAGCCGACGGGTAGTGCGACACCAGCGACGCGGTCGTCCAGGCGAACCACCGGGCCGAGCCGAGCGTCGCCACCGCGATCAGCGTCGCCGCCGCGCTGAGCCGCCCGGACAGGTACAGCGCCCAGACCGCGATGGGCAGCAACCCGCTCACGATCGACGGCGTGGACCGCGCCCACACCTGGATCGCGATCTCCCGCCACTGCAGCTCGCTGCGTCTGGCGTCGAGCCGGGCCAGGTGGGCGAGCACCGGCTCGGTCGCGCCGGCCAGCTTCACCGTGCGCGCCGCCGACAGCGACGACACCAGCGCGGTCGCGAACGCCGCGCGCGCCGCCACGGTCCGCTGGGCGGCCCGCTCCAGCCGCGGCCCGAACAGGGTCGCGGCCAGGCCGGACACCAGCATGGTGCCGAGGAAGAACAGGGCCGGCACCGGCGACTGCGAGGTCAGCGTCATGGCGACCACGGTGATCAGCGCGACGCCGTTGTCCATCAGGTTGTCGGCGAGCATGACCACCCGCTCGGTGTCGCCGCCCTGGGCGACGACCTCGGCCGGGGTGTGCCTGCTGACCCGGCGCGGGCCGATCTGCCCGTGCACCAGGCGCAGGCTGATCCGCAGCATCTGCCGCACCCACCACTCCGGGAACCAGGCGCCGGTGAAGTACAGCGTCGGGATCAGGGCGAGCAGCGCGACGGCGATCCCGGCGGCCGGGTACAACGGGTTGCCGGTCCTGTCCACCACGTCCGCCCAGAGCAGCGGGAGGACCGCGCCGTCCAGACCGAGCAGGACCATGAACACGAACAGGGCGACGGCGCCGAGGCCGTACCGGGCGTCGTTGGTGGCCAGCCGGGCGATCTCGCGCATCGTGCGGGCCGGCGGCGCCGGTGGCAGCGGCGGGGGCGCCACGGTGGGCAGCGGGTTGCTCAGCGCGTCCGGGCCGAGCTCCAGCCGCGCCGCGGTGTCCCAGTCCGGTTCGTCGGCAACCAGCACCCCGCCCCCGGCGGATTTCTGCGCCGCGGCCGGGACGGCCAGGTTGCTGCTGGCCATCAGCTCGGCGAAGCGGCGCGACTCGCGCAGCGGCCCGGCCTCCAGCACCTCGCCGTCGGCCAGCACCACCACCTCGTCGCAGCGCTGCACCGAGGACAGCCGGTGCGCCACGATCACGCCGATCCGGCCCTGCAGCAGCCGGTCGGTGGCGCGCTGCACCCAGGACTCGGTGACCGGGTCCATCCGGGCGGTCGCCTCGTCCAGGATCACCACCTGCGGGGCGCGGACCAGGATCCGGGCGAACGCCACCAGCTGCTCCTGGCCGGCGGAGAGCTTGTAGCCACCCTCGCCGAGCCGGGTGTCCAACCCGTCCGGCAGGCCGGCCACCCACGCGGAGAGCCCGAGCTCGTCGAGCGCGGCGCCGGCCCGGGGCAGCAGCTCCTGGTCGAACAGCGCGATGTTCTCGGCCAGGGTGCCGGCCAGGATCTCGGTGCGCTGCGGGACGATCGCGGTCCACCGGCGCAGCGCCTCGACCCCGATGTCGTTGATGTCCGTGCCGCCCAGCAACACCGTGCCGGCTGGCACGTCCACGGCCCGGGTGAGCACCTTGGCCAGCGTGGACTTACCCGAGCCGGTGCGGCCGACCAGCGCGTAGGAACGGCCCCGGGCAAAGGTGAGGCTGACCCCGCGCAGGGCCGGCGGGCGCGTGCTGTCGCTCTCGGAGTACCGGAAGGTCAGGTCCCGCACGACCAGATCGCCGTCGACCGGGGGGCGGCCCTCGGTCGGCTCCTGGGGCACCGCGCTGAGCATCTGCACCCGGCTCCAGGCGCCCAGCGCGTTCTGCAGTTCCGGGACCATCCGGGTGACCTGCTCCAGGGTGCCGCCGAAGCCGAGCGCCAGCAGCCAGATCGCGGTCAGGCGGGCGCCGTCGATGTGCCCGGTGGCCAGCGCCGCGGCGCCGGCCAGGACCAGCGAGGCGATCAGGGTACGGGTGATCGCCCCGGCCCACATGGTGACCTTCGACGAGGCACGCCACACCCGCCGGCCGCGGGCCAGCACCTCGCGGGCGCGGTCGGCGTAGAGCCGCCGGACGTACGGCGCGGCCAGGCTGGTGCGTACGTCGTCCTGCCCGTGAATGGCCTCCTCCATCACCGCGGCCAGGTCGGACCAGGCCTCCTCCTCGGCGATGCGCACCGGGGAGATCCGCCGGATCGGCTTGTTCATGGTCAGGAAGATCAGGACGCAGACGGCGATCATGGCGAGGCCGGCCGGCCACCACACCAGGAACGCGGTGCCGACGGAGAGCGTGGCCACGGCGATCGACTGGGCGATCCGCACGCCGCTGCCGCGTAGCTCGGCGGCGACCTGGTAGACATCCGAGTCGATGCGGTCGAGCAGTTCGCCGACCGGGGTGTTCTCCAGGGTGGGGATGTCCTGGCCGAACGCCACCCGGTTGAGTCCACGCCGGACCCGGGCCGCCCAGTCGGCGGTCAGCCGGGCGGCGACCAGGCCGACGAAGACGTCGCTGAGCACCGCGGCGCCCAGTGCCGCGGCCAGCGTCACGAAGACCGAGCCGGAACGATCGACCAGCACCGGCCCGGCCAGCGCGAGCGCGCCCGCGGATCCGGCCGCGCCGAGCACGATCAGAAACGCGGCGAGCGCCGTGCGACTTCGGGAGGTAACCCACAGGTCGCGGAGCAGACGCATACGAAGTCCTCTGGACGATGGATGAGGCGGGGTCCCCATCGTGCGCGGCCCGGCAAGCCGCGCTCAACCGGTTTAATCCCGGCATGCCGTCATCCGGCAGGCGCCGTCCACCGGGCGCGGATCGCCTCGCCGGACGGTCCCGCCCCGGCGAACCGCGCGGCCGGGCGGCACGCCCGTCAGACCGTTCCGGTGACCGGGCGGGCGGCACGGCCCGGGCCGGTGTTTCCGCAGTGGCTGCCGGTCGGAGAGCCCCGGGCTTCGCGGACCGCGACGGTCAGGAAGCGGACCGCAGGGTCAGCAGGGTGATCTCACTGGGCGCGAAGATCCGGAACGGCGGTCCCCAGAAGCCGGTGCCGCGGCTGGTGTAGAGCTGGGTGCGCTCGGAATGCCGGGACAGGCCCTGCAGGACCGGCTGGTCGATGCGCACCAGGTAGTGGAAGGGCCACATCTGCCCGCCGTGCGTGTGACCGGACAGCTGCAGGTCGATGCCGTGGGCCACGGCGCCGGAAATCTGCTGGGGCTGATGGGCCAGCAGCAGGACCGGCAGGTCCGGGTCGGCGCCGGCCAGGGCGGCCTCGTGGTCGGCGTGGTGGCCGGGCACGCCCGAGCCGGCCGCCGTGCGGTCGTCGACGCCGGCCACGACGAGGGAGTCGCCGCCGCGGGAGACGACCAGGTGGCGGTTGTGCAGCGCCTCCCAGCCGAGCGAGGACATGTACTCCACCCAGCCCTGGGCGCCGCTCATGTACTCATGGTTGCCGGTCACGTAGACCCGGGCCAGCTCCGCCCGCACGTCACCCAGCGGCGACGCCTGCGCGATGCGCTGCGGCACCTCGCCGTCGGCGATGTCGCCGGTGTGCGCGACGATGTCCGGCCGCAGCGAGTTGACCACCTCGACCACGCCCCGCGACCAGCGGGACCGGTCGATCGGGCCGTAGTGCGTGTCGGTGATCAGCACCACCCGCAGGCCGTCCAGCCCGCGACCGAGCCGGGGCAGCGTCACGTCGACGCGCCGGACCCGGGACACCCGCATGGCCTCGACGTGTCCCCAGACCAGCAGGACCAGCGAGACGACCACGACCGACGCGGTGACCAGCCGGGAGCGCACCGGGTCGGCGACCCCGGCCAGAGCCAGGACCGCGCCGGCGGCCTGGCCGAGCAGAGACCAGACGAACAGCACCCACAGCACGCCGAGCGTGGTGTCGGCGATCCGCGCGCAGCGGTCGTCGTGGCGGCCGTGACCGCGGAACATCAGCACCGGGAAAGCCGCGGCGGCCAGCACGAACACCAGCGTGCCGGCGATGACCGCCGGGGCCGGCCAGGCGTTGCCCGACCAGAACAGCGTCGCCCACGGGACGCCGAACAGCAGCGCGAGCACCGCGACCAGGATCAGTCCGAACCGAGGGCCGGGCCCCCGCCGCCGGCGCGGCTGCGCCGCGACCGCCTCATCCACCGCCATGCCGGCAAGCATGCCACCCGGTCACCACAAAAACTTCCGATACGGTGGTGACTCGTAACTCACTCCGGGGCGGCGCCCGGCTCGCCCAGCAGCGCCGACGGCACCACCAGATCGGCCCGGTCCCGGGTGGCCGCGATCAGCGCGGCGTTGCGCTCGTCGGTCCCGGTCGCCCACTCGGCCGCGGCCGCCGGTTCCTTGCCGAAACGCACGTGCCGCGCGATCAGCCGGCGCAGCCGTTCGGCGGGCTCCAGATCGGCGTACCACACCTCGCTGAACAGGCCCCGCAGCCCGGCCCACCGCCCGTCGGTGAGCAGCAGGTAGTTGCCCTCGGTCAGCACCAGCCGGGCCGGCCCGGCCACCCCGATCGTGCCGGCGATCGGCTGCTCCAGCCGCCGGTCGAAGCCCGGCGCGTACACCATGTCGTCCTCGTCGGCGAGCAGCCGGCGCAGCAGCGCGGCGTATCCCCAGGCGTCGAAGGTCTCCGGCGCGCCCTTGCGGTCGCGCAGCCCGAGCCGGTCCAGTTCGGCGTCGGCCAGATGGAAACCGTCCATCGGCACGTGCGCCACCCAGCCGCCGGGGGCCAGGCCGGCCGGCGGGTGCGGCGCCAGCGCGGCCAGCAACGACTCGGCCAGGGTGGTCTTGCCGGCCCCGGGTGGCCCGGTGATGCCCAGCACCGCGCGTCGCCCGCCGCCGACCAGCGCGCGGGCCCGATCGGCCAGTTCCGCGAGCGTGCACGTCATCCGGCGACCGTACCGCCCGGGTCGGCCCGGCCGGGCGGGCGCGCCGGATCGGGGTCAGCCGAGTCCGAGGCGCAGCCCGGCCACCCCGGCGGGCGACAGCGGCCGGGCGGTCGCCCGGGACAGGTCCGCGCGGACCCCGTCGGGCAGTTCGTCGCCCAGCGCGCACAGCACCGGGTACAGGTCGAGGACCTGGCGGTGGCTGAGCGCCCCCGCGCCGATCAGCAGCCCGTTGAGCGCGGTCGGGGTCTGGCCCAGCTCGCCGCAGAGCTCCCGGCGCCAGGCCGGATCGTGCACGTGGTCGGCGAACTCGCGGGCGATCCGGTTGCCGGCCGGCGAGCGCAGCCCGCCGAGGGTGTTCCGCCGTTGCCGGGCCGGCGGCGGGGCGAGCCGGCACGCGATGCCGAGCCGGCGGGCCAGCTGGGGAACGGTGAGCACCTCCAGCCCGGCCGCGCAGCCCTCGCAGAGCCGCTGGTAGGTGCGGGCGTGGATGACCGAGGCGGGCCGCTGGCACGCGCCGTCCAGGCCGCAGGACGGGTCGAGGATCACCTCGGTGAGGGTGCCCTCGTGGTCGAACCGGCCGACCGCGAAATACGTGGCCGGGGCGGTGCGGTAGCGGGCCAGGGCGGCGCGGGCGCTGACGTAGCCGTCCGGGTCGACGCCGATGCGTGGCACACCGGCCTCGGTGTGCAGCTGGATGAGCCGGAACATGGTGCACGCTCCCGGGGTGAAGCGAATTCGGTGTCGTCCCCGGGTACGTCAGCCATCTCACAATGGTTCAGGAATTACTGTGAGTCACCGCATCGTGACGACATTTTTGCTGGCAGGCGTGCCGAGGGGAAGCGAACATTACTCCGTGTAGCGGAAATTGGCTAGGGCGAACGGGGGAGGCCGCACGATCGCCAAGGCGGGTACGGTAGCCGCCTGCCGCTGTGACGAAGGGGGACGTGTGGGAGACGGGGCGACGCGGGTCCGGACCACCCTGCCTGCGCTGATGTACCACTCGGTCTCCGCCGTGGACGGCCCGCTGCGCGACCTCGCGGTGCCACCGGAGCGGCTGGCCGAGCAGCTCGGGACGCTGACCGCGGCCGGGTACCGGCTGACCGGCCTGACCGAGGCGCTCGACCGGCGGCTCGCCGGGAGCACCGAGAAGCTGGTCGCGGTCACCTTCGACGACGGCTACCGCGACTTCCTCACCGTCGCGCTCCCCGCGCTGCGGGCCGCCGGCGCCGGGGCCACCCTCTACGCCTCGGTCGGCCACCTCGGCGGGCACGCCGGCTGGCTGGGCCGCTGGGCCCCGGACTTCGGCCCGATGCTGACCTGGGCGCAGCTGGCCGAGGTCGCGGCCGGCGGCGTGGAGATCGGCAACCACAGCCTGATCCACCACCCGCTCGACGTGCTGCCGCCGGCCCGGCTGCGCGAGGAGGTGTACCGCAGTCGCGCCGAGCTGGAGCAGCGGCTGCAGGCGCGGGTGCGCTCGTTCGCCTACCCGCACGGCTACCACGGCCGCCGGGTGCGCGAGGTGGTCGAGGCGGCCGGGCACGACAACGCCACCGAGGTCGGGCGGCGCCTGCACGCCCCGGGGCGGTGGCAATTCGCCGTACCCCGCTTCCAGCCCACCCCCGACCACAGCGGGGCCGACCTGCTCGCCCTCGTCGAGGGGCGCGGCCCTCGCCTGACGCCGCAGCTCAAACGCCTCGCCCAGCCCGGCTGGCGGCTCGTCCGCAGGGCCGCCCGCCGGGCGGGCCGGACGCTGACCTGACGATGGGCGCCCGACTCTCCCGACGCGACCTGCTGCTGCTCGCCGGGGCGACGGCACTGCCCGCCGCCGGGTGCACCGCGAAGCCGGCGCCGTGGCCGCCGGTGCCCTCCGGCCCGGCGCCGGCCGTCACCGCCGGCGGCGGGCCGGCCCCGTTCACGCCCGGCCGGGTCATGCTGGGCGGCTACGTCGACCTGCGGGGCATGACCGCCGCCGAGAGCCTGCGCCTGCGCCGCCGCCAGCTCGGCCGGGACCTGCGGATCGTGCACCGCTACTACTCGTGGACCGACCGGCTGCCGGCCACGCTCGCCTACCTGCCGGCCGGTAGCACGCTGATGCTCTCCTGGCGCGGTCCGACGCTGCGCGAGATCACCGGCGGCGGGGCGGACCGCCTGATCACCGCGGCGGCCCGCCGCCTCGCCGCCGGCCGCCGGCCGATCCTGCTGCGCTGGGGCTGGGACATGAACCGCGACTTCTTCCGCTGGGGCGGCGCGGCCAACGGGCGGTCCCCGGAGGGGTACGTCACCGCCTGGCGGCGGCTGCGCCGGCTGTTCCGCGAGGCCGGCGCGGACAACGTCGCCTGGGTGTGGAGCCCGAACGCCGACACCCAGCCGGACGAGGACTGGAACCGGATCGACGGCTACTACCCGGGCGACGAGCACGTCGACTGGGTCGGCGTCTCCGGCTACGCCCGCCAGGAGACCCCGGCCCAGATGTTCGACGAGGTGTACCAGCGGTACTCGGCGCGGAAACCGATCATGATCGCGGAGGTGGCGGTGGCGGACCGCGGCGGCGCCAGCAAGCCGGACTGGATCACCGATTTCGCCGCCTGGGTCCGGTTGCGGCCCGCGGTCGGCGCCGCCGTCTGGTTCGACACCGACACCCACCCGGGCTCGGCCGAGAACTGGCGGATCGACTCCGACCCGAACAGTCTCGCCGCGTACCGGGCGCTGGCCACCGAGCCGGTGTTCGGCGGGTGAGCGGCGCGGGCCGCCGGGCCGCTCGCGCCGTGCTGGCGCTCGCGGTCCTGGTCCCGCTGCTGGCGCTGGCCTGGTCGCGGTCCGGTCCGGTGGCCCCGTCCGAGCCGGCCGTCGCGGCCGGCGGGTACTGGGTGTCGCCGTACGGCGACGACGACAACGACGGCAGCGCCCGGCACCCGTGGCGCTCGGTCGTGCGGGCCCTGGCCGCCGTCCCGCCGGGCGCCACCGTCTACCTGCGGGCGGGCGAGTACCGGCCGTTCACCGCGGACCGGCCCGGCGTGACCGTGACCAGCGCTCCCGGCGAGCGCGGCACCGTCGTCGGACTGTCCGGGGCGCGGGACGTCGTGCTGGTCCGCGCGGATCGCGTGACGGTGCAGGACATCGAGGTCCGTGACTGCGTGCCGAATCCGTCCCCGGACAACACGGTGACCGGCGACCACGGCAGCGGCATCCGGATCGACGGCGCCACCGGGGTGACCGTCCACAACGTCCACGTGCACCACAGTCGCGGCACCAACGCGCACGGCCTGCCGGTCGGCTGCTACGGCATCCTCGCCACCGGCGCCCGCGACCTCACGGTCATCGGCAACGAGGTGGACCACAACGGCGCCGGCATCGCCGTCTCGGGCGGTGGCCGGGGCGTGCTCGTCGAGGGCAACGACGTCCACGACCAGGACCGGATCGTGCACAACAGCCCGGAGCCGGAGGACGACTTCGGCGGCTACGGCCTCGGCGCCACGTTCGTCACCGATCACCCCGGCCCGATCTTCCGCAACAACACGGTCACCCACAACCTCGGCCCGTCCACCGACTACGGCGTCGACGGCGGCGGCATGGAGATCTACGCCGCCTCGCATGTCTCGATCACCGGCAACACCTTCGTCGACAACGACGGCGCGCTGGAGACCGGCACCGACCCGGGCGGCGCCTGCGCCGGCAACACGTTCACCGGCAACACGGTGGCCGGTCGCGGCCACGAGCCGGAACGGGAATTTTTCACCGGCCTGATCCTGCGCTGCGCCGCCGGGATGCGGATCAGCGGCAACACGTTCGAGAACCTCAGCCAGTTCACCTTCCTGATCACCGCGGACGGCGGCTTCGCCGGCTCGGTCGCCGGCCTGCGGATCACCGGCAACGAGGTGATCCAGGCCGGTGACGTCGTGCACCGCGTGCAGATCGTCCCGCCGGCCGGGCTGCCCCGGATCACGGTCGACGGCAACCGCTACCGCACCGCCGGCGCCGGTTTCGCGGTGATCGGCCCGGAGGGCGCCCCGGACGCCGGGAACACCGTCGACTTCCCGGGCTGGCAGCGCCGCACCGGCCTGGACCGGACCTCCACCACCGGTTGAAGACCCGCCGGCAGCGTCCGGGCCGTCGGTTCGCCGGGTCCGCCTTCTCCGGTACGACCTGGCCCGGCCGCCGAGCCGGTGCGCCCCGTGCCGGCCGGGCGCGACGCGGTCCCGGCACCGGGCCGCGGCGCGCCCCCTGCCGGCTCGGGTCGAGCGTGGTCGTGCTCGGTCGGTCACCACCGCACCAGCCGGAACCGGGGCGCGCGCCGCGGTCCGCCGGAGGGGACCGCCGCGCGCGGGATCGGCACGGGACCCGGCCGAGCGGCCTGCGGGCGGGACCCGTCACGGCGTACCGGGAAAGAGCGGGCCTGGAGCGCGCCGCGGCCGGGAGCCAACGGCGGGCCTGGAGCGCGCCGCGGCCGGGAGCCAACCGGCGGACCTGGAGCGCGCCGCGGCCGGGGCCGGCAGGTCCGGGATCGGGCGCCCCGGCGCGCCACCCGGGCCGCTCCGGCGCCGGGGCGGGCCGGTGACCGTTACCGGACGAGCTGGAAGATGGTCACGCCGGGGGCGTCGTAGAAGACCTTCCAGTCGGGGGAGGCGCGCAGGCCCTGTTCCAGCGAGGCGAACGAGCCGTGCGGCAGGGTGCCGAAGTAGTCCGTCTGCCGCTCCATCGACTCGCTGACCACCAGGTAGTCCACCGGGTGGTTCATCGCCTCGATGTACTGTTTGATGTCGGCCAGCCGGGAGCTGTTCAGGTTGCCGGTGAAGTACGGGTCGCCGATCAGCGAGATGTCCACCGAGACGTGACCCCGGTTGTACGAGCCGTAGTTCGCCTTCAGCTTCGTCGGGAAGTTCGGCGCCACCAGGATGATCCCGGCGCCCGGCGTGGCGTGCGCGTACAGGTGCTCCGCGGCGGTGATGTCGCCGCGGCCGACCAGGTGTACCCGCAGCTGGCCCTGCAGACCCTGCAGCCCGGCGAACATCAGCACCGCGACCAGCAGCCCGGAGCCGGCCGTCAGGAGCCGGCCGGGGCGCGGGTTCCCGCCCGCCCACAGGGTGGCCACCAGCAGCGCGGTGAACGGCAGCGAGAACGCGTACACCCGGTAGATCGCCTCGCCGCCGTAGCTGCCGCCGGCCAGCGTGGTGATCGGCAGGTACGCCAGCAGCGCCGCGACCAGCACGGTGCCGAGCCGGTGCCGGGCCCGCCAGACGGTGAGCAGCGCCGCCGCCCACAGGCCCAGCGCCAGGCAGCGCGCCACCAGCGCGGAGAACTCCTGCTCCGGGGTGCTCCAGGTGCTGGCGTTGCCGGAGGCGTTGGCGAACAGGTCGAAGTCGAAGATCTGGTACTGGCTGTTGACCGAGCCCATCCGCGGGGCCAGGAAGCCGAGCAGCACCACGCCGAGAACGACGGTGAGCAGCCGTGGGCGCAGCACGCCCAGCACCGACAGGCCGACCAGCGGCACCATCATCATCACCGGGGTGAGCTGGTGCGACACCACGATCGCGGCGTAGACGACGGTGGCCGCTGCGGCGGCCCACAGCCGGGTGGCGCGAGCCGGTTCGGGGCGGTCCGGCATGTCCCGGGTCAGCCAGGCGCGGAGTCGCCCGGCGCGCGGGAACCGGGTGATGTGGCCGGTCGGCGCGCCGGTCAGCCAGCGGACGACGATCAACCAGAAGGCCAGCATCAGCGGATAGACGTAGCCCTGCGGGGAGAAGTAGCCGATGTCCACCCACATGGCCAGCTGGGTGAGCAGCGCGGCCAGCGCGACGACCCGCCGGTTCGCGGTGAACTGCCGCAGCAGCGCCGCCGTCATCAGCAGGTTGACCAGCATGCACACCAGCGACGACCAGGCGGCGAACGAGATCGGGTCCAGCCCGGAGACGTGCGACAACAGGGCCATGACCGCGAAGAAGCCGGGCCACTGCTGGTAGATGTCGGTGGAGTCGATCAGGTGGCCGTGGTCGCGGATCAGCTCGACGACGCCGAGGTGCTTGTACGTCCACGCGTACTCGATGGTGCCGCTCAGGATCGGCACGGTGCCCTGCATGATGGCCGGCACGGCGAGGATGCCGGCGGTCAGCACGAGCGGGCGGGCCCGGCCGAACAGCTCGAAGCCGAAGCCGAGGCCGAGCAGGCCGAGCGCGATCAGGAACGGCACGCCGAGCGAGGCGGACATGCCGTAGGAGTCGATGGCCGACGGGCTGGTCCGGACCAGCGTGATGATCCACAACGTGGCCGCGGCGGGGAGTGTGACCAGCGGCAGCACCGTGCGCAGCCGGTCGGCGGGCGGCTCGGCGGGGCCGCTGCGGCCGGGCCGGGACCACCGCACGCCGGCCCGGGACAGTCGCACCGCCCGCACCGCGCCGGTGAGCAGGGTGGCGGCGGCGAGAGCGCCGAGCGCGGCGGCCGGGTGCCAGATGTGCAGCCAGAGGGTGAGCACGGCCGGGGCGACCGCGAGGGAGAGGCTGAGCGCGGTGGCCAGGGCCCAGGCGGTGAGCCGGTTGCGCACCGTGGCGAACGACATCGCCGCCGCGCCCGGGCCGGCGCCGATCAGCACGAGCAGCAGCAGCACCCGGACGCCGCCGTGCGGCACCAGCTGGCCCGCCACACCGGCGAGTCCGGCGAGAACGGCCGCCGCCGCGAACTCCGGGCGGGAGTCCGGGCCGGGCGCGTCGGCCGGCCCGGCGGTGGGCGCGGGGACGGGCGCGGGGACGGGCGCGGCGGTGGGCGCGGGTCGGACGGGCCCGGCGGTGGGCGCGGGCGTCGGCCGCACCGGCACGGGCGCCGCCGGCAGCCGGATGACCTGGGTCTCCTGCGCCTCCAGCCGGGGGAGCACCTGGGTGTCCGCCTCCGGCCGGGGGATCAGCCGGGTGTCCGCCTCCAGCCGGGGGAGCGCCTGGGTGTCCGCCTCCGGGCGCGGGATCACCTGGGTGGCGGCCTCGTCCAGGCGGGGCCCGCGCGCGGCGGGGACGGTGAGCCGCACCGTCTCCTCGCCGATCGACCGATTCGTCGGCCACGAGGTGGTCGCCGCCGTGGCGGGCCGCGCCGCTTCCGGCCTCCCGGCCGCGGCCGGCGGTGCCGGGTCGGCCCGGCGTGCGGCGACGGGCGGTGCCGGGGCGGCCCGGCGTGCGGCGACGGGCGGTGCCGCCTCCGGCTTCCGGGCCGTGACGGGCGGTGCCGGGGCGGCCCGGCGTGCGGCGACGGGCGGTGCCGCCTCCGGCTTCCGGGCCGTGACGGGCGGTGCCGGGGCGGCCCTGCGTGCCGCGGCGGGCATTACCGCCTCCGGCTTCCTGGCCGCCGCGATCCGCGCCGCCGGGATGACCACGGTGGCCTCCGGGTCGTGGCCGGCCGGCGCGGTGGGATTCCCGCCCGAGCGGATGACCACGGTGGCCTCCGGGTCGTGGCCGGCCGGCGCGGTGGGACTCCCGCCCGAGCGGATGACCACGGTGGCCTCCGGATCCTGCGATCTGTCCTGGAATGCGGGCGAGCGGTGCTGCGCCATCTCGGAAGGGCCTCCCTCTGGTCTGCGTGCGGCCGGGACCCGTCCTCCGCTCACGGGTGCTGGCGGAGCCTGGCCCGGGCGGTCCGCCGACCCCGCAGGTAGGCACGGGGGCCCGCGATCATGCCGCGCCGGTTGGCGCCGAGCAGCTCACGCGGGAAGTCCGCGCGCAGGGTGGCGACCCGCAGGCTGTCCGCGCCGGTCAGGTCCCGGAACGCGACGGGCGCCAGCTTGAGCAGCTGCCAGATCAGCCCCGGCCGGCTCATCAGCAGACTGGTGTACGCCGCGGTCAGCCCGGTGCCGTAGCCGACCATCTGCTGGTGCAGGCCGGCGAGGTCGCGCCGGTGGTAGTGGTGGGTGACCGCGGTCGGCTGGTAGACGATCGTCCCACCGGCCAGCAGCACCTGGGTGAACGCCAGGGTGTCCTCGGAGCCCATCGCCGGGGTCCCGGCGCCCAGCGCGGTGTCCCAGCCGCCGATCCGTTCGATCACGCCGGGCCGGAACGTCATGTTCGCCCCGGTGCCGAACGGCGGCAGCGGGTAGAGCGGGCTCTGCCGGTGCGCGCTGTGCGGGCCGAACACGTCCGGCCGGAAGCCGCGGCCCTTGCTGTGCCCGCCGAACTGCTCGAACCAGAGCTGTGCACGGGTCTCCAGCTCGGCCGGGACGATCACGCCGGACACCACGTCGGCCTCCGGATGCTCGGCCAGCGCCCGGGCCACCTCGGCCAGCCAGTACGGGTCGGCGACCTCGTCGTCGTCGATCCAGGCCAGGATCTGCCCGGGGCAGGCGGCGACCGCGGCGTTGCGGGCGAACGACAGCCCGGCCTTCGGCTCCCGCAGGTACTCCACCGGCCCGCGGCGGGCGGCCGAGCGCACCACCTCGGCGGTCGCCCCGGTGGCCGGGGCGTTGTCGACCACCAGGATCCGCAGGCCCGGGTACTGCTGGGCGAGCAGGCTGTCCAGACAGCGGGCGAGCGCGCCGGGCCGCTCCCGGGTGCAGACCACCACGGTGATGTCCGGCGCGCCGGCGAGCACGGCCCGCCGGCCGGCCAGGAACTCCGGCTCGGTGGCCGGGGTGAACCCGCCGGCCGGGACCGGCGCGCCGCCGAGCCGCGGGCGCACCACGTCGCCCAGCTCGTCGTCGACGGCGGCGGCCAGGTCGGCGGGGCTCAGGCCATGATCCGGGACGTCGACCAGGACGCTGCCGAGCGGCTCGGTGAAGAGCCGGACCAGCGCCCAGGCCTGCTGCACGCGGCGCCCGTCCGGGGTGGTGGCGGCGACTCGCGGCAGCGGCTCGGACAGTTCCAGGTCGAGCACGACGGCGGGCAGCAGCGCGGCGTCTCTCTCGAAGACCGGAGCGGTGGTCACTGGGCCGCCCTCACCGTGGGGCGCCGGCCGGGCCGGCGCGAACTGACGGTCTCCACGACGCCACCGGCTCCGGCGGCGGCGACTCCGGCGACCACGCCGCCGGCCCGCAGCAGCTGGTCCACGCCCTGGCCGCGGGCGGCCCGGCCGAGGTGGCGCAGGACCGCCCGGGGCAGCGACCACAGGTAGTTCCGCTCGGCGCCAAGCGGGTCGCCGCGGTGCAGGGCGGCCATCTGGACCTTGCCGCGGCCCTCCGCGTAGCAGCGGCGCACGAAGAACCGGAAGGTGGCCCGCTCGGCCGGCACCTCATGCTGGATGACGGCGGCCGGGACGTACATCCAGTGGCCGCCGGCCTCGCTCATCCGCAGGCACAGGTCGGTGTCCTCGGGGCGGTTGCGGTTGCCGAGCTTGCCGAAGCCGAGCCGGAAGCCGCCGACCGCCAGGAACGTCGTGCGGCGGACGATCATGTTGGCGGACCAGACGTTGCGGACCGGGGCGGTCTCGGTGGGCATTCCGGCGTACGACCCGCCGACCGCCCAGAGGAACTCGGCTGGCATCCAGCGCGGCGGGCGACCCGCCCAGGCCGGCACGATCGCGCCACCGGTGCCGACCACGTCCGGGTCGGCGAACGGCTCGATCTGCCGGGCCAGCCAGTGCCGGTCGGCGATGATGTCGTCGTCCAGGAAGGCGATCAGCGGGGTGGACGCGTGCTCGGCGCCGGTGTTGCGGTTGCCCGAGACGCCCTGGGCGTAGGCGTTCTCCAGCACCGTGACGCCGTCCAGCTCACGCTTGGCCCGCTCGAACATCGCCGGGTTGTGATCGACCACGACGACGATCTCGTCCGGCTGATGACTCTGGGCGCGGGCCGACGCCAGCGTGCGCAGTAGGTAGCTCCAGCGCTTCTCGGTGTAGGTGGGGATGACGATCGTGGTCGCGAGGGGGGTTTCTGTCACGGGTCCGAGTGCTTCTGTGAACGGGCGCTCAGTCGTCGAGCGTGGCGCGGGTCTGGCTGACGTCCGGGCTCTGCCGGCCGTCGAGGGCCCGGGCCCGCAGCGCCCGCAGGTCCTGCGTGGGCCGGGTGCCGAGATCGTCGAGCGCGGTGCCGCGCCGCTTCTTGACGTCCTCGGAGCGGCGGGCGCCGATCTCGTCGCGGCGGCCCCGGTTGAGGTGGGCGCGCGGGTCGACCGGGTGCGGGCCGGCGGCGGCCACGACGTGCGGGCCGGCCGGCCGGCGGGTGCTCGAGGCGGTCAGCTTCGCGGCGAACGGCACGATGCCGGCCTTGCGGCGGGCCCGGGCCCGGCCGAACTCGCTGAAGATGGTGCGCAGCACGCGGAAGCCGTCGCGGAAGGTGTTCAGGTTGCTCTGGCCGTGGATGCGCTCGTGCTCGGTGCTGCCGACCTCGCCGACCTTGAGCCGTTCGGCCACCGCGCGGATATTGATCATGGTTTCGATCTCGAAGCCGTCGCCCCACAGCTTGCTGCCGTCGGCGGGGCGGGGCAGGTCGACGTCCGGCAGGTCGAGCGCCGGCACCACGTCGCGCCAGAAGGCGTTGTAGCCGTAGCACAGATCGGTGAACTTCGTCTTGAACAGGACGTTGACCACCAGGTTGAGCCCGTCGTTGCCGAGCTTGCGCAGCCGGGTGATGTCGTGGCTGTGGCCGCCGAAGTTGAACCGGGTGCCCTTGACGAACTGATCGCCACCGGTCAGCTTGGCGACGAACAGCGGGATCTCGGCCGGGTCGGTGGAGCCGTCGGCGTCGATCATCACGATGATGTCGCCGGTGCAGGCAGCGAAACCACAGGCCAGCGCGTTGCCCTTGCCGGTCCGGGTCTGCTGCACCACCACCACGTCCGGGCGCAGTTGCCGCGCCACCTCGACGGTCCGGTCCCGGGAGCCTCCGTCGACCAGGATCACCTCGGTGATCAGGGCCGGCAGCTTCGCGAACACGTGCGGCAGGTTCCGCTCCTCGTTCAGCGTGGGAATGACAACGCTTACGGTGGGTGAGAGCGGCCGGTTACTGTCTGTGTTCGGATTCAAGTGCGAGAGCTCCATGTCGTTCCCTTCCGGGGGCGGCAATGCGACCTGTCGCGCGATTTCCCGGAGTTGGGTTCGCCAGACGCTCGCTGCAGGGAATCAAACTAGCAAGGGATTACGTAGCGTCAACAGTTCATGGGACGGTTGCGCGTCACAGCTGGCTTAACGGATGAGTCTCCGCGCGCTTGTGGCCGCTTTTTCCGAGCGCTCGGAGCGATCTTGGCCACAGCGTTACGCTCCGTAACTATCGGGGCCTCATCGTGTGAGTCTTCGGTGCTTGTCCGGCCAATGCCAGATATCGGAATCGATCACCGTGTACTTGGACAGGGGCGGCAATCCGGATGGATATCCAAAAAGTCACGTACCCGGCGGTTGCCGCTACGCTGCGTGTAAGCGGACCGGAGATGGTGTGACGGTGGGTCCGGTGCGCCTCGCCGCGCGGCCCGGCGCCGGGTGGCATGCTGGTGGTCGTGCGAATCGGTCGGCGTGCCACCCGAGGCCCCAGCGGCTGTCCGCCGGCGGGGTGCCGATGACGGCCGGCGAGACCCGCTGCGTGTGCGGGCACCCGCTGGCGGCGCATCAGCACTACCGTCCGGGCACCGAGTGCGTGACGTGTCCGCCCGGGCAGTGCCGGCGGTTCCGGCGTTCGCGCTGGTGGCGGCGCTGGCTGACGGGCGGCGCGAGCTGAGGCCGGGTGGCCGGTCCGGGCCGCGAAAACTCCCGGGTCGCGAAAACCTACAAGTTCTGTAGGCTTAACCCACTTTTGCACAGGCCGCGCATCCGTGGGGGGAACATGTCACTTCCCGACTTCCTGATCGCCGGTGTTCCCAAAGCCGGGACCACCGCCCTGCACGCTGCCCTGACCGGTCATCCCGAGCTGTTCCTGCCATCGGTCAAGGAACCGAAGTTCTTCCTCTCCGACGGGCCGCCGCCGGTGCACGGCGGGCCCGGCGACGTGCAGACCTACCAGGAGCACGTGTGGCGACGCCCGGATTACGAGGCGCTGTTCGCACCTGCCGAGCCGGGCGCCCTGCGGGGTGAGGCCACCCCGTTCTACCTGCACGACCTCGCCGCCCACGACCGGATCCGGGCGCTGGTCCCGGACGTGCGGATCATCCTGCTGCTGCGCGACCCGGTGGACCGGGCGCACTCCAACTGGACCCACCTGTGGAACGCCGGCCTGGAGCCGGAGGCCGACTTCCTGGCCGCGTGCCGGGCCGAGCCGCAGCGCCGTGCGGCCGGTTGGGCGCAGTTCTGGCACTACCTGGACCTGGGCCGGTACGGCCGCCAGCTGGAGCACCTCTACCAGCGTTTCCCCCGGGAGCAGGTGCTGCTGCTGCGCTACCGGGATCTCAAGGACGCCCCGGCGGCCACGCTGGACCGGGTCTGCGCGTTCCTCGGCGTGCGCACCGGATTGCTCACGGCCATCCCCAAGGAGAACGTGAACCGGCACGTCGTGCACGACAACGCGGTCAACCGGGTGCTGCGCGGCCTGCTGCGGGCCGGTGGCACCTTCGGTCACCGCTTCCCGGTGCCGCTGCGCCTGGCCGCCCGCGGGCCGCTGCTCACCCTGCTGCACCGCCGCAAGGGCACCCGCCCGGTGACCACCCCGGCCGAGCGCGCCGAGCTGCTGCCGTACTTCGCCGAGGACATCGCGCTGCTGCAGGACATCACCGGCGAGCGGTACGACGACTGGCTCAGCGTGGACCGACACGCCCGCGCGCCGGAAACCCCACCGATTCAATAGGTTATGCGAGACTCGGCGGGTACGCCGTAGCCACCGCATCCGGGGAGTCACCGTGTCTGTCGGAATCACCGCCCTGCCCCTGCCACGCTGGGAAGACTCCACGGTGGTGGTGGAGCCGCCGGGCACCGAGCCAGGCGCCTGGTCCGGCGCGCCGAGCACCGTCACCGCGGGCGGCTACGTCTACCTGGCCTACCGTCTGCGCCTGCCGATCGGCGCCGGCCGGGGCATCGCCAACGTGATCGCCCGCTCCGCCGACGGCGTTCGCTTCACCGTGGTGGCCGAGGTCGGCAAGGACCGCTTCGGCGCCGAGTCGCTGGAGCGCCCGGCCCTGGTGCGTACCCCGGAGGGGCGCTGGCGGCTCTACGTCAGCGCCGCCACCCCGGGCACCAAGCACTGGCGGGTCGAGCTGCTGGAGGCCGACACCCCGGAGGGCCTGCCCGCCGCGCCGGCCCGCACGGTGCTGGCCGGTGACGACACGGCCGGGGTCAAGGACCCGGTGCTGCACCACGACGAGCACGGCTGGCACCTGTGGGCGTCGGTGCATCCGCTGGAGTCCTGGGACGACGCCGACCGGATGACCACCGAGTACGCGACCAGCCCGGAGGGTGTGCACTGGACCTGGCGGCGCACGGCGCTGGCCGGCCGCCCGGGCCGCTGGGACGCCCGGGGCGTGCGGGTCTCGTCGGTGCAGGTGACCGGAGACGAGATCACGGTCGCCTACGACGGGCGGGCCACGGCCCGGGAGAACTGGGAGGAGCGCACCGGGGTGGCCCGGGGGCGGCGCCTGCCGGACGGCAGCTTCGGCGAGCTCGTCGCGGAGGACGACGAGCCGGTCGGCAGCCCGCACCCGCCGTACGGGCTGCGCTACCTGAGCCTGCTGGAGCTGCCGGACGGGGGCCGGCGGCTGTACTACGAGGCGACTCGGCCGGACGGCGCGCACGACCTGCGTACGGAAAGGGTCTGATCGCTCAGCGTGATGCCGTCCGGCGGCGTCCCGCGGGCTGGGTTGCCTGCTCAGGGCACTGATGGCCCACCCCGCTCCGGGCGACGGCTGAGAGGGCCGTCACGGTGGGTGGGGGCCAGCGCGGGCAGCGTGCCGCGATGGCCTAGTTTTGTCCCCGACGTCAGGTGGTCGCTTACCGAAGCGGCACGGTCGATGGCGGAACCGGACCCACAAGGTCCGGTTCCGCCATTTTTTCAGGTCTTGCCATCACGCAGCGTGACCACGAGGTGCTGACCGATTTGGCCCCTGGCGCTCCCGGCATCCCTTCACCGACAGTGAGCGCCAGCCGTCCCTTTGGCGGCTTTCGTGACGCGAACAGCGGGCCCGGCGCGGTATCGGACATCGGTTCCGGAAAATGCATTGATCGGGCATGCCAATCGGCTCCCCAAATCGATGCAGGGCAATTGTGGGAGCGTTTCCAGCGGTTCATCGAATCGGCGATCCGGCATCCCGATGAAACCGTTAAGTCACCTTTCTTGAACCGGACGTCGGGAGTGGTTCTCACCCGTTCGGCGCCCACCGTCCCGGGAAGCGGGTTTGTGCCCGTGCGGCACGGGTATCGACCTGCCGAGCCGCGAGACGTCGAAAGTGCTCACGCGGGGGAGGGGGCGCCGTGCGGATGCTGGGTGGGCGGTATCAGCTGGTGCACCGGATCGGTCTGGGCGGCATGTCCGAGGTCTGGCGAGGCCACGACCAGGTGCTGGACCGCCCGGTCGCCGTCAAGATCATGGCGCCGGCGGTGGAGGGCACCCTCGGCCAGGCCGGCGTCGAGCTGATCCGCGCCGAGGCCCGGTCGGCAGCCCGGCTGGCCCATCCCAACGTGGCCGGCGTGCACGACTTCGGCACCTCACCGGCGCCCGGGCGGCCCGACGTGCCCTACATCGTGATGGAGCTGGTCGAGGGGCAGACGCTGAGCCAGCACCTGGCGAGCGGGCCGCTGGACTGGCGGATCGGGGTGCGGATCTGCGCCGAGGTGGCCGCCGCCCTGGCCGCCGCGCACGCCGAGCAGGTGGTGCACCGCGACATCAAGCCGGCCAACGTGATGCTCACCCCCAGCGGGGCGAAGGTGCTGGACTTCGGCATCGCGGCCGCGGTCGGCGCGCCCGAGCCGGACCCGGACGGGCCGGTGATGGGCACCCCGGCGTACGTGGCCCCGGAGCGCTTCGAGGGGATGCCGGCCACCCCGGCGACCGACATGTTCGCGCTCGGCTCGCTGCTCTACCACTGCCTGGCCGGGCGGGTGCCGTGGACCACCCGGTCGCACACCGAGCTGATCCACGCGCAGCGGTACTGGGACCCGGAGCCGCTACCGGCGCTGGACGGGCTGCCGGCCGAGGTGCTCGACCTGTGCTTCCGGTGCCTGCGCCGCGACCCGCGGGAGCGGCCGACCGCGCTGGTCGCCGCGCTGCTGCTGGCCGAGGCGGTGGACGCGCGGGTGTACGTGCCGCTGTCCGACCTGCAGCCGACCCTGCCGCCGTGGGACGAGCGCGCCGCGGAGGAGCCCACCTACATCGGCGAGCACGCCGGACACGCCGAGCACGCCGGCCGGCATCGCGCCGACTGACCAGACCGGGCCGAGGGCTGCCCGGGCCGAGGGCTGCCCGGGGCGGGGCGGCTGCCCGGAGGCCGGGCGCCACGCGGCTGCCCGCGGGCCCGGCGGCTCATGCCCGCGGGGCCCGGCGGCTGCCCGCGGGTGGCCCGGCGGCTCATGCCCGCGGCGCCACGACCAGCGGGCGGGCGGCCCGGCGCAGCAGCCGTCCGGACACCCCGCCGAGCAGCACCCGCCGTGCCGGCCCGTACCCGCGCGATCCGCAGAACAGCACGTCCACCTCGTCCAGTCCGGCCAGTTGCTGGACCACGTCCCCGGAGCGCAGCTGCCACTCCACCGGCACGTCCGGGACGGTCGCGGCGGCCCGGCGCAGCGCCTCCTCGTACGTCTCCCGCGCCGTCTCCAGGAAGGCCCGTTCCGCGTCGTCGCCGATCAGGAACGGCAGTGCCGCGTCCCCGCCGGCCACCACGGTGACCAGCAGCAGCGGGTTGCCGGTACGGCGGGCCAGGTCGGCGGCCGCGGCCAGCGCGACCCGCCCGTCCGGGGTGTCCACATAGGCGACCCCGATCCGCCCGAGGGTGCCCGGGGCCGGGCCGCCGCCCGCCGGCGTCACCGCGATCGGGCAGACACTGCCGGCGAGCAGCCGTTGCGCGGTGCTGCCGGCGAGGATCCGGGCGGCCGGGGCGGATGCGCCGGAGCCGACCACCAGCATCGCCGCGCCGGTCTGCTCGGCCAGGTCGTGCAGGCCGTGCGCGGCCGAGGTGGACGCGACGACCCGGTAGTCGACGCCGGGCGTGTCGTCCAGGGCGGCGCGCGCCCCGGCGAGGATCCGCTCGGCGGCCCGGTGCCGGTCGGCCACCCACTCGGCGTCCACCCGGCCGGAGCCGATCGCGGACGGCGCCGGGTGCACCACCGCGACGATCAACGGCACCCGCTGGGCCCCGGCCAGCCAGCGGCCGAGCGCCAGGGCGTCGGCGGCGCCCGGGCCGCCGTCCGTCCCGACGATCACCGGCGCGGTCATGACGCGCCGTCCCGCGGCCGCCGCGGCGTGGCCGGGCTCGGCGCCGCCGCCTGCCGCAGCCGGGAGTGCCGGTAGCCGTAGCAGCCGTAGATGAGCAGGCCGGCGGCCAGCCACACCGCGAACCGGATCCAGGTGTCCACCGGCAGGTCGCCCATCAGGTAGACGGCGAGCGCCACACCGATCAGCGGCAGCACCGGCGACCACGGCACCCGGTACGGCCGCGGCATGTCCGGCCGCGTCCGCCGCAGCACGATCACCCCGACATTGACCAGGACGAACGCGAACAGCGTGCCGATGTTGACCAACTCCACGATGGTGCCCAGCGGGACCAGCGCGGCGAGCACCGCGATCAGGACGCCGAGCACGACGGTCAGCCGCGCCGGGGTGCCGTACCGCTGGTTGACCGCGGCCATCCGGCGCGGCAGCAGGCCGTCGCGGCACATGGCGAAGAAGATCCGGGTCTGGCCGTAGAAGATCACCAGGACCACGCTGGTGATCGCGACCACCGCGCCCAGCGCGAGCAGGCCCGCCGCCCAGCTCATCCCGGCGCCCTGGTCGAGCGCGGCGGCCAGCGGCGCGTCGCTGTCCTTCATCTGCTCCGGGCTGGCGATGCCGAGCGCGCTCACCGTGGTCAGCACGTAGAAGACGGTGCAGATGGCGAGCGAGCCGAGGATCGCCAGCGGCAGGTCCCGGGACGGGTTGCGGGCCTCCTCGCTGCCGGTGGAGACCGCGTCGAACCCGATGTACGCGAAGAAGATGATCGCCGCGGCCGAGGTCACCCCGTCCACGCCGGCCGGGGCGAACGGGCGGAAGTTGCCGGTGCCGAAGTTGGCGAACGCCACGACGATGAAGAACACCAGCACCACCAGTTTGACCACGACCATGATCAGGTTCGCCCGGGCGCTCTCGCTCACCCCACGAACCAGCAGGAACGTGATGGCCAGCACCACGAAGACGGCGGGCAGGTTGACGACGCCGCCGTCCGACGGGGACTTGGCGACGGCGTCCGGCAGGCTGACGCCGAAGGCCGCGTCCAGGAACGCGTTGAGGTTGCCGCCCCAGCCGATCGCGATGCCGGCCACCGAGACGCCGTACTCCAGGATCAGGTCCCACCCGATGACCCAGGCGACCACCTCGCCGAGGGTGGCGTAGGCGTAGGTGTACGCGCTGCCGGAGACCGGGATCGACGACGCCAGCTCGGCGTAGGACAGTGCGGAGAACGCGCAGGCCACCGCGGCGAGCACGAACGACAGGACGACGGCCGGCCCGGCGATCCCGGACCCCTTGCCGATCACCACGAAGATGCCGGTGCCGATGATCGCGCCGACGCCCATCGCGGTGAGCTGGGTGACGCCCACCGCCCGTTTGAGCCCGGTGCCCTCCTCGGTGGTCTGGTGAATCAGCGACCCGACGTCCCGGATCGCGAACAACCCCCGTCCAGCCATGCTGCGTCCCCTTCCCCTCAGCACACCGTCATCCCGCGTTTCGCGCCCGCGCAAGCGGGTCGGCGAGACGATCAGCGGGATGTGGGAAGTTCGGTCGCCCGGGTTGCGGGTACAGCGGACGCGGCGGGGTAAAAGGCCCTCGGCGTACGGGGTGTGCGCCGTACCGGGCAAACCGCGCGGCAGCCTGCGAGGGGTACGGCGGGGCAGGTACGGTTGGCGGATCGGGCAAATCGCCCGATTCGAGTATTCGTGGGCGAGGTCGTGATGGGCGATGCCGTGATGACGACACGGCGGCAGGTCGACGGCGCCACGGTCGTCGACGTGCGGGGCACCCTGGACTCGGCCACCGTCGACGCGCTGCGCGAGGTGCTGCTGGAGACCCTGCAGCGGGACCGGCCGACCGCGATGATCGTCGACCTGACGTACGTCACCTTCATGGACTCGGTCGGCATCGGCGCCCTGGTCGCCGGCCAGCGCGCGGCCCGCAACATCGGCGCCCGCTTCCAGTTGCGCAACCCGAGCGACTTCGTGCACCGCCAACTGCGCGTCACCGGCCTGACCGAGCTCCTCGGCTGCATCTGAACCGGCCCGGCCCGGACCGCTCGGGTGCCCGGCGTGCGCGTGAGCGCCGGCCCCCGCCCGCTGCCACACCACGATCCGAGGCGCGCCGATCGTCCGGTGTGCTCGCCGACCGCCCCGGGCGCTGGCCGATCGCCCCGTGTGTTCGCCGATCGTCCGGTGTGCTCGCCGGCCGGACCGGGTTACCGGCCTCTGTCCGAGCGCCGGCTTCGCCCGGCGAACCCAACCCCTATCGGATACGACATCGGGGCCCCGTCCGCAGGCCACCGGCCGAGCCCCGTGCCTCGCCGCGCGGCGTCGCAGCGGCGCCGGGCCGCGGCCGCGCGCACCGCCGCGCCGTGCCACCCCGCCCCGGCCGGGTCCCCACCTCCGACGCCGGGTCACCACCGCCCGGGCCGGGCAACCCGCTGGTGCCGGGCACCCCGTCCGGGCGTGTCAGCTGCCACGGCGACGATCGGCGCCGGCCGGGTCTGTCGCGTCGGCGGCGGCACGCCGGGGTACGGGCGGGGGTGGGCCTGTGCCTGCGGGCGGGGCCACCAGGGCGTACCGGGAAATCAGCGGGTGGCGAGCACCCGGCCGACCGTGACCGGCAGGGTCAGCGGGCCGCGGATGATGCTGGCGTTGCGGCGGCGCGGCGCGCCGCCGCGGCGCAGGCCCGGCATCGTCTCGGCCAGCATGCGCAGCGCGATGCCGGCCTCCAGTCGGGCCAGCGGCGCGCCGATGCAATAGTGGATGCCGCTGGAGAAGGCCAGGTGGTCGGCTTCCGGGGTGCGGTGGATGTCGAACCGCGCCGCGTCGGTGTAGACGGCCGGGTCGCGGTTGGCGCCGCCGAGCAGGGACACGACGAACTGGCCGCGGCGCACCGGGACGCCGGCGACCTCGACGTCCTCGCGGGCGCAGCGGGCGGTGCGCTGCACCGGCGGGTCCCAGCGCAGCGTCTCCTCGACGGCCGCGTCGGCCAGCCCGGCCGGATCGGCGCACAGCGCCGCCCACTGCCGCGGGTGGTCGAGCAGCGCGCCGACCGCGTTGCCGATCAGGTTGACGGTGGTCTCGAAGCCGGCCACCAGCAGCAGCCGGCACATCGGCAGCAACTCGTGCGACTCGATCCGGTCGCCCTCGGCGGCCAGGATCCGGCTCACCGCGTCGTCGCCCGGCTCCCGCCGGCGCAGCACGAACAGGCGGATGAACACGTCGTCGATGGCGTCGCTGGCGGCTTTGAGCCGGGCCGCGTGCCGCAGCGAGCGGACCCCGTCGAGGGCGCTGCCGACCACCGCGCCGTGCTCGGCGAACGCCTCCGTGTCGGCGTCCGGGACACCCAGCAGATCGGTGATCACCGCGATCGGCAGCGGCGCGGCGAAGTCGTGCACCAGGTCGAAGGTGCCCTTCGCGGCGGCCGCGGCGAGCAGCTCGCCGACCACCCGCTCGACGAGCGGCCGGTAGCCGGCGATCTGTTTCGGACTGAACGCCGGCTGGGCCAGGCGGCGCAGGCGGGTGTGCTCCGGCGGGTCCTTGTCCAGGAACGACATGTCGATCTCGTCGCCGGGCGCGCCGGGGCCGTTCATCTCCACCGCGCGCGGGCCGAACCGGCGGTCGCGCAACACCGAGTCGCAGACGGCGTGGGTCGCGCTCACGTAGTCGCCGAGCCGGGTCGGCATCAGCGGCCCGTACGCCCGCACCGCGTCGTAGATGGCATACGGATCGTCCCGCCCCGGGGCCAGGTGCAGCCGGGACAGCGGGTCCCGCCGCACCCGGCCCCAGTAGTGGATGGCGAGCTGGCGCCGGTAGAGCGCGGCGGCGAATCGCAGGGCCTGCATGACTCGCAGGTTACGCCACGAAACGCCGCCGTCGCGTCAGGTGATCTAGGACAGTTCGGCGACGTAGCCGCTGAGCCGGACCAGCGCCGCGTTCCAGTTGATGGTCAGCTCGTTGGTGGACCAGGACTGGATGTCGTCGATGTAGCAGAACTGGCCGACGCAGCCGGTGAGCTTCTCCTGCGCCAGCGGGTCCTGGATCGACGAGTTCGGGCCGCCGGCGAGGCTGCCGGCCGGCGGGTTCGGCAGCGCCGGGTCCAGCTGGTGGGCGTACCAGCGGCTGTGCTGGTTCTGGGCGCTGACCTCGCCGTACCCGGTGACGAACGAGATGTTCAGCGCGTTGCGGCCGAGCAGCCAGTCCAGCCCGGTCACGACCCCGTCACGGTACCGGTCGCGGCCGGTGAGCTGGTGCGCGGCGGCGATCACGACCACGTTGTTGGCGACGATGCTCGCCGAGCCCCAGTCCCACGTGTTGTTCGCCGGAGCGTAGGCGACGCCGTACGGGTGCTCCTTCTGGATGGCCAGGTACTTGTCGGCACCGGCCAGCAGCTGCGCCCGGACCTTGGCCAGGCCGGGCAGCCGGTTCGGCAGCAGGGCCAGATCGATCTTGGCGGCGGCCGCGGTGGAGGCCCAGTCGAAGGCGACCGGCCCGAAGACGTCGGCGGTGTGCTCGGGCGAGGCCTGCACGTCGGTGGCGTACTGCTTCTCGCCGGTGGTCAGGTAGAGCTCGGCGGCCGCCCAGTAGAACTCGTCGGTGACCTTCGGGTCGTTGTAGGCGCCGCCGCCCACGCCGTCGGTCTCCGGGGCGTACACGATCGGGTTGGTCTTGGCGGCGGCGTAGGCCTTGCGCGCCGCGCCCAGCGCGCGGGCCGCGAACGCCGGGTCGAAGCGCTTGTAGATCCGGGCCGCCTGAGCCGCGGTGGCGGCCAGGTTCAGCGTCGCCGCGGTGGAGACCGGGTGCAGCTCACGCGGCTGCGGGTCGAGGTGCGGCAGCAGCGGCAGGCCGGTCCAGGCCTGGTCGTGGATCTTGTGGTGCACCATGCCGGACGGAGCCTGCATCTTCAGCAGGAAGTCCAGCTCCCAGCGCACCTCGTCGAGGATGTCCGGGACCCGGTTGCCGCTCTCCGGGATGGCCAGGTCGAGCCGGCCCGCGCCGCGGGAGTGCTCGTACTCGCTGAGCAGCTCCCAGACCGAGATGCCGCCGTTGACCACGTACTTGCCGTGGTCGCCGGCGTCGTACCAGCCGCCGCGCACGTCGAGCCGGTAGTCGCAGACGCCGGGCTGGCACGGCACGTTGCCGTCGCCCTGGTTGGGGGCCACGTCGACGTGGCCGGCCGGGCGGGCGTACCCGGGGCGCAGGTCGTCGCGGATCTCGATGCCGGACCGCTGGGTGTAGTAGAACTTCAGCGCGTCGGCGCGCAGCCGGTCGTAGGCGTCGCCGCCGATGTCGAACGGGCGGGAGGTCTGCCCGTCCGCGGTCAGCGTGTAGCCCTGGCCGGCCCGGGTGTACCGGCCGAAGTCGATGGTGTGCACGTTCTGGCCGGAGGACGCGTCGACGCCGCGCGGGGTGGTCCGGCCGCTGGCGACGACCTTGCCCGCGGCGTTGGCCAGCCGCCAGGGCAGGGCCGTCGTCGCCTCGGTGACCAGGGTGGCGGCCTTCGGCCCGGACGGCAGGTAGGCGACCTGGTTGACCCGGACCCGCGGCCCGGTGTCCGGCACGTAGACCTCCGGCGGCACGCCGCCGACCAGCGAGACGTTGTCCACGCAGAAGCGCCACGGTTCGGCGCTGCCGCCCAGCTGGAAGGCGACCTGTGCCTGGTCGGTGTCGGCCGAGGCGGTGAAGGTGTACTCGTAGTGCTTCAGGTCGCCGAGGACCGGCGACTGCTCGAAGTAGGTGTCGTACGGGCTGACCGCCAGCCCGGTGATGGCCCGGACCACGTGCCCGGCGTCGCCGGACGCGTCGAAGCTGAACCGGTAGGTCTCGCCGGCGACCAGGTCGATGTCGTTCTGCCCGATCGCGGCGTCCCAGCGGTTGGTGGTGCCGCCGGGCACGTCCACGCAGGCTCGCCCGTCGACGCGGGTGATCGGCATGCCGGAGGTGGACCAGAAGGGATCGGTGGTGTCGTCGAAGCCGCCGTTGACGACCTGCTCGACCTCGTCGGCCGCGGCCGGGGCGGCGGCGCCGGCGACGAGCAGGGCGGCTATCGCAGCCACGGTTCGGGAGCGCTCCCATAGATGCATGGGAACGTATTTATTACATGTTCGTTACCGCGTCAACGGTTCTGGTCGCGGATCCAGGCATCGATCAGCCCGGTGAAGTGCGCGAGGAACTTCTCGTGCTCGTGCACCGGGTACGTCGCGCGCACCGTCTCGCGCAGCAGCGAGGCGAACTCCTCCGAGGTCACCCAGTCGTAGACGATCCCGTCGACGGTGCTCAGATGCTTGTCGCAGAACTCCTGGTACCGCTCCACCTCGAAGTACCGGTCGGCCAGCGCCCGGTAGCGGGCCAGCTTCTCCGGGTACGACAACGCCGGATCGTCGGCCACCGCGAAGTAGTCCGCGGTGTCGGTGTCCAGGCGCATCCGCCGGCCGGTCACCACGCAGAACACCGTCCACCGCAGCAGCGCGGTCATCGCCCACGGGAAGTAGTAGTGCAGCGAGGTCAGCGCCACGTCCGGGCAGGCGTTGGCGTAGTCGATCGGGTACACCTCGTCGCCGCGCACCAGCGACTCGCACGAGTTGAACTCCCACCGGAAGAACGCGTTGACCACCCGGGAGATGGTCACCACCTCCTCGCCGGCGCAGTCCGACAGGAAGTTGTGGTCGACCTGGTAGCGGGCGTGCATCGGCTGGTCCGGCTGGAACCGCATGACCATCGTCTCCGGCCCGATGGTCAGCGAGCGGGCGAACGCGTCGTAGTCCTCGACGGACGCCTGCAGGTGCATCAGCCGCTCGCCGGACGCGTCGTAGGCCGCGTGCAGGTCCTCCTGGCTGCGGATCTTCGAGACGCCCACCCAGGCCCCGCCGTCGTAGGGCTTCATGTACAGCGGGTAGCCGATCGAGGCGGCCGTCGCCTCCAGGTCGAAGGGCCGGTTGTACCGGGCCGCGGTGTACGCCCACCGGGAGTTGTCCAGCGGATTCTTGAACGGCACCAGCACCGTGTCCGGCACCTTCAGCCCGAGCCGCATCATCGCGCAGTACGCCGCGTGCTTCTCCATCGACTGGAAGGTGAACGGGCTGTTCAGCAGGTACACGTCGTCCATCAGGGCGATCTTCTTGAGCCACTCCCGCGGGTGGTAGTACCAGTACGCCAGCCGGTCGATGACCAGCTCGTGCTTCGGCTTGTCGCGCAGGTTGAACGGCTCGATGGTGACCCGTACCGGCCGGGTGCGGTGCGAGAGCCCGTCCGGCCCGGTGACCGTACCCAGCCGGCGCAGCAGCGCCTCGAAGGCCCGTGGCCAGTCGTCCTCGGTGCCCAGCAGCAATCCGATGGTGTGCTCGACATCGGCCACGATCGCCTCCTCAGTTCGGCCAGGCCCGGTTCAGCAGGGTGGTCAGGTGGGGATCCAGCGCCTCGCGCCAGGTGGTCCAGTCGTGCCCACCGGGGCCGACGGCGAGGGTCACCGCATACCCCTGTCTGCGCAGCGCATCCGCCATGTCCCGGTTGTTGGCCAGGTTCTCCTCGACGGTGCCGCAGGTCAGGGTCGCGGGCACGGCCGGCCCGCGGCCGGCGACCAGCACCCGCCGGACGTAGCGCACGATGCGCGACCAGCGCCGGAAGCCGGACTCCTGGCGGTCGTGGCGGGCCTGGAAGTAGCTGCCCGACTGCAGGAAGAGGCCGGCGAAGCCGGCCGGGTGGCAGCGCTGCGCGTGCAGCATGGCGAGCGCGCCGAGGCTGACGCCGGCGCCGACGGCGCGGCGCGTCCCGAGGCGGGCCCGCAGGCGCGGCAGGGTGTCCAGGGCGAGCGATTCGGCGTACGCCGGGCAGGCCGAATACCACTCGTCGCGGTCCCCGCTCGGCAGCAGCACCAGGTGGTACGCCGGTTCCCGGCCCCGCTCGGCGGCGCGCGCCGCGTGCTCGGCGAGCCCGCCGCGGCGCTGGTACTCCGGCCCGTCGTGGGCGATGAGCATCCGGTCGGTGTCCTGCCCGGGCGACCAGATCCGGGCGGTCACCACGGATTGCAGGGCGGGCATCGGCAGGCGGATCCTCCGCCATCGGCCCGCTCCCATGCACGCACCCTAACTCCGCGCCGTGCTTCGCGCCGTGCTTCGCGGCGGCTGGGCGGCCATCGTGGCGCCCGGCTCGGCGGCCCGGCGGTCCCCGCGCCGATTCCGGCGGGCCGGTCCGTCCGCGCCGGGCCCGCCGCCGGCGCCGGCCAGCTCCGCCATGCGCGCGGCCACGTCGTCGACCAGGTCCGGATCGCCGGTCGCCGCCGCGGCCCGCAGCAGCACGCCCAGCGCCGCCTCGGTCCGTTCGGCCGGGCAGTGCGGCAGCAGGGCGGGCAGCCGTGCGGTCATCAGGTCCACCGCGGATCGCGGGTGGTCCCGGTGCCGGTGCAGGAAGCCGCCGCGCAGGGTGATCGCGTCCAGCGCGTTGTCCGGCGCGACGCGGTGGTGCGTCGACAGCTCGATGGCGTGCCGGGTCAGCCGGTCCAGCCGGTCGGTGTCGCCGCGCAGCGCCGCGGCGTCCGCCCGGTTCAGCACCGACCGCAGGTAGTCGTCCACCGCCGCGGGCAGCGCGCTGCGGAACAGCCGCTCGGCGGCCGCGAAGCGGGTCTCGGCCTCGGCCAGGTGCGCCGGCGCCGCCCGGCCGGCCTGCCGGGCCAGCTCCACCTCGACCACGCCGAGGTTGTCGTAGGTGATCGCCCGCCCGACCGGGTCGCCGACCAGCGGCCCCACCTCCAGCGAGCGGACCAGGTAGCGCTTGGCCAGGGCGAGCTCGCCCCGCTCGTGGGCGGTCAGCGCGAGGTTGTTCAGGATCGCCGAGTGCGTCCCGGGGTCCGGCTCGGGCGCCGCCGCGAGCGTGTGCAGAGCCCGCGCGAAGTGCTCGGCGGCCTCCGCCGGGCGGCCGGACCGGCGCAGCAGCTCCCCGCGCTCGTTCTCGGCGGCCGCGATGGTCACGGCAGCATGCGCGCTCCGGTAGATCTCCGCCACCCGACCTCCAGTTGCCGCCCGCCCGGCCCGGCGGTCCGATCAGTATAAAAAATGACATATCGGAAATATCGTCCCTCCCGGTGGGGTGTCGGCGGCCACCCGGACCATCCCGGGCACGGTTCAGCGGCCCTATGGTGTCGGCATGCGGATCCGGATCGAGGGGCGCGACCTGCCGCAGTCGGCGCAACTGCGGTTGAACGACGTGCACGTGGGGGTCCAGCGGCGCGCCGAGGTGGTCGGCCGGGTCCCGGTGACCGCGGACACCGCGGTCTGGGCGTTCGAGGTGACCGCCCGCGAGGTGGACGGGCTGCTCGACGTCGGCGGGCCCTGGGTGCACGGCCGGCCCGGCGCCCGCTTCCTGTACCTGGGCTGGGGCGCCGGGCGCGGCGCCGAGTTCGCCGTGTTCCGGCGCGCGAAGCTGCTGTTCGGCGATGTGCCGGGGCCACTGCTGCGCGGCGCCTTCACCGGGCCGGGGGTGCTGGTGGGGCGCCTGCGGCTGACCGACGAGGCGGGCGGCCCGCGCGGCGCGCGGGTGCGCCCACCCGTGATCGCCTGGGCCCTGGAGTGACGCCGCCGGCCGGCGCGGGCCCGGGACGTCCCGGGGCGCCGGTCCGGGGTACGCCGGCAGGGCGCCCCGGGCGGCTTCGCCCGCCGGTCGCGGCCGGTGGGCGGCTCGGAAAGTGTCGCAGGGGCGGCCTAGAGTCGTCGGCGTGCCGAACCTGCTGCCCACCGCCGAGCCGGGCGTCCGCGTCCTGCACGGTTTCGTCTCCCGCGACGGCGGGCTGAACCTGTGGGCCGAGGGCGGCACGCCGACCGTCGGGCCGGCGGGTGGCCGCGGGGCCCCGTGGCACCCGTTCGCGGTGCCGGCCGGTGAGCTGCCGCCCGGTGAGCGGCGCGGGCCCGCGCTGCTGATGCTGCCCTCCACCGGGGCCGGCCCGCTGCCGTCGCCGCAGGTCGGCGTGCCACCCCGGCGCGGAGTGCGGCGGGCGCGGGTGTGGCGGGTGCCGGCCGTCGGCGTGCCGTTCCTCGACGCCGACCTGGCAGCCGAGTTCGACGGGCGGATCTCGCCGGGGGTCCGCTGGATGATCGAGCTGTGCGGGTTCGCCGCGAGCCTGGTGCGGCGCGGCCGGGTGCTGCCCGGCGTGCGCCTCGACGGCGCGCGCCCGGTGGCGTGCTGGCGGCCGGTGCTGATCGGCGCCGACGCGGCCCGGCACGGCACGCTGCTGGAGCGGATGCCGCCCGCCTGCCGGGCGGACACGTCCGGCCCCGGTCCATCGGTGCGCCGCCCCGGCGCGGGCCCCGCGGGATCGGCGGGGGAGCTGCTCACCGCCGCGCTGGAGCGGCTGGTCGACGGCCTGGCCCGGACCCGGCTGGCCGAGGCCGGGGTGACCCTGGCTGGGGACGGGTGGCTGGCCGCGCTGACCGGCGAGCCCGAGTTCGACGCCCCGACCGACCGGCTGGACGAGCTGATCCGCTCCCTCGACGGCTGGTTCGCCCAGGCCGCCCGCGGCTCCGAGGTGCGGGTCTGCTTCCGGCTGAGCGACCCGCGCGAGCACGAGCCGGTCCTGCCCGGCGACGTCCGGTTGCCGCACGACGCCTGGCGCCTGGAGTTCCTGCTGCAGGCCGCGGACGAGCCGAGCGTGCTGGTCCCGGCCGCCGACGTCTGGCGGGACCGGTTCACCCCGCTACGCCGCTGGACCTCCTATCCGCAGGAGCGGCTGCTCGCCGGACTGGGCCGCGCCGCCCGGCTCCACCCGGCGCTCGGCGAGGCGCTGCGCGAGGCACACCCGGCGGAGATGATCCTGGACACCGAGGGCGCGCACGGCTTCCTGCGCCACGCCGGGCTGCTGGCGGACGCCGGCTACGGCGTGCTGCTGCCGGCCTGGTGGCGGCGGCGCCCCGGGCTCGGTCTGTCGCTGCGGGTGCGCAGCCGGGAGCCGATCGCGCCGGTGCTGCGCGACCACGCCGCCGGGCTGCGTGACCTGGTCGACTACCGGTGGGGGCTGGCCCTCGGCGGGCGTACGCTCACCGAGGACGACCTGGCCGACCTGGCGCGGGCCAAGGTTCCGCTGGTCAAGCTGCGCGGGCGCTGGGTGTTCCTGGACCCGGAGCGGCTGGCCGCCGGGTTGGCCTTCCTGCGCCGGGGCGGCGGCACGATGACCGCCGGCGACGCGCTGCGGATGATCCGGCTGCTGCCGCCGGAGGAGCTGCCGCTGCCGGTCACCGACGCGCGCGGCGAGGGCTGGCTGGCCGGCCTGCTCAGCGGGGAGCTCGACGAGCGGCTGGAGCTGCTGGAGCCGCCCGGCGAGTTGCGGGCGGTGCTGCGGCCGTACCAGGTCCGGGGTTTCTCCTGGCTGGCCTTCATGGACTCGCTGGGCCTGGGCGCCTGCCTGGCCGACGACATGGGGCTGGGCAAGACGATCCAGCTGCTCACCCTGCTGCTGCATCGGCGGGACGGCCCGGCGTTGCTGGTCTGCCCGCTGTCGGTGCTGGGCAACTGGCAGCGGGAGGCGCAGCGGTTCGCGCCGGCCCTGCGGGTCCGGGTGCTGCACGGCGCCGACCGGGCCGATCCGGCGCGGCTCGCCGACGGAGCCGACCTGCTCCTGACGACGTATGCGACCGCGGTCCGCGACGCCGACGCGCTCGCCGCGGTGCAGTGGGACCGGGTGGTGCTCGACGAGGCGCAGCACATCAAGAACAGCGCGGGCGCGGCGGCCCGGGCGGTGCGGCGCTTCCCGGCCCGCAACCGGATCGCGCTGACCGGCACCCCGGTGGAGAACCGGCTGGCCGAGCTGTGGTCGATCCTGGACTTCGTCAATCCGGGCGTGCTGGCCTCCGCGCACACCTTCCGGGCCCGGTTCGCCGTCCCGATCGAGCGGTACTCCGACGAGGACGCCGCCGCCCGGCTGCGCCAGGCCACCCGCCCGTTCCTGCTGCGCCGCACCAAGGCCGACCCGGGCATCGCCGGTGACCTGCCCGCGAAACGGCACGTCCGGCACCTGTGCGGGATGACCACCGAGCAGGTCAGCCTCTACCGCGCCGTCCTCGACGAGCTGATGGAGCGCCTCGCCGAGCCGGGCGGCACCCGCGGCAAGGGGCTGGTGCTGGCCGCCATGACCAAGCTGAAACAGGTCTGCGTGCACCCGGCGCTGCTGCTCAAGGACGCGTCGCCGCTGCCCGGGCGATCCGGCAAAATCGACCGGCTGGAGGAGATCGTCGACCACGCTCTGGGCGGCGGCGAGAGCGTGCTGTGCTTCACCCAGTTCGCCCGGTTCGGCGGGATGCTCGCCCCGCACCTGGCCGCGCGCTTCGGGGTGCCGGTGCCGTTCCTGCACGGCGGCACGCCGCGCGGCGCCCGGGACGCGATGGTCGCCGAATTCCAGCAGGCCCAGCGGCCCGGCGTGTTCGTGCTGTCGCTGAAGGCGGGCGGTACCGGGCTGAACCTGACCGCCGCCAACCACGTCGTGCACCTCGACCGCTGGTGGAACCCGGCGACCGAGACGCAGGCCAGCGACCGTGCGTTCCGGATCGGGCAGCGCCGCGACGTGCACGTGCACACCCTGGTCTGTCTCGGCACCCTGGAGGAACGCATCGACCAGTTGCTGTCCGACAAGGGCGTGCTCGCCGAGCGGGTGGTCGGCTCCGGCGAGGGCTGGCTGACCGCGCTGTCCACCAACGAGTTGCGTGACCTGTTCGCGCTGGCCCCGGAGGCGATCGTTGACTGAGCCGGACACCGACTTCGCGCCCGCGTTCCTGGGCATGTTCGAGTCCCTGCGGATGGGCCCGACGTTCGCCCGTGGCCGGCGGGACGAGCGGGCCGGGCACGTCCGCAGCCTGACCGTCTCCAGCAGCCTGGCCGTCGCCCTGGTCCGTGGCCCGGACGACCCGGCCGCCTTCCGGGCCCGGATCGCGGTGCGTGCCTTCGGCGCGGCCGAGTGGGCGCGGGTGGAGTCGGTCCTGGTGAAGGAGGCCCGGTTCGTCGCCGGGCTGCTCGACGGGCGGATGCCGCCCGGGATCGAGTCGGTCTTCGCCGGCGCCGGGCTGACCCTGCTGCCGCTCTCGTTCGACGAGGTGGCGATGGACTGCACCTGCGAGCGCTGGCCGATGCCGTGCGTGCATCTGGCCGCGACGTGTTACGCGCTGGCCCGGGCGTTCCGGACCGACCCGTTCGAGGTGTTCGCCTGGCGCGGGCGGCACCGCGACGAGCTGCTGATGCGGCTGCGCCGGCTGCGTGAGGCGGCCGCGGCGCGCGACCCCGTGACCGATGCTGAAAGAACGGATGGCCGGGCGGAGACCGTACCGGAGCCGGACGCCCCGTCGATCGACCCGCAGGACCCGGAGGCCTTCTGGGGCAGCCGCCTCGACTTCAGCGAATCCGCAGGTCAGGAGCCATCCGGTGGGCGTTCCGACGCGCTGCTCGACCAGCTTGACCCGCCGCGACTCGACCACCTCGGGCAGCCGCTGACCGAGGTGCTCCGCCCGGCTTTCCGCGCCTTTTCGGACACGTCGGGGGTCGGTCGAAAGGACTAGATCCCGCGAAACGCCGGACCCGTTCGGACGACCGTGATGCGCTAAGTGCGTAATGACGTTATGTCCGAAAAGGTGTGACATGAACAAGGCACAGCGTTTCTTGGCGCTCGCCGGCATGGGTGTCGCCGCAGGCGCGATGATCGGCGTGAGCCCGGTGCAGGCCGCCCCGGCCGGCGCCTCGTCGGCCTCCGGCGGTGGCGCCGCCACCCGGGTGTCGGACTGGGGCGGCGATGCCGTCGTCGGCTACTACCGCACGGAGTGGGCGTGCGAGCGTGCCGGCTGGACCGGCCGGCGGTACGGCGCCTGGGACGCATACGACTGCAACCCCGTCCGCTACGGGTGGCGCGGCTGGGTCTTCCAGCTGGTCGTCCAGGAGGACGACTGGGAATGGAACGACTGGGACGGCCCGTGGCCGGGCGGCTGGCCGTACCGGCCGGACTACGCGGGCCGGCCCTACCACGGCCACGGTCATGGCGACCGGGACCGTGGCGACGACCGTGGCCACGGCGACCGGGGCCGCGACTGCGATGACCGCGGTCATGGCGCCGGCGACCGGGACCGCGGTGACTGGGACCGGGGCCGGGGCTGCGACGACCGCGGTCACGGTGCCGGCGACCGGGACCGCGGCGACCGGGACCGGGGTGACCGGGACCGGGGTCGGGACTGCGACGACCGTGGCCATGGTGCCGGGGACCGGGACCGGGGCCACGGCGACTGGGACCGTGACCGGGGCTGCGGCGACCAGGGCCGGGGCCACGGCGACTGGGACCGTGACCGGGACCGTGGCGACCGGGACCGGGGTGACCGGGACCGGGGTGACCGGGACCGGGGTGACCGGGACCGTGGCGACGACGACGGGCCGTGGGGCGGTCCGCTCGGCGCCTCGCACGACCAGCACGGCCCGAAGGGGATGCCCGGCCGCCCGCGCGGCGACCACGACACCAGGACCTGGCCGAAGCCGTAGATCACGACCGCCGGGAAACGCGGGCCGCACCCGTCACCGGGTGTGGCCCGCGATGGGCCTCACCAGGCCACGGAGGCGTAGTCCTTGAGGAAGCAGCCGTACACGTCCTCGCCCTGCTCGCCGCGCACGATCGGGTCGTACACCCGGGCCGCGCCGTCCACCAGGTCCAGCGGGGCGTGAAAACCCTCGTCGTGCAGCCGCATCTTGGTCGGGTGCGGCCGCTCGTCGGTGATCCAGCCGGTGTCGACGCTGGTCATCAGGATGCCGTCGGCGAACATGTCAGCCGCGCTGGTGCGGGTCAGCATGTTCAGCGCGGCCTTCGCCATGTTCGTGTGCGGGTGCCCGGCGCCCTTGTAGCCGCGGCTGAAGATGCCCTCCATGGCGGAGACGTTCACCACGTACCGCCGGGGGAACGGCGACGCGGTCATCGCCGCCCGCAGCCGGCTGACCAGGACGAACGGCGCGGTCACGTTGCACAGCTGCACCTCGAGCAGCTCCAGCGGGTCCACCTCGTGCACCCGGTCGCTCCAACTGTTGGTCGGCGTGGTGTCCGGCACCAGGCCGCCCGCGTCGATCTGCACCGACCGCGCGGTCAGCGCCAGCTCGGTGACCTGCTGCGGGGTCAGCGTCGTGGTCCCGGCGGTCAGCACCGCCGCCGGCGAGCTGCCGGCGCCGCCGAAGTACTCCAGCTCCGGCAGCTTCCCGCCGGGCAGCGGCTCGGCCTCGGCGGCCGCGATCGCCGAGTACGCCCCGGCCGTGCGCCGCACCGTCTGCGCCGCGTTGTTGATCAGGATGTCCAGCGGCCCGCGCGCCGCCACCGAGTCGGCCAGGCCCACCACCTGCGCCGGGTCACGCAGGTCGATCCCGACGATCCGCAGCCGGTGCAGCCATTCCGAGCTGTCCGGCATCGCGGTGAACCGGCGCACCGCGTCGTGCGGGAACCGCGTCGTGATCGTCAGGTCCGCGCCGTCACGCAGCAACCGCAGCGCGATGTACATGCCGATCTTGGCGCGGCCGCCGGTGAGCAGCGCCCGCCGCCCGGTCAGAACGGTCCGGGCCTCCCGGCGCGCATGGTTCAGCTTCGCGCAGTCCGGGCAGAGCTGGTGGTAGAACGCGTCCACCACGGTGTAGCGCTGCTTGCACACGTAACAGCCGCGCGCCTGCTTCAGGATCCCGGCCGTCGCGCCCGCCGTCGCGCTCTTCAGCGGGATGCCGGCGGTCTCGTCGTCGATCCGCCCCGGCGCCCCGGTCGCGGTCGCCGCGGTCACCGCCCGGTCGTTGGCGAGAACCGCCTGCCGGCGATCCCTGCGCCGCTGCAGCTTCGCGGTCTTGAACAGCCCGGCCGTCGCGCGCCGCACCCGTACCGCGTCCGGATGCTCCACCGGCAGAGCCTCCACCTCGGCCAGGACGGCGAGGCAGACCGCCAGGCGGTCCGGGTCCACGCCCACGGTCGGGTCACTGCCGGTCATTCGTGATTTCTCCTTCTCGGCCGAACTGTCGCCAGGCACTGTATTACCTCGCGGTCCTATCGGCCGCCGCGCGCGTCCGGCAAGGGGTCCGGGTCACCTCGCCTTCCGGTACGACGGGGGCGGGGTGCGTCCGTCGCGTGCTCCCGTCGCCGATGCGCGCCCCGCCGGGCTGGGGCGCGCATCGGCGGGTGCCGGTCACCGGGTCGGGTCCGGGTCGCTGTCGTGGCCGGCGCGTTGGTCCGTGGGGCGGTCCGGTGCGGCCGGGTCGTCGGTGCCCGGACGCGGGCGTCGCGGCCCGGGGGAGTGGTCGGCGAGCGTCGCCGGGCGCCGTCCGGCCGCCGGTGGCCGGCCACCGCTCAGCCAGTCGTCCAGCGTCTGCGGCCGGGGTGCCGCCGAGCTGACCGGCTCGTCGCCGGTGGGCTGGTCCTGCGGGTTCGATGGACGCGGTGTGGCCGCGCTGGCGGGCCGGTCCGCCCCGAGGTGCGGGGCCGCGCTGACGGGCCGGTCCGCCCCGGGGTGCGGGGCCGCGCTGGCGGGCCGGTCCGCCCCGGGGTGCGGGGCCGCGCTGGCGGGCCGGTCCGCCCCGAGGTGCGGGGCCGCGCTGACGGGCCGGTCCGCCTCGGGGTGCGGGGCCGCCGAGCTGACCGGGCGGTTGTCGCCGGGCCAGTCCGCTAGGCTCCGTGGCCGGGATGCGGGCGAGCTGACCGGGCGGTCGTCGCCGGCCGGCCGGTCGCCGAGGCTCTGCGGGCGGCCCGGCGCCGGGCTGCCGTGCAGCCACTCGTCCAGCGTCTGCGGGCGCCGCGCCGGCGAGGAACTGACCGGCACCGAACTGACCGGAGGCAGGTCACCCAGCGTCTGCGGGCGGGGTGCCGGGGCCGGGTCGGCTGATCGGGTGGGCGTGGTGCCGTGCAGCCACTCGTCCAGGGTCTGCGGCCGTGGCCGGGAAGCGGGCGCGCTGACCGGTGCGGCCGTCGGCTCGACCTCCTCGGCCGTCGGCTCGACCTCCTCGGCGTCCGCCTCGTTCGACGCCGCCGGTCGGGCCTTCGGGTCTGCTTCCGTACCCGGTTCGGTTCCGGCGTCCGCCGCCGCGTCGGGCTCCGTGCGCTCCTCGGCGGGGGTCGCTTCCGCCGACTCCGTCTCACTCTCGGCCGGCGCTTCGGTCGTGACCTGCGGAGTTTCGTCCGGTGCGAGGTCAGCCGCAGGGCTGGTTGCCGCTCGGGGTGACTCCTCGGCCGTCGCCGGGTCGCCCGGAAGTCGGTCGCCGGCCGTGGTCGCGGTCGCCCCGGGGTCGCCGGTGGTGGTCGCGGTGGCCTTGGGGTCGCCGGTGGTGGTCGCGGTGGCCTCGGGATCGCCGGGCGTGGTCGCGGTGGCCGACTCGGCGTCGCTCGTGCCTTTCGCAGCTGGCGAAGGATCAGTCTCGGTCACCGGCTCCGGGGACCGCGGCCCGGTGGCCGACTCCTCCGCGGCGCCGGGGTGAGCCCGGCGCCGGGATGGAGCGGGCAGGTCGCCCAGGGTCGCCGGGCGGTTCGGGCGGGTGGCGGGAACACCGGGCGGCTGCGCACGATCCGCGTCAGCAGGGCCGGTGGGATAGTCTCCGGGCCCGTCATCGTCTCCGGGCCCGTCATCGACGGCGGGACCGGCATCGACGGCGGGCGACCCGAGATCGGCGGGTGCCCGCTCCTCGGCTTTCGGGGTGATCCGGTGCTCGCCCGTGGCATCGGTCGCGGTCCCGGCGAGAACCGGTTCGGCATCGGCCGGCTCCGGCGCAGCCGGGGCGTCAGCCGTGTCCCCGGAGCCGGAGAGCCACGTGAAATCCGAGCCGACCGGAGCGCCCGGAGCCCGGACGATTCCCGCGATACGGGGGTCCGACATCCAGGTGAAGGCGTCCGCCACCTCAGCGGGGATCGCACTGACCGGCGCGACCTCGGGCACGAGGACATGTTCCGCCGCGCCCGTGTCGACGCTCGCCCGGTCGGATCCGGCCACCCGCTCGGTATCGGGGCCGGGGTGGTGCGGGTCGGTGGACGCGCTGTCAGTACCGGCCTGTTCCACCTCACCGGTCCCGGAGGTGCTCGGACCCGCAGCCGCGACGGCGGGATCGGCCGGTTCTCCGGACGCGTTGCCGGAGTGGGGCATGTCGCCGGAGCTCGGAGCAGAGGTCGTCGCTGTCGCGGCGATGTCCTCGCGGTCCCCCTTCGGTGCGTCAGGATCCAGGGATTCGTCTGCCGGCGTTGCGGGCTCCGCCGACGGTGCGGTGTCCTCGGGGGTTGTGGCGTCCGCTGATGGTGCGGTGTCCTCGGACGGTGCGGGCTCCGGCCGGGTGGCTCCGGTGGTGCTCGCGGCTTCCGGTGGCCGTGTGGCGTCCGCCGCCGGCGCGGTTGTGGCTTCGCTGTCAGCGTCCGCCGGGGAGTCAGCGTCCGCCGGGGAGTCAGCGGCCGGCTGCTCGGCGTCGCTGGTACCGGCAGGCACCTCGACGGCGGTTCGGTAGATGGGGAGCACCTGGGTGGCGTCCGAGGTGATCAGCGCGGCGTCGGCGTTTTCGTCCTGACCGCCGTTCGCGATCTGCGCCACGTCCGGGCTCGGCTGAGCCGCCGCCGATGGACCGTCGGCGGGATCCTGGAGGAACGGCGCCGGGAAGGCGTCCGCCGGCCCGGGCTCCGGCTCCGGCCCGGGCTCCGGCTCCGGCCCGGGCTCCGGCTCCGGCCCGGGCTCCGGGTCCGGCTCCGACTCCGGGTCGGAAGGCTGGCGGGCGGTTGTGGGTTCGCTGGAGAGCGAGGTGGGGGGCTCCGCGGCGAGCCCGTTGAGGCTGTACGCCGACGCGGTCTCGGCGAACAGCGGCGGTGCCTCCTCCGGCGGCGCGGTGCCGGTGCCGATGGCGGCCGACGCCGCGGCCTCCGAGTAGATCGGGAGAACCTGGGTCAGGTCGGCCGTGCCCGGCTCGGCGGGGTGCGGCGCGGTCACTCCCGCCGCACCCGGGGTGGCGGCCGGAGCCGGTACGCCCGCACCGGTGATCACCGGCATGACCTGCGTCCGGTCGGATGCCGCCGTCGCCGCCGCGTCGTCGGCGACAGCGGCCGGGGACGAGGCGCCAGCGGACGCCTCCGGGACGTCGGTGGCCACGGCCGGGGTGTCGTCCGACGAGCGGGCCGCGACAGCGGATGCCGCCGGGTGAGCGGCGACGGCCGGAGGCTCATCCGGCCCCGCCGACACCGAACCGCCCGGTTCCTCCGCGTCGTCCGCCGCATGGTCCGTTACGCCGGGCTCGTCGCCGGCCGGGGGCGGTGTGCTCAGCGAGTCTTGCCCGGCGGCGATGACCGGAAGAACCTGAGTGCGGTCCGAGGCTCCGACGATGTCGTCCGCACCCGCCCGCGACTGACCGGAAACGATCCCCTCACCGTCGGAGCGACCGTCATCACCCGCGCCCACCTCCGGCGCGGACCCCGCCTGCGGAGACAGCCCCGATCCGGCCGAGGAACCCGCCCCCGGCGAGGAGGTCGGGCCGCCCGCCGCGGAAGCGACCGGGGACGACGGCGCGACCGAGGAGGACCGAGCGGCGGCATCCGTGGTGGCGGGAGCGGCGGCCGAAGAGGGCCCGGCCGCATCCGTGGCGGAGGCGGCCTCATCAGCCGTCTCACCAGCGGACTCCTCACCCCAGACGATGATCGAGGTCTCGTCCGGCGCGGTGACCAGCTGCTCCTGCCCAGAGCCGAGCACCGGCAGCACGGTCGTCACCGCGTCCGGCCCGGTGAGCGGCGACCGCGCCGGACGCTCCGCCGCGCCGGGCAGCTCCAGCACTTCGGTCTCCGCGTCGGCGACCCGTGGCGTCCGGCCGGCGCCCGCCAACTCCGGCGCGCCGGAGCCCGCCGCCGCGCCGGTGTCCTCGAGCTCGGCGCTCTCCAGCCGCTCCTCACCGGCGTGTTCGGCGAGGCCGGCCCGCTCCTGCAGCCGCCGCAGCGGCCCGGGCGCCCACCAGGCCGCGTTCCCGAACAGGGCCAGCACCGCCGGCACCAGCAGCATGCGGACGACGGTGGCGTCCAGCACCAGCGCGATGATCATGCCGACGCCGACGAAGCGCATCGTGGTCACGGTGGACAAAGCGAACGCCCCGGTGACCACGATGAGCAGCAGGGCGGCCGCGCTGATCACGCGTCCGGTCCGGGTCAGGCCGGTGGTGACCGCCTCGGCGGTGCTGGCTCCCCGGGTCCGCGCCTCCACCATCCGCGACAGCAGGAACACCTCGTAGTCGGTGGACAGGCCGAACACCACGGCGGCCATCAGCACCACGATCCCGGCCTCCAGCGGGGCCGGCGTGACGTGCAGCAGGCCCGCCCCGTGGCCCTCCTGGAACAGCCAGACGAGCACGCCGAACGTGGCGCTGAGGCTGAGTCCGCTCATCACCACCGCCTTGATCGGCAGCAGGACGGATCCGAAGGCGAGGAACATCAGCAGCAGGGTGGCGCCGGTGAGCAGCCCGATCATCAGCGGCAGCCGGTCGCCGATCGCGTGCAGGCTGTCGACGTTGCGGGCGGTGACGCCGCCGACCAGGATCTGGCCGCCGGCCGGTGGCTGGAGCGCGCGGATGTCGTCGACCACTCGCCGGGCCGTGGAGCTGAACGAGTCGGTGCTGCTCAGCGCGGCGTTGAAGACGGTGACGCCCGCCCCGGCCCCGGCCGGGGTGACCGCGGCGACCCCGGGGATCTTCGCGAGCCGCGCGGCGACGTCGTTCGGCCTGCCGCGCACGACGACCTGCACGCCGTCGCTGCTGAACTGCGGGTATGAGGTCTTGAGGGTCTCCACGGCCACCCGGGACGGGTCGCCGGCGGGCAGCATCCGCTCGTCGTTCTCGCCGAACCGGACGTCGCCGATCGGCAGCGCCAGCGCGATCAACCCGGCCAGGATCGGCAGGACGACCAGCACCGGGCGGCGCAGCACGAATCCGGCGAGCCGGTGCCAGCCGCCGCCGTCCTCGCGGGGACCGCGCCGGCCGGGCAGCCGGACCGGCAGCTTGTCGACGCGCGGGCCGAGGACGGCCAGGATCGCCGGGAGCAGCGTGAGCGACAGGAGCATGGCGAGGAAGACGGCGGCGAGGCCGCCGTACGCCAGGGATTTGAGGAAACCCTGCGGGAACAACAGCAGGCCGGCGAGGGCGGTCATCAGCAGGGTCGCGGAGAAGAGCACGGTACGGCCGGCGGTGGCGACGGTACGGCGTACCGCCTCGGCCGAGGCGTGCCCACCGGCCTGCTCCTCGCGGAAGCGGCCCACCATGAACAGGCCGTAGTCGATGGCCATGCCGAGCCCGAGCAGGCTGGCCACGTTGACCGCGAACGAGTTGACCTCGTGGGCGAGCGCGATGGCGTGCAGCACGCCGAGCGCGCCGAGGACCGCGCACCCGCCGACGAGCACCGGCAGTGACGCGGCGACCAGCGAGCCGAAGATGAACAGCAGCAGGAGCAGCACCACCGGCATCGAGACCATCTCGGCGAAGGCGAGGTCGTCGGTGGAGCGCTGGTTGGAGGTGTGCGCGAGCGGGATGCCACCGGCCAGTTGAACGGTGGCGCCGTCGACGGCGAACCGGTCATCGATGTCGTCGTACGCATCGAGTTTGGCCGCGTCGTCGGCGCCGGCCAGGGTGATCACCGCGACCGCGCTGGACCGGTCCTCGGCGGCGTAGGCCGCGTTCCGGGAGTCCCAGTACGACGTGGTGGCCACGACCGCCGACTCCGGCAGCGACGACAGCCGTTCCCGGATGCGCCCGGCCAGCCCGGCGTCGTTGATCGTGGTGCCGGTGGCGGGGGTGTAGATGGCGATGACGTCACCGCCCCGGCCGCCGACCGCCTCCGCGACCAGGTCGGCGGCGCGTGCCGACTCGCTCGTCGGATCGGCGTAGCCGCCCTCGGTGAGCTGTCCGAAAACGCCCATGCCCCAGACTCCGGCGCCGAGGACCGTCACCAGCGTGACGACCAGCACCTGCCACCGGAGGCGGGCGACCCGCGATCCCCAGCCCGCGAACACCCTGTTCCCCTTTCCCGGTAACGGCCGAGCCGCCCACCGGTTAGTCGTGCGATGCCAGAAAAGAGCCGTGCGAAAGTGCCTAGGAGAGGGTCGCGGCCTGCAGCGCGACCCCACCGCAGTCCGCGCCGTACGACTTCTCGGTGATCCACTCGATGGAGATCTTGCCAGGCCCGGTGGCGCGGTAGTCGACGGTGTATTTCCGGGTGGCCAGCGAGCCGCCGCGCTGGGTGAGGCGTACGGTCACCGGCTCTCCGCCGGTGCTCAGCCGCAGCGTGAGCCGCCCCTGGGCCCGGGCGGCGCCGAGGTAGAGCCGCATCGTGTGCAGGTCGGTGGTGGCCGGCGCGGACAGGGTGAAGCCGTTGCCGGTCCCGCAGGTACGGATGCCGCTGGTGGTGCCGTCGTTGCCGGCCGCCGGGGTGCCGCCGGTCCAGCGGAAGCGCTCGGGACTGCTGGTGTGCCGGTAGCGGGGCGCGTCCGGGGTGCCCTCCAGGATGGCGAAGCCGCCCTCGGCGTCGCGCTCCAGAGCGTACGTGCCCTGCTCGCCCCAGTGCACCCAGTCGATCGTGCCGTCCTCGGCCAGGTCGACGGTGTCCGGCACGGAGCCGGCCTCGACGACGATCGAGTCGACCGGCGGCGGGCTGGTCGAGACCGACGGGCTGGGCAGCGGGATCGGCACCTGGGCCAGCGGCGGGTCGGTGACCGCGCCGATCGCCGGGGTCGTCTCCGGCGGCGCGTCGCCGGCTCGGATCGCGCGGGCGACCAGGCCGACGACGACCACGACCAGCACGCCGGCCAGGATCACCGCGGCCGGGCCGAGGTGGTCCCGCCAGCGTGGCGTGCCGGGGGCGAGCAGCACCTCCGGCACCTCGGGGCGGCGAGGGCGCAACGATTCTCCAGCGGGCGTGCGTGGATCGGACCAGGGCGGATGAAACGATCTCATCTCCGGCGCGGGCGGTGAAGGGCGGGTGCGGGGACGGCCCGTACGGTGGATCGTCGCCATCGGAGATTCGGCGGAGATTCTTCGCGCCTTTGCTCCCCGGTCCGAGTACCGTGTCCGGAGTTTCCGACTGAGCACGAGGAGCTTGACGGATGAGTGACCAGAGCAGACGCCGCAGCCAGGCGATCATGGGCGGCCTGGCCGGCGTGCTCGTCTTCGTGGTGCTGGCCATCGTGTTCTTCGTGGTGCGGTCCGGCGGCGACGACGAAAAGCAGCCCGCCGCGACCGGCACCGCCACCACCCAGGAGGCGGCGACCCCGTCGCCGGCCGGCTCGACGAGCGCGGCCGCCCAGCCGGACGCCGGCGCGCCGGCCGGCTCGCTGTCGCCGGAGCTGTCCAAGGAGCCGGACGTGCAGCCGGGCACCGGCGGCCCGCTCACCAAACTGGTGGTCACCGAGCTGGTGAAGGGCACCGGGCCGGTGGTCAAGGCCGGGCAGACGGTGACGTTCAACTACAAGCTCATCCCGTACAAGGGCGGCGAGGTGGTCGACTCGTCGTGGAGCCGCGGCCAGCCGTTCACCTCGCCGATCGGTGTGGGACAGCTGATCCAGGGCTGGGACCAGGGCATCCCGGGGCAGCGGGTGGGCAGCCGGCTGCAGCTGGACGTGCCGGCCGCGCTCGCCTACAAGGAGGAGGACCTGCGGTTCGTCGTCGACATCCTGGCCGCTCAGTGACCCCTCCCGCCGGGTCCCGGCCGGGACCCGGCGGGAGGCGTCTCACAGCTGCGCGACGACGACGTCGAGCTGGCGCGGCCGGCCGGCCGGGGCGGGTCGTTCCTCGACCGTGAATCCGAGGTCGCGCATGGCGGTGACCAGGTCGTCCACGCTCGCCGGCGCCGCGGCGCCGACCGCCAGCGCGCGTACCAGCCGGCCCTTGGTGGCCTTGTTGAAGTGGCTCACCACGGACCGCTTGGCCACCCCGCCGACCACGCGTTCGTGCAGCACCCGCAGGGCCGCGACGCGGCCCGCGGTCTCCGCGGGCGGCGTCCACATCGCCGCGTACGCGCCGGAGCGCAGGTCCAGCACCGGCCCGCCGGCGGCGGCCCGGTCGAGCGCCTTCTTCAGGTTCTTCTTCCAGTACGCGGTGAGCCCGCCGACCGGCGCCGGCAGCGTCACCCCGACCGAGCACCGGTACGCCGGGATCCGGTCCCCGAGCCGGACCACACCCCACAGCCCGGAGAACACCACGGCGGTCTCGGACAGCCACCTGCGTGCCGCGTCGTCGAGCGTCGCCGCGTCCAGCGCCTCGTACAGCACCCCGGTGTAGACCTCGGCGGCGGGCGCGGCCGGCGCCTCCGGCAGGGCCGCGTTGCGGGCGATCTCGCCGCGCTGCCCGTCGCTGAGCCCGAGCACGGCGAGCGAGTCGGCCACCGAGCGCGCGCTGCTCCGCCGGCACATCGCCACCAGCCTGGTCAGCACCCTGGTGCGTGCGGCGCCCAGCTCGGGCAGCCACAGGTCGGTGACGTCCACCGGGTCACCGGAGGTGGCGGGCGTCTTGCCCTCGGACGGCGGCAGCAGGATCAGCACGCGGCGAGACTAGCCGTCACCGGGCCGCGGACCGGGCCGCCCTCGCCGGTGTGCCGCGTTCGTCACGCCCGGGTATCCCGACGTGCGGCACCGCGCACCGTGCCGGCCGCCCTCGCGGTGTTCCGCTCAGGTACCGCCGGCCGCGCTCGCCGGTTCCGCTCAGGCGGCGCCGGGCAGGATCGAGCTGACCATCCGGTGCACGGTCTCCTCGGCGGGCGGGTCGCCGGTGCGGTCGGCGAACAGCAGGTGGCCGGTCCCGATCAGCATGGCGGCCAGCGTCTCCACCTGCGCGCCGGGCGGGATCCGGCCCAGTTCCCGCTCGGCGGCGAGGTAGTCGGCGATCATCTCGGCCGCCTCGGTGAGCACCGGCACCCCGGCCGGCCAGGTGTGGCGCAGCCGGGCGCGCAGCTCGTCCCGGAAGGTGATCAGCGCGACGATCGCCACCGCGACCGAGCCGAAGACCGCGGTCAGGGCGGCGGTCAGGTTCCCGGCGACGGTGCCGGCGCCGGCCGCCGCACGCAGCGCGGCCGCCTCCGGATCGAGCCGCCTCGCCCGGTCGAGCACGTAGTCGGCGAGGAACGCGTCGAAGTCCTCGAAGTGCCGGTGCAGCACGCCCTTGGCGCAGCCGGCCTCGGTGGTCACCGCCCGGCTGGTCAGCCCGCTCGGCCCGGCGCGCAGCAGGATGCGGTCGGCGGCCTCGAACAACTGACGGCGTACGTCGCGGAGGGCGACCCCTGTCGGCACCGGCGTTCCCTTCTGCGTCCCACCTGCACCGATCAACCTACCCGGTTCCCGAATGGGCTATTGCCCACTAGAGTGGGCACATGCCCACTCAGCCCGCGCCGCACCGGTTCCGGCAGGCCGCCGAGTCGTTCGGCGTCGACCCCGAGCGGTATGACCGCACCCGCCCGCCCTACCCGGCCGCCCTGCTCGCCCGCATCCTGGACGCCACCCCGGGCCGCGCCGTGCTGAACCCCGGCTGCGGCACCGGCATCGAAGCCCGGCAGCTGCGCGCCGCCGGCTGCACCGTCGTCGGTGTCGAGCCGGACCCGCGGATGGCCGATTTCGCCCGCGCCACCGGCATCGACGTCGAGGTCGCCCGGTTCGAGGACTGGGACCCGGCCCGCCGCCGGTTCGACCTGGTCGCCGCCGGCACCGCCTGGCACTGGATCGACCCGGTCGCCGGCGCCGCCCGCGCGGCCCAGGCGCTGCGCCCGGGCGGCCGGCTGGCCCCGTTCTGGCACACCTTCCGGCTGCCGGACGAGGTGGCCGCCGCCTTCGGCGAGGTCTATCGGCGGCTGGTGCCCGACTCGCCGTTCCAGCCCGGGCCGCTGCCCGCCCCGCCGCCCCTGGAGGGCTACCAGCCGATCCTGACCAGGGCGGCGGACGGCATCCGCGCGGCCGGTGGCTTCGGCGAGCCGCAACAGTGGCACGTGGACTGGACGAGGACGTACACCCGGGACGAGTGGCTGGACCAGATGCCGACGTCCGGGGCGCTCACCCGGCTGCCGGCCGGGCAGCTCGCCCAGCTCGCCGAGGCGCTCGGCGCGGCGATCGACCGGATCGGCGGGAGCTTCATCATGGCGTACACCTCGGTCACCGTCACCGCGGTGCGCGACCGGTCCCGGGTCACGAGCTCGGCGGCACGGTGACGGTGGTCCGCACGGTGGCCCGGTTCAGGTCGTCCACCCGGATGGTGAAGGCCACCTCGTACGTCCCGGGCAGCGGGAACGACACCGAGCCCAGCGCGTGGTGCGGCGGGTTCAGCCCGAGCAGCGGCTCCCGCACCGCCTCCAGCCCCCGGCCGGCCGGCTGCGTGCTGATCTGCCACTCCGCGGGCGCCAGCGGCTTGCCCTCCGGGGTGTAGAGGAAGGCGTGCACGGTGTTGTACTCGCCCAGTTCCACCGGATAGATGTTGAACTGCAGCGCGTACAGCGGGCAGGTCAGCGTCTCGGAGACCCCGGCGCCGGTGACCGCCCCCGCCTTCGCCCCCGCGGTCCGGCCCGGATCCACCTGCACCAGGACCGCGCTCAACACCAGGATCACCGCGGTCGCCGCCACCTCGACACCCACCGTGCGGCGCAGCCCGCCGCCGCCCGCCGAGCGGCGCGCCAACCGGCGGGCGGCGGCCGCGGCGGCCAGCACCAGCGCCAGCACGCCCAGCTTGGCGAGCAGGAGCCGGCCGTACCCGGTCTGCACCAGCGCCGCCGGCGTGCCCACCTGCACCGCCGCCTGCACCGTGCCGGCCATCGCCAGCCAGACCACGGCCAGCGCGGCCCAGCGCGACCACACCGGCAGCAGCACCCCGAGCACCCGCCGGTCGGTGCCGCGCAGCAGGAACCCGAGCAGCGTGACGAGCCCGCCCAGCCAGATCGCCATCGCCGCCAGGTGCACCACCCCGACCGCGACGGTGACCGCCGGCAGCGGCGCGGCGACCGCGTGCCCGGTCAGCGGCCAGGTGGCCGCGGCGCCCAGCCCGAGCAGCGCCACCGCGGCGCCGCGCGCTCGGCCGCCCGTGCCGCGCAGCAGCGGCGGCAGCAGGATCGTGAGCAGCGCCAGCACGGCCAGCCGCGCCAGCAGGAGCAGACCGAACCGGCTGGTGGCGACCTCGCCCAGCTCCCCGGCGGTGACCTGCCAGAGCGGAGCGCCGCTGCCCTGCTGCGCCTGGGTGCCCAGCGCGCCCAGGGTGGCCACCGCGGTCAGCGCCACACCCAGCCACACCGTACGGATCGCCCCGGCCCGGGCGCGGCGGCGCGGCCAGAGCAGCGCCAGAAACATCGCCGGACCGGCGATCAGGGTCAGACCGGCGTACCCCAGCAGGCGCAGCGCCGGAACGGCGCCCGCCACCGACGGATGGGCGCCGGTGGTGGTCGCGGCCCGCGGCCGCGCCGACGGCGCGCCGACCGAGAAGGTGATCGCGCCGCCCACCGGGTGGCTGTCGGCCGAGATGACGCGATAACTGACCAGGTACGTCCCCAGCGGCCGCTTCGCCGTGCGGACCGGGATGTGCAGCACCGCGCCGCGCGCCGTGGCCGGCCCGGAGATCCGCTCGCCGTCCGGCGCGAGCACCTGCACGTTCCCGCCGACGGCACGGACCGCCTCGCTGAAGGTGACCGTGACCTCGGTCGGTGAGACGCCCACCACACTGCCCGGCGCGGGGCTCGACCCGACCGCCGCGGCGTGCGCCGACGCGGACTCCGGCGCCGCCAGCAGCACTCCCAGGACGATCAGGAGCAGCAACGCCAAGCGCGGAGATTTCCCGGTCACGGAGGATAGTTCGGATGGGGATGCGGAAAGGTTCAAGGCATCCTCCGGTCGATACGATCCGCGGAAACCTTTCAGGAGGCACGAATGTCCGTCCATGCCCGTGCCGGCGAGCCCGCCGAGCCGTCCGATCTGATCGACGTGCCCAGGGTCATCTCCCGGTACTACACCGAGCACCCGGACCCGGCGCAGGCCGGTCAGCGGGTCGCCTTCGGCACCTCCGGGCACCGCGGATCGAGCCTGCGCACCGCGTTCAACGAGGATCACATCGCGGCGACCAGCCAGGCGATCGTCGAGTACCGCCGCGAGCAGGGCACCGACGGACCGCTCTTCCTGGCCCGCGACACGCACGCGTTGAGCGAGCCGGCGATGATCACGGCGCTGGAGGTGTTCGCCGCCAACGACGTGACCACGCTGATCGACAGCCGCGACGGGTACACCCCGACGCCGGCGCTGTCGCACGCCATCCTGACCTACAACCGCTCGTCGACCCGGAACAAGGCGGACGGCGTGGTGGTCACCCCGTCGCACAACCCGCCGGACGACGGCGGCTTCAAGTACAACCCGCCCAACGGCGGCCCAGCCGACACCGACGCCACCCGGTGGATCCAGGACCGGGCGAACGCGCTGATCGCCGCCGGGATGAAGGACGTGCGCCGGGTCAGCGCCGCGCGGGCCCGCGAGTCGGCCACCGTCTCCGGGTACGACTTCCTCGCCACGTACGTCGACGACCTGCCCTCGGTGATCGACCTCGAGGCGATCCGGCGCGCCGGGGTGCGCATCGGCGCCGACCCGCTCGGCGGGGCCAGCGTCGCGTACTGGGGGGAGATCGCCGAGCGGCACGGGCTGGACCTGACCGTGGTCAACCCGGTCGTCGACCCGCGCTTCGGCTTCATGACGCTGGACTGGGACGGCAAGATCCGGATGGACTGCTCGTCGCCGTACGCGATGGCCTCGCTGATCGCGCAGAAGGACCGTTTCCAGATCGCCACCGGCAACGACGCGGACGCCGACCGGCACGGGATCGTCACCCCGGACGGCGGCCTGATGAACCCCAACCACTACCTCGCGGTCGCCATCGACTACCTGTACCGCAACCGGACCGGGTGGCCGGGCGCCGCGGGCATCGGCAAGACCCTGGTCTCCTCCTCGATGATCGACCGGGTGGCCGCGGATCTGGGCCGGCGCCTGATCGAGGTCCCGGTCGGCTTCAAGTGGTTCGTGCCCGGTCTGCTGGACGCCTCGATCGGGTTCGGCGGCGAGGAGAGCGCCGGCGCGTCGTTCCTGCGCCGCGACGGCGGGGTGTGGAGCACCGACAAGGACGGCATCCTGCTCGACCTGCTCGCCTCGGAGATCATCGCGACCACCGGCCGGACGCCGAGCGAGCACTACCGGGCGCTGGTGGAGCGCTTCGGCGACCCGGCCTACGCCCGCATCGACGCCCCGGCCACCCGCGAGGAGAAGGCCGTCCTGGGCAGGCTGTCGCCGGAGCAGGTGACCGCGAAGGAGCTGGCCGGCGAGCCGATCACCGCGGTGCTGACCAGTGCGCCCGGCAACGGCGCGGCGATCGGCGGCCTCAAGGTGGTGACCGGCTCCGGCTGGTTCGCCGCCCGCCCGTCCGGCACCGAGGACGTCTACAAGATCTACGCGGAGTCCTTCCACGGCCCGGACCACCTGGCCCGCATCCAGGAGGAGGCGCGTGCGGTGGTGTCCGCCGCGCTGCGCGGCTGAGCTGTCCGGCTCAGTTCCGGCGCCGCCCGGCCGACAGGTAAGCCGTCACGACATCGCCGGTAGGCAGGGAGCCGTACGAATCCGATGAGCGCGCGCGAGACCGCCGGTGACCGGCCACGTCCCGGCGGGCTCGCACCCGCCGCGGTGGCGCTCGCCGCCACCCTGGCGGTGGTGGGCTGGCTGCTGCTGGGCGCGCCCGGCAACCTCTACGTCGGATACGCCGGTGGCCCGATCGCGATGGCCGCCGCGGTCGTCGCCTGCTGGCAGGTCGGCTCGACGGCCCCGCTGCCCCGGGCGGTCCGCTCGTTCTGGCGGCAGCTGCGGTACGCCGGGGTGTTCCTGCTGATCTCCGCGGTGATCTCGCTGCTGCGGGCGAACAACAACACCGGCCTGTCGCCGTACGTCGGCCTGCCCATGCTGGCCGGCGTCGTGATCCTGATGGTCGCCATGCTGCGCCTGCCGTTCGGTGAGCGCACCGCGCTCGGCTGGCTCCGGGCGCTGCTCGACGGCGCCACCGTGGCCGTGGCCAGCACGCTGATCTTCTGGTACGTGGTGCTCGACCTGGCCCCGCCCGGCACCTCCCTGGTGGCCCGGATCGCCGCCGCGGTCGTCGGGGTCAGCGGCGTGCTGCTGCTGGTGGTGATCGGCAAGGCCGCCGCCGCCCCGTCCGCCGCGGTGCACCCGGCGTCGCTGCGCGTGCTCGCCGTCGCGCCGCTGGTCGACATGGCCGGCACCATCCTGCTCATCGCCGGGGAACAGCGGGGCCGGCTGACGCTGTCGGTGCTGGCCCTGCCGCTGGTCGCGCTCTCCATGGCGGTCTCGGCACATCTGCAGCGGCGCGAGCCCGGCGCGCCGGCGCAACCGGTCATCGGGGCAGCGCAGCGCTCGATCTTCAATCTGCTGCCGTTCATCGCGGTGACCGCGACCGCCGCCCTGGTGGTCAGCGTCAGCGCCCAGGAGATGAGCACCCGCCAGCGCACCGTGATCATCGGCGCGGTGCTGATCGCCGGGTTCGTGGTGGCCCGCCAGCTGCTCAGCCTGCACGAGAACAACATCGCCCTGCGCGGCATCCGCCGGCAGCAGGCCGAGCTGGAGCGGCTGGCGCTCAGCGACAACCTGACCGGGCTGCTCAACCGCACCGGATTCGGGATGGCCCTGGCCGAGCGGATCGATGAGCGGCTGCCGGCCACCGCGCTGCTGATCGACATCGACGACTTCAAGATGATCAACGACACGCTCGGCCCGGCCGCCGGTGACCAGTTGCTCTACCACCTCGGACAGCGGCTGCGCGAGCACTGCCGGCCCGGTGAGCCGGCCGCGCGGCTCGGCGGCGACGAGTACGCCGTGCTGCTGCCGACCGACGACCCGGTGGTGGCCGAGGCCGCGACCGCCCGGTTGCTGGCCGGGCTGGGCGAGCCGTTCCGGATCGGCGACCAGCAGCTTCTGTTGCACGCCAGCGCCGGCATCGCGGTCGCGGCCGACGGCGAGAGCGCCGACGAGGTGCAGCGCAACGCGGACATCGCGATGTACGCGGCGAAGGAGTCCGGCAAGGCCTCCTGGGTGCGTTTCGAGCCGCGGATGCGCCAGGACATGACGCTGCACGCCCGGCTGGCCGGCGAGCTGCACGACGCGATCGTGCAGGGCCAGCTGCGGCTGGTCTACCAGCCGGTGTTCGACCTGGAGACCGGGGCCCTGCACGGCGCCGAGGCGCTGGTGCGCTGGCGGCACCCGACCCGCGGGTTCGTCTCGCCCGGCGACTTCATCCCGGTCGCCGAGCGCTCCGGCCTGATCGTCCCGCTCGGCTCCTGGGTGCTGCGCGAGGCGTGCGAGCAGCTGGCCCGCTGGCGGGCCGCGTTCGGCCCGGGCGCGATCGAGGCGATCAACGTCAACGTGGCGGTCCGGCAGTTGCGCGACGGCGGCTTCGTGGACGAGGTCGCGGCCGTGCTCAGCGAGACCGGCCTGACCTCCCGGAACCTGATCATCGAGGTGACCGAGTCGTCCGTGGTCGACGGCTGGCAGGTCCGCGAGACCCTGCAGGCGCTGCACGAGATGGGCGTCCGGCTGGCACTGGACGACTTCGGCACCGGGCAGTCGTCGCTGAGCCTGCTGCGGGCGTTCCCGGTGGACGTCCTCAAACTGGACAAGTCGTTCGTCGACGGCATCGCCGAGGGCGCCGACCGCGGCCGGCTCGCGGTGGCCGCGGCGGTCGCCCAGCTGGCGGAGTACCTGCAGCTCAAGGCGGTCGCCGAGGGGATCGAGAACGCGGAGCAGCTGGAGCGGCTGCGGGAGATGGGTTACCGGTACGGCCAGGGCTTTTTCATGGCGAAGCCGTTGCCGGCCGAGGAGTGCGGGAAGCTGATGTCCGCCCCGCCGGTCCAGGTGGGCGTCAGCTCCGCTTAGACCTTCCGGGGTGGTCGTTCCGGGTTGTGGTCAGCGCGCTGTGTGCCGGCTCGCGGCGGGGCTGGTGCGGGGTGGGGTCATGCGGTGCGGTCGGCAGGCCGGGTGCCGGCTCCCGGTGGGTGGCCGGCGTGAGTCCGGTGCGATCACGGCTGGCCGGTGACGGTGAGGGTGGACAGGCCGGCGACGGCGAGCAGGTCGACGCCGGCGTCCGCGCCGTTCCAGCCGTTGGCGGTGAACGACCGACCCGGCGCGATGCCCTGATGGGTCGTACCGCCCACGGTGACCCGGCCCGCCCCGGCCTGCACCCGGACCCGGACCGGGGTGGTCTCGGCCAGCCGTACCAGGAACTGGTCCACGCCACCGGTCATCCGCACCGGGAGCAGGCCGCGTGGCTCGGGCAGCGCGAGGTCGATGCGGCTCGCGCCGCCGTCGAGGTCGAGCGCGGCGAGATCAGCTTCGGTCAGATCGAGCCGGCTGTGCGCGGCGCCGCCGCTCATCCGCAGCGTCCAGCGCACCGCCGAGCTGAGCCGGATCGTCACGGTCGCCGAGCCGCCGCTGCCGTCCGAGCGCAGGCGCAGCCGGACGGCGCCGCCGTCCCGCTCGACAGCCGGGGTCAGGCCACTGCGCGCCGGGGTGCTGATGCGGAACAAATCGTCGCCGAGATCCCCGGTGCTCAGGTCGACCAGCGTGGCGCTGTCCAGCAGGTCGAAGGAGGCGGCGCCCAGGCCGGCGCGGGGCGCGGCCAGCCGGCCCGGCCCGGTGGTGGCGCCGGTCGCCGGGCCGGTGGTGGCGCCGGTCGCCGGGCCGGTGGTGGCGCCGGTCGCCGGGCCGGTGGTGGCGGCGGACGCCGGCGAGGACGCCGGATGCGCCCGCGGGATCAGCAGGACGGCTGCGACGACGCCGACGAGGGCGATCAACCCGGCGAGCACGGGCAGCAGCGGCTTGCGCCGCCGCGCGGCGGCGGGCACGGGTGCGAGGTCCGGCGGAGCGATCCAGCCGGGCATGGGGTACGCCGAGGTGAACCCGGGATCGTCGAACGGGTCGCTGGCGGGCGGGTACAGCGCTCCCGGCACGGGTGGCGATCCAGGGTCGGTGTCCTCCTCGGCGAAGGCGGCCGGATCGGGCGCCGGCCACCCGCTCGTCGGGTCGAGGCTCGAATCGCTGACCGGGCCGGCGGCCTGTGTCGCCCCGTCGGGTCCGGGCGCTGGGCCGGCGGTCCGTGTCGCCGTGTCGGGTCCGGGCGCGGAATCGGCGGCCTGTGTCGCCGTGTCCGATCCCGGCGCTGGGCCGGCGGTCCGTGTCGCCGCGTCGGGTTCGGGCGCTGAACCGGCGGCGGGCGCCGGCTCGGCGGGGCCGGGGACCGGGATTGCTGCCGGCGGGGGGAGCGCCGGCTCGGCGGCGGATGGTCCGGGTGCGGGCCGTCCCGGAGCGGCCGGGAGCGGGTGGCTGCCCGGGGCCGGCCGTACCGCCTGATCAGCTTCGGTCGGGGGATTGCCGGCCGGGTCCGTGCTCATCGCTCCTCCTGCGCCCGTGGTCCTCGTCCATGACTACGGGGCGCGGACGTTCGCGGATCGGCGTACCGGGGAGGAATGCCGCGCCGAAGCGGACCGGCCCCGGTCGCCTGCCGTGCCGGGCAGGCGACCGGGGCCGGTCTCACCGAGGTCGGATCAGGCGCTGACCTCGGCCCGGTCCTCGGTGGCCCACAGCGTGTGGAACGACCCCTCCCGGTCCACCCGGTGGTAGGTGTGCGCCCCGAAGAAGTCGCGCTGGCCCTGGATCAGCGCGGCCGGCAGGCGCTCGGCGCGCAGGCCGTCGTAGTACGCCAGCGCGGACGCGAAGCCGGGCGCCGGGATGCCCTGCTGCGCGGCCGTGACCACGACCCGCCGCCAGGCGTCCTGCGCGCCGCTGACGGCGTTCAGGAAGTAGTCGTCCACGAGCAGCGTCGACAGGTCCGGCTGCTTGTCGTACGCCTGCTTGATGAAGTCGAGGAACTTGGCGCGGATGATGCACCCGGCCCGCCAGATCTTGGCCATCGCGCCCGGGTCGATCTCCCAGCCGTACTCCTTGCTGGCGGCCTGGATCTGCTGGAAGCCCTGGGCGTACGCGACGATCTTGGAGGCGAACAGCGCCTGCTCGACGTCGGCGCGCAGGTCGCCGCCGACGTGCTCGGCGCCGGCCGACGGGCCCGGCAGGCCGGCGTCGGCGGCCGCCTTGCGCACGTCCGCGCCACCGGACAGGGCGCGGGCGAACACCGACTCGGCGATGCCGCTGACCGGCACCCCCAGGTCCAGCGCCGCCTGCACGGTCCAGCGGCCGGTGCCCTTCTGCTCGGCCTGGTCGAGGACCACGTCCACGAACGGCTTGCCGGTCCCGGCGTCGACCTGCTTGAGCACCTCGGCGGTGATCTCGATCAGGTACGACCCGAGCCGGCCGGAGTTCCACTCCGCGAACACGTCCGCGATCTGCTGCGGGGACAGCCCGCCGACCTGGCGGAGCAGGTCGTACGCCTCGGCGATGAGCTGCATGTCGGCGTACTCGATGCCGTTGTGCACCATCTTGACGAAGTGGCCGGCGCCGTCCGGGCCGACGTGCACGCAGCACGGCTCGCCGTCCACCTTGGCGGCGATGTCCTCGAGCAGCGGGCCGAGCGCCTCGTACGACTCCTTCGGCCCACCGGGCATGATGCTCGGGCCGTGCAGCGCGCCCTCCTCGCCCCCGGACACGCCGGCGCCGACGAAGTGCAGGCCCTTGGCCTTGAGCGCGGCCTCCCGGCGCCGGGTGTCCGCGTAGTGCGCGTTGCCCGCGTCGATCAGCATGTCGCCCTCCTCCAGGAGCGGGGCGAACTCGTCGATCACGGCATCGGTGGCCGGGCCGGCCTTCACCATGATGACCACCCGGCGCGGGCGCTCCAGGCTCGCCACGAACTGCTCGGCCGTCTCCGCGGGCAGGAACGTGCCCTCGTGGCCGAACTCCTCGACCAGCTCCTTGGTCCGGCCGTAGGACCGGTTGTGCACCGCCACGGTGTGGCCGTGCCGAGCGAAGTTACGGGCCAGGTTGCGGCCCATCACCGCAAGGCCGGTGACTCCGATCTGCGCCTTCTGCGACATCCCTACGTCCCTCCTCGTTACCGGGCCGTGACGGGCCCCGCGGTCTTTTCTACGCGATCGGGCGGCTGGAAGTTCGATCACGTCCACGTGGTGAGCAGCCCGGCCGTGCCGGGTGACCCGTGTCCTTTCATGATCGACGCCGGGGTGGCGTCCGGCCGCCGAAACGCCGGGGCGGGGCGGACGCCGGGGAGATCCGTGCGGCGGTACGCTTCCAGCCATGCCGAACCGGACCGTGCCGTCATCCGGTCGGTGCTGACATGCGCCGGGGCGAGATCTGGACCATCGGCGACCGCTCTGACCTGCGCTACCGCGTGCTGGTGCTCTCCGCCGACAGTTACAACGAGCGGGACAACGCGTCGCCGTACTGCGCGCCGATAGTGCGCCAGCGTGGCGTGACCGAGCTGCCGCCGTACGCGGTGGCCCTCACCGAGCAGGACCCGATCACCGGCGTCGTGGTGGTGAACCGGATGCGCCGGCTGCCCGCCTCAGTCGGCGCCGAGCGGATCGGCATGGTCACCGGCGCCAGCATGGCCCGGCTGACCGAGGCGGTCCGGGACCTCTTCGAGCTCTGACCCGCCCCGCGCCGCCCCCGAAAGCCGGACGCCCGAGCGGGTGACCCGCGCGCCGCGGGACGCAGGCGGCAGCCGGGCCCGGATGATCGGGGGATGTGTCCGGCCCGCGCGCTGGCGTAAAGCTGGAACCCGGACAGCGGACGGGAGGTCGCGGGTGGGTGGTCGGGCGCTGAGCGGTCAGCCGCCGGGCGCGGTGCTCGACCGGGCGGCCGCCGTGGAGCGGGCGGTCGGCCTGCTCGCCGGCCGGGCCCGCTGCCGGCTCGCCGACGCGTACCGGCACCTGCTGCGGATCGCCGCCGAGCAGCGCCGGCATCCGGCCGACGTGGCCGCCCGGGTGATCGCGTTGCTGGACCACGTGGACGGCCCGCCGCCGCTGCCGCCGGCCCTGATCGCCGACCGGCTCGCCGCGGTGGAGGAACTGGCGAACCTGGGCTGGGGCGAGTGGGACCTGACCACCGGCGAGGTCTACTGGTCGCCCCAGCTGTACCGGATCTACGAGCGCGACCCGGCGCTGGGGCCGCCGACCTGCGCCGAAGGGCCGCGCACCGGCGGCCTGTCGCTGCGCGAGGCCGCGTTCGCCGCGTCCGGCGACAAGGACCGGATCGAGGTGACCGAGCGGGTCCGGATCGGTGGCCGGATCCGCCGGCTGCGTACGGTCGCCGACACCGTCCGGGACGCCGACGGCCGGCCGGTACGCCTGTTCGGCGTCGTCCAGGACGTGACCGGACAGCAGGTCAGCGCCCAGCGGCTGGCCGAGGTGGAGCACGAGCTGGACCGGCAGCGCCGGGCCGCGACCGCCGAGCACGACCTGGCCCTGCGGTTGCAGGAGATCATCCTGCCGATCCCGGACGAGCCGATCGTGCTGCCCGGGCTCAGGGCCGCGGTCCGCTACCTGCCGGCCGGCCAGGAGACCATGGTCGGCGGCGACTGGTACCACGCGGGCGCCCTGCGCGACGGGTCGGTGCTGCTCGCGGTCGGTGACGTGGCCGGGCACGGCACGCAGGCGGCCAGCAACATGGCCCAGCTGCGCCACGCTCTGCGCGCGCTCACCGTGGTCGACAGCGACCCGGCCACCCTGCTGCGCCATCTCAACCGGCTCACCTGCGAGTTGGAACGCCAGACCCCGGAACTGGCGGTCACCGCGGTGATCGCGCGGTTCGACCCGTACCGCCGGGAGCTGGTGTGGGCGCAGGCCGGGCACCCGCCGCCGCTGCTGTGCCGCAACGGCCGGACCGCGCCGCTGGTGCGACCGGCCGGGCCGATGCTGGGGGTCGTGGAGGACGCCCGCTACGCCGCCGCGGTCACCGACCTGCTCCCCGGTGACGTGCTGCTGCTCTACACCGACGGGCTGGTCGAGCACCGCGGGCAGAGCCTGGATGCCGGCCTGGACGCGGTGATCGCCACGGTCGACGAGGCCGTCCGCGCCGCCCCGCAGCAGCCCCTGCCCGAGCTGGTCGGCCGGTTGCGCCGGGCCAACCCGGACGACGACACCTGCATCCTGGCGGTTCGCCCGTCGACCGGGACCACCCGGGACCTGCGGCACCTGGTCGGCCGGATCTGAAGCGGTGTTGCCGCCGCCTCGTATCGTCATCGGCAGTCGTCCGTGGATCCTCGGGGGGTGGGCGTTGCCGACAGTCGTTCGCCGTCCGGCCACACCGGACCTCTACCGGCTGGTCGCCGCGGCCCTGATCGTGCTCGGGGTGGGACTGGGGGCGACCGCGCTGGCCACCGTGCACCACCGGACCGCGCTGACCCGGGACATCACCGGGGTCAGCGGGCCGCTCAGCGTCAGCGCGCAGGACCTCTACCGGTCGCTGTCCGACGCGGACGCCACCGCGGCCACCGCGTTCCTCACCAGCGGCGCCGAGCCGGCCGCGCTCCGGCAGCGCTATCTCGACGACATCGCCCGGGCGAGCGCGGCGCTGACCGTGGCCGCCCGGGACGCCGACGACGCGGACACCGCGCGGCTCGCCGTGCTCACCGACCAGCTTCCGGTCTACACCGGGCTGGTGGAGACGGCCCGCTCCTACAACCGGCTCGGAATCCCGCTCGGCGGCGCCTACCTGCGCGAGGCGTCCGCCCTGATGCGCACGACGCTGCTGCCGCGGGCGCAGGATCTGTTCGAGTCCGCGCAGCGACGGCTGTCCGGCGCGCAGCGCGACGCGGCCGGCTTCCCCTGGGCGGTGCTGCTGCTCGGCCTGTGCACCGTGGCCGCGCTGGTCGCCGCACAGGTGCTGCTCGCCCGCCGGACCCATCGGATCTTCAACCTCGGGCTGGTCGCGGCCAGCCTGGTCGCGCTGGTCGCGCTGGTCTGGCCGGCGCTCGCGCTCAGCGCCGCGGCGCACCGGGTCGACGCCGGCCGGGGGACCGGCTCGGCGCTGGTCTCGGTGCTGGCCGACGCCCGGCGCGCGGCCCTGCAGGCCCGGGCCGACGAGGCGCTGACGCTGATCGCCCGGGGCAGCGGCGCCGCGTTCGAGACCGACTACCGTACGGCCATGCGGGACCTGACCGGCCTGCTCGGGGCGGCCGCCGCGCGCGCCCCGGAGTCCGACCGCGAGGTCATCCTGCAGGCCCGTGACCACGCGAGCCGGTGGGACCGGCTGCACGGCGAGCTGCGCCGGCTGGACGACAGGGGCGACTACCTGGCGGCGGTGGGGAGGGCGACGGCGACCGGTCCGGCCGACCCGCCCGCGGTGTTCGGCGCGCTCGACGCCGCGATCAGCCGGGCCCTGGCCACCGCCAACGACCGGGTGGACCGGCAGGCCGGGCACGGCCGCCGGGCCCTGACCGGCCTGGAGGCCGCCCTGCTGCTGGGTACCGCGGGCCTGGTCGCCGCGGTCCTGCTCGGCCTCCGCCCCAGGATCGGAGAATATCGGTGAGGCTGACCGCTCAGGAGGGAACCGTGCCGGTGCCGCCGGTGCCGCCGGTGCCGCCGGTGCCGCCGGTGCGGCCGATGCGGCCGGCGCTCGCCCTGCTCGTCGTGTTCGCCGTGCTCGCCGGCTGCGGCGCCGACCCGCGGCCGTGGCGCCCGACGACCGGCGCCACGGGCGTGCTGCCGCTGCCGGAGAACGTCCAGGACCCGGCCGAGGTGCCCGCCGCCGGCCCGGCCCCGACCTGCGTGCCGCGGGCCAGCCTGCGACCCCGCGGCGCGTTGCCGGCGCCGGGCCGGATGCCGGCCGGCAGCACGATGGCCCGGATCGCCGCTCGGGGCCGGCTGATCGTCGGCGTCGACCAGAACGCGTACCTGTTCGGCTACCGTGACCCGGCCAGCGGCGACCTGGTCGGTTTCGAGATCGACATCGCCCGCGCGGTGGCCGCGGCGATCTTCGGCGATCCGGCGAAGGTGCAGTTCCAGGCGATCACCACGGCCGACCGGATCCCGGTGATCCAGAACGGCTCGGTGGACATGGTGGTCCGTACCATGACGATGACCTGTGAGCGCTGGCAGCAGATCTCCTTCTCCACCGAGTACCTCGCCTCCCACCAGCGGCTGCTGGTCCGCAAGGGGTCCGGCATCCGCGACTTCGGCGACCTGGGCGGCCGCAAGGTCTGCGCGACCCGGGGCAGCACCAGCATCCGGACGATCGCGGCGCAGCCGTCCAAGCCGGTCGCCGTGGCCACCGACAGCACCCTGGACTGCCTGGTCATGCTCCAGCAGGGCCAGGTGGACGCGGTGTCCACGATCGACGTGCTGCTGGCCGGCCTGGCCGCGCAGGACCCGACGACCGAGGTGACCGGGCGCGCGGTCACCGACGAGCCGTCCGGGATCGGCATCTCCCGCAACTCGCCCGACCTGGTGCGCTTCGTCAACGGGGTGCTGGCAAAGATGCGCGCCGACGGCTCCTGGACCCGCAGCTACCAGCGCTGGCTGACCCCGCTCGGGCCGGCTCCGGCCCCGCCGGCTGCGGTCTACCGGGACTGACCGGTACGGTCTCTGCGATCTGTCAGCATCACCTGAGAAGAGCCGTATCCAGATGACATACCCCTACCCCGACGGCACCCCGAGCTCCGAGCCGCCCACCCAGGTGCCGACCACCCCGCCGCCGCACACCGGCGTCGCCCCCGACCTGGGCGTCCCGGTGGTCGGCAGCCTGCACGCCGCGGCCGCCGACCTGCACGAGTCGGTGGCCAAGCAGGTCGGCGCGCCGCCGCCCTACCCGGTCACCCCGCCGTACGCCGGTTACCAGACCCCGCCGTACGGTGGGTACCCGCCGCCGGCGTATCCCGCGCCGAACCTGGTCACGCCCGGCGGCCGGCTGGGCGCGCAGCTGCTGGAGGCCGTGCTGATCACGTTCACCGGCGGTATCGGCTGGCTCGTCTGGGCGTTGCTGATCTTCGGCCGGGGGCAGACGCCGGCCCGGCAGCTGCTCGGTCACGTGGTCGTCGACGGGCTGACCGGTCAGCCGTTCACCTGGGGCCGGATGGCGGCCCGCGAGCTGCTGATCAAGGGCCTGCTCGGGTACTTCGCCGGCGTGCTCACCATCGGGGTGTACTCGCTGATCGACGCGCTGATGGTCTTCGGGGAGCGCGCACGGACCCTGCACGACAAGATGGCCGGCAGCGTCGTCGTCTACAAGTGATCCGAGCGGCCCGGCCCACGGGCCGGGCCGCTCGACAAGTTCCCTCCCCGCGGCGGCGCGGCGCGCCTGAATCCTGCGGCGGTGCCGGGCGCCCGATCCTGTGGCGGTGCCGGGCGTCTGATCCTGCGGCGGTGCCGGGCGCCTGATCCCGCGGTCGTGCCGGGATCCGTCCTCAGCGGACGCCGGTGGCCGTCACAGCGGCCGGAAGATCAGCAGATCGCGGATCATGGCGAGCTGGTCCGGCGTCAGCTGCCGGCTGTGGATCAGCAGTTCCTCGGCCGAGGTCAGCCCGCCGGGCGCGCTGTCCCGGGCGCGCACGATGTCCTCGGCGAGCGCCTGCGGGATCTGCAGCGCGTAGGCCAGCCACTGCGCGGGGACGTGGTTGACGTCGACCAGGCCGCCGTCGTCGTACTGCCGGTTGGCCAGGTCCGGCCGGCCGATCCGCAGCTCCCACGCCATGGCCGGATCGGAGACGAGCAGGTTGCGTGCCTCCTGCCGGCGGGCCGCCCGGCGCGCGGCCGCGGCCACCGCCCGGTCCGGGCTGTGCGGCGGCGGGACCGGCGCGACCGGCCGTGGCGGGTCCAGCTTGCCGGCCAGGTGTTGCAGGATCGCGGTGTAGGCGGTGCCGCCCCACCAGACCACGACGACGTAGGCGAGCGAGAACACGGCGCCGGCCGCGGACGGCTCGGTGTTCGGATCCGAGTCGCTGGTGAGGCCGATGCCGCAGAACAGCGCGAGCGTCACGACCAGGAACGCGCCGCCGGCGTAGACATTCCGCCGCGACCGCAGCTTCCGGGCGCCGAGAAGGATCATGGCGAACGCGCCGAGCCCGAAGGAGCACAGCGGCACGAGGAACCACCACCAGGTGCTCGGCCAGCCGGCGCGGCGGGTGGTGGGCGGGTACGTCGACGGGCTGGGAACCATCGACTGATCCTATGATCGTGACCGGTCGTGCCGCCGCCGGGTGGATCCGCCCTTCGGGTGGCTTTCGACCCCGCACGGCCAGGTCCGGGTTCCGCCGCTCGGGCCGGATCCGGTGCTCGCTCAGCGCAGCCCCACGTCGACGCGGCTCCTCGTGCGCGGCCGGTGCGGCGCCATCTCGTCGTGCGCGGTCGGCGTGGTCCTGTCGTGCGGGGTCGGCGTGGTCCTGCCGTGCGCGGTCGGCGCCGTCCCGTCGTGCCCCGCCGTCGTCGTCCTGTCGTGCGCGGCCGGTGAGAGTGATCTTCCCGGGCCGGCGGGGCGAGCACGGCCGGATGCCGAGACGACCCGGAGATCAGGATCACTCGATTGCGGCAACCGGCCCGCGAACCGCTATCGTCACGCGTCACACCTGCGGGCCGCGAGCCGGGCCGCCACATACCCGGGGGAAACCGACCTCATGAAGACTGTCTCGCGCGCCGCGCTGGCCGCGCTCACCATGACCGCCGTCCTGCTCGCCGGCTGTGGCAGCGACGACTCCGGGGACAAGGCGCCGGCCGACACCGCGACCGCCGCCAACGGCGTCGCCGACCTGGAGGCCGCCGCGATCCTGGACCGGGCGAAGGCCGCGCTGAAGGGCGCGAAGTCGTTCCACGTCAAGGGCGTGATGAGCGATGAGGGCTCGGTGACCAACCTCGACCTGAAGGTCGCCGGCACCGACGTCGCCGGTTCGATCGAGTTCGGCGGGGCCAAGCTGGAGATGCTCTCCGTCGGCGGCCACCGCTACATGCGCCCGAACGACAAGTTCTGGACCATGATGGACTCGTCCGGCCAGATGGCGAAGACGATGGCGTCCCAGAGCGGCAAGTGGATCAAGCCGGCTGACAACGACACCAGCCTGGGCGCCTTCTTCGGCGCGGCGGACATCGACGAGCTGCTCAAGCCGGAGGGCACGGTCACCAAGGGCGAGGCCAAGACGGTCGACGGTGCGCCCGCGATCGGCCTGGTCGACAGCGGCGACGCCAAGAGCGTGCTGTACGTCGCCACCACGGGCGAGCCGTACCCGATCAAGATGGAACGCCCGGCTCCGGAGGGCCTGGCCTTCTCCGAGTTCGGTGCGACCTTCGCCGACATCAAGGAGCCGGCCGCCACCGACGTGATCGAGATGCCCAAGCAGTAAGCGATCTTTCCGCGTCCGGGCCGCCGTCACCTCGGCGGCGCCCGGACGCCCGCGCGCTCCGGGTCCGCTCCACGGGTCCCGGTCGGCGCCGGCCATGCTGACCACCGTTTCGATCCGCGCGCCGGCCAGCTCCCGGGCCCGGCCGGCGCGGGACGGCGGGCGGCCCCGGAGGCGTGCCGGGAGCGGAGCGTGGGACGGCGGGCGGCCCCGGAGGCGTGCCGGGAGCGGAGCGTGGGAGGGCGGCCGGCCCCGGAGGCGTGCCGGGAGCGGAGCGTGGGAGGGCGGCCGGCCCCGGAGGCGTGCCGGGAACGGGGCGTGGGAGGGCGGCCGGCCCCGGAGGCGTGCCCGGAACGGAGCGCGGGAGGGCGGGCGGCCCCGGGCGTACCGGGAAGGGGCGGAAGCCCACCGCGGGCCCGGGCGGAGGGCAACGCCGCGAATGCGGCGAAATCCGGGCAAGGTCTGACGTATGCTCGCGCGTCGCGGCGGGTAACGCTCAAAGATGATCCGGTACGGCGACGAGGTGGCGTCGATCGCCCGGGAGCTGCACGACCCCGGTGATCTCGAAATCGTGCTCGACCGCGCGGAGTCGGCCCGCGTGGTGATGATCGGCGAGGCCACGCACGGCACGCACGAGTTCTACACCTGGCGGGCGGCGCTGACCCGGCGGCTGATCGCCGAGCGCGGCTTCTCCTTCGTCGCGGTGGAGGGCGACTGGCCGGACTGCGAGCGGGTGAACGCGGCGGTCCGCGGCGTGCTCGGCGCCCCGGCCGACCCGCGGTCCGCGCTGCTGCGGTACGACCGCTGGCCCACCTGGATGTGGGCGAACGAGGAGCTGGTCGACTTCACCCGCTGGCTGCGCGAGCTCAACGAGGGCCGCGCGCCGCGGGGCCGGGCCGGCTTCCACGGCCTGGACGTGTACTCGCTGTGGGAGTCGATGCGCGAGATCCTCACCTGGCTGCGCGAGCACGATCCGGGCGCGGTCCGGGTGGCGCTGGCGGCCTACCGCTGTTTCGAGCCGTTCAACGAGGATCCGAACGCGTACGGCTGGGCCACCCAGCTGGTCAACGCGACCTGCGAGGACCGGGTCGTCGCGATGCTCGCCGAGCTGCGCGGCCGTGACTTCGGGGTGTGGCAGAACGCGGCCGTGGTGGCCGGCGCGGAGAGCTACTACCGGACCATGGTGCGCGGCGGCCCGGAGTCCTGGAACGGCCGGGACCGGCACATGGACGAGACCCTGGACCGGCTGCTCACCCGGTATGGGCCGGCGTCGAAGGCGGTGGTCTGGGCGCACAACACGCACGTCGGCGACGCCCGGGCGACCGACCAGGCCGACCACGGCGAGGTGACGCTGGGGCAGCTGGCCCGGGACCGGTTCGGCTGGGACGAGGTGCTGCTGGTCGGCATGGGTTCGTACCGCGGCAGCGTGGTGGCCGGGCCGCGGTGGGGCGACCCGATGGAGGCGATGGCGGTGCCGCCGGCGCGGGGCGGCTCGCTCGAGGAGATCCTGCACCTGACCGCGCCGCGGGATGCGCTGTTCGTGTTCCCGGCCGGGGACGAGCGTCCGGACCTGCTCACCACGGTGCTGCCGCACCGGGCGATCGGGGTGGTGTACCGGCCGGAGCGGGAACGCTGGGCCAACTACGTGCCGACCGTGCTCGGCGACCGGTACGACGCGTTCCTCTGGTTCGACGAGACACACGCGCTGCGGCCGTTGCACACACTGCGGGTGAACGCCCGCGAGCCGGAAACGTATCCGAGCGGTGTGTAATCGCGTTTGACCGAGTGATTAAAACGATCTTTCCAATGGTGGCCGTCCATCAACCTAGTGACGTGCACGGATGTCTGAAGGGTCATTGTTGTCTGACCGGGAATGCGCCCCGCCGTGGTGTGACGCGCATTACGCTGTGCATTCTGTCGATCTCCACTTCGGAATTTCCGGTACGGAACGGGGTGTTCATGAACAAGATTCTCCGCCTGCTGCTCGCCGCGCTGCTGAGCGCGTGCTGGGCAGCCGTCGCGGTCGCCCGACCGGCATCCGCGACCCTGGCGTCCGGGTACGTCCTGACCAGTTCGGCCGTCACCCTTCCGGCCGAACTGTCCGCGCTGGCGACCGGAAGGCGCATCCAGTACCTGTCCACGTCGATCACCGGGGCTGCCACCACCGCGACCGGCCTGGTCCTCACCCCGAGGACCGGGAAGAACAACCGGGTCGTCGCCTGGGCGCACGGCACCACCGGGCTCGCCGACCAGTGCGCCCCGTCGGCCAACCAGGCAGTGTTCTGGCCGGAGGCCCGCATCGCGGTGGCCGAGCTGCTGAGCCGGGGCTGGACGGTGGCCGCCACCGACTATCCCGGGCTGGGCACGGCCGGCGCGCACCCGTACCTGGTCGGCGCGAGCGAGGCCCGGGCGATCATCGACAGCGTCAAGGCGGCGCGCAACCTGGACGCCGCGCTGAGCACGCAGTACGTCATCGACGGCCACTCCCAGGGCGGCCAGGGCGCGCTGTTCGCCAACCAGATCGCTTCGTCCTACGACGGGAACCTGGTGCTGCGCGGCACGTCCGCCATCGCCCCGGTCAGCAACACCGACGTCATCGTGCCGTACATCCCCGGCACCCCCGAGCAGGGTTACCTGGTGATGGCGCTGTACGGCCTGAACGCCGTGGACCCCGGCGTGCAGCCGTTGAGCGTGCTCGCCGCCCCGGCCAAGGCCAAGCTGCCGGTGCTGGCCACCGGATGCCTCAACGAGATCCTGCTGGCGTACCGGGACCTCACCGCGGAACAGCTGGTGGTCGGTGGCGTGGTGCCCGACGCGGTGCTGGCCAAGTTCGCCCAGTACGACAACCCGGCGCAGACCGCACCCAGCGCCCCGATCCTGATCGTGCAGGGGACCGCCGACACCGCGGTGCCCTACGACGTCACCGCCGGCGTGCTGGTCCCGCAGCTGCAGGCGTACAGCCAGCCGGTGCGGTTCGAGGCGATCCAGGACGCCACGCACGACACCTCGGTGATCGAGTCGGCCGACCTGGTCGCCGACTGGATCGCGACCCGGTTCGCCTGACGCCGGCGCCCGGTCGTCACCGCGCCGGCACGCGGGTGACGACCAGGTGGATCGTCGTGGTCAGCTCGGGCGGATCGGGCAGCAGCGGGACGATCGCCGCGCGGGCGGCCGGCCACCGCGCGGCCGGGATCCGGCGCAGCACGGCCCGGCCGGTGTGCGAGCCGACCCAGGCGAGGAAGTGGTCGAGATCGCGGAACCGGCTGCGGACGGTGAACGGGGCGATGGTCGTACCGGAGAAGCCGGCCTCGGCCACCGCCTCGCGCAACCGGTCCGGGTCCTGGAAGGTCGCGGCCGCCGCCGGTGGGGCCGGCGGATCCTCCGCGTGGCTCGCCAGGGTCCGCATCACCGCGCGGTGGCGCGGATCGTGCGCCGCGAAGGTGCTGACGGCGAGCCGGCCGCCGGGCCGCAGCAGTTCCCGGTACGCCCGCAGCGCGGCCCCGGCGTCCGGCAGGAAGAACAGCACCAGCCCGGCGGTGACCACATCGAACGATCCGGGCCGGAACCGCGGCGCCTGCGCGTCGCCCAGCTCCACGGTCACCTGGGGCAGATGCGCGGCCGCCGCGCCGGTCAGCGCCACCATGCCGGGCGCCCGGTCGATCCCGGTCACCCGGCCCTGTGGCCCGGCCGCCTCGGCGGCCGGGAACAGCACCGCGCCGCGCCCGCAGCCGACGTCGAGCACCCGCTCACCGGCGGTGATGCCGGCCGCGTCGACCAGGGCCGCGCCCATCGGGGTGAAGAAATCCACGCCCACGCTGTCGTAGTCCGCCGCCACCTCGTCGAAGACGTCCATCGGTCCAGCCTGCCGAATGAGCGGTCCATCCGGGACGCCGTTCTGCCGCCGGCAGAGGGCGATTGCCGGTGCCCGCCTCGACCGATCCCGACGTGGTGCGTATCCGGCAAGGCTGCGGCATCGCTTGACTTAGCGGGCGCATCACTGTTCGTCTACCGCTGATGCTGTCACCTTCGCTCACCGACCGGACTGCCGAAGCGGAAGGATCGAGGGAGCGTCGATCGTAGAGGCGATGAGTGAATCGGCCTTACGGTGTCGGCCATGTCGGTACCGTTTGATCTTTGGGCCAGCGGGGCTGGGCGTCCACGGCCGGGCATCTGTCAATATCAACATCCGCTCAGCGACGCGGTCGCTTGTCAGGATGCCCTTGCCGGATTGCAGGAACAGATCAAGAACATGGCGAGGACGGACGGGGGAGCGGTCCGGGCAGCAGCGGGCTGGACGGTCAACGGTTCGCAGGCGCAGGGACGCACCATGCTGCGCGGTTACTCGAAATTGACGCTGCGCGCATACAACGCCGAAGCCGCCAACCTGTCCGGACGCTGAAGCCTTACCAACTGCCGGCCGCCGTCGGACGGCTGGGCAAGGTGGCCGCCACGATCGCCCGTCTCGGCAAGACGATGGACATCCGCATCACCGGCTGCGGGAGAGGCTCGCGCAGACCGATACTGATGGAGCTGACCGGCACCCTGTTGCAGTACGAAGAAGTTCCGGAGGCGCTGGAGTACCGTCAGAGTCCCAGCCGGACCCAGCGGCTCTGATCCGGCGCCGAAATCCGCGCCGACGGGGACGCGCCGGTGGTGCGAGGCGCCGGCGTCGGCCGGCAGCGGCGGAGTGTCGGCCGGGCCCGCGGCCTGCCCGCTATGGGCCGGCTCGGTGTCCATCTCGGATCGCCGGCCGACGCGGTGTGGCCGCTACCGTCGGCCAGTACGTCCGCAAGCTCAGGACGGCGGCGTGGGGACCTTGGTCACATCGACACCGCGTTTCCTGCGCGACACGATGTGGGCATGGTGGGCGGCATGAAAATCTGGCCCGGGAATCCGTACCCGCTGGGCGCGACCTACGACGGCGGCGGCACCAACTTCGCGATCTTCTCGGAGGCCGCCGAGCGGGTGGAGCTGTGCCTGTTCGACGACGAGGGCAACGAGACCCGGGTCGATCTGCCGGAGCGCGAGGCGCTGGTCTGGCACGGCTACCTGCCCCGCGTCGTCCCGGGCCAGCGGTACGGCTTCCGCGTGCACGGCCCGTACGACCCGGACCGGGGGCTGCGCTGCAACCCGAGCAAGCTGCTGCTCGACCCGTACGCCAAGGCGATCGACGGCGACTACCGCTGGGACCAGGCGCTGTTCTCGTACAACTTCGGCGACCCGCAGTCGCGCAACCACATCGACTCGGCCCCGTTCACGCCGAGGTCCGTGGTGATCAACCCGTTCTTCGACTGGGGCAACGACCGGCCGCTGAAGATCCCGTTCCACCAGACGGTGATCTACGAGGCGCACGTCAAGGGCATGACGATCAGCCATCCGGATGTCCCGGAGGACGTCCGCGGCACCTACTCCGGGCTGGCCCACCCAGTGATGATCGAGTATTTCCAGAGGCTGGGCGTCACCGCGGTGGAGCTGATGCCGGTGCACCAGTTCGTGCACGACAGCGGTCTGGTCGAGCGGGGGCTGCGCAACTACTGGGGTTACAACACGATCGGTTTCTTCGCCCCGCACAACGACTACTCGTCGTTCGGCGGCGCGGGCGGGCAGGTGCAGGAGTTCAAGTCGATGGTCAAGGCCCTGCACCAGGCCGGTATCGAGGTCATCCTGGACGTGGTCTACAACCACACCGCCGAGGGCAACCACCTCGGGCCGACGCTGTCGTTCCGGGGCATCGACAATCCGGCCTACTACCGGCTCGTGGACGGCGACCGGCAGTACTACTACGACACCACCGGCACCGGTAACAGCCTGAACGTGCGCCACCACGAGTCGCTGCGGCTGATCATGGATTCGTTGCGGTACTGGGTGACCGAGATGCACGTCGACGGGTTCCGGTTCGACCTGGCCGCGGCGCTGGCCCGGGAGTTCCACGAGGTGGACCGGCTGGCCGCGTTCTTCGACCTGGTGAATCAGGATCCGGTGGTGTCGCAGGTGAAGCTGATCGCCGAGCCGTGGGACGTCGGCGACGGCGGGTACCAGGTGGGCGGCTTCCCGCCGAACTGGACGGAGTGGAACGGCAAGTACCGCGACTGCGTGCGGGACTTCTGGCGCGGCGAGCCGTCCAGCCTGGGCGAGTTCGCGTCCCGGTTCACCGGCAGCTCCGACCTGTACGAGATCGACGGGCGCCGGCCGATCGCGTCGATCAACTTCGTCACCGCGCACGACGGGTTCACCCTGCACGACCTGGTGTCGTACAACGACAAGCACAACGAGGCCAACGGCGAGGACAACCGCGACGGGGAGAGCCACAACCGCTCGTGGAACTGCGGCGTCGAGGGGCCCACCGAGGACCCGGACGTGATCGTGCTGCGCGAGCGGCAGAAGCGCAACTTCCTGGCCACGCTGCTGCTCAGCCAGGGCGTGCCGATGATCGCGCACGGCGACGAGCTGGGCCGCACCCAGCGCGGCAACAACAACGTCTACTGTCAGGACAGCGAGCTGAGCTGGGTGGACTGGGTCGATGCGCGCGAGGAGGACGTGCTGACCCACTTCGTCCGGCTGCTCACCGAGCTGCGCGCCGAGCACCCGATCTTCCGGCGCCGCCGGTTCTTCACCGGCGAGCCGTCCGGCGACTCGAAGCTGCCGGACATCGCGTGGCTGCGCCGCGACGGCGAGGTGATGACCGAGGCGGACTGGAACACCCGCAGCGGCATGACCATGACGGTCTTCCTCAACGGGCACGGCATCCCGGAGCGCGGCCCGCTCGGCGAGGAGATCACCGACGACTCGTTCCTGCTGCTGTTCAACCCGCTCGACGAGGACGTGTCGTTCACCCTGCCGGCCCGCGAGTACGGCAAGACCTGGGAAATCGTCGCGCACACCGCCGACCCGCTGCTGGCCCGCCGCCGCAGGACCGCCCGGGCCGGCAGCCGCGTCGACGTCATCCGGCACGCCTTGGTGGTGCTGCGCTGCCGCTACTGACCGCCACGCCGGGCGCCCACCGGCCGTCCGGCGTGGTCAGTAGTTGTTGTACTTCACCGAGTGGTTCCAGGCGCCGCACGGGGTGTCGTAGCGCTTCTTGATGTAGTCCAGGCCCCACCTGATCTGGGTGGCCGGGTTCGTCCGCCAGTCCGAGCCGAACGCCGCCATCTTGCTGCCGGGCAGCGACTGCGGAATGCCGTACGCGCCGGAGCTGCGGTTCTCGGCCCGGTAGTTCCAGCCGCTCTCCTTGTTCCACAGCTTGTTCAGGCAGGCGAACTGGTCCAGGCCGAAGCCGGCCTTCAGGGTCAGCGCGCAGCCGACCGCCCGGCTGCCGCTGAACTCGCCGCACGAGCTCGGGATCGGGCCGGCGTACCCGACCGGGCCGCTGCTGCGCTGCTGGGCCGCCTTCTTCGCGGCGGCCACGCTGCGGTCCAGTTTGTCGGCGTACCCGGCGGCGACCTTGGCCACCGCGGCGGCCTTGCGCGCCGCGGCGCCCTCGGCCACGGTCACCCGGGCGCGGGCCGCGGCGTGCTCGTTCTGCCGCTGCTTGAGCAGTTGCATGTCGGCCAGCTCGACCTGCGCCGCATCCGGCGCCGCCGCGGTCGGCGCGGGCCGTTGCCGCCCGATGTAGACACCGCCGGCGGTGCCGGCGAGCAGCAGCGCGACGGACGCGGCGCGAATGGCGAGCCGGGTCACGGGGCCTCCTTGCGGCGTGCGGTCTCGGCACGGTACCAGGCGATCTTCTCGCGCACGCGCTCCTGCTCCCGTCGCAGCCGGGCGACCCTCTCGTCGATCTCCCGGTCGTGCTCGGCGAGCAGCTCGACGCGCTGCTGGGCCGCGTCCTCGCCGTCGTGCAGCAATTCGGCGAAGCGACGCAGCCGGGCGATCGGCATACCCGAGTCGCGCAGGCAGCGCAGCAACCCGATGCGGCCCAGATCGTCGTCGGAGAAGACCCGCTGGCCGCCGCTGGTGCGGGCGATGCCGTGCAGAAGTCCGATCCGTTCGTAATAGCGCAGTGTGTCGATGCTGACCCCGAGTTTCCCGGCCACCTCACCCGGCGTGTACGGCATCGCCCATCCCTCCCTCGACAGAGGCCGAACGTACCCGGATACCGTACGGTCGTGCGATCCGGAGTCCAGGCCCTGCACGTGGGCTGCGCGATGTGGTCCCTGAAGTCCTGGCAGGGCCGCTTCGCCCCGCACCCGCTGCCGCCGGGGGAGCGGCTGCGGGCGTACGCCGGCTGGTGCAACGCGGTCGAGGGCAACACCACGTTCTATGCCGTCCCGGCGCGCGAGACGGTGGCCACCTGGGCCGCACAGACCACCCCGGACTTCCGGCTGATTCCGAAGATCCCCAAGCGGATCACCCACGAGCTGCGGATGTCCGGCGCCGAGGAGGAGCTGCGGCTCTTCCTGGACGCCATCGAGCCGCTCGGCCCGCGCGCCGCGGCCCTGTGGATCCAGCTGCCCGGGTCCTTCGGCCCCGGTGACCTCGGCGTCCTGTCGCGGTTCCTGCGTGGCCTGCCGACCTCCTTCCGGTACGCCGTGGAGGTCCGCCACCCGCAGTTCTTCACCGATCCACGCCGTCTGGAGGAGGTGCTCGCCGCCGCCCGGGCCGAGTGGATCCCGTTCGACACCACCGCGTTCTTCGACCGCCCGCCGACCAGCGACGCCGAACGCGACGCCTGGACCAAGAAGCCGCGCATGCCCCGCCGTGACACCGCGCTGACCGACCGCCCGATCGTCCGCTACCTGGGGCGCGACGACACCGCCTCGACCGTGGCCGGCTGGCAGCCGTGGGTGCGCACGGTGGCCGGGTGGTTGCGCGAGGGCCGCTCGCCGACGGTGTTCGTGCACACCCCGGACAATGCCGACGCCCCGGAGCTGGCCCGCCGTTTCCACGCCGAGGTCCGGGCCCGGGTCCCCGGGCTGCCGCCGCTGCCGGAGCCCCCGCCGCTACCGGTCGACGAGCCGCTCACCCTGTTCTGATCGGGTCGTGCCCGGCCGGCGCGGTGTGCCGTTCCCGCAGGTGAGACGGATCTCGGACAGTTTCCCGCTGGGAGCAATGCTGAGAATGTGCCCGGAGGTGCGAGATGACAGAGAAGACCTACGCTGCGGAATTTGACCGGAAGGCGGCGGCCTGGCGCCGGAGCACCCGCAGCTACTCCGACAACTGCGTCGAGGTGGCCGAGCTGCCCGACGGTGGCCGCGCGGTCCGCGACTCGAAGAACCCGGACGGGCCGATCCTCTTCTTCACCCCGTCGGAGTGGGCGGCGTTCGTCGGCGGCGCCAAGGACGGCGAGTTCGACAACTGATCGGCGCCGGGAGCGAGCGGGCTCGGCGCCGTCCGGTGGCGTCGGAGGGGAGCGGGCTCGGCGCCGTCCGGCCGGCGTCTAAGGTGAGCGGGCTCGGCGCCGTCCGGCCGGCGTCGGAGGGCAGCGGGCTCGGCGCCGTCCGGCACGCGCTCGCCGGCTCACCGGTTGCGCGCCTCGCCGGCGCCCCCGCCCGGCCGGGAGCCCGGCGCGGACCACCGCCTCCTAGACTCGGCGGGATGAGTGACCTGGAACGGTTCGTCCGCGCCCAGGACGGCGGCGTCCACGAGCAGGCCCGCGCCGAGCTGGCCGCGGGCCGCAAACGCTCGCACTGGATGTGGTTCGTCTTCCCGCAGCTGGCCGGTCTCGGCTCCAGCCCGACCGCGCAGGCGTACGCGATCCGTGATCTCGCCGAGGCCCGCGCCTACCTCGCCCACCCGGTGCTCGGCCCGCGCCTGACCGAGTGCGCCGAGGCGCTGCTCGCCGTCGAGGGCCGCGCCGCCGCGCAGATCCTCGGCCACCCGGACGACCTGAAGCTGCGTTCGTCGATGACGCTGTTCGCCGAGGCGGCCGAGGATCCCGCGGTGTTCCGGCGGGTGCTCGGGCGGTACTACGACGGCCCCGATCCGCGCACCCTGGAGCTGCTCGGCCGGCCCGGGACCGGAGGCTGACCCCCGCCGGGACGGCGCCGATGCCACCCGGTCCCGGCGCCACTGTGTGCGCGGCCACGGCGGCGGCGCGGGCGGGTCGTTAGGGTCACCGGCATGATCGACAACGCCGCCCCACCGTTCGACGCCGTACTCTTCGACTGTGACGGGGTGCTCGTCGACTCGGAGCGGATCACGAACGGGGTGCTCCGCGCGATGCTGCACGAGCTCGGCTGGATGGTCTCCGAGGCGGACTGCTTCCGGATCTTCGTGGGGCGGGCGCTCCGCGACGAGATCGGCGTCATCACCGCCCACACCGGCGTCGCCGTGACCGAGGAGTGGATCGCGGAGTTCCGCCGGCGCCGCAACGAGGCCCTGCTGCTCGCGCTGGAGCCGATCCCCGGCGCGGTGGCCGCGGTGCACGAGGTCGACCGGATCTTCGGCGGCCGGATCGCCTGTGCCAGTGGCGCCGACCGTCCGAAGGTCGAGATGCAGCTGACGAAGGTCGGGCTGGACCGCGCCTTCGCCGGCAAGATCTTCAGCGGCATGGAGACGCCGCGCAGCAAGCCGGCCCCGGACGTCTACCTGGCCGCCGCGGCCGCCCTGGGCGTCGACCCGGCCCGCGCCGCGGTGGTCGAGGACACCGCGACCGGGGTGCGGGCGGGGGTGGCGGCCGGCGCCGTCGTCTTCGGTTACTGCCCGCCCGGCAGCCCGGCCCACCACCCGCCGCAGGTGCTGCTGGACGCCGGGGCGTCGCACATCCTGACCAGCATGGCCGATCTGCCCGCCCGGCTGACCCGGCGGCCCGACCCGGCGCCGGCCACACGGGTCGCCTGACCGCGGCGCGGCACGGCGTCGCGGGCGCGCGTCCCCGTCACGTCCGATCGGTCCCGGGCAGCGGCGTGATCGGCCGACCCGCCGATCAGCGTCCGTGCCGATCTGGAAGAGTCGGCGCTATGGCCGGGGACCTTTACGACGTCATCCATCGCCGCCGCGACGTGCGGGGCGAGTTCACCGGGGAGCCGCTCGCCGAGGGCGTACTGGAGAGGGTGTTGAACGCGGCGCACGCCGCGCCCAGCGTGGGCCTCTCGCAACCGTGGGACTTCGTGGTGATCCGCGACCGCGGGGTGCGCGAGGAGTTCCACCGGCACGTGCACCAGGAACGCGACGTCTTCGCGGCCACGCTCAGCGGCGAGGCCGCCGACCGGTTCGCCCGGATCAAGATCGACGGGGTGCTGGAGTCGACGCTGTCGGTCGTGGTCACCTACGACGCGGAGCGCGGCGGCCCGGCCGTGCTGGGCCGGCACGCGATCGCGGACGCCGGGCTGTACTCGGTGTGCCTGGCGGTGCAGAACCTGTGGCTGGCCGCCACCGCGGAGGGGCTCGGCGTCGGCTGGGTGTCGTTCTACCGGGAGGAGTTCCTGCGGGCGCTGCTGGGCATCCCGGCCGGGATCCGTCCGGTCGCGTGGCTCTGCCTGGGGCCGGTCAGCCGGCTGCACGAGGTGCCGGACCTGGAACGGCACGGCTGGCGGCGGCGCCGGCCGCTCACCGAGGCCCTGCATCAGGACCGGTGGTGAGCTCGCTCTGCACCTGCTCGGGGGCGCGCATCCGCCACGCGTCGGTGATCAGCTCGGCGAGCCGGGGCACGCTCACCGCGGGCAGGCGGAGCATGACCAGCGGCAGGCCGGCGTAGCCGGGGGCGGTGAAGAACAGCTCCGGTTCGCCCAGCAGCAGGGCCTGTTTCTCCGCCTCGTCGCCGACGTAGAGCACGGCGACGTCGGTGCGGATCACCCGCGGCTTGCCGGGCCGGCGCTCCGGATAGGACCAGACGAACCCCCGGTCGGCCACCCGGAAGTCGAAACCGGCACTGTCGATCTCGGTCACCTGTGGCAGCGCCAGGGCGAGCCGGCGTACGTCATCCGCGTCAGCCATGCCCAAGAGGATAGGGTCACGCCGTGACCGAACAGATCTGCGAGGTGGTGATCACGGCGCAGTCCGCGGAGTGGCTCGCCGAGTTCACCCGTGGCCTGGTGCAGCGGCGGCTGGCGGCCTGCGGGCAGAGCATCGCCGCGGTGCGCTCGATCTACCGCTGGCAGGGCGCGGTGGCCGACGAGGCGGAGGCCCGGGTCGCGTTGCACACCCGGCTGTCGCTGGTGGAGGCGATCGTCGCGGCGGCCGAGCGGGAGCATCCGTACGACGTGCCCTGCGTGCTGGCCCTGCCCGTCGTCGCCGGCAACCCGCGATACCTGCGGTGGGTGCTCGACGAGACAGCCGATCCGGCAACGGTCACCGGATGACCACCTCGGCCAGCCGGGACTGATCGCCGGCCCCGTTGCCGGCCAGCGTGACGATCCGTACGGCCGTGGCGCGCCGCGCGGCGAACGTGCTGGTGACCTCGACGGCGGTGTTGCCGCGCACGGCCGCGACCGTCTCCCAGCCGGCCGGCACGGCGACCTGCACGTCCCAGTCGCGCAGGCCGCCCCGCGCGGTGGTCACCACCCGCACCAGGCCGACCCGGTGCGGCCGGTCCCAGGCCAGCTGCCACCGGTCCGGCCAGCGGCGGCCGGTGGCGTCGTTCCACATGGTGCCCGGATCGCCGTCGATCGCCGCGCAGACCCCTCCGGAGGCGCGGGCCGACGAGGCGGTGACCCGGGCGGCCAGCCGCACCAGGGCGGCGTCCGGCGCCGGCGCGGTGACCGTGACCGGCACGTCGATCCGCCTGCCGCCACCGCTGACCCGCACGTGGTAGACCCCGGCGCGGGTGCCGACGGCGGCGCTGACCATGACCGGGACGCTGCGGGTGTAGCCGGGCGGCAGCCACGTCGAGATCAGTCTGCGGGGCAGGTGCAGTCCGGGCGAGGCGGCGAGCACCGCGTCGGCGTAGACCGGCGCCGGCCCGTCGTTGGTCATCCGTACCGTGACGGCACGGCCGTTGCACGGCCCGCTGGTGATCGCCAGCGTGGCCGGGTCGGCGGCCAGTCCCAGCAGCAGGCCGGCGGCGAGCCAGATCATGCCGCCACCAGCCCCGGCCGGGCCCGCTCGGAGACGAACGAGGCGCGCGTCGTGATCGTCCCGCCGGGCCGGGTGACCTGCGACATCACCCGATAGTCGGCGCGTATCCGGTCCGGGGTCAGCTCGCACCTCAGGTAGCCGCGCTGCGCGTTGGCGAACCGCAGGTGCGGGTTGTACCGCCGCTGCAGGTCCAGCTGCCCGGTGGTGTCGCTGCCGTCGCCGCCGCTGGTGATCGACGTGCCGACGAATTCCACGCCCACCACCGCCGGCCCGGCGTGCAGGTCGGCGGCGTAGTTGCAGTGGATGTCCCCGGAGAGCACGACGGTGCCGGGCATCCGGGCGGCGGTCTGCAGGATCCGCCGGCGGTCGGTCGCGTAGCCGTCCCACTTGTCCATGTCCAGCCGGTTGGCCGGGCCGCCGTACCGGCACTCGGCCATCATGACCTGCTGGGCGAGCACGTTCCAGCGAGCCTCGGAGCGGCCCAGCCCGTCCAGCAGCCAGTCGCGCTGGGCCGCGCCGAGCAGCGTCCGGCCGGGGCGGTCGCGTTCGGCGCAGCCGGCCCGCAGACCGTCGCCGCAGGCCTGGTCGGCGCGGTACTGCCGGGTGTCGAGCACGTACGCGTGGGCCAGGTCGCCGAAGCGGAACCGGCGGTAGAGCGACATGTCCGGGCCGGAGGGCTGGCGCGGGCGGCGCAGCGGTTGGTTCTCCCAGTAGGCGCGGTAGGCGTCGGCACGCCGGACCGCGAAGTCGGCGGGCAGCGCGCCGGGCAGGCGCGGCACCTCGTCGGCATAGTTGTCCTGCACCTCGTGGTCGTCCCAGGTGAGCACCCAGGGCAGCGCGGCGTGCGCCGCCTGCAGGTCCGGATCGGTGCGGTAGAGCGCGTAGCGCATCCGGTACAGGTCGAGGGTGTCGGTCTCCAGCTCGAAGGTGTCCGGCAGCCGCAGCGCGGGGTCCATCCGGCTGCCGCCGACGCTGTTGATCGCGCCCTCGTAGATGTAGTCGCCGAGGAAGAACACCAGGTCCAGATCCTCGGCCGCGAGGTGCCGCCAGGCGTCGTAGTACCCGTCGGTGTAGGACTGGCAGGACGCGGTCGCGAACCGCAGCCGGCGCGGCGAGGCGCCCCGGGCCGGCGCGGTGCGGGTGCGGCCGGGTGGGCTCAGATGGGCGCCGGCGCGGAAGCGGTAGTGGTACTCCCGGCCGGGGCGCAGGCCGCGCACGTCGACGTGGACCGAGTGGCCGTACTCCGGGGCGGCGGTGGCGGTACCGCTGCGCACCACCCGGCGGAACCGGTCGTCCTCGGCGACCTGCCACGCCACCGGGTAACGCACCGGCGGGACGCCGCCGGCCGGCTCCAGCGGGCGCGGCGCCAGCCGGGTCCACAGCAGCACGCCCTCCGGCAGCGGATCGCCGGACGCGACGCCCAGGGTGAACGGGTTCCGCAGCCGGGGCGCCGGGAGCGTGCCGAGCAGCGCCGCGCTGCCGAGCATGAAGAGGCGGCGGCGGGGAAGTCGCAGCATACGCACTCCTAATCCTGACATTTCGGACAGGCTACGTCGCGGGTCACCGGCTCGCGGGCGACGTAGCCGGATGTACATGTGCCGGAAACCCTCTTCGCGTGCGGGAAACACGGAATTCATGCCAGCATTCATCCACGGTCGTCGAGATCGCGTACCTCTTCGGTGTCCCCACTCGATCCCGATCGGAGCACCATGCGATTCCTCACCCGCATGCTGGCCACCGCGGCCGTCGCCGCGATCACCGCCGGCGTGCCGGTCTCCCCGGCCCGGGCCACCCCGCCGAACATCCCCTCCAAGGCCACCGCGCAGACCCAGCTGAACACGCTTACCGTCGCCGCCGAGGCGAACGCGGGCACCTACGACCGGGACCTGTTCCCGCACTGGATCACGATCAGCGGCACCTGCAACACCCGCGAGACCGTGCTCGAGCGGGACGGCTCCGGCGTGGTCGTCAGCTCCTCGTGCGCCGCCACCAGCGGCTCCTGGTACTCGCCGTACGACGGGGCCACCTGGACCGCCGCCGCCGACCTGGACATCGACCACGTCGTGCCGCTCGCCGAGGCGTGGCGCTCCGGCGCCAGCGCCTGGACCACCAGCAAGCGCCAGAGCTTCGCCAACGACCTGACCCGCCCGCAGCTGATCGCCGTCACCGACGACGTCAACCAGACCAAGGGCGACCAGGACCCGTCGACCTGGCAGCCGTCGCTGTCGTCGTACCGGTGCACCTACGCGCGGATGTGGATCGCGGTGAAGTACTACTGGGGCCTGACGTTGCAGTCCGCGGAGAAGACCGCCCTGCAGGGCATGCTCAACACCTGCGCCTGACCCTGGTCCGCCTGGCGGCGCGTGCCCGGCGATGTCGGCCGGGCGGGCGCCGCCGGCCGCGCGGGCGCGCCCGGTAGGGCGTGCCCGGCGATGTCGGCTGGGCGGTCGGTGGGGTCGGGTGTGCCGGATGCCGACGGCTGGGCGGTCCGGTCCGTCGGCATGGCCGCGGCGGTGGCTTGAGCGGTCCGGTCACGGCCGCCGCGGGGAAGAACCTTTCCCGATACGACCTGGGCGTCCCGCCCGTGGTCACGCGCCCCGTACCGGCCCGCGCGGGCGGTCCCGGCTCCCGGTCGCCCGGCGAGCGCCGGACCGCTCCGGAGCGGCCGCGCCGGCGGTCGTGAACGCCGCGGCGAGCGCGGGCGGTGACTGGCTGGCGCCGATGCCGAGCGGGTAGCCTCTGCCGCGCCATGTCAGAGCCCTCCCGCCTCCGCGTGCCCTCCTGCCGTCCCGATCCGGCCCGCTCCCCAGCGGCCGGGGAACCGGCGGCCGGGTCGCTGCCGGGCCCTGCGGCCGGGTCGCTGCCGGACTCGTCGGCCGGGTCGCTGCCAAACTCATTGGCCGGGTCGCTGCCGGGCCCATCGGCCGGATTGACGCCGGGCCCGGCGGCCGGACCGGTGCGGGGCTGGCCGGACGGATCGCCGGAGGCGGCGGCCGGATCCGGGGTGGCGCCGGATCGCGCCGAGCCTCACCCGTCCGGGCGACGGCTGGCCCTGGTCTTCGGGGCGGTCCTGGCAATCCTGGCCGCGGTCAACGTCGCGGACAAATACGGGCCGCACCACACCGGCCTGGTCGCCGGCCCGGTGGTCGCGCTGGCCCTGGTGCTGATCGCCCGCCGGGCCGGCCTCACCTGGCACGACCTGGGACTGTCGCGCCGCACCCTGCTGCCCGGCCTGCGCTACGCGGTGGGCGCCGTCGCCGCGGTCGCGGTGGTCTACGCGATCGGCGCCGCCATCCCGGCCACCCGGGTCGCCTTCCACGACGTCCGCTACCACCTGCACCCCGGGGCCGCGCTGCTCACCGCGCTGGTCGTGGTGCCGTTCGGGACGGTGCTGCTGGAGGAGGTGGCGTTCCGCGGCGTGCTGGTCGGCCTGGTCAACCGGCATCGCGGCGCGACCTGGGCCAGCATCACCTCGTCGGTGCTGTTCGGCCTCTGGCACATCCTGCCGTCGCTGCGCCTGGCGCAGGTCAACCAGGCGGTCGGCGCCACCCTCGGCTCGGGCACGGTGGGCAGCGTCCTCGCCGTCGTCGGCGCGGTCGGGTTCACGGCGGTGGCCGGACTGCTGCTGTGCGAGCTGCGCCGCCGTTCCGGCAGCCTGCTCGCCGCCGCCGGGCTGCACTGGGCCACCAACGGCCTGGGTCTGCTGATCGCCGCCGGGCTGGCCACGACCAGCCTCCCCTGACAGGTGCAGCCCGGTCCGGCCGAGGACGGGCCCGGCCACGACCACCCCGGCCTGGGTTGGTCAGGGCACGACGGGTTGGCCCGGCCGAGCCATGATCAGCCTGGCCTGGGTCGATCAGGGCACGGCGAGCTGGCTCGGCCGAGCCATGACCAGCCTGGCCTGGGTCGATCAGGCCACGACCAGCTGGCCCGGCCAGCCATGACCAGCCCGGCCTGACCGGTGCGGCCTGACCTGGCTCTGGGCGGCCCGGCCCCGACCGGGGCCGGCGGGTCGTCGAACCGGCGCGCGGCCGGTAGTAGGGTCGGCTCATGCGTGTTCCCACCGCCGTGATCACCGCCGGTTCGCTCATCGGCGGCTGGCAGCTCGCCCGCCGCACCGGCATCCGCCCGCTCGGTGGCGCCGTCCTGGCCGCCGGTGGTGTGCTGGCCGGCCGAGAGTGGGCCCGCCGCACCGGCCCGGCGACGACCGGTGCGCTCGCCGCGACGTACATCGCCGCCTTCGGCCTCTCGCACCCGCTGGCCAAGCGGATCGGGTCCTGGCCCGCGGTCCTGACCGTCTCGGCGCTCACCGCCGCGGCGTCCTACGCCGCCGCCGACCGCCGCGTCCCACGCTGAGCGGGGGAGGGAGTCGCTGGTCGGCCCCACGCCGAGCCGGTGTCGTCGCGGTTCCGGGTCGCCGGCCGAGTCCCGTGCCGATCCGGTGCGAGGGCGGTTCCGGGTCGCCGGCCGAGTCCCGTGCGCCGAGCCGATGCGAGGGCGGCTCCGAGCCGCCGACCGGAGCCCACGCCGATCCGGTGCGAGGAACGGCGCCGAGTCGCCCGGCCCGACCCGGCCCCGGCCCGGCCCGGCCCGGGAGACGGTCGGTCGCCGGCCGGGCCCGCGCCCGGCCGGCGACGCCGGGATCACTGGTAGACGCGGACGTAGTCGACCAGCATCCGGCTCGGGAACGGGGTGCTGGCGTCGATCGGGCCGGGGAAGTCCCCGCCGACCGCCAGGTTCAGGATCAGGTAGAACTGGTGGTCGTAGATCCACGGGCCCCGGGTGTTCTCCACGGTGTCCTTGGCGGCGTAGAACACCTCACGGTTGTCGAGGAAGAACCGCATCCCCTTGCTGTCCCACTCCACCGCCCACACGTGGAAGTCCGCCGACAGATCGACGGTCGCGTACTTCTGCCCGTAGCCGCCGGCCCCGTTGTACGCCGGGGCGTGCAGCGTGGAGTACGCCTCGGACGTGTTGCGTCCCAGCACCTCCATGATGTCGATCTCCCCGTTGTACGGCCACGGCCGCCCGGCGAGGAAGTCGGAGCCCATCATCCAGAAGGCGGGCCACAGCCCGTTGCCCTTCGGCACCCGGATGCGCGCCTCGATCCGGCCGTACTGGACGTGGAACTTGTTGCTGGTGTTCATCCGGTGCGAGGTGTACTGCCGGCCCTGGTAGTCCTGCCGGCGCGCCTCGATGACCAACTGCCCCTGACCGTTCATCGAGGCGTTCTCGCTGTTCGGGGTGTAGTACTGCACCTCGCCGTTCTGCGGGACGCCGGGGTCCATGGTCCACTTCGACCCGTCCGGTTTGGTGCCGGCCGCGCCGTTGAACTCGTCGGCGAAGACCAGCCGGGTGGCCGGGAAGGTGGGGTCGGCGGGCCGGGCGGGCGGGTCGACCGGGTTGCCGCCGGTGCCGTACACGCTGAACTCCCAGAGCGAGTAGCCGTACGGGCCGCTGCGCGCGGTGCCGTACATCCGCACGTACCGCCCGGTCCCGCTGGCGTTGATCACGTCCTTGAGGCCGTCGCCGGTGGTGGTGGACCAGATCGTGGTCCAGGTGACCGCGTCACCGGAGACCTGGATCTGGTAGGCCCTGGCGTACGCCGGGTCCCACTGCAGCACGACCTGGCTGACCTGCGCGGTCGCGCCCAGGTCGACGTAGATCCAGCCGGGGTCGACCCAGCCGGTGGTGGAGCTGGTCGCCCAGCGGCTGGCCGGGTCGTTGTCGAACGCCTTGTCCGCCGTGCACGGGTTGCAGTTCACGTCGTTCTGCTCCGACGAGGCCCGGCCCGGCTTGGCGTAGGACAGCAGGCGCGCGCCGGGCGTGCCGGTCCCGCCACCGGAGAAGACCTGGAATTCCCAGAACGAGTATCCGTACGCCTCCAGCGCCCGCTGGGTCAGGTTGATCCGCACGTAGCGCGCGGTCCCGGCGACCGGGATGCTCTGCTGACCGCCGGTCCCGCCGCTGGTCGTGTAGGCCTGGGTGTAGGCGCTGCCGTCGGTGGAGAACTGGATCGTGAACGCCTTCGCGTACGCGTTCTCCCAGTTGATCGCGATCCGGCTGACCGCGGTGGGCGCGCCGAGGTCGACCTGGAACCACTGCGTGGCGGCGAAGGCGCTGGCCCAGCGGGTGCCGTTGTCGCCGTCGACTGCGGCGCTCGCCGGCGTGCCGGCCCACTCCGAGGACGACGCGGTGACCGCTTTGTTCTGCGAGACCAGCGTCTCCGCCGCCTGCGCGCCGCTCGGCGTGGCCAGCAACGCGCCGAGCAGCCCGGTCAGGGCGGCGGCGGTGGCGAGAAGTCGTTTTCGCGGACGTTTCTGGGCAGGGGACATCAGCATGGGGGACTCCCGATGATGTGACGAAGCCGTTTCCAGCGGGGGAACAAGCTGTAAAGACGCTCTCTTGCCGGACACTGTGTCCCCGGGGTGAACCGGTGTCAATGGGTCGCCGGAACCGGTTCCGGCGATGCCTGCGGCATCGACGCAGGTCAAGCCCGGGGTCAGCGGTGGCCCGGCGCCGCGGTTCCGGAACCGCGCCGCTTCGTTCACAACCAATCCCCGGTACGAACCACCGGCCCCGCCGCGGGCCACGCGGCCCGGATCCGGCACCGATGCGGTGCGACGCCGCCACGCTGCGAGCCGCCACTTCCGAGTCGCCTGGTTGGGAGTCGCCTGGTTGGGAGTCGCCTGGTTGGGAGCCGCCCGGCTGGGAGCCGCCTGGTTGGGAGTTGCCTGGTTGGGAGTTGCCCGGCTGGGAGCCGCCCGGCTGGGAGCCGCCCGGCTGGGAGCCGCTCGGCTGGGAGTCGCCCGGCTGGGAGTCGCCCGGCTTCGGGCGGCTTGACTTCGGGTGGCCCGGGCTTCGGGTGGCCTGCCTAGCGGCCTTGCTTCCGGCGGCTCGGCTTCGCGCGGCTCCGCATCGAGCGGCGGCCCCGCTTCGAGCGGCCCCGCTCATGGCAGTTCAGGTGAACGTTGTCCGCAGCGCGAGAAGCCACCGAGTCGTCCATCCCTCTTTCGCATTTTCCGTTCCGGCGCGCCTGGAGGGCGGCGTCATCGACGGAATGGATATTGGCATGATCGAATACTGACTTGTGTCGGGCAGGCGGCGGGATAATTGAGGCATGGGGCAGTTGTCGCTGTTCGGCAGAGCGGAGCTCGCTAAAATGCGGGACCGGACTGCTTCGCGCGATTATTCGCCCGCGCGCGAGGAATTCCGCCGTGAGCATGAGCGTCGCCGGTTCTGGGGCTTGCGGCGCCGGCACGCCGAGAGGTTGCGGCGCGGCGGCGCAGCATCGTCGATCACCCCCACCGGCGAGGGTGAGCGGACCGGCCCCGTGGTCAGCGCTGCGTCCGCCGGGGTTCCGGCTGTGTCACGGGTCGTTCCGGTTCCGGTTCCGGTTCCGGGGGCGGGAATTCCGGCTGTGTCACCGGTTGGTCCGGCTCCTGTTTCGCGGGCGGAGTTTCGGCGTGCGTGGCAGGTTGCCTTGGTTCGGGTTCCGGGTGTGTGGCAGGTTGCCTTGGTTCGGGTTCCGGGTGTGCGGCAGGCTGCCTCGGTTCGGGTTCTGGCTGTGTGGCAGCCTGCCCCGGCTCGGGTTTCGCCAGCCTCCGGTTCAGGGCCACGGGTGACGGCTTCGGGTTCGACACCGGCGTTTCCGGTGGTGGGGCCGGCGGCGGCCGGGAAGTGGATGCCGGCGGCTCCAACGTGGGTGTCGGCGGCCTTGCTGTTGGTGCCGGCGTCCTCGAAGCAGGTGTCGGCAGCCTTGATGTGGGTGCCGGGGGCCTCGGTGATGGCGCCCGCCGTGCGGGCCGCGGCGAATCCGGTGCCTCCGCGACCGGCGCGGCCATCGCGAGCATCGGCCCCGATGCCGCGGCTTGCGCTGCGACCGCTTGGAGCGACCTCGCGGTCAGCGGCATCGGGTGTCGCGGCCCGGTCCCGCGAGCCGCGCCCGGTCCCTGGTGCGTGGAGTGTTGCCGGTCCGGCTTGTGCTCCTGGTGCGTGGACCGTTGCCGGTCCGGCTTCTGGTGCGGGTCTCCCCGGCGGAGTCGGCCGCTGCGGGATGGCAATCGCGGTGACGCCCAGCGATATTCGGTGCCGCCGAGTCCGCGGTGGTCGTGGGGTGGCGGCCGGGGTGGCGAAAAGCGAGATTGCCGAATTCCGTCGGGGGCCTTTGTTCCGCCCATTCATGGTAAGTGCCGGCTTACCCGGCCTCCGGTCGAGAATTGTTCACCGGGCGCACGGTCCGCCGGCATCGTGCGGTTTCGATTCCACGAACGGTGTGCGAAAGCCGCTGTCTCGGGCAGGCGTTTTCGTCGCTTGTCGCATCGGGCCTATGGGGACCGTTGCGATGACTCCGTGCTCGGCGTGCCGCTGCACCGGGTTCTGATCGACGCGCGGCGCTTGTTCGGGTCCGACCCGCGGGGCGTGGGCTGGCTGCCTCATCCGGTGGGTCTGCGGGTGTTCGCCGAATGTCGGCGAGCGGCGCGGCTCCAGACGGCTCGGATCGGCTACGTGGGTGTCGACGGGCGGGGTCTTCAGGCAAGTCGCGGGACCTCCCGGGAGATCGGGTAGGTGCGGGTGCGCAATCGATCGGCGCGGTGCGCATGTGTACGAGCGTACGCATGATGTGTACTCTCGTACGTATGACAGCGTCTTCCGATTCGCGGTCCATGCGGGAGCGGATGCTCGCCGGGGACCTGTACATCGCCGACGACCCGGAGCTGGGCGAGGCGGCGCTGCGCGCGATGGACCTGACGGACGAGTACAACGTCACGCCGATCCGCAACTTCGACGAGCGCCGCCGGCTGCTGGCCGAGCTGCTCGGCGAGGTGGGCGAGGGGGTGGAGATCCGCCCGCCGCTACGGGTGGACTACGGCGCCCACATCCGGATCGGCGCCCGCACCTTCGCCAACTTCGGCCTGATCGCCCTGGACGTCGCCCCGATCACGATCGGCGCAGACGTGCAGATCGGCACGAACGTCCAGCTGCTCACGCCGACCCACCCGATCGAGCCGGGGCCTCGCCGCGACAAGTGGGAGGCGGCCAAGCCGATCACGATCGGCGACAACGTCTGGCTCGGCTCCGGCGCGATCGTCCTGCCCGGCATCACCATCGGCGCGAACACCGTCGTCGGCGCCGGCGCGGTGGTCACGCGTGACCTGCCGGCGAACGTGGTCGCGGCCGGCAACCCGGCTCGTGTCGTCCGCACCATCGACCCGGCATGAGCGGCGGCGTGCGATGCCCGGCATGAGCCGCGACAGCGCGCCGGGCCGTGCCACCGCGGGCGCCGCGGGGAGCGCCGTGCCGGGTCGCGTGCCCGCGAAAAGCGCCGTGCCGGGTCGCGTGCCGGTGGAGGGCGCCGTGCCCGCGGAGGGCGGCGTGGCCGGGGACGTCCCGAAGGGCCGGCGGACCCGGCGGCACGATCCGGGCCGCCGGGACCGGCTGATCGACGCCGCGCTCCGGGTGATCGCCGAGCGCGGGGTCGCCGGGACCACGCATCGCGAGATCGCCCGCGCCGCCGACGTCCCGCTCGGCTCGATGACCTACCACTTCAGCTCGCTGGACGAGGTGCTCGCCGAGGCGTTCACCCGGCATGCCGAGGCCGCCGCACGGGTCTTCGACGAACGGCTCGGCGCGGCCACCGACCGCGACAGCGCGGTCGAGGCCGTGATCACGCTGGTCCGCGACGACCTGCTCGGCTCGCCGGCCGATCTGGTGCTGACCGTCGAGCTGTACGTCGCCGCGGCCCGCAATCCGGCGCTGCGCGCGGTGACCCAGGGCTGGATGCAGCGCAGCCGCAGCGCCCTGGAGCGCCACTTCGACCCGACCACCGCCCGTGAGCTGGACGCCCTGATCGAGGGTCTGGTCCTGCACAGCGCCCTCTCCACCGACCCGATGAACCCCGGCCAGATCCGGCACGCCATCGAGCGCTATCTGCGCTGACCCCCCGCAACCCGCCCCGCACGCCGCCGCCGACGCGTGCCCGCAGCCCGGCCCGGTCCGCACGGCCGCCGGGCCGCCGCGCGCCGCGTCCGGCGTCGTACCCCCGAGCGCACCGTCCATCGCAACCGGAGAGCCCTGTGTCCGTTTCCCGCACCACCGGACCGACCCGCGACGCCCGCCGGGCCCGGGCCGCCGTCGCCGCCCTGTTCCTCACCAACGGCGCCGTCTTCTTCAACGTCGTCCCGCGCTACCCGCAGATCAAGGCCGACCTCGGGCTGAGCAACGCGCTCCTGGGCGCGGCGCTGGCGGCGTACCCGGTGGGCGCCCTGCTCGCCGGTCTCCTGGCCGGCGCCGCCATCCGCCGGGCCGGCTCCGCCCGGGTCGCGTCGTTCGGCATCGTGCTGACCGCCGCCGCGACCGTCGCCATCCCGTTCGCCCGCCACGGGAGCGTGTTCGCCGCGGTGCTGTTCGTCGTCGGCGCCCTCGACGCGATCGTCGACGTCGCCCAGAACGCGCACGGCCTGCGGGTGCAGCGCCGGTACGGCCGCTCGATCGTCAACTCGCTGCACGGGGTGTGGAGCATCGGCGCCGTGCTGGGCGGCCTGATGGGCTCCGCCGCGGCCGGGCTGCACCTCCCGCTGGCCGCGCACCTGACCCTGTCGGCGACGCTGTTCAGCCTGGTCGCGCTGGTCGCGTACCGGTTCACGCTGCCCGGCCCGGAAGACGCCGAACGTACCGTGGCATCGGTCCCCGGACCGGGCGACCGCGCCGCCGCCCATGCCCGGCGGCGCCCGTTCGGCGCCGCGGCCGTGCGGATGCTCGCCGCGCTGGGCGTCCTCGCCGCCTGCGGTTCCCTGGTCGAGGACGCCGGCGCCTCCTGGGGCGCGCTCTTCCTCACCGACCTGCGCGCGGACGCGGCCACCGCCGGGCTCGCCGTGGTCGCCCTGCAGGTCGCCATGACCGCCGGCCGTCTCGCCGGTGACCGGGTGGTCGACCGGTTCGGCCAGCGCACCGTGGTCCGGGCCGGGGGCGTGCTGGCCGCCGCCGGGATGGGCGCCGCCCTGGCCGTGCCGTCGGTGCCGACCGCGCTGGCCGGGTTCGCCCTCGCCGGGCTCGGCGTGGCCACCCTGGTCCCGGCCGCCATGCACACCGCCGACGAGCTGCCCGGCCTGCCGCCGGGCACCGGCCTGACCATCGTCAGCTGGCTGCTCCGCGGCGGTTTCCTGCTGTCCCCGCCCCTGGTCGGCGTGGTCGCCGACCGCACCAGCCTGCGCGCCGGCCTGCTGACCGTCGTCCTCGCCGGGGTGGTGACCGCGATCCTGGCCCGGGTCCTGGTCAACCGGCGGTCCGCGACCGGCCGGGACGAACCCGCCGCCGTGCCCGCCGGCCCTGCCGCCGTGCCCGCCGGCCCTGCCGCCGTGCCCGCCGACCGGGGGCCGGTCTAGGCGGCTGCCGCCGGCTGCTCCAGGGACGCCTGCCAGACCGCCCAGCGGGTCTGCGGGCCGAGCGCCTTGGCGCGGTACATCGCCAGGTCGGCCCGGTGCACGATCTCGTCGTGGGTGAGCTCGCCCGGCCCGGACACCGCCACCCCGATGCTGGCGGCCAGCGTGATCAACCGCTGGTCGACGGCGACCGGGCCGAGCGCCGCGGCGATCCGGCCGGCCACCTCGTACGCCTGCTCCGGGAAGTGCAGGTCGGTCAGGACCACGGAGAACTCGTCGCCGCCCATCCGGCACGGCAGGCCGGGCGCGGGCACGCACCGCTTGAGCACCTCGGCGAACTCGATCAGCACCAGGTCGCCCGACTTGTGGCCGAGAGTGTCGTTGACCTGCTTGAACCCGTTCATGTCGATGACCAGGACGGCCGAGTGGCGGCCGGCGCGGGCGTCGCGCGCCAGATTGCGGTACGACGTGGCCCGGAACCGGGACCGGTTCGCCAGCCCGGTCAGCCCGTCGGTCAGCGCCCGCTCGTCGCTCTCCCGCTGCACCAGCGCCTGCCGGAACAGCACCAGCCCGCTGAGCACGGCCCCGGCCAGCGCCAGACCGCCCCACGGGTACAGCGAGCGGTCCTGGACCGCGGCGTTGAGCATCAGCCCGTGCGCCAGGGCGACCGCGGCGAACGGCAGGTACTGGCCGGCCCGCAGGCTGCCCCGGGACTCGCGGGGCGCGGCGCCGAGCACCCGGCACTGCTCGACGGCGGCGGCCGCGAGCAGCGCGTCGGTGGTGATCCAGCAGAACAACTGCCACTGCGAGTGCATCTCGATCTGCCCGTGCCCGTGCAGGTAGCCGTGCACGCCGTCACCGGCGAGCAGGACCACGGTGCCGGCGGCGAGCAGGCGCAGCGGGCGCATCGCGGAGCGGTCGGCGCCGCGCAGCAGGGCCCGGGCGATCAGGAACAGCAGCGCCAGGTCGGTGATCGGGTAGACGCCGGCGGCGACCACCACGGTCAGCGTCAGGCCGTGCGCGTCGACGTACGGGCCGAACGAGGTGTACCAGAGCAGCACCCCGCCGGCGACCAGCACGGTGCCGGCGTCCAGCGCGGTCTTCCAGCGGTCCCGGCGGTTCATCGCGGCGAGCGGGAAGCGCTGCAGGGCGACCAGCAGCGCCAGGACGAAGGCGAAGTGGGTGACGTCGTCGGCGCCCCGGATCCCGGCGGCCCGCAGCGCGCCGACCACCACCGGGGCGACGATCAGCACGGTCAGGCAGACGGTGACCGCCCGCCACGCCTGCCGCAGCCGGGGCAGCAGCGCCGGGGCGCGCGACGCGCGGATCGCGGCGACCAGCCCGATCACGCCGAAGGTCACCCGGGCGCCCTCGGCGACCACCTCGTACGAGCCGACGCCGGCGCGCAGCGCGGTGGTGGACAGCAGCATGATGGCGGCGTAGAGGACGCCGAGCGCCAGGTACACCGCCGGCACCCGCCGGAGCCATGTGGGCATGCGTCCTCCTCCGCGTTGACCCGCGTCTGATCGGCGCTGCCCGGCCCGCACTTGAGAAGCCGCGGCGCTGCGGAACGGGAGCAGCCGGGTCACCGGGACGGGGCCGGTGCGGGAGCGGCCGGCGCGGGCCGTCCGGGCGCGGCGGTGAACCGTAGGATCGGTGGATGTCCGTTCCACAGACGCACGACGAGGCGGTCGCCGCCGCCCATCGGCTCGCCGCCGAGCTCGCCCCCGGCGCGATCCAGCGGGACCGGGCCGGCGCGACGGTGATCCCGTCCGAGGCGCTCGCCGCGCTCGATTCGTCCGGCCTGCTCGCGATCACCGTCCCGGCCGCCGACGGCGGACCCGGTCTCGGCCCGCGCACGCTCGCCGAGGTCGGCCGGATCGTCGCCGCCGCCGATCCGGCCATCGCCCAGGTCCCGCAGGCGCACTTCCTGATGGTCGACGTGCTCACCGTGCACGGCGGCCCGCAGACCCGCAAGCGTCTCTTCGGCGAGGTCCTGGCCGGGCGCCGGCTCGGCAACGCGCTCGCCGAGCGCGGCGGGAAACACGCGCAGGACCTGCGTACCAGGATCAGCGACGGCCGCCTCGACGGCGTCAAGTACTACACGACGGGGGCGCTGACCTGCGCCTGGATCGCGGTCAGCGCCCGCGACGAGCAGGACCGCCTGGTGCTGGCGTTCGTCGCCCGCGACGCCGAGGGGGTGGCTGTCGACACCGACTGGGACGTGGTCGGCCAGCGGGCCACCATCAGCGGCACCGCGACCTTCACCGCGGTGCCGGTCGAGCCCGCGCTGTGCCTGGACTACGGGCAGGCCTACCAGGTGCCGCAGCAGCTCGGCGCGCGCGCCCAGCTCTACCACGCCGCGATCGAGGTGGGCATCGCCGGCGCCGCGCTCGGCGACGCCCGTGACTACCTGCGGACCAGGGCCCGCCCGTCCACCGAGGCGGTCCGGGCCGGCGCCACGAGCGCCACCGACGATCCGCACGTGCGGCACCGCTACGGCCGGCTCGCCACCCGGGTGCGGGCCGCCGAGGCGCTGCTCGACTCCGCCGCCCGTACCCTCGAGGAGGTGACCCTGACCCCGGCCGACGCCGGCGCCGCGGCGCGTGGCTCGCTCGCCGTCGCCGCCGCGAAGGCGTTCGGCAGCGAGGTCGCGGTGGAGGCCGGCTCGGAGCTGTTCGCGATGTGCGGCACCAGCTCCGCCGCCGCGAAATACGACCTGGACCGGCACTGGCGCAACGCCCGCACGCACAGCGTCCACGACCCGCTGGACTGGAAGTACGCGCACATCGCGGCCTACGAGCTGGCCGACGTGCTGCCGCCCAACCACGGGCAGCTGTGAGCGCCCGCGCGGCGCGCCGGCGCGGGTCGTCGCGCCGGCGCTGACCGGCCGTCAGGGTCCGGCGAGCCCACGCCGGGGCCGCCGTCACGAGTCGGCGGCCGGGGCCCGGTGGCGGCGCCCGATCGTGGCGGTGGACCCGCGGGCGGGCCGGGCGGCCCGCCCGGGCGGCGGCCGGGGTCAGGGCTTGCCGGTGTAGCGGAAGGACGCGAAGACGACGTCGGCGCTGTGCTCGAAGCCGAGGCGCTGGTAGAGCCGGATGGCGCCGTCGTTGTCCTGCACGGTGTGCAGGAACGGCAGCTCGCCGCGGGCCAGGATGCCGGCCGCGACGGCGACGGTCAGGCGGGCGGCCAGGCCCTGCCCGCGGAACTCCGGGTCGGTGCAGACCGCGGACACCTCGGTCCAGCCCGGCATCCGGAAACGCTCGCCGGCCATCGAGATCAGCCGGCCGTCGCGGGTGCGGATGCCCAGGTAACGGCCCAGCTCGATGGTGCGCTTGCGGAACGGGCCGGGCTGGGCGCGGGCCACCAGCTCCAGCATCTCCGGGACGTCGTGCTCGGTGAGCGGGACGGCCTCGGGGTCGTCGACCGCGGTCATCGCGGTGCCGACCATCTGCACGCCGTGCGTCCGGCTGTCCTGCACCCAGCCCGGCGGCGGGCTGATCGACGGGCCGGTGAGCACCGCATGGTCGGTGAGCGTGGCCAGATCGCGCCAGGCCGCCGGGTCGGCGGTGTCGCTCACGGCGCAGAACGGGGCGATCTCGGGGAGGTAGCGGGCGGCGTCTCCGGCGGCCTCGGCGTAACCGGCCTGGGGCCCGGAGAGGGCGGCCCACACGGGATTGTTCAGCACTCCTGTGACCCTGCCCGCTACCGGCCGGTCGCGCCAGTGCATAACCGGCACGTCCACGCTGTGAGTGAGTGTTCGGTTACCGACAGTCGAGAATCTGGCGAATAATCGTTCCCTAGGGTGGATCGTTGCACGGTGGGCATCCTCAGCGGTCACGCGGGAAGCGCGGCCGGCTGGGCGGAAGCGGTCAGCGCCGGGATGTCGGCCGGCCACAGCGGCCGGGCGAAATGGTAGCCCTGGCCGTAGTCGCAGCCCATGGTGTCCAGCGCGATCCGCTGCCCGGCCTCCTCGATGCCCTCGGCGACCACGGCGAGATCCAGGTTGCCGGCCAGCGTGACGATCGCGTCGACCAGGGCATGCTGCTGCCGGCTGGTCAGGATGTCGTCGATGAACGATTTGTCCAGCTTCAGGACATCCACCGGCATCTGCCGCAAATAGCTCAGCGAGGAGTAGCCCGTACCGAAGTCGTCGATCGCGATCCGGACCCCCATGGCGCGCAACGCGCGCAGATCCCGGATCACCTTGTCGGCGTCCTTGAGCACCAGGCTCTCGGTGATCTCCAGCAGCAGCCACTCGGGCCGCGCCCCGGCCCCGGCCAGCGCGGCCCGCACCTGCTCGACGAAGTCCGGCGAGCGGAACTGCCGCGGGGACACGTTGACGCTCACGTAACGCAGCGTGGTCGCCGGATCGGCGGCCTTCCAGTCGGCGATCTGCCGCAGCGCCTGGCGCAGCACCCAGTTGCCGATCCCGACGATCGCGCCGCTCTCCTCGGCGGCCTCCACGAAGTGGAACGGCCCGAGCAGCCCGCGGGTCGGGTGCTGCCAGCGCACCAGCGCCTCGACCCCGGTGACCCGCTGGTCGGCGAGCTCGACGATGGGCTGGAACTGCAGCATGAACTGCTCGCCCTCGATCGCCTCGTGCAGCTGGGTACGCATCTCCAGCCGCTGCACCATGGCGTGCGCCAGGTCGCTCTGGTACCGCTGCCAGTCGCCCTTGCCCATCCCCTTGGCCAGGTAGAGCGCCAGGTCGGCGTGCCGCAGCAGCTCGGTGGCGTTCGCCGTGCCCCGGTTGGTGGCGACGCCGATGCTGACCCGGCCGCTGACCAGGTGCAGACCGCCCTCGCTGTCGGGCACCTCGATCGGCGTCCCGAGCTCGGCCACGATCCGGGCCGCCACGTCCTCGGCGGCGTCCGCGCTGTCGCTCTGCTCGACCAGGATGGCGAACTCGTCGCCGCCCATCCGCGCCGCGGTGCTGCCGGCGCCGATGCTCGCCGAGATGCGCCGGGCCACGGCGAGCAGCAGCTGATCCCCGACCGCGTGCCCGAGCGTGTCGTTGACCTCCTTGAAGTCGTCCAGGTCCACGAAGAGCACGCCGAGCGTCGCGCCGTCCCGCTCGGCGACCATGAAGGCCTGCTCCAGCCGGTTGCGGAACAGCACCCGGTTGGCCAGCCCGGTCAGTGAGTCGTGGAACGCCTGATGGGTCAGGTCGTCCTCGAGCCGGCGCTGCTCGGTGACGTCACGCATGGTGACCACCAGGCCGGTCACGGTCGGGTCGTCGCGCAGGTTGCGCATGTCGCACTCGACGAGCACCCGGCGGCGGCCGGCGTCCTGCGCGGCCAGCTCGATGCCGGTCAGCTCGCCGTGCCCGTGCCGCAGCCGGCGCAGCACGTCGCGCAGCGCCTCCTGGGCGTCCGTGGCGACCAGCGCGGCCAGCGGCGTGCCCGGCACGATGGCCGCGCCGAACAGCTTGATCGCCGACGGGCTGGCGTACCGGATGGTGTCGTCCTCGTCGAGGATCAGGATGACATCGGCGGCGCTCTGGATCAGGGTACGGAAGTACGCCTCGCTGTCGCGGCGGTTGACCTCGGCGGTCAGCGCGATCCGCTCCAGGACCACGGCGATCTGCGCGCCCAGCGCCTCGAACGACGACCGCACCGCGTGCAGCACGTCCTCCGGCGCCCCGACGATTATCTGGCCGTGCCGTTCCCCGCCGGGCAGCGGCTGGGTGGCGAACAGGACCAGCGGGAACCCGCCGGAGCCGACGCCGGCGGGCAGGTCCGCCGCGGCCATCAACCGCACCGCGACCTCGCCCGGCCCGGCCACCGGCGGCGGCAGCTCCAGGTGGTACGGGCGGTCGGCCGGCATCAACCGGACGACCGCCCGGCTGAGCGCCGCGCGCACGTCACCCTCGGTCGCCGCGGCGAACAGCGTGGCGCCGGCCTCGCGCAGCGCCCGCTCCCGGGCCATCGCCTGCCGCTGGGCCAGCGCCAGGTCCGCGACCCGGCCCAGCACCAGCAGGAACATCACCGCGGCGGCGGCCGCGATGACCGGCGCGTCGACGATCCCGCCGCGCGCGATCTCGGCCGGCCGGCCGTGCAGGTACTCCACGCACAGCACCGCCGGGGCGATCAGCGCCGCCGCGGTCAGCCAGGCGAGACGGTGCCGGCCCATCCCGGCCCGGGCGGTCCGCTCGGCCGGCGCGGTGAGCTCGCGCATCGACGGCCGCAGCGCGGTGTAGCCCATCACCGCGTAGAAGACGGTCCAGCCCAGGTCCACCGGGCCGCCCAGCGACCAGTCGCTGCGCAGCTGGGACTGCCCGTAGAAGACATCCGAGACGAGCAGGCCGATCATCGCCACGCCCAGGCCGAGCAGCGCCTTCGGCCGTTTGCCGGTCGTGCTGACCATCCGCAGGATCATCGCCAGCGCCAGAATGTCGCCGAGCGGGTAGCCGACCGAGACCACCTTCTCCAGCACGCTCAGGTCCTGCGCCCGGGTGAACGGCGCGATCCAGTAGACCCAGGCCACCAGGCCGAGCCCGACGGTCGGCACCAGCGCGTCCAGCAGCGCCGCCCGGTCGTCGCCGCGGCCCGCGCGGGCCCGGACGAACAGCAGGAAGCCGCCGGTCAGCAGCGGGTAGACCAGCAGGTAGAACACGTCGGCGAGCCCGGGGAAGCCGGGCTCCCCGCCGAGCGTCTGGACCAGGTTGTACCAGCTGTCGCCGGTGGTGAAGAAAGCCAGCGCGGCGCTGACCAGGTACCAGGGCAGGCGCTGGGCGGGACGATTCAGGCGGACGCCCACCAGGATCGCGGCGGCCGCCGAATAGCCCAGCAGCGCCCACGTGTACAGGTGCGTGGCAGGGAACGTGTAGTAGAGGGCGACCAGCGCCAGGATCCAGGCGCCGAAGCACGCGCGAGCGGTCCGCGTCGTCATGCGTACTCCGTTCGAGGGGGGTTCCGGGTCCGACCTCCGCGTTATCGGGGCGGGCCGGGCCGACCTGAGCCGGGTGCGCGGGTCGCACCCGGTTGGCAATCGAACGAGCCCTCGGCGGCTGGTGGACACCCGGCCCCCGGCACGGCGGATCCGGTGCGCGGGCCGGGCGGCCCAGAAAGATCGACCCGGGCCCGGTCACGGTGTCCGCGGGCGACCACCCGCGGCGGGCGCCGCCTCTTCGGTACGCCGGGCCGCCCCGTTCGTGGCCCGGCGCGGGTCGCGGTTTCGGCACGGATCGGGCGGGGAACAGCAGCGGCATGTTCCCGGCGGAGAACCTGCGCGACTGGCGTGGCCACAAAGTCATCGACCCGGACGACGACAAGATCGGTGAGCTGGAGGCGGTCTACGTCGACACCGGCACCGACGAACCGGCGTTCATCACCGTGCGTGTCGGCTTCATCGGCCGGCACCGGCTGGCGTTCGTTCCGCTCGCCGGCGCGACGGTGAAGCCGGACGCCGTCCGGGTGCGGTACGCCAAGAAGCTGATCGGCGACGCGCCGGCCATCGACCTCGACGGGGAGCTGGCGGCGGCCGAGGAGCCCCGGGTGTTCGCGCACTACGGGCTGCCGTACATCCCCGGCGCGGGCGGTGAGCGGCGGCTGGCCCGGCGCTGACTCCTCCTGATCCGCGCGGCCCGCGCCGCGCGGCCGTAGTCTCGCCCCGGGGCAGCTCCTGGCCCCGGGGCCCGTCCCGTTACGGATGGTTTCGGCGCCTCGCCGGCTGCTTCTACCCTCCTGCCGGTCTGTTGACCTGGCTTTCATTGCATGGCACGGCTTCGTTGACCCGGCGCCGCTTGTGTTGACCCGGCGCCTCTTCGGTTGATCCGACGCCTCTTTGGTTGATCCGATGGCTCTTCGGTTGGCCCGGCGCCTCTTTGGTTGATCCGATGGCTCTTCGGTTGGCCCGGCGCCTCTTTGGTTGATCCGATGGCTCTTCGGTTGGCCCGGCGCCGCTTTCGTTGACCCGATGCCGCTTCCGGGCGTCGCCGCCGCAGGGTCCACCGGACGACCGGACGCGGGCGGCCGAACGGTTGAATACGGGTCACTTCGCTGTTTCGTCCGTTGTCGCGGCTTCCCCGGCTTTGTACGGTGGGTCGCCATGGAGCTCGATCAACTCGGCCGGGAGGCCGTCACGGCCGGCGCACGCCTGGCGCTCGATCAGTGGTCGCGGCGTCTCGGCGCGCCCCCGGCCATGACCCCCGGACTGCTGGCCCAGCTGGATCAGCACATGACCCACATCCTGGACGCCCTGGACAACCGGGCGGACACGGTGTCCCTGGCCGCCTATGCCGACGGGGTTGCCGACGCCGCGGGGGCCCGCGGCTGGTCGGCCGACGAGATCGCGGCGGACTGGCGGGACGCGTCCTGGCCGTCGGTGCACCTGCTGGCGGTCTGCCTGCTGGCGACCCGCCACCTGAACTGACGGCGATGCCCCGGCCGCACGAGCGGCCGGGGCATCGGCATCGACGGGCTCAGCCGAGCCGGCGCCGGCCCTCGTCGGGCAGGTCCGCCTCGATCCGCTCCTTGCGGACCTCGCCGCCGACGGTCTGCTCCTCGGTGACGGTCTCCTTGCCGAGGCGTACCCGCTCGACCGGCACGGTCTCGGTGCTCACCACCGGGCGCTCGGCGTGCAGGGTGACCTCGTGCTCGGACTCGGTCAGGTCCGGCCCGCGGTACGCGTCGTCCCGGTTCGCGTCGGTGACCGGCTCCCGCTCCAAGCGGACCTCCTCGCGGGTGACCGGCACGCTGACCTGCTCGTGCTCGGTGGTCACGTACTTGCGCAGCCGGGCCCGGCCGACCTGCTCGCGGTCGGTGCCGACGTTGAGCCGCTCCTCCGACCGGGTCATCGCGTCGTCGCCGCGGTCATCGTACGACCCGGTGTGGGACCGGCCGGCCGTGCCGGTGTAGGACTCGTTGCCCGTGGCCGAGCCGGTGTAGGACTCGCTGCTCGCGGCCGAGCCGGTGTAGGACTCGCTGCCCGTGCCCGAGCCGGTGTAGGACTCGTTGCTCGCGGCCGCGCCGGCCTGGTACGCCCGGTAGCTGTCGTGCTGGCGAAGGCCGTAGTACGAGTAGAGCTGGTCGACCTCGGCCTGGGTCAGCGGCTCGTCGTGCGAGGCGTCCACGTTCGGCGCGTCCTTGACGGTGGCCTTGTCGAACGGCACCACCAGCTGGTCGTCGCGCAGGTCGGCGTTCTGCAGGGGGACCAGCGACTCGTTGAGCCCGAAGAGGCCGGTGCGGACACTGACCCAGGTGGGCAGGCCGGCGGCATCCGTCCACACCTGACCGGCCGTACCGATCTTGTGACCGTCGCGGTCGTGGACGTCGCGGCCGTGCAGCGAATTGATGTGCTCCTGCGTGATCACGGGGGGTCTCCGATCAGTAGGTTTCTACGCCTTTAGCACCTTTGTGGTGATCCGTGGGGTTTTGAGCACCCGACAAGACTGATGCCCACCAGAGCCGACTTCTAACAACCCGGCACGGCTCATTCATCCACCGGCCGGGTGAGGACCCGGGTCAGCTGCGTGCGTACCGCCTCGGCGGGGGAGCCGTCGCCGGTCATGCCCCAGGTGATCAACGCGCCGTTGTAGGCGGCGTGCACCGCCCGGGGCAGCCCGGCCCGTGGGGCGGGCAGCTCACCGGCGCGCGCCGCGGCGTCCAGCACGGTCGCGATCGCGGCCTCGACCGCCTCCGCGTATCCCCGGGTGACCTCGCGGAACTGCGGATCGGAGAGGTCGAGCAGCAGGAACTGCAGGTGGTTCGCGAACTCCGCGGGCCCGCTGATCCCGCCGGCCAGCTCGGCGAACGTCTCGATCAGCGCCCGGGCCGGCTGTTCGGCGTCGCGGGCCGCCGCCAGCCGGGCCGGCATGGTCGCCGCGGCGCGCCGGGCCAGCGCCAGCAGCAGGTCGCGTTTCGACCCGAAGCGCTGGGACAGGGCGGCGGCGGTCACCCCGGCCCGGCTGCCGATCCGGGCCAGGGTGACGGCGGCGGGGCCGCACTCGGCGACGGCCGCTGCGGCGGCGTCGAGGATCGCGGCATCGGAAACGGTGCGGGGACGGGCCATGTTGGCCATATTACTAAATGATGGTTCACTAACCTCATGGGCATGACATCACGGCGCACTGCGCCGAACCTTTCTGGCCGCGTCGCGCTCGTCGCCGGCGGCACCCGCGGCGCCGGCCGCGGCATCGCGATCGAACTGGGCGCGGCCGGCGCGGTCGTCTACGTCAGCGGCCGCACCACCCGCGAGGCCCGCTCGGACATGGACCGCCCGGAGACCATCGAGGAGACGGCCGAGCTGGTCACCGCCGCCGGCGGCCAGGGCATCCCGGTCCGCTGCGACCACCGCGACCCGGCGCAGGTCCGGGCCCTCGTCGCCGGCATCGAGGACCGGCACGGGCGCCTCGACATCCTGGTCAACGACGTGTGGGGCGGCGACCCGCTGACCGAGTGGGACACCCCGTTCTGGCAGCTGGACCTGACCAAGGTGCACACCATGTGGGACCGCGCCGTCTTCACCCACGTGGTGACCAGCCGGTACGCGGTGCCGCTGATGATGCGCCGGCGCGGCGGCCTGATCGTCGAGATCAGCGACGGCCTCGGTCGTGAATACCGCGGAAACCTCGCGTACGACCTGGCCAAGACCGCGGTGAACCGCCTGGCCGTGGCGCAGGCCGCGGAGCTGGCCGAGCACGGGATCACCGCGCTCGCGGTCACGCCGGGCTTCCTGCGCAGCGAGGCGATGCTCGACCACTTCGGCGTCACCGAGGCGAACTGGCGCGACGGCGGCCGCAAGGATCCGCACTTCCTGGCGTCGGAGACCCCGCGCTACGTGGGCCGGGCGGTCGCCGCGCTGGCCGCCGACCCGGAGGTGGCCGCGCGCGCCGGCCAGGTCCTGACGTCGTGGGACCTGGCCGAGGAGTACGGCTTCACCGACGTGGACGGCCGCAAGCCGCACTGGGACCGCCATCTGCGCGACGCCGCCGCGCCGAACTGACCGGTTTCGGGCAGGCCTCGGTGCGGCCGGGCGTGGTTTCAGCGGCCGCAGTTTCGGGCCGGGCGCGGTTGTGGCGGCGCGGTTTCGGCCGGCCGCGGTTGCAGCGGGGCCCGGCGTCGTCTCGGGCGGGGCGTGGTTCCGGGCGGGGCGTGGTTCCGGCCGGGGCTTGGTTCCGGCCGGGGCGTGGTTCCGGCCGGACCTGGCTCCGCCCGGGCGCGGTCTCGGCCGTGGCGCGGGCCGGGCTCAGGCCGCCAGGGCGTCCACCAGGCGGCGGGCGGAACCCGCCAGGTTCCACCGCTCGGCCAGGGCCAGCAGCGCATCCGGGTCACGCGGCTGTCTGGGCAGCGCCGGGTCGAAGTCCGGAAGTTTCACGTCGAGCGCGACCCGGCACACCGGCAGGGCCCGTGCCAGGTACTCCCGGGCGGCGTCGAGCTTGGTGCGCACGCCCGGCGCGAAACCCGACGCCGGATCGTCGAGCGCGGCCAGGATCGCGGCGATCCCGCCGTACCTCTCGATCAGCCGCGCCGCGGTCTTCTCGCCGACGCCCGCCACGCCCGGCAGGCCGTCGCTGGGGTCGCCGCGCATCGCGGCGAAGTCCGCGTAGAAGCGCGCCGGAACGCCGTACTTCGCCTGCACCAGCGCCTCGTCGGCGTCCTCCAGCTTGGCCACGCCCCGCCCGCAGTACAGCAGCCGGGTCCCGCGCGCGTCGTCGACCAGCTGGAACAGGTCACGGTCGCCGGAGACCACCTCGACCGGCGCCGGCTGCGTCGCGGCCAGCGTGCCCAGCACGTCGTCGGCCTCGTAACCGGGCACGCCGAACGCCGGGATGCCGATCGCCGCGAGCACCTCCAGCAGCACCGGCACCTGCCGTTCCAGCGAGGCGGGCACCTCCTCCACGTCACCGTGGGCCACCCGGTGCGCCTTGTACGACCCGACGAGCTCGACCCGCCAGGCCGGCCGCCAGTCCGCGTCCAGCGCGCAGACCAGCCGGTCCGGCCGCCTGGTCCGGACCAGCTGCGCGATCATGTCGAGGAACCCGCGGATCGCGTTGACCGGCTCCCCGGCCGTGGTTCGCGCGGCTTTCTCCGGTATGCCGTGGAACGCGCGGAAATACAGGCTCGGGGCGTCGACGGCCAGCAGTGGTCGAGTCACGCGCCTACCCTGCCACACGGGTCCGACAAGTTCCGGCACCCGCGGCCCGCGGCGGCCGGACCGCCCGGCCCCGGTCCGGCCGCACGCCCCGCGCGCCCGGCTGCCTGGCCCGCTGGCCTGATCGCCTGTCCGCTCACCTGGCTGCCTGGACCGCGCGCCCGGCTGCCGGGCCCGCTCGCCTGGTCGCTCACCTGGCTGCCTGGATCGCGCGCCCGGCTGCCGGGCCCGCTCGCCTGGTCGCCTGCCCGCTCAGCCGGCTGCTCCGGCCCGCGGGACGGCGGTGTTGCTCGCCCAGATCGGCTTGCCGTCGGCATCGCGGTGCAGGACCAGGTTGCCGTCGTCCTGCAGCCACAGGGTGCAGCGCCCGGCGCTCGCGGTCGCCGAGGACCAGACCGGCGCCGGCCGGTCGGCGCCGCGGTAGAGGACCAGGTTGCCGTCCGGCTGGTTCAGCAGCCGCCGGGCGCCGGTATCGGCCACCGACCACAGGATCCGGCCGGTGGCGGTGTCGGACAGCACGAGGCTGCTGTCACCCTGCAGCATCAGCCGGAACCGCTGGTTCGGTGAGGCGATCCAGGACCAGCGGCGCAGGCTCTGCCCGGTGGACAGCCGGGACGGCTTCGCGTCCCGCACGGTGGCCATCAGATCGGAGTACAGCGGCTCCTTCGGCGTGCCGTCGGCGGTGACGATCCCGTAGTGACACTCCGGGTTCGTGCTGTCCGCGGCGCACGGCACCCCGGCGAACGCGGTGACGTCCCGGTGGGCGTGCAGGAAGAGCGGGCCGACGTAGTCCAGTTCCCGCCACATCTGTACGCCTTCGACGGCGAAGTCCCGGATCCGCTCCAGCGAGGGATGGCGGGTGCCCAGGTACGAGGCGGTCGGATAGCCCCATTCCGTACCCCAGATCTTCATGTCCGCGTGCCCGTGGTCGACCAGAACCGCCCGCAACGCCGCCAGCTGCCCGCACTGCCGGGTGTACGGCAGGTTCGGCCGGTAACGGGGGCCGAACAGGACCAGATCCGGGCGGGCGCAGTTCGACTGGGAGGGGCCCTGCGACTGATGCCAGATCGGATAGGGGTGGTGGGCGACCGCGTCGAAGTCGCCGCCGTACCCGTTGGCGAACGCCCAGTCGAGCCACGCCGCGGGCGAGTTCGGGTTCGGCTGCGACGCGGGTACCGCCGGCTGGTTTCCGGGCCTGGTGCCGGCCGCCGATCCGCCGGCCAGCACGGTGCACCCCGGGCACTGGGCTTTGATGCGGCTGTTGCTGAGCCGGACGATGTCCCAGTACCGGCGCTTGCGCTCGAGGTCGCCACCGTTGCCGTAGTTGCCGAAGCCGGCGTGGTTCGGCTCGTTCCAGATCTCGAATGCCTGGGCCCGGTCCTGGTACCGGCGGGTGAGCCGGGTGACGAAGTCGCCCCAGCGGTCGTCCCACTCCGGGGTCGGGAACCAGTGGTCGGAACCGTCGCCCCGGCCGTGGTCACCGCTGGCCCACGGCGGGGCGTACGTGACCAGCAGCAGAACCCGCATCCCGGCCGCGGCGGCCCGATCGATCGGCGCGTCGTACCTGCTCCAGTCCCATGCGGAGGTCGGGGTGTCCTGTGCGCCCCACCAGGACACCTCGATGCGGATGGGCATGCCGGCGGGCTCACCGACCTGGTCCGGGCCGCCCAGGCCCAGGTTGTGGAAAGCGGTCGGCGCGTCCGCCGCGGTGGGGCGCGCGGGCGGTGTGCCGGTCCGCGCCGGTGCGGTGCCGGCGGGCGGTCTCGTCGCCGTGCTCACCGGCGGGGCGGCGGCGCTGAGCGGCGGCGTGCTCACGGCCGTTGCCGGCGCGGGTTCGGCGCCGGTGGGCAACTGCGTGACGGCACCCACTGCCACCGCCGTGAGCAGCGCCGCGCCGGCGAGGACGGCGGCGAGACGCCCGAGAAAAGTCGCACTCATCGGGAGAGAACCTTAGTCAGCCGGGCCCTCGCGCCCGGGGCCGCGTCTCACTGGTCGTGCGACGCCGTGGTGATCCGGGGTGTCCTCATCCCGCAACGACTCGAGCGTGTGCCGCTGCTCCGCCCGGTGTGCTGCATGGCGCTGCTCCGCCCGGTGGCGGCATACCGCTGCTCCGCCCGGTGGCTGCGCGCCGCTGCTTTGGCTGCCGGAAGCGCCGTGCCATCCGGGTGGCGTCGGAAGCGCCGTGCCATCCGGGTGGCTGTCGGAATCTCGTCTACCCCCGGGATTGAACGACCGTTAAGCTGACGGGGTGACCGTGGATCGACTGCTTCCCACCCCTGAGGCACACGACCTGCTCGACCTGACCCGGGAGCTCGCCACCCGAGAGCTCGCCGGCAAGGTGGACGACTACGAGGCGCGCGGCGAGTTTCCGCGGGAGGTGCTGCGCACGCTGGGGCGCGCCGGGCTGCTCGGCCTGCCGTACCCGGAGGCCGACGGCGGCGCCGGTCAGGCGTACGAAATCTATCTGCAGGTCCTGGAGATCCTGGCCGGAACCTGGCTGGGCATCGCCGAGGCCGTCAGCGTGCACACGCTGTCGTGTTTCCCGGTCGCTGCCTTCGGCAGTGAACGGCAGCGCAAAGCGTTGCCGGAGATGCTCGGCGGTGAGCTGCTGGGCGCCTACTGCCTCTCCGAGCCGCACGGGGGCTCGGATGCGGCGAACCTGACCACCCGCGCCGTGCCGGACGGCGAGGACTGGCTGGTCAATGGCGTCAAGGCGTGGATCACGCACGGCGGGGTGGCGGACTTCTACAACCTGTTCGTCCGCACCGGCGGGCCCGGCGCGAAGGGCATCTCCTGCCTGATCGCCGACGCGAGCACCCCGGGCCTGCTGCCGCAGCCGCGCGAGCGGCTGATGGGTCTGCGGTCGTCGGCGCCGGCGCAGATCGTGCTGGAGAACGCGCGGATTCCGCACGATCGGCTGGTCGGCCGGGAGGGCGAGGGCTTCGCCATCGCCATGCGCGCGCTCGACGCGGGGCGTCTCGGCATCGCGGCGTGCGCGGTGGGACTGGCGCAGGCCGCGACCGACTACGCGATCGGGTACGCCCGGGAGCGTGAGCAGTTCGGTCAGCCGATCGGCCGGTTCCAGGGGGTCGGCTTCATGCTCGCCGACATGGCCACCCAGGTGTCCGCGGCCCGCGCGCTGCTGCTGTCGGCGGCGCGGCTCAAGGATGCCGGGCGGCCGTTCTCGATCGAGGCGGCGAAGGCGAAACTGTTCGCCACCGACGTCGCGATGCGCGTCACCACGGACGCGGTGCAGGTGCTCGGGGGGTACGGCTACGTCGCCGATCACCCGGTGGAGCGCTGGTTCCGCGAGGCCAAGGTGCTGCAGATCGTGGAGGGCACCAACCAGATCCAGCGGATGGTGATCGCGCGCTCGCTGACCGGCTGAGCCGGACGGGGCGGCCGGTGGGTAGTGTTGCCGGTGTGGAAGAGATCGACCGGGCGATCGTGTCGGCGCTCACCGTGGACGGGCGGCTGTCGTACACCGATCTGGCCGAACGGGTGGGCCTCAGCGTCTCCGCCGTGCACCAGCGGGTTCGCCGGCTCGAGCAGCGCGGTGTGATCTCCGGGTACACCGCGAAGGTGTCGTACGAGGCGCTGGATCTGCCGCTGACCGCGTTCGTGGCGATCCGCCCGTTCGACCCGTCCCAGCCGGACGACGCGCCGGAGCGGCTGGCCCACCTGGCCGAGATCGACTCGTGTTACTCGGTGGCCGGCGAGGACTTCTACATGCTGCTGGTGCGGGTGAAGAGCCCGGCCGATCTGGAGCGGTTGCTGCAGGACATCCGCACGGCGGCGAACGTCACGACGCGGACCACGGTGGTGTTGTCCACGCCGTACGAGAATCGGCCGCCGCGGATGGCTCCGCCGCCCGGTGCCGAGTGACGTCCCCGGGTCGTCGGCATGGACGCCCATGACGTGGAAGCGGCGCTCGGCGAACTGCGGCGCGCGCTGACCCCGCACCTCGGCGCGGACTGGACGGTCCCGGCCGGCGACCTGCGGTGGAGTTGCCGGGACACCGCCGCGCACATCGCGCACGACCTGCTGGCGTACGCCGCTCAGCTGGCCGCCGGGGCCGCCGACGGCTATCTGCCGCTCGATCTGGAGGTCCGGCCGGACGCGAGCGCGGCCGAGATCCTGCGGGTGGTCGCCGCCGCCGGGGCGCTGCTGGCCGCCCAGTTGCGTGCCGCCGGACCGGACACCCGCGCGTGGCACTGGGGGCCGACCGATCCGTCCGGCTTCGCCGCCCTCGGCGTGAACGAGATCCTGCTGCACACCTACGACATCAGCCGCGGCCTGGGCGCCGGTTGGCTCCCGCCGCCGGCGGCGTGCGCGGCCGTGCTGGCCCGGTTGTTCCCGGACCGCCCGCCGGTGGAGCCGGTCGCCGCGCTGCTCTGGTGCACCGGTCGGATCGCGCTGCCCGGCCGCCCGCGCCGCGCCTCGTGGAGCCTGCGGGCCGCCGTGGAATGACCGTCCGGCGCGTGGGCGTCGGTCGGTGCGTGAGTCGCGGCGCGTGGGCGGCGGTGCGTGAGTCGCAGTGCGTCGACGGCGGCGCGTGGGCGGCGGTGCCTGCGTGAGTCGCGGTGCGTCGGCGGCGGCGGTGCGTGGGCGGCGGTGCCTGCGTGAGTCGCGGTGCGTCGGCCGCGGTCATTCCGGGATGAGCGCGGTGACCAGGTCGCGCAGGGTGCGGTCGAGGCGTTCGCTCTCCCCGCGGGCGAGGGTGTCCAGGATCGGCTCGCTGTGCAGAGTGGCCAGCAGCACGTGGGCGAGCATGTCGGCGTCGAGGTCGGGTCGTTGCCGGCCGGCCAGCCCGGCGATGTGACCGTGCCAGGCCCGGTAGACCGGATGCGCCTCGCGCGGCCCCTGGTCCGCCGAGCTCACCGGTCGCCGGGTGGCCGCGCTCGCCCTGGACGCGTATGCGGAGTGTGCGGTCGCCGACGCGGCGTGGCTGGCGCCTGTGCCGGCGGGGCTCGGCGCTGCCGATGCCGTGATGCTGCCGATGGCCGGTGTGGTCGCGCTGCGCGTGCTGCGCTCGGCCGGCTTGCGGGGCGGCGAGAGTGTCCTGGTGCATGCGGCGGCGGGCGGCATCGGGCACGTGATCGTCCAGCTTGCCCGGGTGCTCGGCGCGGGCCCGGTCATCGGGGCGGCATCGGCGGGCAAGCTCGGCTTCGTCCGGTCGGTCGGCGCCGACCTGGCCGTGGACTACGACTCGGCGGACTGGCCCGAGCGGGTGCGTGCGGCCGTGCCCGGCGGAGTGGACGTGGTGCTGGATGCGGTCGGCGGCGCCGTGCTGCGGCGAGGTGTCGAACTGCTGGCGCCCTCCGGCCGCGCGGTGGTCTACGGCGCCGCCTCCGGTGGGACGGAGGATGTGCCGCCCGCGCTGCTGTTCCCGCTGCGGTCGATCACCGGGTTCAACCTGACGGCCTGGCGGCGTGCCGCGCCGGAGCAGGCCCGGTCCGAGATGGCCGAGGTGGCGGAGCTGTTCGCCACGGGGCGGCTGCGGACCACGGTGCACGCCGAGTTCCCGCTGGAGGAGGCGGCGAGCGCCCATCGGCTGATCGAGGAGCGAACCCATGTCGGCCGGGTCCTGCTCCGCCCGTGAGCCGCCCGGCCGGTCCCCGCGGGCCGACACGGAGACGTCCCGGCCCGCGGGCGGGGCACGACGCGGCATCGAGGGGTCCGGCAGAGGGATCCGACGGCCGCCCGCGGGCGTGGGTCACGACCGACGGCCCCCGCGGGCGCGGGTCACGACCGACGGCGGGCACGCGGGCGCGGGTCACGACCGAGGGCGGGCCGGTCCGGGGGCGTGGATCGGGCCCGAAGGCGGTGGTCCCGTCAGCGGCATGTCCGGCACCGTTTTACAAGATCCACTGACGAGCCTAGAGTTTGCCGCGCGCGGGGGGAGCTGGTCAGTGTGCAGCGCAGGAACATCGGAATAGCCGTCGCGGCGGTGGTCGGCGTCGGCCTCGCGACGGGTGTCGCGCTGTCGCGTCAAGCCGGTGACGGCGCCGGAGCGCCGCCGCTGCAAGCCGGTGACCTGATCGTCGACGAGTCCGTCCCCGAGTACCGGTTGCTGCAGGACGCCCTGCGGATCGATCTCGCCCGGCACGACGGCGAGGCCGAGCATTTCGCCCTGGTGCCGAAGACCCGGCCCCCCGACCTGCTCGGCATGGGCATCGGCTCCGACGGCCCCGACGCGGTGGTGGACGGCTACCAGTTCGGCCGGCAGCGGCTGCACACCCTGGTGGAGCTGTCCGCGCGGCCGACCGACACCTGCGCGGGCATCCGCTCCGAGCGGTCGTCCGCGATGTGCGTCCGCGACGGCGCCCTCACCCACGTCGCCCCGGACGCGCCCGGCCTGCGCCGCGTCACGGTCTACTTCACCGGCAACGTCGCCACCGCACCGAAGGCCGGGGACGCGGAAACGGACCGGGCCCGCTCGTTCTGGGCCGGGGCCGAGATGGTGCCGCTGGACCAGGCGCCCTGGTTCACCGACCTGGTCACGCGGGGCAGGGCCGCGCTGCACCGGTAGCGCATCGGCAAGGCGCTGGCGCCTACGGTTCGGCGGCCGGCGAACCGTTCGGACTCTAACGTGGCGGGGCCCGCGCGCCGCACCCGAGAGGAACGACACGATGCCGGAACCTGGCCGCATGATCGAGCAGGCGGTTTCCCACGCACTACGCCTCGCGCGGAGCTGGACCGCCTGGGAGGGCGTGCCCGTCCCGGCCGGCGACCGGGTGTACACGCCGCACAAGGCGGTCCGGCGCATCACCGACCACCTGATCGACCATCTCGCCGAGGTGGAGGCGCGGCTGGCCGGCGCGCCGACGATCCCGGACCATTGGCACGCGTCGGCGATCACCACGGCGGCCGATCTGGCGCCGTTCACCGAGGAGGATCTCGCCGAGGCGACCAGCCGGCTGACCCGGCTGGCGCAGATCTGGTCGGTGCGGCTGGGCTCGCTCACCCCGGAACAGCTGGACCGGGCGGAGCCGGGCGCGTGGACCATCCGGGAGATCGCCGTGCACCTGTCCGACACGTACTACGCGGACGCGGTCGGCGACCTGCGCCGCTGACCGGCCGGTTGCAGCCGCAGGACCGGTCCAGACCATCCGTTGTCGCGGCTTCGGCGTTGCGGAGCCGGGCGTCGCGGGCTTCGGCGTTGCGGAGCCGGGCGTCGCGGGCTTCGGCGTCGCGGGCCTCGGCGTTTGCGGGCCTCGGCGTCGCGGGCCTCGGTGTTTGCGGACCTCGGCGTTGCGGGCCTCGGCGAGGGCACGTTCCTCGTACCGGAAATGTGACTCCATGATGGCCCCGGACCGGCCAGCTCACGCCGGATCGCACTCGGGGCGGCGCTCGGGTCCGCACCCAGCTCGGCGACGCGGATCAGGATCCCGGCGATCAGCCCGTGGTCCTCGACCAGCTTGGCGATCGTCGGCGCGGGGGCGGGACGTTCCGGCGGTAGCGCGGGGACTCGTCGAGCACCCCGCCACCCAGCATGACCAGTCAACGAGCGCAACAGCGCGTTGCACTACCAACCGGCTGAACGCCGTTCCGTGACGACACGGCGGTTCACCTCGCTCATGCGCGCGCGTACCGCAACCGTCGGGGTCGATGACCGGGCCGCTCCTGGGCGGGGTCGGCCGGTTCGGAAGCGATGGCTTCGACAGCCCGCGCCGTCAGCGGCAGAACCAGCCGCCGGTCATCGACGCCTGCCGCCATCTCGATCGGCTCGGACCGGACCGGGCACACGATCCGTCCCGCGCTCGGAGGCGGATCCATCGCACCCGGCCTGGAGGCGGCGAGTGCAGGGTCATCCGACGACGGCAGCGGACCGGCCGGGGCGGGCCCGTGCGCCGCCCTCGATCCGGCGTGCTCCGCGGTGCGACGAACAGCGTCGATGTCCTTCTGTCGTACCCGTTGTTTACCGTTCGTGTGCGTCAGTATGCGAAGTGTGGGGCTGAGGGGGTTCGGGTGGCTCGACGTAGGCGCCGGAGAAAGGGCAGGATCAGCGATGGTGCCGTGGTGGCCGGGGCCGCCGGTGGTGTCCTGGCTGTCGCGATGCTGGTCCAGGTGGTCCGGGAGCATCCGGTCCTGACCGTCGTAGTGACCGGGCTCGTGCTGGCCGCCGGCGGGGTGTGGGCGTATCTGCGGTGGTCGGCGATGAACCGGCTGATGAGCTACGAGCGCGACGTCGCGGTGACCGACCACATGAGCGGTCCGGATTTCGAGCGCTACGTGGCCCGGCTGCTGCGCGACAGCGGCTGTCGCGGCGTGCGGGTCAGCGGCGGCGCCGGGGACATGGGCGCCGACGTCACCGCCCGGACTCCGGGCGGCCGACGCCTGGTCGTGCAGTGCAAGCGCTACGCCGGGAACCTGTCGAGCCCGGACGTCCAGCGCTTCGCCGGCACCGCCCGCGACATCCACGGCGCGGACATCGCCCTGTTGGTCACCACCGGCCGCCCGACCGGTCCGGCCCTGCAGATCGCCCGGCGATGCCGGATCACGCTGGTGGACCGGCCGGCCCTGGCCCGCTGGGTCGCCACCGGAGTCGCGCCCGAGGTCCTCGACGACCGCGCACGACGCTGAAGAACAGCATCAGCGGGAACCCGAGCCGGAAGTTCCGGATCGCGGCGCGCGGATCGGGCGCTGTGACCGCTGAGGCGAACACTCCCCGCCCGCGCGGCTGCCGGGACGGCCCGCAACGCGGCCGCGCTCACCCGTGCCCCGGGGCTGCGGCAACCGGCTTCGAACAGGCGGGACCTATGAGGCCCCGCCCTCCTGCCGTCGACCGTCAGCCGTTGGCGAAGTACAGCGTCAGTCCGGGGCAGGGTCGGTTGCACGACGCGTAGGCGGTGTAGTCGGAGTAGACGTTGGTCCGCCAGACGTTCGCGTTGTTCCAGATTCGTTCCGTGACGACGACCTTGCCGTTGTGCACATCCGTCACGATCAACAGCCAGGCCTGATCCGTCGGGGCGCCGGTCGTGCCGATGTGGAACACGTTCGATCCGGCGAGATCCAGCGTCTGGGTGATGCAGTCGCGGTCGACGCCGTCGTACTTGACCTGGCAGGTCTTCTGGTTGAGGGCCAGTGCCGGGTCGGCCACCGTCATCGCTGCGGCCGTTGCGGCGAACGTCATGACGGCCGCGAGGCCGGGTCTGATTCGCATCCTGCTTCCCTTCGTCGAAAGGTGCTTGCGGCTCCGGGAAGGCCAAGGGCCGGAGTTGTTCACCAGCCCGTTCCGCGGTGCACGAAGCCGGGCCGGCCGCCGGCCGGACGTGGCCACCCGTCGCCGTCCTTCGATCGAACCCGGTGAATCTCGATCGCGCAAGGGCGCGGACAGCACGCCGGCAAGTCAGCGCGACATGCGCACGCCTGACACCAGAGAAAAGGACCTGTTGCGGGGCCACCGGATCGCTCCGAGACGCGGAACGCGGCCTCACGGCGTGTGCTTCCGGGCGGACGCCGTGACGACCAACGCCACGGTGGCGATGAGAGCGGAGTATCCGCCGCAGAAGGGCTGGAACGGTCCGCCCGGCGGGGTCCGGCCGCGCTGACGCGGCACCCTGTTCTCTGAACCTGTCCCCGCCGGTGCGGTGGCCGTCTCGGCCGCGTGCTGTGCACCCTTCCGGGCGATGGTGTTCGAGGCCGTACGTTGTCTGAACTGCCGCGAGGGCCAGCCAACCCTGCGGCAGTTCAGCGCCGCTGGGGTCAGGCTGCTGGAATCAGGTCGGCGAGCAGCCCCTCGATGCGGCTCCTGATCTCGTCACGGATCGGGCGCACGGACTCGACACCCTTGCCGGCCGGGTCCTCGAGCTTCCAGTCCTCGTAGCGCTTGCCGGGGAAGACCGGGCAGGCGTCGCCGCAGCCCATGGTGACGATGACGTCGGATTCGTGGGCTGCGTCCCAGGTCAGCTTGGTGGGGGTCTGGTCGGTGATGTCGATGCCGACCTCGCGCATGGCCTCGACCGCGGCCGGGTTGACGGTGTCGGCGGGGGCGGAGCCGGCGGAGCGGACCTCGACGCGGTCGCCGGCGAGGTGGCGCAGCCAGCCGGCGGCCATCTGGGAGCGGCCGGCGTTGTGGACGCAGACGAACAGGACGGTGGGCTTGGTGTCGCTCATGGTGTTCCTCGCGGTGGTAGGGGTGAAAGCCCGCTCAGGGCGCGGCGGCGGGGTGTTCGACGACGATGTCGTCCGCCGTCCTGCCGGCGTCGGGGTACAGGGCCAGCAGCAGGCCGACGCCGGCGAGCAGGCCGACGAGTTGGAAGCCGACGAACCCGGGCACGGAGCCGGGGGCGATGCCGGCGAAGGTGTCGGTGAAGGCACGGCCGATCGTGACGGCCGGGTTGGCGAAGCTGGTGCTGCTGGTGAACCAGTACGCGGCGCCGATGTACGCGCCGACCGCGGCCGGGGCGACCGCGGCTCTGCCGGACCGGCCGAGCGCGAAGATCAGCAGAAGCAGGCCGGTGGTGGCGACGACCTCGCCGAGCCACAGGTGGCCGGCGGCGCGGTCCTTGGTCGAGAGCGTGACGGGGGCGAGGTCGAACATCAGGTTCGCCAGGATCGATCCGCCGATCGCGCCCAGGGTCTGGGCGACCGTGTAGCCGGCCAGGTCAGTGCCGCTGATCCCGGTGCGCCCGCGGCGTCCGAGCCACCAGTCGGCGGCGGAGACGACCGGGTTGAAGTGGGCGCCGGAGATCGGGCCGAAGGTGAGGATCAGCGCACCGAGCGCGAAGGCGGTGGCGACCGAGTTCTCCAGCAGCTGCAGGCCGACGTCGCCCGGCGACAGGGTGGTGGCCATGATGCCGGAGCCGACGACGGCGGTGACCAGCAGTGCGGTGCCGAGGAACTCGGCCAGCAGCCGTCGCCAGAGTGCGATGGAAGGCATGGAAGGTACAAGCTCCGGTCTTGGGTGCGGGCAGGATCGACCCACCCGGCGGTTCATCCGGCCGGGCGGGTCCGGAAGCGGGAGAGGTCAGTCCATGACGGCGCTCGGGTACGCGATCGGCGCGATCCGTTCGATGCGGCCGGCGAGGTCGGTGTAGGCGGCCTCGAACGCGTCGTCGGTGTCGACGCGGACCGGGTCGGGCACCGACCAGTGCAATTGCGGGCGCACCGGGCTGGTGAGGTCTTCGTGCGCGTTGTCGCAGACCGCGATGACCAGGTCCCCGTCATGCACCACGTCGCGGACATGGGCGGTGCGGGCCGGGTCCAGCCGCAGGCCGTGCCGGTGTGCGACCGTGACGGCGCGGGGGTGGACGCGGCTGGCCGGTCTGGTGCCGGCCGAGGCGGCGGGGCCGCCGACCCGGTCGCGCCACAGCGCGGCGGCCAGCTGGGAGCGGGCCGAGTTGTGGGTGCAGACGAACACCACCCGGTCGGCGTCGCGCAGCGGCGGCGGGGTCAGGCAGGCCAGGGCGGCGGGCTGTAGTCGCAGGTAGGTGCGGCGCCGATCGCCCTCGGAGCGGGTCCGCGCGATCAGGCCCGCCTCGTGGAGCACCTTCACGTGGTGGGCGACGAGATTGGTGGGCATACCCAGGTCGGCGCCGATCTCGCCGGGGGAGGCGTCGCCGAGGATGAGCGCGTCCACGATCGCCAGCCTCGCCGGGTCGCCGAGCGCGGCGTGGATACGTGCTCTCACCCGCAGCAAGGAAAGGTCGCCGTTCATTGACTCAATACTGGCTGAGCTTCTTTGTCGAGGCAAGCCGCGACCGTGGATGAGCGGCGGACCCGGGGCTCCGGCCGCCTCCGATCCGCTTCCCGGTGGATCTGATCCGAGCCGGCGGGCGGTGTCAGGCGGTGACGGTTCCGCCGACGGCGAGCAGGGTGGACAGCTGTCGCATCAACTCCGGCCGAGGGCGGTAGTAGACCCAGCTGGCGCGGCGCTCGCCGTCGATCAGTCCGGCTTCGCGCAGCACCTTCAGGTGATGCGAGATGGTCGTCCCGGAGATCGTGAACGCCGGGGTGAGGTCGCAGACGCAGATCTCCCCGTCGGGCGCCGAGGCGATCATCGACATCAGTTGCAGCCGGATCGGATCGCCCAGCGCTTTGAACGCCTGCGCGAGGGTGGCGGCGGCGGGGGCGGGGATCCGCTGTTGCGCCATCGGCGGGCAGCAGGGCGTCTGCGGTTCGGCGGGTGACACGACCGGTGGTTTCGACATGCGTCGAGGTTGACAGATGTCGAAGCCGCGTGCAACCGTGGATTCGACAGTCATCGGATTCGACATTTCTCGAATCCGGGTGCGGTGGGTTCGACGGACCCACCGCCCAGCCCGACCTTCACCTCAACGAGGAGTACCCCGCGATGAGTAGCGACGCTTCCAGCACCGCCCCGACCGCCGCCGGGCAGGACCTGTGCTGCGGCACCGCCGAGCAGGCCGCGGCCGCTGACGCCTGCTGCGCCCCGCAAGCCAAAGCGGAGGCGGTCGCCGGAGGCGCCGCCTGCTGCGGCCCGACCGATCAAGCCGCCCCGACCCACGCCGAACCCGAGGCCGGTTGTTGCGGCCCGGCCACCACGGTCAGCGCGGTGGAGCTGCTTCCCGCTCCCGCGGTCCGCGCCGAGGCCCTCGGTGCCGGGCGGCTGCCGGTGGTGGTCATCGGCGCCGGCCCGGTCGGGCTGGCCGCCGCCGCTCACCTGCACGAGCAGGGCGTCCCGTTCCTGGTGCTGGAAGCCGGCGACCAGGTCGGCGCGTCGGTGCGGCAGTGGTCGCACGTCGGCCTGTTCAGCCCGTGGCGCTACGACATCGACGCCGCCGCCCGCCGCCTGCTCGACGCCGCCGGGTGGGCCGCGCCGGACGACGAGGGTCTGCCCACCGGCGCCGAGCTCGTCGACACCTACCTGCAGCCGCTGGCGAAGCTGCCGGCCATCGCCCCGCACCTGCGTCTCGGCGCCCGGGTGACCGCGATCAGCCGCCTGGGCGCCGACCGCGTGCGCACCGCCGGCCGCGCCGACCTGCCCTTCGTGGTACGGCTCGCCGACGGCACGGAGGTCACCGCCAGCGCGATCATCGACGCGTCCGGCACCTGGCGCACCCCCAACCCGCTCGGCGTCAACGGGCTGCCCGCCCACGGCGAGCCCGAGGCCGCCGATCGGATCGACCACGCCCTGCCCGACGTGCTCGGCGCCGCCCGCGCCGCCCACGCCGGCAAGCACACCATCGTCGTCGGCTCCGGGCACTCGGCCGCCAACACCCTGCTCGACCTGGCGCGGCTGGCCGAGACCGAACCCGGCACCCGGATCACCTGGGCCGTGCGCGGCGGCTCCGCCCAGCGGGCGTTCGGCGGCGAGGGCGCCGACGAACTGCCCGCCCGCGGCGCGCTCGGCTCGGGTCTGCACGCCCTGGTCGACACCGGCAAGCTCACCCTGGTCACCGGGTTCGGCGTGCACACCGTACGCCGCGACGCGGACGGCATCACCCTGGTCGCCGCGGACGGGCGCACCCTGACCGCCGACCGGGTGGTGTCCGCGACCGGCTTCCGGCCCGACCACAGCATCACCGGTGAGCTGCGTCTGGACCTGGACCCGATCCTCGGCTGCACCCGGATCCTGGCCGACCTGATCGACCCGAACCAGCACTCCTGCGGCACCGTCGCCCCGCACGGCTACCGCGAGCTGGGCCAGCCGGAGCCGGACTACTACGCCGTCGGCATGAAGTCCTACGGCCGCGCGCCGACGTTCCTGATGGCCACCGGCTACGAGCAGGTCCGCTCGATCGCCGCGGCCCTGGCCGGCGACTTCGCCGCCGCCGACGACGTACGGCTCGACCTGCCCGAGACCGGGGTGTGCAGCTCCAGCGTGGTCGCCGAGAACGCCGCCCGCGAGGTCGCGGCCCGTTTCGGCCTCACCCCGGACGTGCCGGTCGCGCTGGCCCACGCCACCCTGGCGGTGCTGCCCACCGCGGCCAGCACCGGCGACGCCGTCCGGGCGGCCGCCGACCGGATCGGCCTCGACCACGAGACCGCCCTGCAGATCGCCGCCCTGGCCGACCGCTCCGGTGCCCTGCCCGGCGTCACCGGGTTGATCAACCTCACCAGCTCGGCCGGTGGCAGCTGCTGCTCGTGAACCGGCCTACCGGCACACCGGTGCCCGCCGACCCGCCGGTCGGCGAGCACCGCCCGCCCTTCCCGCCCAGCAGCCGGATGCTGGTGACCGCGCTGGCGATCACCCAGACCATCGGCTACGGCACGCTCTACTACGCGTTCGCCGTGATCCTCGTCCCGATCGCCGCCGACCTGCACACCTCCGCCACCGCCGTGACCGGCGCGTTCACCGCTTCGGTCCTCGCCTCGGCGGTGCTGGCCGTGCCGATCGGCCGCCGGCTGGACCGCCACGGCGGCCGCGCGCTGATGACCTGCGGCTCCCTGCTCGGGACCGTGCTGCTCGTGCTGTGGTCGCACGTCGAGCAGGTGTGGCAGCTGTACGCGGTGCAGCTCGGGATCGGCGTCGCGTCGGCGGCCAGCCTCTACGAGGCCGCCTTCGCCGTGATCATCGCCTGGCACCAGCCGCGGCAACGGTCCTCGGCGCTGCTCGCGCTGACCGTGGTCGCCGGCTTCGCCAGCACCATCTTCCTGCCCCTGACCGGGTGGCTCACCGACCAGCACGGCTGGCGCACCGCCCTGCTCGTCCTCGCCGGCATCCACGCCGTCACGGGGCCGCTGCACGCCACCGTCGTCCGGCGCCCACCATCAGCAGGCCCGCACACGGTCACCCGGCACCGCGACGCCGGCACCCGGGCGGTCCGCGCCGCGCTGGCCGATCGTGGCTTCTGGCTGCTGACCGCCGGGTTCACCGCCCACACCACGGCGACCAGTGCTTACACCCTGCTGCTGGTCGCCGCCCTCACCACCTGGGGCCACCCGCCCGCCTTCGCCGCCACCATCGCCGGCCTGCTCGGCCTCCTGTCCGTCGCCGGACGGCTGATCACCACCGGCCTGCAACGCCGCTACCGGACCACCACCATCACCGCCGGCGTCTTCGCGCTCCAGGCCGCCGCGGCCCTGCTGCTGCCGGCCGTCGGCGCCACCACCGGCGGCGCCGTCCTGGCGGTCGTCGGGTTCGGCCTCGGCTTCGGCGTGGCCACCATCGCCAAACCCGTCATCCTCGCCGAGCGCTACGACACCCGTCGCTACGCCACCCTCGCCGGCATCCTGGTCGCGCCGATGGCCCTGGCCAAAGCCGGCGCCCCGTTGGCCGCCGCGGCCCTGCACGCCGCCACCAGCTCCTACACGCCGGTCCTGGCGATTGTCGCCGCCTGCTGCGCCGTTGCCGCCATCGCCATCGCCGTCTGCTCCCGGCCCACCGCACAGCCATGAGGGCGGCTCGCCGCGGGCCGGCACCACCCGAAGGGGTGCGCTGGCCGCCGCTACGGCCGGAAAAGACCGTCGCCGGTCAAGGCGAGGGGGCCGGGGCCGGCGGGCGCGGGGTCGATCCGGAGCAGGGGCCGCCGGGCTGGCCCGGGCCCGCGTCGAGGCTCGGTCAGGTGCCCGGGGGACCGGTCCCGGAGCTCCACGTGTGCGGTCGGGGGAGCGCGCCGACGGTCACGCCGAGCACGCTGGAGCGGGCGTTCGAGCGGGGGCTGACCCGGCCGCGCTCGGCCGGGGGAGGGTCTCCGGTGGTGATCGGTCCGGATCGGCGACGCCGGTCCAGGGCCGGTGACAAGGTGCCGGAGTGTGAGGCCGCTATTTCTCCTCCCGGGTCGTTGTACGGCTGGGGCCACGCTGGCTCGGGCCGGCCGTGCGACCCGTCAAACGACCAAGATGGAGGAGAACGAGATGGAACCTGATGTCAGCTTCGGAGCCTGGCTGTCCCTCCAGACCGGACGTCATGACCCGGTGGGCGACCTGGCCCGCGACTTCCTCGGTGACGACGGCTGCGGCCGATGCTTGCACCTCGCCGAGGATGCCGAGTTCATGCAGGTCCAGGATGTGGCCGCGAGCATGGCCGAGCACCGAGCCGCCCAGCCCGCGTTCGATGCCTTCAACCTGGCATGCGCCGAGTGGACCGGCCGCCTGCCCTGACGATCTTCGGTGGTGATCAGCGAAACCGGCGGCAACACCGGTCAGGCCCGGCAACGCCGGTCAGGCCCGGCAACGCCGGTCAGGCCGGGCGGCGCCGGTCAGGCCGGGCGGCGCCGGTCGCGCCCGGCGGCACCGGGCGGGGGCCGCTCGTGCCGTCATGCGGCTGACCAGCGTTCCCGTTGGCTCGGGCGGGCAGCGGACGGGAGGCCGGCAGCGCTGCCGGATGGCCTGCATGCTGGGGTGAAGCATCGCCGCGTTCGCGGGCGGTGGCCGTCGCCTGCCGTGCCACGTCTGCGCGTGCTGCTTCGTCGCGTTCGACGATGGCCGGGTCCGGGCATGGCGGAGTTGTGCCCCGGCACGCGGGGCGACGCTGCGCTCGGGCACGGGCGGTGGCGGCACGCCGGTGGAGGTCATGAGCCGCGCCGCGGTCACGCCCGCCGGGCGGGAGCCGGCCGGCGGCGCCGGACAGGATCACGATCGGACGCGCAGTCCCTGGGACGGCGCGTGGTGGGTGTGCCGTTTCGGAATCGTGCCCGGCGGGCACACCCGGAAAGGCACCGGCGGGAACGTTCTACGGTGCGGCACCGGCGGGCAGGTCCCGCGGTGCGGCATCGGCGGGCACACCACCGATGCGGCACCAGAGCCATGACGACCACGGAGGGTTGACGAATGAGCTTCACCGACAAGGTCAAGAACAAGGCCGAGGAGCTGGCCGGGAAGGCGAAGCAGGGGGTCGGCGAGGCGACCGACAACCCGCGCCTGTACGCCGAGGGCGAGGCCCAGGAGGGCGCCGCGCACGCCAAGCAGGCCGGCGAGCACGTCAAGGACGCCGGCCGCGATGTGCGCGACGCGCTGAGCTGAAGGCGCGCGCGGCGCGCTGAGTCCGGAACCGCGCGGCGCGCTGAGTCCGGAACCGCGCGGCGCGCTGAGTCCGGGACGTGCGGGACGCGCTGAGCTGGATCGGAACAGGTGGGCCGGGGGCCCCGGCCGCGGCCGGGGCCCCCGTTCTCACACCGGTACGGCGGTGGCGGCCTGCTGCTTGCGCCACCAGTCCTGGCCGGTCTTCGGCAGCGTGTCGATCGGGTCGTAGTACTCGTACAGCTTGGTCAGCGCCTCGCTGTCGTCCTTCTCGAGCGAGGTGCGGTAGTTCTTGGTCCAGTACGAGATGCCGTGCTCGCGGTCGTACTCCGCGACCATGTGCACCCAGCGCTTGCCGACGAACGGCACGTCGCACACGAGCCGGGGCGTCGCGTACCCCGGCAGGTAGCCCATCAGGTCGTGCTGCAGCTGCTGGGCGTGCCACACCGGCACCCGCCAGTGCTCCGCGTTCGGGATCATGTCGCACATGTAGAAGTAGTACGGCAGGATGCCGGCCTCGCCCTGCAGCGCGAAGCACAGGTCCAGCAGGTCCGCCGCGGTGGCGTTCACCCCGCGCATCAGCACGCCCTGGTTGCGCACGTCGCGCACGCCGACCTCGAGCAGGGTGCGCACCGCGCGGGCGACCGTGGGGGTCAGCGAGTTCACGTGGTTGACGTGGGTGTGCACGGCCAGGTTGACGCCGCGGCGCTCGGCGGTGACCGCGACCCGGTGCATGCCCTCGACCACGTCGTCCTGCAACCAGTGCTGGGGCAGCCCCATCAGCGCCTTGGTGGCCAGCCGGATGTCGCGCACGGTGGGCACTGACAGCAGGCCCATCAGGTAGGCCTCCAGCTGCCGCCACGGCACGTTGGCCACGTCGCCGCCGGAGACCACCACGTCCCGGACGCCGGGGTGCGCCTTGAGGTAGTCCAGGTGGGCGGCGTACCGGTCGGCCGGTTTCTGCACCAGTTTCAGCTTGGCGACCGCCGGGGTGCTGTTGCCGACCAGGTCCATCCTGGTGCAGTGCCCGCAGTACTGCGGGCAGGTGGACAGCAGCTCGGCGAGCACCTTGGTGGGGTAACGGTGGGTGAGGCCCTCGGCCACCCACATGTCGTGCTCGTGCAGCGAGTCGCGGGTCGCGTACGGATGGGACGGCCAGTCCAGCTGGCGGTCGGTGGCCACCGGCAGCATGTAGCGGCGTACCGGGTCGGCGTAGAACGAGGCGGTGTCCGGCACCCGGTCCGGCACCATCGTGTTGAGCATCTGCGGGGGGATCAGCATCGACATGGTCGCCAGCCGCTGCTGGTCGGTCTCCAGGTCGGTGTAGAACGCGTCGTCGAGCAGGTCGCCGAGCACGGAGCGCAGCTGCTTCACGTTCTTCACGCAGTTGGCCCGCTGCCACTGGGCGGACTGCCACTGCCCGGCGCTGACGTGGCGCCACCCGGGGAGCCGGGTCCAATCCGGCTCGGCCAGCTCGCGCCGCTGGTACTCGTAGGGCTGTCCCGTGTCGAGATCGGGCACCTGGTCCTCCCCTGGCTCGGCTGTACAGGCTCATCAACGTACTGGAGAATCTTCGGTCTAGAAACCCAGGCTACGAAAGATTTACGGTGTACCGGCGGTCAGAGGCGATTGTTTAACGTGAGGGGGCTGTTGATGGCGGGTTCGGTGGGTCTGGCACGGGTGCTGGAGCCGGCCGGGGTGCTGCCCCAGGCGGCCTGGCGCCTGGACGCCTCCCCTGAGATCGGCCCGGACGAGGTGCGCATCCGCGTGCAGCGGCTCAACCTCGACGCGGCCAGCTATCGGCAGCTCGCGCAGAAGCACGGCGGCGACGGCGCGAAGATCCGGGCCGAGGTGCTGGCGATCGTGGCCGAGCGCGGCAAGATGCACAATCCGGTGACCGGCTCCGGCGGCATGCTGATCGGCGTGGTCGAGCAGGTCGGCCCGGACTCGCCGCTGCCGGTCGAACCGGGCGACCGGGTGGCCACCCTGGTGTCGTTGACGCTGACCCCGCTGCGGATCACCGACGGGCTCGCCGGCTGGGACGGGCTCAGTGAGCAGGCGCCGGCGGACGGCACCGCGATCCTGTTCGGCCGCTCGATCGTCGGGGTGCTGCCCGACGACCTGCCGCCGGAGCTGGCCCTGGCCGTCTACGACGTGTGCGGCGCCCCGGCGCTGGTCGACCGGGTGGTCCGGCAGTACCGGCAGCCCACCGTGCTGGTGCTCGGCGGCGCCGGCAAGAGCGGCTCGCTGAGCCTGGCCGCGGCCCGGCGCGCCGGCGCGCGTACCAAAGCCGTCGTCGTCTCCGAAGCCGAGCGCGACGCGCTGCGCGGCGCCGGCCTGGCCGACGAGATCGCGGTCGCCGACGCCCGGGACCCGGTCGCGGTCGCCGAGCGGGTCGGCGAGCCCGCGGACATCACCGTCGTCTGCGTGGACGTGCCCGGCTGCGAACACGGGGCGATCCTGGCCACCGCGGCCGGCGGCACGGTGATCTTCTTCTCCATGGCGACCAGCTTCCCGGCGGCCGCGCTCGGCGCGGAGGGCCTGGCCGCGGACGTGACCATGCTGGTCGGCAACGGGTACGTGCCGGGACACGCCGAATTCGCCGTCGACCTGCTGCGCACGGTGCCCGCGGTCCGATCACTGTTCGAGGCGCGGGTCGCGGGAGACTGAGCGCATGACTGTTCCCCCCACCGAAGCCCTGGTCCGCTACACCAACGGCCGCTTCTACTCCGCCGCCGAGCCGCGCGCCACCGCGATGCTGGTCCGCGGCGACACCATCGCGTGGCTGGGCGACACCGCCGACGCGCCCGCCGCCGACCGCACCGTCGACCTGGACGGCGCCCTGGTCACCCCGGCGTTCGTGGACGCGCACCTGCACGCCACCGACACCGGCCTGGCCGTCGACGGCCTCGACCTGTCCGGGGCGCGCTCGGCGCGGGAGCTGCTGGACGCGGTGGCCGCGTTCGCCCGCACCCGCCCGGCCGGCGCGGTGGTGCACGGGCACGGCTGGGACGAGTCGACCTGGGCCGAGCAGACCCCGCCCGGCGCGGCCGAGCTGGACCGGGCCGCCGGCGGCCGCAAGGTGTACCTGACGCAGGCGTCGGTGCACTCGGCGCTGGCCTCCTCGGCGCTGCTGCCGGCGGCCGAGGGCGTGGCCGGCTACGACGCCTCCGGCTGGGTGCGCGAGCAGGCGCACCACGCGGTGCGCGCGGTCGCGCTCGGCTCGCTCACCGGCGAGCAGCGGACCGCGGCGCAGCGCACCGCGCTGAGCCGGGCCGCGTCGATGGGCATCGCCGCGGTGCACGAGTGCGGCGGGCCGGGCACCTCCAGCGAGGCCGACTTCCAGTCGGTGCTGCGGCTGTCCGGACAGGGCCTGCCGCAGGTGTTCGGCTTCTGGGGCGAGCTGGGCGGCGCCGAGCGGGCGCGGCAGCTGGGCGCGCACGGCGCGGCCGGCGACCTGTACGCCGACGGCGCGCTGGGCTCGCGGACCGCGTCGCTGCGCTCGGCGTACCACGACGGCGACCACGGCTGCGGCGAGGCGTTCCTGACCGCCGAGCAGGCCGCCGAGCACATCCTCGACTGCGTGCGGGCCGGCTTCCAGAGCGGCTTCCACGCGATCGGCGACGCCGCGATCGAGACGGTGCTGGAGGGCTACGCGCTCGCCGCGCAGCAGGTCGGCGTGGACCGGCTGCGCGAGGGCCGCCACCGCATCGAGCACGTCGAGCTGATCGACAAGGCGATGATCGCCCGGATGGTGGAGTTCGGCGTGATCGCCTCGGTGCAGCCGGTGTTCGACGCGCTGTGGGGCGGCCCGGACCGGATGTACGCGCAGCGGCTGGGCGTCGACCGGGCGCTGGCCAGCAACCCGATCGGGGCGATGCACGCGACCGGGGTGGCGCTGGCGTTCGGCTCGGACTCGCCGGTGACCGCGCTGGACCCGTGGGCGATGGTGGTGGCCGCGGCCGCCCCGTGCAACCCGGCGTACCGGATGAAGGTGCGCGCCGCGTTCGCCGCGGCCAGCCGCGGCGGGTGGCGGGCCGCCGGCGTGGACCGGGTGGGGGTGCTCGCGCCCGGCGCGTCGGCCACGTTCGCGGCCTGGGAGACGCCCGGCGGGGTGGTCGAGGGACTGCCGGCGCTGCTGCCGGACGTCGACGGGGTGACGCCGGCGCGGCCGGTCTGCCGCCGCACGGTGCTGCACGGCGAAACGATTTTCGAGAGTTAGGAGAGACCCCTAGGTGGCCGGGAAGCTGGATCTGGACCCGCGGATCGTCGCGCGGGCGCGGGCGCTCGCCGCGAAAGCGGGGCAGCCCGTCGTCGACCTCGCGCGGTCGCACACCACCGTGTCGGTGGAGCGGGCGGTGCTGCGCCTGGCCGGCGTGCACGGCGCCGACTCGGACGGCATCCCCTGGGTGAACCGTCTGGTCGACGCCGTGCGCGCGGACGTCGGACTCGGGCACGGGGTGGCGGTTCCGGTGTTCCACGCGGCCGCCACGACCGGCGAGGCGGACCTGACCGTGCTGGCGCAGAAGGCGGCGGCCGGGGCGGTGCGGTTCGAGGTGCCGCAGAGGCGGGCCGAGCTCGCCGCGGCCCGGCGGCGGGCCCGCACGGCCGCCACCGCCGGCCTGCGGACCGTCGACCGGCGCCGGGCCGAACGGGATCGGCTGATCAAGAGGTACGGCGACCCGCCGCGGCGCCCGTGGATCTACCTGATCGTCGCGACCGGCGACATCCACGAGGACATCCCGCAGGCGCAGGCGGCGGCCCGGGCCGGCGCCGACGTCATCGCGGTGATCCGCTCGACCGGGCAGTCGCTGCTGGACTACGTGCCCGAGGGCGCCACCCGGGAGGGGTTCGCCGGCACCTACGCCACGCAGGAGAACTTCCGGCTGATGCGGGCCGCGCTCGACGAGACGTCGAGGGAGGTGGGCCGCTACATCCGGCTGACCAACTACGCGTCCGGGCTGTGCATGCCGGAGATCGCCGTGCTGGCCGGGCTGGAACGGCTGGACATGATGCTCAACGACTCGATGTACGGCATCCTGTTCCGCGACATCAACCCCATCCGTACCTTCGTCGACCAGCGCTTCTCCCGCCAGGTGCACGCCCGCGCCGGGATCATCATCAACACCGGCGAGGACAACTACCTGACCACCGCGGACGCGGTCGAGGCGGCGCACACGGTGACGGTGTCGCAGCTGCTCAACGAGTTCTTCGCGCACGAGGCCGGGCTGCAGGACTGGCAGCTGGGCCTCGGGCACGCCTTCGAGATCAACCCGGACCTGCCGGATTCGTTCCGGCTGGAGCTGGCGCACGCGCTGCTGGCCCGTGAGCTGTTCCCGGACGCCCCGCTGAAGTGGATGCCGCCGACCAAGCACATGACCGGGGACGTGTTCCGCGGCAACCTGCTCGACGGTTTCTTCAACCTGGTCGGCGCGCTGACCGGGCAGGGCATCCTGCTGGTCGGCATGATGACCGAGGCGGTGGTGACGCCGTGGCTGTCCGACCGCGACATCGCGCTGCAGAACGTCCGGTACGTGCTGGGCGCCGCCGGCAACCTGCACGAGGACTTCGTCCCGGCCGCCGGCGGCTTCATCCAGCAGCGCGCCGCGCAGGTCCTCGGCGAGGCCGTCGAGCTGCTGGAGCGCATCGTCGACGACACCCTGATGGAGGCCATCGCCGACGGCACCTTCGGGCTGATGAAGCGCCCGGCCACCCGGGGCAAGGGCCTGGACGGCGTGGCGAAACAGGAGCCCGACTACTACAACCCGGTGACGGAGGCCCTGGCATGAGCATCGTGCGGCCCTACGGCGACACCACCGGCGACGGGATGGTGCAGCTGTCCTTCACGCTGCCGATCCCGCACGACAAGCGCGCCGAGGGCGCGGCGATCCAGCTGGCCGCCAAGATGGGCATGGACCCGGCGCTGCTGGTGCACGCCAAGCAGATGGGCGACGGATTCACCTTCTTCGTCGTCTACGGCAAGGTCGCCCACCTGGTCGACACCGACAAGGTGCAGGTCGTCGAGCGTGACTTCCCGCTGCTGAGCGCCAAGGAGATCAACGCGGTGATCAAGCGCCGGCTGCGGCGCCGGCTCAACGTGGTGGGCGCCTGCATCGGCACCGACGCGCACACCGTCGGCATCGACGCGATCCTCAACCTCAAGGGCATCGCCGGTGAGAAGGGCCTGGAGTACTACTCCGAGCTGTCGGTGACCAACATGGGCGCGCAGGTGTCGGTGCCGGACCTGGTGGAGACCGCCCGGGCGCAGCGGGCCGACGCGGTGCTGGTCTCCCAGGTGGTCACCCAGCGCGACGCGCACCTGCACAACACCCGGGCCATGTCGGCGGCGTTCCGGGAGGCGCTGCCGGCCGGCAAGCGGCCGCTGCTGATCGTCGGCGGGCCGCGATTCGACGAGCTGATGACCGAGGAGCTCGGCGTGGACCGGATCTTCGGCCGCGGCACCACACCCCGCGAGGTCGCCTCGTACCTCGTCCACGCGCTGATCGGGAGCCCCGCATGATCACTGTCAGGCATCGCCGTTACGTGCCGTACTCGCACGCCCACTACGCCGGGAACCTGGTCGACGGGGCGTACTCGCTCGGCCTGTTCGGCGACGTCGCCACCGAGGTGTGCATCCGGCTGGACGGCGACGAGGGGCTGTTCGCGTCGTACGACGACGTGCAGTTCAGGGCGCCGGTGCAGGCCGGGGACGTGCTGGAGGTGACCGCCACGGTGGTGCACATGGGCACCCGCAGCCGCCGGATCGAGTTCACCTGCGCGGTGGTGTGCCGGGGGACCGGCGGCTCGTCGGCGCGGGTGCTGGACGAGCCGATCGTGGCGGTCACCGCGGTCGGCACCGTGGTCGTGCCCGCCAAGGCGTGAGCCGGGACACGCGACTCGTGTCACGTCCCGCGCGGGCGGTCTGTGTCGACGTCGGGTCGACGTACACCAAAGCCGCCCTGATCGACCTGGCCGGAGCGCGGCTGATCCGCCGTGCCGAGGTGCCCACCACGTCCGCGACGGACGTCCTGGCCGGTCTGGAGGCGGCGGTGGCCGCGGCCGGCGGCGACGGCGCGCCGCGCTACGTCTGCTCGTCCGCCGGTGGTGGCCTGCGCCTGGCCGTGGTCGGCTACGAGAGCCTGGTGACCGCGGAGGCCGGGCACCGCGTCGGCCTGTCAGCCGGCGCCCAGGTAGTGCACGTCGCGGCCGGGCCGCTGACCGGCGCGGCGGTCGCCGCGCTGCGCGCCGCGCGCCCGGACGTGCTGCTGCTGGTCGGCGGCACCGACGGCGGCGACGGCGAGGTGCTGCTGCACAACGCGCGGCGGCTGGCGGCGAACCGGTTGCGGATCCCGGTGGTCGTGGCCGGCAACGCGGACGTCCGCGAGGAGGCCGCCGGCCTGCTGCGGGAGCGTGCCGTGCCGGTGACCGCGACCGGCAACGTGCTGCCGCGCATCGGGGTGCTCGACCCGGGGCCGGCGCGCGCCGCGATCCGGGAGGTGTTCCTGCGGCACGTGATCGGCGGCAAACGCCTGTCCCGGGGGCCTCGGTTCGCGTCGCTGGTGCGTGCCGCCACCCCGGACGCGGTCCTGGCCGGGGTGGAACTGCTCGCCGACCGGGTCGCCGCCGGGGTGCTCGTGGTGGACGTGGGCGGGGCCACCACCGACGTGTACTCGGCGCTCCTGCCGGACGCGGAGGCGCAGACCGGGCCGCGCCGCGACGTGGCCGGCACGCTGTGGCGGCTGCGTACCGTCGAGGGCGATCTCGGGGTGGCCGCCGGGGCCGCCGGCACCCGGGCGGCCGCGGCGGCGGAGCGGCTGGACGAGCCGGGGGAGGAGCGGGCGCTGGCCGCGGCCGCGGCGACGGTCGCCCTGCGGCGGCACGCCCGGGGCCACCCGGCCGGGCCGGGACTGCCCCGCACCGGCGGCCGGGACCTGCGCGACGTACGCCTGGTCGTGGGATCCGGCGGGGTGCTGCGGCACGGTGGCGGCGATCACGTGCTGGGCGCGCTGCTGGCCGACACCGCCGGCGGCTGGGCGCTGCCGGACCGGGCGCGCACCGTGATCGACCGCGAGTACGTGCTGGCCGCCGCCGGCCTGCTGGCCGCCGATCATCCGAGCGCCGCTGCCGGACTGGTGGACACGCTGTCCGCCTGACGAACGACGCCGATGGGGGCGTTCTCGGACACGCCGAGGAACGCGACACGCCGGAACGGGTGCCACCCGGTTGACAGACCGCCCCCGTCCGGACGTACCGTCTTCAGGTCCTGTTTCACGGCGAAGCGACTGTGATCCGCTTCGTTCCTCCACCCGCTGGCCCCGCAGTCCTCGCCGGGATCGCGCGTCCAGCCAGGTCCAGGGGGTGGGGGTGCGCGGGCGGCGCGGACCGGGTCGCGACACCGGGAGCCACGACGAGCCGAGCCTGGTCAGTAGACAACGGCACGGCGCGGGCAGCCAGCCCGCGGTGGGTCGGTCCGAAGGTCAGCGGGAGGTTCACCGGGCACACCGGCCGGGAACGGACAGGAGCACCCGAGGGGCGCGGCAGCCAGACGCCGCGCCCCTCCGTAAGTCCGCCCAGGTTTCTCCCATCCGTTCGCTACCGGATTGCGGCCGGCCGCTTCTCCGGAATGCCGCGCGGCGGCGGGTAGCCTGCCTGGCGTGGAAATGACGATGCCGCCGCCGGATCTCGCGCGGCCCGCGCCCGGCAGCCGCCCCCCGGCCGGCCCGGCGCCGCTGCGGCTGCCGGTGGCCGTCGCGCTGGCGGTGGCCGCGGGACTCGCGCTGCTGCTGGCCCTGCCGCCGTACGACCTGTGGTGGCTCGCCCCGGCCGGGGTCGCGCTGCTCGCGGCCGCCGTGCACCGGCGCCGGCTGCGCGCCGGCCTGGGGCTCGGCTTCGTGGCCGGTCTGGTGCTGTTCTACCCGCTGCTGGAGTGGACCCGGATCGCCGCCGGCTGGCTGCCCTGGGCGCTGCTGGCGACCGCGCAGGCGGCGGTGCTCGGGCTGGCCGGGCTGGCCGGGGCCTGGCTGTCGCCGCTGCACGAGCGCTGGCGGGCGCTGTGGCCGCTGACCGCCGGGCTGGTCTGGGTGGCCGACGAGGCGCTGCGCGACCGGGCGCCGTTCGGCGGGTTCCCGTGGGGGCGGCTCGCCTTCAGCCAGGGCGACGCGCCGTCGCTGCGGCTGGCCGCGTGGGGTGGCGCCCCGCTGGTGACGTTCGCGGTGGCGGCCGCCGGTGGGGCGCTGGTGGCGCTGGCCTGGCGGCGCTGGGTGCGCGCGGCCGCGCTGCCGGCGGCCGGGTTCGCGGCGGTGGCCGTGGCGCTGATCGCCGGCCCGGCCGCGGTGCCGCTGTCCGCGCCGGCCGGCCCGGCCCGCACGGTTGCGATCGTGCAGGGCAACGTGCCGCGGCTGGGACTGGACTTCAACGCCCAGCGGCGCGCCGTGCTCGACAACCACGTGACCGCGACGCGCCGGCTGGCCGCGGACGTGGCCGCCGGCCGGCAGCCGCAGCCGGACCTGGTGGTCTGGCCGGAGAACTCCAGCGACATCGACCCGCTGCGCAACGCCGACGCGGCGCAGGCGATCTCCGGCGCGGCGCGGGCGATCGGGGCGCCGATCCTGGTCGGCACGGTGCTGCGTACCGACACCCCGGGCGACATCAAGAACGCCGGACTGCTCTGGCTGCCGGTGACCGGGCCGGACCTGGCCCAGACGTATGTCAAGCAGCACCCGGTGCCGTTCGCCGAGTACATGCCGCTGCGCTCGGTCGCCCGTCTGGTCACCGACAAGGTCGACCTGGTGAAGAACATGCTGGCCGGCGACCACGCCGGGGTGATCGACGCGGGCGCGCTGACGCTCGGTGACGTGATCTGCTTCGAGGTGGCCTACGACGGTCTGGTGCGCGACACCGTCGCCCAGGGCGCGCAGATTCTCGCGGTGCAGACCAACAACGCCACGTTCGACGTGGCCGAGGCCCGCCAGCAGCTGGCCATGGTGCGGTTGCGGGCGGTCGAGCACGGCCTGGACTCGCTGATGGTGTCGACCGTCGGTGTTTCGGCATTCGTCGATACAGCTGGTGGCGTGCACGGCGCGACGGCCTTCAACACCGCGGAGGTGGTGGTGCATAAGATGGCCACTGGGGCTACGCGTACGCTGGCGACTCGTTCGGGCGTCTGGCCCGAGCTGATCGCGGTCGCGCTGACCGCTATCGTGCTGGCCGTCGCCCTGCCTTTGCGTCGGCGGCGCGGGATCACGGGCACTGACGTAGAGAGCGCGGAGGAACGGTGAGCGAGGCGGAAGGCTACCCGGGAGTGGGACGGGTCCTCGTGATCATTCCCACCTACAACGAGGCGGACAACGTACGCCTGATCACCGGGCGGGTGCGCCAGGCGGTGCCCGAGGTCGACATCCTGGTGGCCGACGACAACTCGCCGGACGGCACCGGCGACATCGCCGATGAGCTCGCGCTCGCCGACGACCACATCTTCGTGCTGCACCGGCAGGGCAAGGAGGGCCTGGGCGCGGCGTACAAGGCCGGGTTCGCCTGGGCCAAGGACAAGGGGTACGACGCCGTCGTCGAGATGGACGCGGACGGCTCGCACGCCCCCGAGGAGCTGCCCAAGCTGCTCGGCGCGCTCGGCTCGGCGGACGCGGTGCTCGGCACCCGGTACATCTCCGGCGGCAGCGTGCACAACTGGCCGATGCACCGGCTGCTGCTGTCGCGCGGCGGCAACATCTACATCCGGATGGCGCTGGGCATGCCGTTCAAGGACGCCACCGGCGGCTACCGGGCGTACCGGATGACCGTGCTGGACGCCATCGACGTGCCCACGGTCGCCTCGACCGGCTACTCGTTCCAGGTGGAGCTGGCCTGGCGGGCGTACCGGGGCGGGTTCCGGGTCGTCGAGGTGCCGATCACGTTCACCGAGCGCGAGCACGGCGTCAGCAAGATGAGCGGCAACATCTTCAAGGAACAGCTGCTACGGGTCACCGTGTGGGGCGCCCAGGCCCGCAAGGAGAGCCTGCTGAACCTGCTCGGCCGCAAGCCGAGGCGGGACCAGACCTGGCCGTGACGGCGCACTCAGGCAGGTCGCAGGTTCCGGTGTCATGCTGGAGTGGCACGCATGACACCGGAGGATCCAATGCGCCGTAGCCGGATGGCCTACCTACCCTTCGTCTTCCCGCTGCTGGCCGTCGCCGAGATCTCGGCCTTCGTGGCGGTGGCCCACCTGATCGGGACCGGCTGGGCGTTCCTGGCGCTCGCCGCCGTCACCCTGACCGGCTTCTCCCTGCTGCGGCGCGAGGGCATCCGTGGCTGGCGGTCCTTCCAGCAGGCCGCCGCCTCCGGCCGGCCGCCCGGCCCCGAGGTGACGAACTCGCTCGTCGGCCTCGGCGGGGCGCTGCTGCTGGCGCTGCCCGGTTTCGTCACCGGCCTGGCCGGGGTCCTCCTGCTGTTGCCGCCCGGGCGCATCCTGGCCCGCCGGGGTGTGGAGGGGTTCGCCACGCGCCGTCTCGGCGGCGGCGTCACCGGTGACCTGTTCGGGCCGCGCCGGGTGCGGGTGCGCGTCGACGACCCGACCGTGGTCGACTCGTCGGTCGTCGGCGGTGACCCGACGGCGTCCCGGCAGCCGGCCGCGGCGATCGAGGGCGAGATCGTCCGGTAGCGGTGGCGGTGGCCGCCCGGCCAGGTCGGTCGTGGCGCGCGAGGCGTTGGTCGTGGCGCGCGAGGCGTCGGTCGTGGTCCGCGAGGCGTCGGTCTCGTGGTCCGCGAGGCGTTGGTCGTGGCCCACGGGGCGCCGTGCCGGGCACGGCACACGAAACGGGCCGCCCCGGCAGGGACGGCCCGTTCTCGGTGGTATCTGCTGCGGTCAGCGGCCCCGGCGGGTCCGCACCTCCTGCAGCCGCTCGTTGAGGATGTCCTCCAGCTCGGCGATCGAACGCCGCTCCAGCAGCATGTCCCAGTGGGTGCGCGGCGGCTTCGCCTTCTTCTGCTCCGGCTCGCTGCCGTCGACCAGGCGGGCGACGCTGCCGTCGAACTTGCACTCCCAGGTGGTCGGCACCTCGGCGTCGACGGCGAACGGAACCTCGAACTGGTGACCCTTGACGCAGAGGTACTCACGGGTCTGTCGGGGCGCCAGCTCGGTGTTACGGTCGGACTCGTAGCTGACTGCGCCTAGACGGCTGCCGCGCAGCATGCGTTCGCCCATGATCGGCTTCCCCTCGCTCGTGGTGCTGCTCTCGTTGGTCTAACGAAAGGGGCGGCCGCCGGATTCCTGCGCCCGCCGAATGTTCTATCGGTCTCTTACCCGCCCGGTAAAGGCGATGTAACGCTATGAGCGTAACCGGCCAGCGACCATACCCCGCAAATTGAACGTTCGTGAAGACGACCTTGGCCTGGTTCGGCGGGGTTTGACCCGTCTGCGGGTGGTGCGATGTCGGTCACTCCAGCGTTCACCGAGCATCAACCGTGCCCGCGGCCTCGCCCTCGCTCACCGCGGGTGACCGGACGGTGTCACACAGGATGATGCCCCGGTGCCCTCGCGGGCGCCCGCCTGCGCCGATGCCCGTGCCGGAATCGCCGGCGCGGGCACCGGTCAGCCCTCGACCGGGGTGGCCTGTGCCGGCGCGGGCGGACGGCCGCCGCCCAGCGTGGCCAGAGCCGACGCGAGGTCGCTGACCTGTCCGGTGAGCTGCGCGACCCGCTGATGCGCGGCGTCCGCGTCGGCTCGCGCCGCCGCCAGGCGGCGCTCCAGGTCGGCCCGCTCCTCGGCGGCCCGTTCCAGATCCTTTCGGGCACGGTCCAGGTCCCCCGCCACATGCCGCAACCCGTCCCGCTCGGACAGCGCCGCGGCCAGCTCCTCGCGCACGGCGGTCACCTCGGCGGCGGCCCGCTCGGCGCGCGCCGCGGCGTCGGCGGTCGCCCGCTCGGCGGCCTCCGTACGGCGGTTCGCCCGCTCGGCCGCCTCGCGCAGGTGGTCGGCGTCGCGGCGGGCGGCGGCCAGCGACTCCTCCGCGCGGGCGGCCGCCTCCTGCGCCGTACGCCGGAAGTCGTTGTGGTCGCGCAGCGCCGCGGCCAGATCGCGTTCCGCCGCGTCCCGCTGCCCCCGGGTGTCCTGCAATTCCTGCCGCGCGGCGGACAGCTCCGTGCCGGCCGCGTCGCGTTCCGCCTCGGCACGCTCGCGCAGCGCGGCCGCGGCCGTCGCGGCCCGCACCGCCTCGTCGCGCGCCTCCAGCGCCTCCCGCTCGCGCCGACCGGCCTCCTCCGCGGCCCGCTCCGCCTCCGTGGCCCGCTGCCGGGCCTCGTCCCGCTCGGCGGTCGCGGCCGCCGCGATCTGCTGGGCCGCCGCGGTCGCCGTCGCCGCCTGCTCCGCGTCGCGGCGGGCGTCGTCCCGCTCGGCGTGCGCGGCGGCCACCGCCCGTGACGTCTCCGCGCGCACCTCGGCGACCTGGCGTTCCACCCCGGCCGGCGACATCTCCGAGTGCAGCGCCTCGGTGAGCGTGCCGACCATCTGGTCCAGGCGGTCCACCACCTCCCAGGTGCGGGCCACCGAGCCGGCCAGGCCGGGGGAGGAGCGGTGCCGCATCCGCACGTTGCGGGAGGCGCGCTGGCACTCCCCGTCGTTGTCCCGGCAGTACCGGAACGGCCGGCCGGCGGAGGCGCGCTGCGGCACGGGGCGCCCGCAGTGCGCGCACGGTCGGGTCTCGCTCGCCTCGGCGGCGGTCTGGTCCTGCGTCGTCATAGCGGCTCCCACCCTAGGCGCAACGACGATCTTCCGGATGTCACCACACCGATGCGTGCTCTCCGGGCCGTCCCGGGGGTCCGCCCGTGCCGAGCCGTGGCGCGCGCGATCGACGTCGCGTCGATGCGGGCCGCCGGGCCGTTCCGGGGGTCCGGCCCCGGCCGGGGCCGCGCCCGTGATGCGTGCCCTCGGGCGGGCGCCGGCCGTCCGCTTCGCGTCTTCCGCGCGCGGGCCGCCGTCTCGCCAGCGGATCCGGTGTTGTCGCGGGCGTGGTGGCCATCCTCGCGGGCGTGGTGCGGCGTCTTCGCGGGCGTGGTGCGGCGTCTTCGCGGGCGTGGTGTGGCGTCTTCGCGGGCGTGGTGTGGCGTGCTCGCGGGCGTGGTGCGGCGGGCGTGGTGCCGCTCACCCCGTCCAGATCCGGCTCAGCCCGGAGCGTTTCTGCAGGTGGGCAAGGCTCCAGCTGAGGTCCAGGGTGGCCGGGTCCCGGCCGGCGACGCCGAGGAACAGCCAGGCGTGGAAGACCGGGACGATCAAGCTCCACTCCAGGTCCGACAGCGGGCGCACCTCGTCGTAGCCGCGGATCACCTCGTCCTGGTAGCCGCGCCAGGCCAGCGCGAAGTCGGCGACCTGGAAGTTGTGGTGGGCGATCTCGAAGTCCAGCACGCCGGTCAGCCGGTCGCCGTCGAACAGCAGGTTCCACGGGGCGAAGTCGCCGTGGACCACGCTGCGCGGGGCGTCGCCGGTGGGGAGGGCGGCGAACCGGGCGGCCGCCGCCTCGCGGCAGGCGCGCAGGCGGGCGCCGTCGGCCGGATGGATCCTCTCGTACGCCCGGAGCGTGCGCTCCAGCGCCGGATCCGCCAGCACCTCGACCGGCGAGCGGAACCCGCCGCGCTGCGCGGTGATGCCGGTGGCGGCCAGCTCGGCGTGCAACCGCGCGAGCAGCCGGCCGCGGGTGCGCTGCTGGGCCGGGCTGTCCGGGCCGGACGAGCGCAGCGGGCGGCCGGGCAGTCGCCGGTACAGCAGCCACACGCCGCCCGGCGTGACCAGCGGCTCGTCGGTCGGTTCCGGGACCGGCCAGCCTCGTGCGTGCAGCGCCGCCGCGACCCGCAGCGGGTACGGCCAGTCCGGGCTGTCGGCGGGATCGAGGCGCTTGAGGATGTGCCCGGCGCCGTCGCGGGTCACCGCCCAGGTGCGGCCGGCCCGGGCGGCCGGCAGCGCCTGCGGGGTCAGCCGCCACCGGGCGCACACCTCGGGGTCCGGCACCGCATCGGCCATCCCGGCATCGTATCGACCGGGCGCCCGCGCTTGTCCCCCCGGACGCGGTGCGCGCCACGGCCGCCGCGGCGCATCGGCGACCGTTCCGCGTCCCGCAGCGGCGTCAGGAGATCTCGGTGATCTTTCCGACGTGGAACGACCCGTCGGTCAGATGAACGGCGTACGCGCAAAGCGTCCCGCCGTCGGTGTCGATCGCGGCGGCGGCCGGCCACGTCCCCCCGGCCCGGGTCTGCAGCCAGGCCCCCAGCCCCGAGCGCACCGTGACCAGCTCCAGGGTCGATGCCGGCCACCCCGCCGCGGCGACCCCGGTGACCTGGCCCTTCGTCGCGTCCACCGGGACCGGCGTGGACGACTGCCACACCTTGCCGGCGCTCCGCACCCGGTGGAACACGCTCCCGCCGTGGGTGACGGTGAAGACGTTCAGCGTGCCGTCGGGCAGCGCCGCGGCGGAGACGTCGGCCAGCTCGCCGTTCGCGTCGATCTTCTCCGCGCCGGCGTCCCACACCCCGGCGGTGGTGCCGCTGCGATGCCAGACGCCGCTGCCCGGGATCAGGCCGAAGACATGCACGGTGTTCGCGACCGGGCTGGCCGCCGCGGCGACGGTGGCGATGCTCGCGTTGTCGTCGATCTTCACGGCATGGTCGTCCCAGTCGCCGGCGGCGGTGCGCTTGCGGTACCAGACGCCGCTGCCCGGGATCAGCGCGAACAGGTGCAGCCGTCCGGCGGAGTCGCCGGTGAGCGCCACATCCGAGACGGATCCGTTGGTGTCCAGCTGGGTGGCCGAGCCGGTCCACCCGCCGTCCGCGCCGCGGGTCCGGGCCCACAGCCCACTCCCGGGGACCAGGGTCACCACGTGCATCCGGCCGTCCGGCGTGGCGGTGGCCGCCACGTCGCGGATGGCCGCGTTGCCGTCGATCTGCGTGGCGGCGCCGGACCAGTCCCCGGCGGCGGGACGGGTGCGGTCCCAGACCTTGCCGCGCAGGCTCTGGTCGTCCGCGCTGTAGGCGGGGTTCATCACCCGGGCCTTGTAGAACGCCGCGCCGGTCCGGGTACGTCTCATGTCCGGACCGAAGAAGTCGACCGTGTCCGTGCACCAGTTCCGGAAGTTCTCCGTGTTGGTGAGGTAGCAGGCGCCCTGCGGGCTCTTCTGCACGTCGATCATCGTCTCGACGACCTGGCCCGACGGCTGGGTGCCGACGGCTTTGACGAACGGCCGGTCCCAGGCGGCGCCGGCGGCCTGGAACCGCCGGGTGGCCTTGTCGTACCGGTACGTGCGCGCATTCGTGGTGACCCAGAGCTTGCCCGGGTCCTGCGCGTCCGCCGACACGTCGTGCGCCCACTGGCTGTCCAGCACCTGCCGCCGGGACACGTCCTCGCGCAGGCCCGGCGCGGCCGGTGAGCCGGTCACCTCGAGGGCGGTGAGCACACCGGTCCAGACGGTCTGGCCGGCGCTGTTGGTGACCTGCGTGTCACCGGCTACCCAGAGCCGGCCGATCTGCGGATCCCACAGTGCCGCGTGCGCGCCGGGCAGCGCGAACGAGCCGTACGTGGTGGCGCCGGGGCCCTGCGAGGCGGCGTACACCCGCACGTGGCCGGCATTGCTGGCGGCCACCGCGACGTTGCCGTCCGGCAGCAGCTCCGCGGAGTGCCGGTTGTCGGCGGCGGCGGTGGCGTCCCGGTTCGCCCAGACCCGGACGCCGGACGGGTACGACACCACGGTGACCAGCCCGCCCCCGTCCACCACCACGACCCGCCGGCCGCCCGCGGTGTCGCGCAGCCGGAAGTCGTTGCCGCCGACGAAGCCCTGCGCCTCGGCCGCGGTGAAGCCGAGTCCGGTGGTGGGCGCCCACTGCCACTTCACCGCGCCCGGGTCGTTCCAGTCGGTCACGGCCGGGTCCAGTGCCAGGATCCGGTGGGAACGGTGGTCGCCGGCCAGGATCAGATGGTCGCCGGTCGCCGCCACCGCCGGGCCGGCCGGTGCGGCCAGGGTGGCGCAGGCGACGCCGACCAGCGCGGTGTACGTCGTGGTCCTTCTCATGTGCGCTCCTCGCTGGTGTGCGCTTGGGTGCGGAGGTCGGTCGGGCCGTACCGGGCGTGTTGCGCCCCGGTGGCCCGCGCCCAGCAGGCGTCGCCGTACGACCAGTGCCGGCTCGTCCCCGGATGACGGATCAACCCACCGGCGGTGAGCGCCCGGGTGAGCGTCCGGCCGGTCCAGCGGGCCGCGGTGACCCCGGGCGCCCGCAGCCGGACGGTGACGGCGGCGCCGGTGCGGTGGCAGGGGTGCCCGCCGGGTGTCGTGTCATGTCCGGTGACCAGCACGAGCCGGCATCCCGGGGGAAGGGCCATCTGGGCGATCACCAACCGGTCGGCCACCCCGTCGCGCAGGCGCAGACCGGGCGTGGCGGTGGTCAGCGCCGCGACGGCGGCCACGTCGACCAGTGGCTCCCCGCACTCCGCGACCGGTGCGGCCGCCGTCGCGCGGCACGGGTCGCCGGCGTGCATGGCATGACCACCTTTCGCGGCGGGGAACGGTCCCCGTGCCATGAGATGGCACGGGGACCGGGGGTGTGAGCTCGGTCCGGGGCGATCGTCGGGCCGAGGTGGTCACGGGCTGGGTCAGGCGACGTTGACCAGGCCGCCGACGTAGAGGGTGCCGTCGGCGAGACCCGCGGTGTAGGTGTCGAAGATCTTGCCGTTGGCGTCGATCTTGGTGGCCGAGGCGTCCCAGGCACCGGCGGCGCTGCGGCCCCGGTTCCACAGGCCGCTGCCGGCGAGCACCGCGGTCACCTCGACGGTGCCGTTCGGCAGCCCGGCGGCCGAGACGCCGTCGATGCTGCCGTTCTCGTCGATCTTGGTGGCCGAGGCGTCCCAGACACCGCTGGCGCTGCGGCCGCGGTTCCAGATGCCACTCTCCGAGACCACGCCGAAGAACTCCATGGTGCCGTTCGGCAGAGCGGCCGCCGCGATCGAGATGATCTCGTCGTTGTCGTCGATCTTCACCGCCGACGCCGCCCAGGTGCCGCTCGCCGACCGGGTGCGGTTCCAGACACCGGCGTTCGGCACCAGGGTCTGCACCTGCAACGAGCCGTCCTTGAGACCGGCCGAGGAGACCTTCACGATGTCACCGTTGTCGTCGATCTTGACGGCCGAGCCGGCCCAGACGCCGGCCGCGGACCGGGTACGGTTCCAGACGCCGCTGCCCGGGACCACGGCCTGCACGTTGATCGTGCCGTCCGGCAGCCCGGTGGCGGCGATCGCCGAGATCTTGCCGTTGGTGTCGATCTTCGTGGCGCCGCCCCAGGCCCCGGACGCGCTGCGGCTGCGGTACCAGATGCCGCTGTTCGGGATCACGTTGAAGACGTGCAGCGAGCCGTCGGAGAGGGTGGCCGAGGCGGTGGCGCTGATCGCCTCGTTGCTGTCCGCCAGGGTCGCGCTGGACGCCCACGCGCCGCCGCTGGTCCGGGTACGCATGTAGAGCGGCCCGTGCGCGTCCGGCGTGCCCGTGCTGGCGTCCTCGACGATCTTGTCGTACCGGTACGGCACGAACCCGTTACGGGTGTAGTAGGAGGCGGCGACGGTCTTGTGCTCGGCGAACCGGCCCCACGTCGGCTCCTGGTAGATCTTCATCCGGGTGTGCGCCGAGTCGGTCCACTTGTCGAACATCACGATGTGGCCGTCGCCCAGCAGCGCGTCGCCGGTCTTGAGCTGGCTGTACGAGCCGAGCTTCGTCCAGCCGCTCCAGTCCCGGAACGTCGCCGTGGTCCGCGAGGTCGTCAGGTGCCACATCATCGACACCATGCCGGAGCAGTCCTGCCGGTACGTGTGGCCGTCGCCGTCGCCGTAGTAGTCGCTCTGCGAGTACGGCACGCCCAGGTTGACCCAGCGCTGACCACGCTGGATGGCCTCGGCCCGGGTGATCGTGCCGCCCTGGTCGCTGGCGAGCGCGGCCGGTGCCAGACCGACGGTGAGAACGGAGGTGCTGACGGCGGTGAGTGCGAACGTGCGGAGCAGGGAACGGCGGGTCATGGGGCGAAACGCGGCGGACATCCAGATTCCTTAGGTCGGTGCTTCCGGGTGACGGGAAGCAATCTCGACCGGCCCGCTGCAGATTCGCTCCAGGTCGGCTGGAGTGGATCCGCAGCGGGATTGCAGCGCTCCTGCAGCGGGATTGCAGCGTTCCTGCAGCGGGATGGTCAGCCGGGCCCGGCGGCGCCGTACACCCGCAGGGCGTCGGCGACCGAGACCCGCAGCGCGGCCGCCGCCACCACGTCGCCGCCGCGGTCGTACGCGTCGGCGAGCTGCTCGTCGATCCGGGCCGCGGTCACCGGCTGCGCGGACACCTCGGCGGCCGAGCGGGCCTCGCGCAGGCAGTCCCGGGCCGCCGCGGTCCGGCCCGCCAGCAGGTGCAGCCGGCCCAGCGCGTACCCGGCGGCGGCCACCCGGGCCGGGTCGGCGCCGGACCGGGCCGCCGTCAACGCCTCCTCCAGCACCGGCCGGGCCGGCGCGTGCCGTCCCTGCTCGGCCCAGATCGCGGCCAGCTCCCGATCGGTGTCCCGGACGCCGTCCTCGTCGCCCAGCCGGCGCAGCACGTCCCGCGCCTGCTCGGCGCGCTCCTGGGCGGCCGCCGGATCGCCGGTGGCCAGCAGGGCGCGGGACGCGACCCGCAGGACCGCGGCCACGCCCCGTTCGCTGCCGGCGGCCCGGTAGTGCTCCTGCGCCGCGGCCAGGCATCGACCGGCGGCATCCGGGTCACCGCGGTCCAGGTGCGCCAGAGCGGCCTGCCGCCGGGCCCAGCCGGCGGTGACCGGATCGTCCGCTCCGGCCAGCACCGTGGCGCGGTCGAGCAGGTGCTGTGCCTCCGGGCAGCGGCCCAGCCGCCGCCCGGCAGCGCCGAGCGCGGCCAGCGTCCGGGCCTGACCGAGCCGGTTGCCGGACGTGGTGAAGGCGTCCAGCGCGCCCCGCAGCAGCGGCAGCGCGCCGGCCGGACGGTGCAGCCCGAGTTCCAGCAGGCCCTCCTCGCCCATCAGCAGGCCCCGGTCGTCCGGGTCGTCGCCGGCGGTGCGCAGAGCCGGGCGCACGGCCGCGGCGTCCGGACCGCACGCGGCGCGCAGGGTGGCGGCCAGGTGAACGGTCATCCGGGCGTCGCCGCGTGCCGCCGCGGCCGTCACCGCCGCCGCGACGGTCAGCCGCTCGGCGCGCACCCACTGCCGGGGGCGGTCGCCGACCAGCCGGTCCAGGTCCGTCACGGCCGGCGCCGGCGGCTGCGGACGGTGCATCCGCAGCTCGTCGGACCAGGCTGGGGACGCCCGGGTGGCCAGCTCGGCGACCCGGGCGGCCAGCGCCTGCACGTCGTCAGCGGGGTCGGCGGCCCGCTCGCGGGCGTAGAGCCGGACCAGACCCGGCATCCGGTAGCGGACCTGCCCGGCCCCGTCCACCCCGGTGCAGGTGAGCAGGTGGGCGTCGGCCAGGGCCTCGACGAGCGCCTCGGCGGCCACCTCGCCGACGCGCAGCGCCGGGGCGAGGACCCAGGCCGCGAAGTCGGCGGCGGCGGAGCGCCCGAGCCAACCCAGGGCCGCGCGCGCGTCCGCGGACAGCCCGCGGTGGGCCGGTTCGAGGCTCGCCCGGACGCCGCCGGAGCCCAGGGTCAGCTCGTCGAGCCGGCGGTGCTCGGCGGCGAGCCGGTCGGCGAGCACGGTGAGCGGCCATCGGCGCCGGGCGGCCAGGCGGGCGCCGGCGATCCGGACGGCCAGCGGCAGGCCGTCGCAGGCCACGACGATGCGCCGGGCGGCCTCCGGTTCGGCCCGCACCCGGTCGTCCCCGGCGATCCCGGCCAGCAGCTCCGTGGCGGCGCCGACCGGGAGCACGTCCGGCTCGGTGCGCCCGGTCACCGGCAGCCCGGCGAGCCGGTTGCGGGAGGTGATCAGCACGGCGCAGCCGGCGGCGCCGGGCAGCAGCGGCCCGATCTGCTCCTCGTCCCGCGCGTCGTCGAGTAGCAGCAGCACCCGCCGCCCGGACAGCAGGGTGCGCATCTGCGCGGCACGCTCGGCGACGCTGTCCGGCAGCGGACCCGCCGGGGCGCCCAGCGTCCTCAGTAGGGCGGCGAGCACGGCCGCGGGTTCGGCCGCCGCGTCGGCGGTGCCGCCGAGCTGCGCGTAGAGCTGGCCGTCCGGGTAGCCGGCGGCAAGCTGATGCGCGGCGTGCAGGGCCAGGGCGGTCTTGCCGACGCCGGCGGCGCCGGTGACCACGTGGACCGGCATCCGGCCGGACCGCTCGGCCGAGGCCGCCGACGCGAGCAGGGCGGCGAGCTCGTCGGCGCGGCCGGTGTAGTCGCCCGGGGCGGGCGGCAGCTGCGCGGGCGCGAGGGGCCGGGGCGGCGCGGGCTCCGGCCGCCGGGACGGCGCGGTGGGTTGCGCGGTCACCGGTGTGCCCGCCGCAGCGGTCGTGCTCCCCGTCCGCCCGCCGGTCAGCGCGACCGATGTGGTCGGGGCCGATGCGCTCGCGGGCGATGCGCTCGCGGGCGATGTGGTCGGGGCCGGTGCGCTCGCGGGCGATGTGGCCGGGGCCGGTGCGGGCGGTGCCGGAGCGGGCGCGCCGAGCAGCCGGGCGTCGCCGCGCAGTACAGCGCTGTGCACGGCGGACAACTCGACGCCCGGCTCGACACCCAGCTCGTCGCGCAGGATCCGGCGCCCTTCGCGGTACACCGCCAGCGCGTCCGCCTGCCGCCCCAGCCGGAACAGAGTGATCATGAGCTGGCCGCGCAGGCGTTCGCGGAGCGGGTGACGGGCGAGCAGCGCGGCGAGCTCACCGGCCAGTTCCGCCAGCCGGCCGACGGCGAGGTCCACCGCCACGCGCTCCTCGACCGCCTCCAGCCGCAGCTCGTCCAGGCGGGCGGCCTCGCTGCGCAGCGGCCCGGTCGTGGCGCCGACCAGTGCCGGCCCGCGCCACAGCGACAACGCTTCGCGGTACAGCGCGGCGGCGTGGTGGTGCCGGCCGTCGCCGGCCGCGGCCCGCGCGTCCCCGACGGTTCGCAGGAAGACGTCCCGGTCCAGGCGGGGAGCGGCCAGGTCGGCGAGGTAGCCCCACGGCTTGGTGAGGATCACGGAGCCGCCGCCGTACGCCTTGAACCGGTTGCGCAGCCCGGAAACGTAGGTCTGCACCAGCGCCCGCGCCGTAGCCGGCGGCCGTTCGTCCCAGATCGCGTCGATCAGCCGGTTAACCGGCACCACCCGGCCCCGTTCGACCAGCAGCGCGCCGAGCAGCGCGCGCGGTTTGCCGCCGCCCAGCTCCACCGGCCGGTCGGCGCTCCAGGCCTCGATCGGCCCGAGGACGCGGAATTCCACCTGATCTCCTCTACGCTCGGCGGCCGCGAACGCGGCCCCGGCGCGTCGAGGGGCGCTCAGCGACGCTGGGACCATCGTCGGCGCCCGCTGCGGCCACCGACAGAGCCCGGCGATGGACACCAGCGGCCCTGACCTGAAACGGCCAGGCGGCGCACGCGGCTGCCGACGACCGCGACCGGCTTCCGGTCGCGGTGCGTCCAGGGGAAACGCACCGATCCGGTACGACCTGAGGGCCCCGCCCGCAGGCTCTCCGCCGCGTCCCGTGCGATCACGACCGGACGTTGGCCTCCAGCCACTGCCGCAGCGGCCGGCTGGCGCGCAGGAAGCCGGCGATCCGGTTCCGGGCCGCCGCGGTGCCCAGCCAGGCGGCCGGCGGCCACTCGATCCAGGTGGTCAGGCCCCGGTGGCGCAGCAGCGCGACCCGTGGATGATCGCGTGGATAGCCACGGGGCGCGGTCTTGAGGCTGTCGTGCCCGCGTACGCCGATCCCGCCGCTCTCGATGGCCGCGATCAGCTCGGTCAGCTCGGTGCCGGTGCGTTCGCCGGCCACCGCGCGGCGGTACCGGTCCAGCTCGTCGGGCTCCATCCGGTAGGCGCCGGAGCCGGCGGCCAGCCCGTCCGCGGACAGCTGGATGTACCCGCCGAGCGCCAGCCACGCGCCCAGGTGCGTCTTGTACGGCGACTTGTCCTTGCTGAAGCGCACGTCCCGGTACGGCCGGAAGATCTTGCCCGGTCCGAACTCCGGCTCCAGCTCGGCGAGCAGCTCCCGCATCGGCCCGCGCACCCGGTCCTCGTAGAACGCCAGGTGCTCGGTCCAGTACGTCTTGGAGTTGTCGGCGGCGAGTCCCTCGTAGAACTCGAGGGCCTCGACCGGCCAGCCACGGAACGCCACCCACCGATTCTGCGTCATGCGCATCGCCGGGCGGCGTGATCAGCGCGACGGCAGGCCGAGGCGGTCGAGGATCTCGCGCAGGCGGTGGCGGCCGGCCATCGACTCCGGGCCACGCAGCCGGGTCAGCACCCGCTGGCTCCAGTCGCCGCCCAGGCCGTACCGGCGGTGGTAGGCGGCCAGTCGCCGGTCGTAGGCCGGGATGTGCGCGTCGGCGGCGGCCGCGTCGTACACCTCCCGGTGCAGCACCGCGGCCTGCGGCAGCCGCGGCTTGACGCCGGCCGCCTCGGACGGGTCCGGCTCGCCGACGGCCAGGCCGAACGCCGCGACCGTGTGCGGCGGCAGGCGCAGCTCGGCCGCGACCCGCTCCGGGTGGTTGCGGAACGCGCCGACGAAGACCGAGCCCAGGCCGAGTGACTCGGCGGCGAGCACCGCGTTCTGGGCGGCGAGCGCGGTGTCGACGAAGCCGATGAGTGTGCTCTCCAGGTAGTCGGCGGCGGCGACCGCGGTCCCGGCGCGCTCGCCGAGGCGGCGGGCCCGGCCCAGGTCGGCGATCCAGACCAGCAGCAACGGCGCCCGCTCGACGAAGATCTGCTCGCCGGCGAGCGCGGCGAGCCGGGCGCGCCGCTTCGGATCGCGGACCGCGATCACGCTCCACGGCTGCAGGTTCGACGAGGTGGGCGCCGACTGGGCGGCGGCGATCAGCGCGATGAGCTCGTCCTCGGTGACGTCGCGGGCGGTGAAGCGGCGCACCGACCGGCGCGCCAGTTGCAGGCGCAGGGTGTCGGTGAGCACGCCGAGGCGGGCGTCGGGGTCGCCGTAGCGATCGGTGACGAGCGTGTCGGACATGGGGCTCCTGCCGGCCGGGATCCGCTGGAGATCACGACGCGTTTCGCGGGCGGGGGTGGCGCCGGACCTGATTCATATATTAGCTATAGAGGAGGTAGGAAAAACCGGGAGGGCGCGCTGATGGGTTCCGAATTTCTCTGGTACATCCCCAACCAGGACCGTCCCGGTCACCGCGGCGACGACGTGGTGACCGGGCACAACAGCCTCGACACGCTCACCGAGCACGCCCGCGCCTGCGAGCGGCACGGCTGGGGCGGCGCGCTGATCGGCACCGGCTGGGGCCGGCCGGACACGTTCACCGTCGCCACCGCGCTGGCCGCGCGCACCACGACGTTCCGGCCGCTGATCGCGGCCCGGCCCGGGTACTGGCGGCCCGCGCACTTCGCCTCGGCCGCCGCCACACTGCAGCACCTGACCGGCGGACGGGTGCTGATCAACATCGTGTCCGGCAAGGACAACCTCGCCGCCTACGGCGACACCGAGGGCGACCAGGCCCACCGGTACGCCCGGACCCGCGAGTTCCTGCGCATCGTCCGCCGGCTGTGGGCCACCACGGACGTCACCTATCACGGCGAGCACTTCCAGGTGGCCGGCGCCACCGTGGTGCCGCGCCCGGCCCAGCCGCCGCGGCTGTACTTCGGCGGCGCCTCGGCTGCCGCCGAGCGGGTCGCCGCGGCCGAGGCCGACGTGCAGTTGTTCTGGGGCGAGCCGCTCGACGGCGTACGGGAGCGGATCGAACGTCTCCGGACGCTCAGCGCCGAGCTGGGCCGCGAACATCCGCCCCTGGAATTCGGCCTGCGCGTCACCACGCTGGTCCGCGACACCACCGAGCAGGCCTGGGCCGACGCGGAGGCGAAGGTCGCCGAGATGGCCCGCCGGCAGGAGGCGGACCCGATCCGGCACGGCGCCGTCGGCCAGCAGCGGCTGCTCGACCTGGCCGCGCGCGGCGAGGTCCTCGACGACAACCTCTACACCGCGCCGGGCCGCTTCGGTGGCGGCGGCGCCGGCACCACCTGGCTGGTCGGCTCCGCCGCGGACGTCGCCAAGTCCCTGCGCAGGTACCAGGACCTGGGCATCAGCCACTTCGTGCTGTCCGACACGCCCTACCTGCCGGAGATCGGCAGGCAGGGCGATCAGCTGCTGCCGCTGCTCAGAGCTTGAAGCCGGCGACCAGCTCGCGCAGCTCGCTGCTGGTGCGGGCCAGGTTCGCCGCGTTCTCCTGAGCCTGGTTGACCACCGTCGTGGTGGTGCCGACCGCGGTCGCCACCCCGGCGATGCTGGTCGCGATGGTCGTGCTGCTGTCGGCCACCTCGGCCACGTTGCGGCCCATCTCGCTGGTCGTGGCGGTCTGCTCCTCGACGGCCGCCGCGATCAGCGTCTGGAAGTCGCTGATCCGGGACACCACGGCGCCGATCTGGCCGATGGCGCCGACCGCGTCCGAGGAGTCGGCCTGGATCGCCTGGACCAGCCGGCCGATCTCGTCGGTCGCCTTGGCCGTCTCCTGCGCCAGCTCCTTCACCTCACCGGCCACCACCGCAAAGCCCTTGCCCAGCTCACCCGCGCGGGCCGCCTCGATCGTCGCGTTCAGCGCCAGCAGGTTCGTCTGCTCGGCGATCGAAGTGATCATCTTGACGACGTTGCCGATCTCGGCGGACGACTCGCCCAGCTTGCCGACGGTCTGGTTGGTCCGCTCCACCACGCCGACCGCCTCCCCGGCGACCTGCGCGGCCTCGCCCGCGTTCCGGGCGATCTCGTCGATCGCCAGGGTCATCTCGGAGCTGCCGGCCTGCAGCGTCTGCACGTTGCCGGAGACGTGGTCGGCCGACGTCGCGACCGCGTTAGCCTGCGAGTTCATCTCGGCGCTGGCGGCGGCGATCCGCGCGGACACCTCCGACAGCTCGTGCGAGGCGGCCGACACCGTGCCGGCGTGCCCGGCGATGGCCGACACCGTGTCGCGCAGCGACTGCGCGGTACGGTTCACCGCGTCGCCGAGCACCCCCAGTTCGTCCTGGCGGTCCAGGTCGACGCGGGCGGTGAGGTCGTAGCCGGCGAGCCGCTTGAGCGCCGCCAGCACCTTCGCCAGCGGACCGGTCACCGAGCGGGTCACCCAGACGCCCATCAGCACCCCGAGCACCACCGCGAGGGCCAGCGCGACGACCATCATCCGCACCGCGGCGTCGCGGGTCTGCTCGACGTCGGCGCGCACCGCCTCCACCCGGGTGTTGACCGATTCGTCCAGCGCCGCGGTGATGTCCAGCACCTCCCCGTACGCCTCCGACGCCTCACCGCCGTTGATGCTGGTCATCGCCTTGGCCCGGGCCGCGCGGGTATCCGCCGCCAGCCACCGCATGACCTGCTCGTCCCAGTCGAAGAAATCGTCCCAGGCCGGCTTCAGCTTGGCGAACTGCGCCCGCTCGGCCGCGGTCATGGCGGTCGTGTCGGTGGCCTCCAGCCCGGCGTAGATGGCGTCCTTACTCTTCATCTCGCCCTGCCGGTTGAAACCGTCCGGGCCCGTCGCGTACGCGTAGCCGAACGCGCCCGCGTCCGCGACCACCAGGCCCTGCCAGCCGGTCACGTCGGCGGCGTTGTACTTGACGGCCTGGATGTCGTCGCGCACCCGCTCCAGCGCGGCCAGCTCCCGCTGGGCCGAGGCCTGCTGCCGCAGCCCCCACCAGCCGACTCCGGCCGAGGTGACGATCAGTGTGGTCAGGACAAGGTAGGACGTGCCGAGGCGTTTGCCGACACTCACGTCGCGGATACGCATGCAGATCTCCCCGAGTTGAACACGCTGGAGGCGTGCTGACCCCTAGTCGGCCGCCGGCGTGCCGGGTTGAGGGTTCCGGGGCGGCCCGGCTCCGCAGTCGCGCCGGGGCGGTGGCGCGGGCCGGGCCGGGGCGGTGGCGCGGGCCGGGCCGGGGCGGTGGCGTGGGCCGGGCCGGGACGGGACGGTGGCGTGGGCCGGGGGCGGTGGCGTGCGCCGCGCCGGGACGGTGGCGTGCGCCGCGCCGGGACGGTGGCGTGGGCCGGCCGGGACGGTGGCGTGGGCCGGCCGGGGCGGTGGCGCGCGGCAAGCGGCGCCGCGTCAGGGCGAAGTGACCGGCTCCACCAGGGCGAACGGGACGTTCAGCAGGCCCGGGCGGGTCTGCACCTGGTAGCGGGTCCGGCCCTGCTTGACGATGGTGCCGACCAGGCCGCCGTACCTGCCGCCGCCCTTGAGCCGTACCCGGTCACCGACCCGCGGCCGGAACGGCGGCGCGGCGGCGGCGCCCCGGATCCGGGCCAGCTCGGCCACGTAGTCCGGATGCATCGGGGCCGGATGCTCCCGGTAGGTCCAGGCGAACAGCGCGGACCGGTCGAACGCCGGCGAGCACCGGCGGCACGACCGCACCCGGACCGGCCGGCGGTGTGCCGTGGTGCGGTGCCCGGCCCGGCACACCCCGGTCCACGCGCCGGCCACCCGGGGCGCCTCCTCCGGTACGCAGCGGCGCCCGGAGCAGCCGATGCGGATCGCCGTCGCCCGCCACACCGCGTCGTGACCGTGGCGCGGACCGGCGAGGGCGTGCGCGATCTCGTGCAGCACCGTCTCGGTCACCTGTTCGGGCGAGTACAGCCGGACCAGCGGGCGGGAGAGGCCGATCTCCTTGCGGTCGGCCCGGCACACCCCGGCACGGGTCTTGGCGTCGTCGAAGGTCAGCCGCCATCCGGTGAGCCGGTGCCGGGCCATCAGGCCGACGGCGAGCTCACGTGCGTCGCTCAGGTCCAACCGTGCCGCTCCCTTCCGTCCCGACCATGATGAACGGTCGGCGCGGGGCGGTGACGGCGGCCCCGGCGCCCCGCCGGGACGTCCGGCCGCCGGTGCCGCGCCGCGTGCGGGCGAGCGGCGGGCCCGGGGCGCGCGGCGGCCGGTACCGAGCGGCGGGCCCGGGGCGCGCGGAGGGCGGTACCGAGCGGCGGGCCTACTCCGGCGGCAGGGCGGGCAGCAGCTTGTCCAGCCGGGCCGGGAAGTCGCGGATCCGGACCCCGGTGGCGTGCCAGACGGCGTTGAGGATGGCGGCCGGGGAACCCACGATGCCGATCTCCCCGATGCCCTTGCTGCCCATCGGGTTGAGCTGCTCGTCCGCGGGCTCGTCGAGCCACTCCGCCTCGATCCGCTCCACGTCGGCGTGCGCCGGGATGTGGTATTCGGCCAGGTCGTGGTTGACCCAGGCGCCGACCGACGGGTCCAGCACGCCCTCCTCGTGCAGGGCCATGCCCATCCCCATGATCATGCCGCCGAGGAACTGGCTGCGGGCGGTACGCGGGTTCAGGATGCGCCCGGCGTCGTACATGCCGTACAGGCGGGACACCCGGATCTCACCGGTGACCGCGTCGACGCGGACCTCGGCGAAGTGCGCGCCGAAGGCGTGCCGCTGTTCCCGCTCGCCTCGCCGCAGCAGCTCGGTGGTGTCGAACAACACCTCGTCCCGGCCGGATTCGCGCAGCTCACGGCAGGCGCCGGTGACCGCCCAGCCCCACGAGGCGCTGCCCGAGGAGCCGCCCGCCACCGACGCCTGCGGCAGCGTGCTGTCGCCGATCCGGATCCGCACCCGCTCGACCGGCACGCCCAGCTCGTCCGCGGCGATCTGGGCCAGCACGGTACGCGCTCCGGTGCCCAGGTCGGCGGCCGCGATCGCCACCTCGAACCGGCCGTCGCCGAGCGCCCGCGCCCGGGCCGCGGACGGCTGGGCCATCGCCGGATAGGTCGCGCCGGCCACCCCGGTCCCGATCCACCAGTCACCGTCGCGCCGCCGGGCCGGCCGCGGATCCCGGCCGGCCCAGCCGAAGCGTTCCGCGCCGGCGCGCAGGCACCGCAGGTAGCCGGGGTTGCCGGCCGACGACCGGATCCGCAGCTCGACCGGGTCCACCCCGAGCGTCGTGGCGAGCTCGTCGAGGGCGCACTCCAGCGCCGCCATGCCGGGCGCCTCCCCGGGCGCGCGCATCCACCGGGGCGTGGGCATGTCCAGGCGGACGACGCGGTGGCCGGTGCGCCGGTCCGGTACGGCGTACATGTGCCGGGTCGCCACTGCGGTCTGCTCGGCGAACTCGAACAGCCGGCTGGTCTGCGAGTACGCCTGATGGTCGATCGCGGTCAGGGTGCCGTCCGGGCCGGCGCCGAGACGGATCCGCTGGATCGTCGGGGTGCGGTGCCCGACCAGGCTGAACATCGCCTGCCGGGGGAGCGCGACCTGCACCGGCCGGCCGGTGACCCGGGCGGCCAGCGCGGCCAGCACGGCGTTCGGGCGGGCGGTGCCCTTGGATCCGAAACCGCCGCCGACATGCTCGGTGATCACCCGTACCCGCTCCGGCGGCAACCCGAAGACGGTGGCCAGGGTGGCGGCCACCCCGGACGGGTGCTGGTTCGAGTCGTACACGAGCAGCTCGTCGCCGTGCCAGCGGGCGATCGTGGCGTGCGGTTCCATCGGGCTGTTGTGCAGCGCCGGGGTGGAGTAGGTGACGTCGACCGTCACCGGCGCCGCGGCCAGCGCCGCCTCGACGTCACCCTCGGCGGTCTCGGCCGGGAACGCCGGGTTGACCTTCTCCGGCGTGTACAGGCCCGGGTGGTCGGTGCGCAGTTCGACGTCGTGGTCCTCGGCGGTGATGTCCAGCTGGACGACCTGGGCGGCGTGCCGGGCCGCCTCCAGCGACGCGGCCACCACCAGGGCGACCGGCTGGCCGCGGTAGCTGATCCGGTCGGACTGCAGGACGGCCAGCTCCGGGTCGTCGGCGCCGGCCAGTTCCGGGGCGTTGCCGTACCAGAGCACGGCGAGCACGTTCTCCTCGGCCGGGTCGCTGAGGACCGCGTTGAGGCGCCCGCGCGGGACCGGGGACGGCACGATCCAGCCGTACGCCGGCTCGTCCTGCGGATATTCCGCGGCGTACCGGGCCGCGCCGGAGACCTTCGCGGGTCCTTCCAGGCGGGCCAGCGGCGCGCCGACCGCCCGCGGAGTCGTCGTCGTCATCGGTCCTCCCCGGTCAGGGCGGTCAGCACCGCGGCGGTGAGATTGCGGATCAGCGGGACCTTGTACGCGTTGTCCCGCAACGGCCGCGCGGCCTCCAGCTCGGCGTCCGCGGCGGCCAGGAACGACGCGCGGGTCGCCGGCCGGCCGCGCAGCGCCTGTTCGGCGGTGTACGCCCGCCACGGCTTGTGCGCCACCGCGCCGAACGCCAGGCGCACCTGTTCGACCAGGCCGTCGCGGGTCTGCAGGGCGGCGGCGACCGAACCGACGGCGAACGCGTAGGACGCGCGGTCGCGGGCCTTGCGGTACGCCGAGCGGGCCGCGACCGGCAGCGCCGGCAGGTCCACCGCGGTGATCAGCTCGCCGTGCTGCAGCGTCGTGTCCCGCTCGGGGGTGTCGCCGGGCAGCCGGTGCAGCTCGGTCACCGTGACGGCGCGCGCCCCGGCCGGGCCGTCGACGCGCACCACCGCGTCCAGGGCGGCGAGCGCGACGGCCATGTCCGACGGGTGCGTCGCGATGCACGCCGGTGAGCCGCCCAGGATCGCCAGGTTGCGGTGGTCGCCGTCGCGGGCCGGGCAGCCCGAGCCGGGCGTGTGCTTGTTGCACGGCATCGAGGCGTCCATGAAATACCGGCAGCGGGTGCGCTGCAGCAGGTTGCCACCGGTCGTGGCCATGTTGCGCAGCTGCCCGGAGGCGCCGGCGAGCAGGGCCTGGCTCAGCGCCGGGTAGCCGGTGCGGATCCGGGGGTCCGCGGCGAGGTCGCTGTTGCGTACGCCGGCGCCGACGCGGAGCCCGCCGTCCGGCAGCTTGCTCACCTCGTGCAGCGGCAGCCGGTTCACGTCGACGAGCACGTCCGGGGTGGCCACGCCCAGCTTCATCAGGTCGACCAGGTTCGTGCCGCCGGCCAGGAAGACCGCCCCGGGCTCCAGCCCGTCGGCGAGCCCGGTGGCGGCGCGGTACGCGAACGTCTTCACCGGCCCGCCGCCTGCCGGATCGCCGGCACCATGTTCGGGTACGCCCCGCAGCGGCACAGGTTGCCGCTCATCCGCTCGCGGATCTCCGCGTCGCTGAGCGGGTCCGCGTCGCCGTCGCCGGTCACCGCGCTCGGCCAGCCGCGGGCCACCTCGTCGAGCATGCCGACCGCCGAGCAGATCTGCCCCGGCGTGCAGTAGCCGCACTGGAAGCCGTCGTGTTCGAGGAAGCCCCGCTGCACCGGGTGTGGTTCGCCACGATGCCCGAGCCCCTCGATGGTGGTCACCTCGGCGTCCTGCTGGGTGATCGCCAGGATCAGGCAGCTGTTGACCCGGCGCCCGTTCAGCAGCACCGTGCAGGCCCCGCACTGGCCGTGGTCGCAGCCCTTCTTGGCGCCGGTCAGGTGCAGCCGCTCCCGCAGCGCGTCGAGCAGGGTGGTGCGCGGGTCCAGGCCGACCAGGTGGTGCTGGACCCCGTTGACGGTGAGACGCATTCCCGCCCGATACCCCGGCGCGCGCGAATCAACCTCGGCGCACGGTCGGGGGGTGGATCCGCGACCGCCGCTGTCGCAGATCGGTCGTTCCGCCGACCGGGCCGTTCTGCCAGGCTGATATGCGACGTCCGACGCCGGAGGTTCGCATGAGACCCCATGAGCCGATGGGCCTGGATCAGCCGTACCGGAGCGGGCCGCCGCGGGCGTGGCAGCCGCCCGCCCCACGCTCCCGGGAGTCGCCGGCCGCCGCGACGCTGCTCGCGCCGGGGATCCGCACGCCCGCGCCGGTCGGTGCGGGCGAGCCGCTGCCGCACCCGCCGGGGCCGGCCGGACACCCCGGTCCGCCGCAGCCGGTGACCCCGGCGACCGAGGCGTTCCGGCGGCGGGCCGCCGAGTTCCAGGTGATCGGCCTGCGGGCGTGCCGGGCGGCCCGGCAGCACGGGTACCGTGCCGAGCTGGAGCGCGTCGGGCAGCGGCTGGCCCGGGTCGACGCCCTGATCGCCCGGGTGTCGAGCCTGCCGCCGCCGCCCGGGCCGGAGCGGCTCGCCGCGCGGCTGGGCGAACTGCGCCGCCACGACATCGAGGCGTGCCTGGACCGGATCACCCGGGAGTGCCAGCGCCGGGGCGCCCGCGCGCTGTCCCTGCGCCGGGACCCGGACCGGTGGCTCGACCTGCTCCAGGACGCCGCCGCGGCGCTGGAGCGGCGCGCCGCGCCCCGGGTGGCGGCGTGCGCCGGGCCGGGCGGCGCGATCGACCGGCAGCCGGCGCGGGAGCCGGCCGCGCCGGACAGCCGGGCGGTGATGTACGGCTGTGGCGACGTCCTGCACGTGGTCCACGACTGTGCCGCCGAGCGGCCGGTCGTCGAGCTCGCCGAGCTGCTCGACCAGGACGAGCCCAGCGGGGCGCAGGTGTGGCTGGACGGCTGCACCGAGCCGTCGCTGCCGGTTCCGGCGGCCGGCGTGCCGGCCCTGCTCGCCGACTGTTATCGAGTGTCGCTGGGCCACCGTGACCGGCGCGACGCGGTGTTCGAGCAGCGGATGCCCGCCTGCCCGGTCAGTCTCGCCGCCGTCGCCGGGGACGCGCGGGTCCAGGCGGCGCTGGCCGGCTGCCGGGGCGCGGGGGACCGGCGCGCCGCGCTGGCCGCCCTGCACGAGGCGGTGCGCCGGGTGGCCGCAGCGGTCGATGTCAGCGTGCTGGTCCCGGAGCACGTCGTCGCGGCGGTGCCGGCACGGCGGCCGGATCCGGCGCCGCGTGGCGCGGGGGCGCGCCTCGCCGTCCTGCACGGGGCCGGCGCCGCGGCCGGTTGGGACATCACCGCGGCGCGGCGCGGCCGGGTTCGCTGACCGGTTCAGTCCGGCACGGTGCCGGCGCTGCGCTGCGGCCGGTTGGGACATCACCGCGGCGCGTGACCGGTTCAGTCCGGCACGGGGCCGGCGCTGCGGCCGGTTGGGACATCACCGCGGCGCGGCGCGGCCGGGTTCGCTGACCGGTTCAGTCCTGCGCGTGGTCGTCGGTCGCCGAGTCCGCGACGATCCGGCTGCCGTCGGTCTTCCGGGTGCCGTCGGCGGCGACCTCCGGGTGGGCGGTGCGCCGGTGCTCGTCGATCTCACCGTCCGGGATGTCCCGCCGGCCCGGCGGGCACAGATTGCACGTCGCCATCGTGACCCCTTCCTCCTCCGGCGGCGGCTGGTGCCTGCCGCCACCTGCGGCCATGCGAACCCGGCTCGACCGGCGGAGGTTTACGCTACGGGAAAGCTCTCGCCATCGGGATCAGCTTCGCAAAGGGGGCGCTCCCGTGAGCAAGCCAGCGGCGGCGGCAGCGGACCCGCGAGGGCGACCGCGCATGTCGTACGTGACGGTCGCGGTGGCGTCGGTGACCGTGCTCGCCGCGGTCGCGGCGGCGCTGCCGGCGGATGCCCTGGGCTTCGGCATGGTGGCGGTCGCCCCGGCGCTGGCCGCCCCGGCGGCGAGCCCGGCGGCGGTGCTGGCGGTCGGGGGCTACGCGCTGGCCGCCGGCTTCGCGGTCTCCTCCTGGCAGGGCCTGCTCGGCACCGGCGCGCAGATCGACCGGATGCTGCTGACGATCTGCTCCACCGTGGTCTGCTGGCTGCTGGCCCGCCATCACCGGCGGGCGCTGCGGGTGGCGACCGACGCGGCCACGGCCCGCGAGATGTTCGCCGCGGTCGCCGAGCAGTCCACCGACGCGATCATCACCTGCACCCTGGACGGCACCGTCACCGCCTGGAACGGCGGCGCGGAACGGATCTACGGCTGGTCGGCCGGCGAGGCCGTCGGCCAGCGGTGCGCCGACCTGCTGCCGCCGGAGAGCGTCGGCGTCCTGGAGGACGTGCTGGCCCGGCTCGCCCACGGCGAGCAGGTGCACCTGGAGCAGGCGGACCGGGTCCGCGCGGACGGCACGCCGTTCCTGGTCTCGGTCACCGTCTGGCCGATCCGTGACGAGAACGGCGTGGTGGTCGCGGCGGCCGCCACCGAACGCGACGTCACCGAGGAGCGGCGGGCCCAGGAACGGTCCGCGCGGGCCGCCCGGCTGGAAAGCCTGGGCCAGCTCGCCGGCGGGATCGCGCACGACTTCAACAACCTGCTGGCGATCATCCTGAACCACGCCGACTTCCTCGCCGAGGAGGTCAGCGGGCAGGCCGCGGAGGACGTGACGCGGATCCGCGGCGCCGCGGACCGGGCCAAGGCGCTGACCGGGCAGCTGCTGGTGTTCGCCAAGCGGGAGCCCACCCGGGTGGAGATCCTCGACCTCAACCGGGTGGTGGCCGAGGCCGGCGAGCTGCTGGAACGCACCATCGGCGAGAACATCCGGCTGGTCTGCCATCCTGGCCCGGGATGCATGCCGGTCCGCGCCAACCGCGGGCGGCTCGATCAGATCCTGCTCAACCTGGTGATCAACGCGCGTGACGCGATGCCCGACGGCGGTGTCGTGGTGGTCGAGACCGACTGGCTGAACCTGGACGAGCGATCGTCCTCGGGGCTGCCGCCGGGCCGCTATGTCCGGCTGACGGTCAGCGACACCGGCACCGGGATGACCGCCGAGGTGCGCGACCGGCTCTTCGAGCCGTTCTTCACCACCAAGCCGCCCGACCGGGGCACCGGGCTCGGGCTGGCCACCGTGTACGGCATCGTCGACGAGGCGGGCGGCACCATCGGCGTGGAGTCCGCGCCGGGATGCGGCACGACGTTCCGGATCCTGCTGCCCTCGGCCGCGACGGCGGAGACCGCCGGCCACGACCCGGCCGCCGGGCCGGCCCCCGGCCACGGTGAGCTGATCCTGGTGGTCGAGGACGACGAATTCGTACGGGACCTGGTGGTCCGCATCCTCCGGGACAACGGCTACCGGGCCGCCGCGCTCGAGGACCCGCTGCTCGACGACGACTTGAGCGACGTCTCCCTGATCATCTTCGACGTCGTGCTGCGCGGCCGCTCCGGCCCGGCGCTCGCCGAGCAGGTGCGGTCACGCCGGCCGGACCTGCGGGTGCTGTTCATGTCCGGCTACAGCGACGTCGAGGTGCGCCGGGAGTACCACCTCGGCCCGGACGCCCGGATCGTGCAGAAGCCGTTCACCGCGGCGGAGCTGCTGGCCGGAGTCGGTGAGGTGCTCGGCTCCCGGCAGGTCGAGGCGTGAACCGCCGGAGTGGGGTGTCCGACACTCCGGCGGGTTTGGAACCCCGAACCGCCCGTACCGATGATTCCTCCCAGTCCTGACCTATCCGGATCGATCGGGCACTTGCGGTGACGCTGTGCACCGGCGGTGCTACCGCCCGCGATTGTCGGCGGTGAATGCGGGATGCCCGGGGGACTGCGGCGGCCGGTGCCGTCGTCACGCAGACGGGGTGCCTCCGCGACGCGATGTTGACATTGGACAGGGTGCCGGGTGTACTTCGGAACGACGTCGACCCGCCTGAGTGGCCGGTCATCCGGATCGCGGCTGTCGCTGCGCGCCGCCGGACCGCCCCGACCGGGACGCGGTGGCCCTGGAGGGCGCGGCTCCCGCCGGTCGTACCAGGCACGGCGGCGGGCGGAGTCTCAGGGAAGGCAGGTGTCGCCGTGCCGCTCACCCCGGCCGAGATAGACAGCGTCGCGTTCCGGCGGCCGGCCGCCGGCGCACACGGATACAGCGAGGACGAGGTCGACGCGTTCCTGGACGACGTGGCCGGCGAGATGCGGCGGCTGGCGGCCGAGAACCGCGCGCTCAGCGACCAGCTCGCGCACGACGACCTCGCCGAACGGGTCCGCCGGGCGGAACTGGACCGGCTGCGCGCCGAGGAGGAGCTGCGGGCTCTGCGGGACGAGCTGGCGCAGGCCCGAGCGGCGGCCCCGGTCCCGGCGACGCAGCCGGCCGGCTCGCGCATGGTCGAAGCCGCGCGCCGGACCGCCGACGAGCACGTCGCCGAGGCACGCCGGCAGGCGCAGGCGCTGCTGGAGCAGGCCGCCACCAAGGCCGCGCAGCTGGTCAGCGACGCGGAGCTGCGGGCCTCGACGATCCTGGCGGACGCCCGGCACGCCCACGCTGAGGCGATCGCCGGACTGACCGCGAAGCGTGCCGCGGCCCTGGACCGGATCAACGAGCTGCGCGAGCTCGCGCGGCGTCACCGGGCGGCGCTGGAGGAGGACGTGACCGGCCGCCTGGCCGAATTCGCCGGTACCGGGGGTGGCGCTGGTGCCGGGGGCGGTGCTGGGGCTGAGGGCGGTGCTGGTGCCGGGGGCGGCGCTGGGGCTCAGGGCGGTGCTGGGGCCGGGAGCGGTGCTGGGGCCGGGAGCGGTGCTGGGGCCGGGAGCGGTGCTGGTGCTGGGGCGGCCGTCGGTGCCGGGAGCGGGGCCGACACCGGGATCGGCACCGCCCGGCGGGACGCCATCGGCGCGTGAGGCGACCCGAGGGCATCCCGTCCGTCACGGCGGCAACGGTGGGTGGTTCGGCCCCGACCGGTGCGGATCCGCGTGGATGATGGAGCCCGTGCCGCCTCGTCGCTGATTCGCCGACCGCGCGGTACTTACGCGCCACGGTGCACCTGGTGGTGGCGGTCGTCGCCCTGGTCGCGTCCACGTCGGCCGGCTGACCGATAGCTCCGCCCTGGTGACCGCGGCCAAGCCGAAGTTCGCCAGTCAGATGAACCGCAGCGTCTCCGAGGCGGCCGGCGGCAGCAGCGAGATCGCCACCAACATCGCCGAGGCGGCCACCGCGGCGGAGGAGACCGCGGCCGAGGTGGCGCACAACCGGCAGGCGGCCGGGCTGGCCCAGATCTCCGCCGGCCTTAGCTGGTTGGTGGGCCGCTTCGGGTACTGAAGGTCGTTGGTTTGGGTTGATGGTCTGTTTCGGTGCTGGCGGTTGCCGGGGCTGCATGCCTTCCGCTGGTTGGTGGCCCGCTTCGGGTACTGAAGGTCGTTGGTTTGGGTTGATGGTCTGTTTCGGTGCTGGCGGTTGCCGGGGCTGCATGCCTTCCGCTGGTTGGTGGCCCGCTTCGGGTACTGAAGGTCGTTGGTTTGGGTTGATGGTCTGTTTCGGTGCGGCGGTCGCCGGGGCTGGATTCCCTCCGCTGGTTGGTGGGCCGCCTCCGGCGCTGACAGCCATCGGGTCTGCGTTCCTTCCGAAAGTACTCGTCACGCAAGGTGACGGCCTGCCGAGAGCGTGGCGCGTCCTCCGCAGCGGCTCGGTGTGTCATCACATCCCCCTCTTTCGAACCGATTTCGTTTCGGCGCTTCTCGGACGGTGGCGCGGTCGAAGGAATGGGAATTGGCATGATCGAATGCTGATTTGGGGCGGGCGGGGGCGGGATAATGGTGGCATGGGGCAGTTGTCGCTGTTCAGCAGGGTGGAAATCGCGGGTATGCGGGAGCGGACCGTTGCGCGGAATTATTCACCCACTCGTGACGAGTTTCGTCGTGAACATGAGCGTCGGCGTTTCTGGGGTTTGCGGCGCCGGCATGCCGAGAAGTTGCGGCGTGGTGGCGCGGGGGTGTTGACCGCGCCCGTCGGCAGAGGGGACCGGATTCGGCCGGCGGTCACGGCTACGCCCGCGGGCGGATCGGCTTCGCGGCCGGTCGTCGCGGCTCCTGCCTCGTCTGCGGTGGTTCCGGCTTCGTCTGCGGTGGTCCCGGCTTCGGCGGGGATGGGCTCGGGTTCTGTGTCGCCAGTGGTGGTCGCCGCTTCGTCAGTGGCGCAGTCGGGCTCTGTCTCACCACCGGCGGTGGTGGCTTCGCCGCGGGCGGACCCGGCCTCCAGGCCCGCCGTGCCGGCGTCACCAGTCGGCGCGTGGTCTGGTGTGGAGCCGGTGGCTGCACCAGTGGGCGCGCAGTCTGGTGCCGACCCGGTGGCTGCACCAGTCGGCGCGCAGTCTGGTGTGGATCGGGCGGCTGCACCAGTCGACGCGCAGTCTGGCGTGGACCCGGTGACTGCACCAGTGGGCGCTCACTCTGGTGCGGACCCGGTGGCTGCGGCTCTGGCTCCGCCTCTGCGGAGTCTGATCTCCGGCCTGCGGCATGTGCCGTGGCCGGGTCGATCGCGCCCTCGGGCGGTGACACCGGTTGTCGCGGATTCATCGTGGGGATCGTGCCGAGTTGCGGGCGCGCCGATCGGTGTCGGTCCGGTCGGGGGTGGGGTTTTCCCGAGTGAGGTCGGTCGCCGCGGGATGGTGGTCGAGGTGACACTCGGCGATATCCGCCGCCGCCGGGTCCGCGGTGGTCACCGGGCGGTGGCCGAGGTTGAGAACAGCAAAACCGGTGGTCGAGGTAACGGCAGCGAATCCGGTGCTCGATGTAGCAAAAGTGCAGTTCGTGGTAACGGCTGGGAACCCGATGGTCGATGTAGCACAAGTGCAGGCGGCGGTGGCGGTAGGGAATCCGGTTGTCGATGTAACGACAGTGCGGGGCGCGGTAACGGTAGGGAATCCGATGGTCGATGTGACGAAAGTTCGCTCCGTGGTCGAGGTGACGGGAGCGTGATCGGCTGGTATTCCGGGTCGATCTTCTTTTCGCCTGAATTCGGTTCATGGTGGCTCATTGTTTCGCCAGTCGGACATGCGGAGGGGATGCGCGCGCCGCCGATTTCGCATATCTCCGATTCGGCATGACCGCGAATGCGTCGGCTTCGGCGCGAGCGGCCTCCGGTCCGGCGTCCGTGCGGTGGGGATTTACGGACTGTGACCTGATGCCCTTGCTCACCGGCGGCGGCGAGTGGGCCAGGATCAATCGGCCGGGCCGTGGAGACTCAGCGCGGGATGAGGACGTGTCGCCGGGGCTGGCGGATCGGCTCGGCCGGACATGGCGCGTGGTGCGCGTCTGGATGCGGTTGACCTGTCCTGCGTGCGATGGTGCTGGGCGGTTAGGTGGCCGGTGATCGCGGTGCGGTCACGGTGCGGTGGCGGCGCGTGTCGGTCACGAGGGTGTGCAGGTTGTCGGTCTGGGCCGTCTGCGTGCAGCCGTCGAGGCCGTTCCCCGGCGATCACCGGACGATCGTGAGCGAACGTCGCGCCGACTCACGAGCCAACCGAAAGGGACTCGCCCGACCGTCCACCGGATTTGTGCCCGGCTCGGCCGCCGGTTGGCTCGGCCGCCGTTGGCTCGGCCGTCGCTGGCTCGCCGCGGTGGCTCGGCCGTCGGCGGGTCGGTGGGCGGCGGTTTGGTGGGCGGTGGCTCGGCTGTCGGCGTATCGGTGGGCGGTGGTTTGGTGGGCGGTGGCTCGGCTGTCGGCGTATCGGTGGGCGGTGGCTCGGCCGTGGGCGGTTTGGTGGGCGGTGGCTCGGCCGTGGGCGGGTCGGTGGGCGGCGGGTCGGTGGGCGGCGGTCCGGTGGGCGGCGGTCGAGTTTGGACTTTCGCTGCGATGCGTCTCGGCGTTTCGGTGTTTCGGGTGGCGCGGCGGAGCATGGCTAACGTGGGAGCGTGGACGATCGTGAAGTGAGACTGCCGGAGGGTGGGACGCCGAGCGCCCTCGCGGCCGGGGCGGACGGCGCCGTGTGGGCGGCGGTTCTCGGTCTCGCCGCGCCGGCCGGTTCCGGTGCCCGCGGCGACGTGGTGAGGCGGCGCCCGCCGTACGGGAGTCGGTCGGTGCCGGCGGCCGCCGTCCGGGGCGGCTGCCTGGCGCCGGTCGGGCGATGCTGAGGCCGGTGACGGCCGGGGACTGGCCGGCCGTGCACGAGTGGGCGCGGCTGCCGGAGTCGTGCCGGTTCCAGGCGTGGGGCCCGAACACGCCGGAGGAGACCGAGGAGTACGTCCGGACAGCGGCGGCGCAGTGGCAGCGGCGGCCGCAGAGCCGCTTGCCGTACCTGGTGGTCCACGACGGCACGGTCGTCGGCATCGCCGAGCTGAAGATGCACGACCGGCACCGGGGCGAGATCAGCTACGGCATCCATCCCGCGTGGTGGGGCCGGGGCCTGGCCACCGCCGCGGCGCGGGAACTGCTCGACCTGGGCTTCAGCGGGCACGGGCTGCACCGGATCTTCGCCACCTGCGATCCGCGTAACGTGGCGTCGGCGCGCGTGCTGCGCAAGCTCGGTATGCGGCACGAGGGCCGGATGCGCGAGACCATGCTCATCCGCGACGGCTGGCGCGACTCCGATCTCTACGCGATCCTCGCGCCGGAGTGGCGGTCCTGACCGCCCCGGGGACCGTACCTCACCGGTATCGCCGCGGGTCGAAGAAAGGGGGCACAGGTCGTCGACGAACGGGCCGGGCACCCGCGGGGCGGGACGTGGCCGCCGCCCGGTCGATGCGCTCGGCGTGGCGCCGGGCCGCCGACGTCGCGGTCCCGGTCCGCCGGTACAGCGTCACCTGGTCGGGGATGCTCCCGGGTCAGCGGGACGTCGCTCCAGGTCAGCGGCTTCGCGGCCAGCCACGCGCACAGCCCGCCGGGGAGCCGGCGAGCGCGTGGCCCACGGTCCGCGGCGCGGTGCGATGAATCTGGCGAGTAGGTCGACGAGTCCGGGGCACGCTCGGCGGCGAGTAGGTCGACGAGTCCGGGGCACGCTCGGCGCGCCGTGCACGCCCTGCCCGGGCGCGGGCGCGGCTACCGGGTCCGCCGCAGCCGCTCGCGCAACTCCGCCGGGGTCGGACTCCGGCACGTGCACCCGGAGAGGTCTCCGCCCGCCACTGTGGGGCACGTCGCCGCCCGGCGCGGCGGTGCGCCGCGCGCCGCACCGCTCAGTCCGGCAGGTCGGCGCCCCAGCGGGCGAACCGGGCGCGCGCCTGACGTTCGCCGCGGGCCAGCAGCCGTGACCGGCCGCCCGGCAGCCGGCCCAGCCCCTGGCTGATCAGCAGGTTCGCGGCGACCCGGGCCAGGCCGTACCACGGTGGGCGGCGGGGCAGACCCAGGTCGCGCATCGCGGAACGGCCCAGCAGCCAGGTGCTGACCGACAGGGCCCGCTCGCGTTCGTACACCCGCCGCCAGCCGTGCGTCACGTGATCGGTCATCGCGATCAGGGCGCGGGCCAGCGCGACGCTGTTGGCGTCCGGCGGCGGGTCGTACGACAGGAGGTGGTACAGCTGGCGTCGCCCCTGCCGCTCGGTGTGCGGCAGCCACCGCTCATCGACGCCGAGCAGCCAGCCGACGTAACACCACAGGTGCATGACCGCCCGCGCGTCGGCGCGCGAGACCCGCACCCCGAGCAGCCGCAGATGCAGCAGGAAGCTGGTGGAGAACACGCCCAGGGTGCTGGCCTGGTCGTACTGGTTGATGGGCAGGCCGCGGCCGGCGTGGTCCCAGGTCGGGTCGTCCTCCAGCCGGGCGTTGACCAGGGCGTGCATGACGCGTACGTGCAGGGTGGCGCGGAATCCGGCGCCGTGCGGCGCCAGAGCGCCCGGCGCGGTGACCGCGCGCCACCACAGCGTCGTCTCCATGATTCGCCGCAGCGTCTCGTCGCCGGTGAGGCGGCCGGTGCGGACCAGCGGTTCGAGGGCCGCGCCGGTGCGGTAGCCGCCCAGCAGCGAACCGTAGGCCAGCACCAGCCCGGCGTCCATGCCGAACGCCCGGCACGCCTGCGCCCCGCGGGCCAGCAGGCCGTCGTCGACCCAGGCGGGCCGGTCCAGCACGGTGGCGTAGAAGGCCGCGAACGGCTCGGGCACGTCGCCGGCCGGGCCGGCGGCCAGCACCCGGCGCAGGTCGCCGACGCTCAGTCCGGGCGTGGCCCGCACCGCCCGGACCAGCGCGGCGGCGGGCTCGTCGCGCCGGGTCAGGGCGGCCCGCAGCGCCGCGAGCTCCGGTCCGGTCGGTTGCGCCCCGGCCCCGGCGAGCAGCCGCAGTGGCCGCGCGGCGCGCTCACCCCACGCCCGGTCCGCGCCGAACCTGGTGGGAACCATGCCACGACTCTAGGGGCGCCGGGCACCACCCGCGTACCCGGGCACGCATCGTGACCGTCAGCTGCCGGACCGGCGTTCTTGCGGCACGGGCGGGAGTAGTGTGGTAGATGCCCTGGACCCCGGCGCCGTCTCTCATGTCAGGGGTAGGCCATGAGTTCTTTCCTGCACGCCGTGCCGACCACGTTCGCCGCCACCCCGCCGGCGGACTATCTCGATGTCATCGACCTGCTGCTGGAGCAGCACGACGAGATCCGCGAAATGTGTGCCGGGGTGGAGCGGTCCCGGGGCGAGGAACGGGAGCGGCGCTTCGCCGAGCTGGCTGCCACCGTGCGTGTCCACGAGCGCGGTGAACGCGCCGTGGTGCACCCGGCCACCCGCGCCGGCTCGCCCGCCGGCAACCTGCTCGGCCTGTCCCGCATGCTGGAGGAGGACGCGATCGAGCGGTCCGTCGCCGGGCTGCAGGTTCTCGGCGCCCGGCACCCGGACTTCGATCGCGGGTTCGCCGCGTTGTACCACGCCATCCTGGACCACGCGACCCGTGAGGAGCTCGACGAGTTCCCGCTGCTGCGCGACCTGGTGCCGGTCCAGCGGCTGCACGTGATGGCCGGCGAGCTGTACGACGTCCAGGCCGCGGAGGCCGGCTGAGCAGCGGCCGGCCCCGTCCGCGACGACTTCGGCCGCTCGCCGGCCAAGACGTGGCCGGCCGCATCGGTTCCGCCCGGATCGGCTACCGCCGGTCGGCTCACAGCTCGCGGCGCATGACGACGCGCGGGAACCCGCCGGACACCGCGCTGGTCGCGCTGGCCAGGGTGAACCCGGCCGCCTCGAAGAGACCGCGGGTGCCGACGTAGGCCATCACCACGTCGACCCTCGTGCCCTCGTTGTCGACCGGGTAGCCCTCGACGGCCGGCGCGCCGTGCCCGCGGGCGAAATCGACCGCGCCGTCCAGCAGCGTCCGGCTGATGCCGCGGCCGCGATGACCGGGGCGGACCCGGAAACACCACACCGACCACACCGGCAGGTCGTCCACGTGCGGGATCTTGCGCGACCGGGCGAATGGCAGCTCGGCGCGCGGCGCGACGGCCGCCCACCCCACGACCTCGTCACCGTCGTAGGCGAGCACGCCCGGCGCGACGTCGCGCTCGGTGAGCTTCTTGACGTACTCCCCGCGCTGCGGGCCGACCAGCGATCTGTTGGTTCTCGCGTCGACGCGGTGACTCAGGCACCAGCACACCGACGACCCGGGATTCTTCGGGCCCAGGATCGTGGCGAGGTCCTGGAAGGACGTGGCGGGCCGGACTTCGATGCTCATGTGCGCAAACTACTGTGCTCTGACCTCGTCCGTGAGGCGTTCGCGACTCGATGTGGTCATCGTGATCGTGTGCGAACCGCCCCCCGGGGGCGGGACGGCGGTGTGCCGTCCCACCACGTTCCGCGCGCCGGGGAGCCCGCCGGCTCAGCGGGCGAAGCCGACCAGCTCCTCGGCGAACTCGATCTGCGGCTCGCCGGCGAGCAACTCCGGGAAGCGGGCGACGAAACCGGCGACGTACGGCGCGGCGAAGTGTGCGTCCCGCGCCGCCTCGTCGGCGTACTTCTCGTACACGATGAAGGTGTCGGCGCCCTGCCGGTGCAGGACGAAGGCCAGCGCCCCGGGCTCGTCGCGGGTGGCCGCGGCGATGTCCCGGATGGTGCGCTCCACCTCCTCGGCGTGTTCCGGTTCGGCCCGCAGAATCGCGACACACACCGCCATCGTCCATCTCCCCCCACTGTGGATGGTGGCATCCTCGCACGTTTTCCCCGCCGTGTCCGCACCGGTCAGCCGCGCGCCGGGCGGCCGTCGGCGCGCACCCTGGTGGCCGGCGGCCGGGAGCACCGGCGTCACGCGGGGTGGCCGGTCAGCGGGGCGTCAGCAGATCGGCCATGCGGCTGAAGCCGTCCGTGCCGTGCCCCTGCTCGACGACCCGGCGGGCCAGGCGCTCGGCGGCGCGCATGACGCCGGCGTCGATGCCGTGCGCCTCGGAGGTCTCGACGATGTGCGCCATCGACGACGCGGCGGAGGTGATCGGGTTGCCCGCCCCGGAGAAGCTGCCGCTGTCGATGTCCCGGGCGGCCTGCTCGAACAGGGGCGGCAGGATCGCCCCGATCCCGGCGGCGAAGGGCGCCAGCTCCCGTGCGGTGATGCCCTCGGCCTTCGCCAGCGCCAGCGCGTGCGTGTAACCGGCCATCGCGGTCCAGAAGACGTCCAGCAGCGCGAGGTCGTACGCGGCGGCCCGGCCGATGTCCGCGCCGAGGTAGGTGTGGGTGCCGCCGAGCCGCTCCAGCACCGGCCGGTGCCGCCGGTGCAGATCCTCCGGGCCGCTGTGGAGGAACACCGCGGCCGGCGTCCCGATGGTCGGCACCGGCGTCATGATCGCGCCGTCCAGATACCCGATGCCGTGCCGGGCGGCCCAGGCCGCGGCGTCCCGCGCCCGGTTCGGCGTGTCGGCTGTCAGGTTCACCACGGTACGGCCTCGCAGCGCCGCGGTGACCGCGTCACGCCGCAGGATGGAGTTCGCCGCCGCGTAGTCGACGACGCACACCACGATCAGGTCGCTGCCGGCGACCGCCTCCTCCGCCGAGACGGCCGCGACCGCGCCCCGTGCGGCCAGGTCCCCGGCCCGGCCCGGGGTCCGGTTCCAGACGGTGGTGGAAAGCCTGGCGCCCACCAGGGCCCCGGCCAGCGCGCGCCCCATCGGCCCGAGGCCCAGGACAGTGACAGACTTTTCGGCGTACGACATGGAGAACCCCTTGCTCGGCAAGCAGAACGAAATGGACGAGGATGACGCGTGGTCGCGCCCGGGACACGAATGTCTGCGGAGTCACCGCAGCGATCGCCGTGATCGACGGCAAATGGAAGACGGCGTTGCTCTGGTTGCTGGAATCCGGTCCGTGCCGGCCCGGGGAATTGCGCCGGCGGTTGCCCGGCCTCACCGAGAAGGTGCTGACTCAGGCCCTGCGGGAGATGGAGTCCGACGGCCTGGTGCACCGGGAGACGTACCCGGGGGTGCCGCTGCGGACCGAGTACTCCCTGACGCCGTTCGGCCGGGAGCTGTCCGACGCGCTGGCCCCGCTGGCCGACTGGGGCCATCGACGGCTGGCGATCCTCGCCGAGACCCCGCCGCTCACCTGAGCCATCATCACCCCCGCCCGGCCCGCGGGACCGGTGTTCCGGCCCCCGGCAACGAGCTTCGTGCCCGGGCCGGCCGGTTGCCAAGTACCCACAAAAAAGTGGCTACCCGCAGCGCCGGACGCGGTCAGGGATGCACCCGCTGCGCGCCGATGCGCCGCATACGTTCGACGCCCCACGCGCCCAGGTCGGTCAGCGCGGTGTTGAGGGACTCGCCGTCGCGGGTCAGCGAGTACTCCACCCTGGGCGGCACCTCGCGGTACACCTCACGATGCACCAGGCCGTCGGACTCCATCTCGCGCAGGTGCTGGATCAGCATCTTCTCGCTGACCCCTGGAAGCCCGCGGCGGAGTTCGGCGAACCGGCGGACGCCGTGCTGGTGCAGCTCCCAGAGAATGAGCACCTTCCATTTCCCGGAAACGACGTCCATCGCCGCGTCGATGCCGCAGAAGTACGGTCCGCGTCGCGCTGTCCCGGTCATCGGTCCTCCGTACTCACCAGAAAGTCGGTACCGAACAAAATAGTCAGTACTGGTCAGCCTCGCCGGCCGCGGTGAGGATCGGATGCATGACGACGAACGAACCGATCCGGGTGACCGTGCTGGGCCTCGGCGCGATGGGCGGCGCGCTGGCCACCGCGCTGATCGACGGCGGACATCGCACCACCGTCTGGAACCGCTCACCGGCCCGCGCCGAACCCTTCGCCGGGCGGGGCGCGGCGGTGGCGGCCACCGCCGCCGAGGCGGTCCGCGCCAGCCCGGTCGTCATCGCCTGCCTGCTCGACCACGCGTCGGTCCGGGACGTGCTTGATCCGCTGGCCGCCGACCTGCGCGGCCGGATCCTGGTGAACGTGACCACCACGTCCCCGGCCCAGGCACGCGAGCTGGCGGCCTGGGGCGCCACGGTCGGCGTGGACTGCCTGGACGGCGGCGTCCTCGCCGTACCCGGCATGATCGGCCGGCCCGGGGCGTCGGTCCTCTACAGCGGCTCGGCCGCCGCCTTCCAACGGTGCCGGCCGCTGCTTCACCGGTGGGGGACCAGCACCTATCTGGGCGCCGACCCCGGGCTGGCCTCGCTCTACGACCTGGCCCTGCTCGCCGGCATGTACACGATGTTCGCCGGCTTCCTGCACGGCGCCGCGATGGTCGCGCCGGCCGGGGTGACGGCGGGGGAGTTCGCCACCCGTGCCGCGCCCTGGCTGGCGGCGATGACCGACGGCCTGCGGCACTTCGCCGACGTCGTGGACGGCGGGGACTACGCCGTGGCCGGACAGCAGAGCCTGGAGTTCTCCGACCTGTCGGCGCTGGTCGACGCGAGCGCCGAGCAGGGCCTGAGCACCGAGGTGGTCGACATGGTGCAGCGGCTGATCCGGCGGCAGATCGACGGCGGCCACGGCGGGGAGGGTTTCGCCCGGATCATCGAGAGCATCCGGACGGGCTGAGCCCGTCCTCCCGGCCGCCGGGGCGCGACTAGGGTGATCTTCGTGAGTGTGGACGAGCCGGTGGGATGCACGGTGACGGTGTGCCGGGACTGCTGCTGCGGCAGCCGGAGCAAGCATCCGGCGGTGGACCACGACCGGCAGCTGGCGCGGTTGCGGGTCGAGCTGGCCCCGGGGCACCGCGTGCGTACCAGTCTCTGCCTGGACGTCTGCGCCCAGTCGAACGTGCTGGTCGTGCAGCCGGACCCGGCCGCGCGGCGGGCCGGCGCCCGGCCGGTGTGGTTCGGGCTCGTCCTGGACGACACGGTCCTGGGTGACATCGTCGGGTGGATCCGGGCCGGTGGCCCGGGCCGCGCGCCGATGTCCGCGGCCCTGGAGCTGTCCGTGATCACGGCGCCGCGGCCGGGCGGGATCGACGCGTCACCCGCCCTGCCCGGCACGCCGTAGCGCCCAGCCGCGCCGCTGCGCCGCCCGGCCCGCCGCGTCGTGGCCGGGCCGGGCGACCGAGGCCGCCGCGGCGCGGCCCCTCAGTCCCGGACCACCCGGAACGTGGCCAGGGACGGGTCGGCGGCGTCCGGCAGGGTCATGCCGGCGGCCAGGCCGGCCCGCAGGTAGTCGACCACCTCGGTGGTGAAGCGCTCGCCGGGCAGGATGGCCGGCACCCCCGGCGGGTACGGGCTGATCATCTCGGCGCTGATCCGTCCGGCCGGGTCGGCGACCTGCTCGGTCCGGGCGAAGAACGCCGCCCGCGGCGGCATCGCCTGTTCCAGGTTCAGGTGCTCCAGCCGCGGGATGCGCGGCGCCGGGCGGTCGGCCCGCGGCGGCTCCGCCGCCAGCGCCGCCACGGCGTCGGCGAGGCGGTCGATCGCGTCGTCGTCATCGGCGTACGTCAGGGAGAACACCACCCGCCGCGCGTCGCCGAGCTGGACGGTCAGCCGCCTCTGCTGCCCGAGCCACTCCGCGGCCTGGTAGCCGGTGATGCCCAGCCCGGTCACCTCGACGCAGAGCTTGAGCGGGTCCCACTCGGCCACCCCGTCGTGCCCGATGATCGACTCGTCCATCACGGACAACCCGGGGATCCGCGCCAGCCGGGTGCGCAGCCGCTCGGCACGCTCCAGGGCCGCGCCGAGCAGCTTGCGGCCCTCGGTGACCGCGTGCCGGCGCCAGCCGTCGATGGAGCCGTAGAGCAGCGCCGACGGGCTGGTCGTGGTGATCAGGTCGAGGCGGAGCCGCAGGTCGACCGGGTCCACCAGGTCGCCGCCGACCAGGATCATCGACGCCTGGCACAGCCCGCCACCGGCCTTGTGCACGCTCTGCACCACCACGTCGGCGCCGGCCCGCACGGCCGCGGTCGGCAGCCCGTCGTGGAACGGGAAGTGCGCGCCCCACGCCTCGTCGACCAGCAGCGGGATGCCGCGCCGGTGGCAGATCGCGGCGACGCCGCGCACGTCCGCGCCGGTGCCGTACTCGGTCGGGGTGATCATCAGCACCGCGCTGATGTCGGGTGTGGCCGCCAGGGCGGCCTCGACGTCGCCGGCGGTGGCCGGGTGGGCGATCTGGCGCTCGTGGTCCCAGCGCGGGCGCAGCCACACCGGTTCGGCGCCGGCCATGATCAGCGAGGCGACCACCGACTTGTGCACGTTGCGGTCGGCGAGGATCTTCGTGCCCGGCCCGATCAGCGCGAGCATCGCGGTGTGCATGGAGATGCTGGAGCCGCAGGTGGTGAAGATGACGTCGCGGGCGCCGACCGCGTCGGCGTAGAGCTTCTCGGCCTCGTCGACCGCCTCCTTCGCGAAGATCGCGTCGGCGGCGAACGCGTCGCGCGACAGCACCTCGGCGGTCCGGTCGTCGATGCCCTTGCCGAGCCGGTGGCCGGGCAGCGCGAAGGAGTAGTCCTCGCTGCGGTACCTCTCGATCGCGGTGAGTACGGGCGTCCTGTCCTGGTTCATGGCTTCCGGGGTACCACGATCATGTTCCGGCGAAACGCGCTGCCCAGACGGGTGAATACCACGGCGATCAGGGGGAACACGGGCACCATGACGACCGATGAGGCACTGTTGGAGCTCGGCCGGGCCCTGCGTAGCGGCGGGTACCACTTCACCACCGTCACCCCGGCGACGCATGCCCGGGTGAACCGGCGGCCGGCCAACGCCGTGGCCCGTGACCTGCGCGACGTGTTCGGGTGGAGCCGGCCGTTTCACGCCGGGGTGCTGCCGGGCGACCTGCTGGACCTGTTGCGCGCCGCGGAGGCGGTCGAACAGGACGGTGAGCTGTGGCGCAGCCGGGTGCGTTTCTCCTCGTACGACGGCGAGCTGTTCGTCCACTCCGCCTTCCCGACCGAGGCGGCCGACTCGGTGTTCTTCGGACCGGACACGTACCGGATGGCGGACGCCGCCGCGGCGTACGTCCGGGACCGGGCCGAGCCGGTGACCCGGGCGGTGGACATCGGCTGCGGCACCGGGGCCGGCGCGATCGCGGTCGCCAAGCGCGCGCCCGGCGCGGAGGTGATCGCCGTGGACATCAACGACACCGCGCTGCGCTACGCCCGGATCAACGCCGCGCTGGCCGGAACCGACCGGGTGACGCCACGGCACAGCGACCTGCTCTCCGGCGTGGACGGCGACCTCGACCTGATCATCTCCAACCCGCCGTTCATGATCGACCCGGCGGGGCGGACGTACCGCGACGGCGGCGGGCCGGACGGCAACGACCTGTCGCTGCGGATCATCGACGCGGCGGCCGAGCGGCTGGCCCCGGGCGGCGCGCTGGTGCTGTTCAGCGGCACCGGCATCGTCGACGGGCAGGACCCGCTGCGGCAGGCGGCCGAGAAGCGGCTGTCCGAGACGGATCTGTCCTGGACCTACCGGGAGGTGGACCCGGACGTCTACGGCGAGGAGCTGGACGGCGACGCGTACGTCCGTGCCGAGCGGATCGCGGTGGTTCTGCTCACCGCCACCCGCGCGCGGTGAGGACGTTCGGGGTCGAGGAGGAGTTCCTGCTGCTCGACCTGCGTACCGGGGAGAACATGCCAGAGGCGGACAAGGTCGTCGCCGCCCTGCCGGAACCGATGCGCCGGCGCAGCCGCCGCGAGTTCCGGCCCAGCATGATGGAGATGGTCACCGACGTCTGCGTGGACAGCGGCGAGCTCGCGGCGCAGGTGCTGAGCGCCCGCCGGGCCGCGGCGGAGGCGGCCGAGGCGACCGGCGCGGCGCTGGTGGCGATCGGCGCCACCCCGGTCGCCGAACGGTTCCGGGAACCCGCCGACGACGAGCGGTTCCGCGCGATCGTGGCCCATTACGGCCCGGTCGCCCGGGACCCCGCGGTCTGCGGCTGTCACGTGCACGTCGGGGTGCCGGACCGGGCGCTCGCCGTGGAGGTGTGCACCCGGCTGCGCGGCTGGCTGCCGGTCGTCCAGGCGCTGGCCGCGAACTCACCGTGGTCCGCGGGCGCCGACACCGGGTACGCCAGCTGGCGCTGCGTGCAGCTGGAGCGCTGGCCGAGCCTGGGGCCGTGGCCGCACCTGCGGTCGGTCGAGGACTTCGAGCGGACCGTCGCCGCCCTGGTCTCCTCCGGCGCGATGATGGACGCCAGCATGGTGCTGTGGTGGGCCCGGCCGTCGGCGACGTTCCCGACCGTGGAGGTCCGGATCGCCGACGTCTGCCCGCGGGCTTGCGACACCGTGCTGGTCGCGGCGCTGGTCCGGGCCCTGGTCGACACCGCGGCCGCGGACGCGGCGGCCGGCGTGCCCGCGCCGGAGGTGTCCGATCCGCTGCTCGCCGCGGCGCACTTCAACGCCGCCCGCAGCGGCCTGGCCGGCACCCTGCTGGATCCGGCCACCGGGCGCTCCCGGCCGGCCTGGGAGCTGGTCGGCGAGCTGCTCGACCGGGTCACCCCGGCGCTGCGCCGGCACGGCGACCTGGACCTGGTGACCGCGGAGCTGACCCGGGTGCGCCGGGACGGCACCGGGGCGGCCCGGCAGCTCGCCGACGCCCGGACCGGCGGGTTGCTGAGCATGTTGGCGCGGCTGGCGGCCTCGACCGTGCGGTGACCCGCCGGTCGCGCCGGACCGGGGCGGCCGGCGGCTCAGCCACGCAGCGAGGACCGCCCGGCCGCCCACGCGTCGAGCACCGACTGCGCCCAGTGGTTGTCGACCGCCAGGGCGCACCGGGCGCCCCACAGCAGCTGCCCGGCGAGCTCGGGCTCCTCCCGGGCGAAGGTGCCGCACATGTCGTGCGCGGCGATCTGCTCGTGCACCGCGTCGGCCTCGACGTGCTCGTCGTAGAAGGCGGTCGCGTCCGGGTCGCCGCCGAGGCGGCGCAGGCCGTTGGCGTACGCCCGGTTCGGCAGCGAGGAGGTCATCTCGTAGGCGGCGAGGTGGCCCAGGATCGCGCCCCGGTTCGCCCGGCGCAGGCCGAACAGCGACATCAGGTTGTTGACCGCCAGGGTGCTCGCGGGTACGGACTCCACGTACGCTCCGTACGTCAGGTCCAGCCCGAACCAGGTCATGGTCTTCTTGAACAGCTCCTGGTGCATCCGGTCGGCGATCCCGCCGCCGTACTCGTCGGCCTGGATCTCGATCAGCGCGGCCTTGGCCCGCCCGCCCAGCCGGGGGATCGCCCAGCTGTGCGGGTCGGCCTCCCGCAGGTGGTAGACCGAACGGTGGGTGACGAACTCCCGGAACTGCTCGTGGGTGGCCCGGCCCCGCAGGTAACCGGAGAGCGACGGCCCGTCGTCGGCCGCGACGATCTCGGCGAGCGCGGCCGGCACCGTCGCCGGGTCGGCCGGGGCCGGCGGCTCGACCAGCTCGTCGAGCCAGGCACGGTAGCGCTCCTCCAGGGCGGCGCGCAGGCGCAGCAGGTCGAGGTCCCACTCCCAGGCGTCGTCGAGGCCGTCCCAGGAGCGGTAGGCCAGCTCGTAGCAGATGAACAGGGACAGCTGCAGGTCTTCGTGGTCGTCCGGGTCGGCGGTGACCGGGATCGCGGTGCCCAGGCCGCGAAGAGCGTCGACCAGGGCGCTGGAAAGAGATCCTCGCGGTGCCGGAAGTTTCATGGGGCCGCGAATTCCCGTTTGCGCGGCGGCGAAACGGAAACAACACCGGCCATGACATCGATCATCACCCCGTACGAGGACGGTCCCCTGATCGTGCGGGGCGACTTCGAGTTGCGTACGCCGGAGGGCGAACCGATCGATCCGGGCCGGGGCACCATCGCGCTGTGCCGGTGCGGCAAGTCCGCCGTCAAACCGTTCTGCGACGGCACGCACAAGGTGGTCCGGTTCAAGGCCGGCACCGGGCGGGACAGGCCGGCGCCGCGGTGAGCACACCGACGCCGCTGACTGCCGTGATGGCATGTCGGGCCCCACCATCGCGCTGCTGAGCAGCTATAATGGAGCAACTTCGGGTCACCTCGCCGGAGCCGAACGCGCCGAACCAACTCGCCGAAGATCAGATGGCCTCTCCGCGGTGCACTTCGTCCGCCTGCGATGCCTACGAGACCATCCCGGGAGTGATCCGATGACAGCCACGGTGGACGAGACCCGCACAGCCGAGGACGAGTTCGCCTGGGACGAGCCGGAGCCCGAGGCGCTCGCCCGGTCCCGGGCCGAGGCCAGTACCGTCACCTCCGCCGATCCGGTCCGCGCCTATCTGCGGGAGATCGGCCGCGTCCCGCTGCTCAACGCCGAGCAGGAGGTGGAGATCGCCAAGCGCATCGAGGCGGGGGTGTACGCCGGCGAGCTGCTGCGCGCCCACGACGCCGGCGAGACGCCGCTGACCGCCGAGCTGGCGCACGACCTGCGCCTGGTCTCCCGCGACGGGGAACGCGCCAAGAGCCACCTGCTGCAGGCGAACCTGCGTCTGGTGGTCAGCATCGCGAAACGCTACGCCGGGCGCAGCATGCCGTTCCTCGACCTGATCCAGGAGGGCAATGTCGGGCTGATCCGCGCCGTGGAGAAGTTCGACTACGTGCGCGGCTTCAAATTCTCCACCTACGCCACCTGGTGGATCCGTCAGGCCATCTCCCGGGCGACCGCCGACCAGGCGCGGACCATCCGGATCCCGGTGCACATGATCGAGCTGATCAACAAGCTGGTCCGGGTCCAGCGCGACTGCCTGCACGAGCTCGGCCGCGAGGCGACCGTCGCGGAGCTGGCCCGGCAGATGGACCTCACCCCGGAGAGGGTGCTGGAGATCCAGCAGCACGCCCGCGAGCCGATCTCGCTGGACCAGTCGATCGGCTCGGCCGGCGACACCGCGCAGATCGGCGACTTCATCGAGGACGAGGACGCGGTCGTCGCCCTCGACGCGGTCAGCCACAACCTGCTGCGCGACGAGCTGGAGATGATCCTGGCCACCCTCACCGACCGCGAGGCCGGCGTGGTACGGCTGCGATTCGGCCTCAGCGACGGCACCCCGCGCACGCTCGACGAGATCGGCCGGGTCTACGGCGTCACCCGGGAGCGGATCCGGCAGATCGAGGCGAAGACGATGTCGAAGCTGCGCCACCCGGCGCGTTCCCGGCTGCTGCGCGACTTCCTGGCCTGACCGGCTTGCTCCCGCCCGCTGCGCGACTTCCTGGCCTGACCGGCTTACTCCGGGCCGCTGCGCGACTTCCTCGCCTGCCCGGCGCCGCGCCGGGGACCCGGTCCGTGCCGGCCGGCGCCGACGCCACGCGGCCCGGACGCGCCCGGCGCGCCGCAGCCCCCGTGGATGACGGGCGGCCCGGCCCCGGAAGGACTACCGTGAAGACGCGGACAGCAGTCCGATCAGGCGTCGCGGCGCGGAAGCGGAAGATCCGCGACGTCCGCAATCACGACGTCAGGAACACCGTGACCGGCCTTCCGCTGTGGCAGTCCCGCATCGCCGAGCAGGGTGACACCAGCACCGTGACCCTCGCCGGTGAGCTGGACCTGGCCGCCGCCGACGAGCTGCGGGAGATGCTGACCGCGCGGATCGACCGCCCCGACGTACGGATCGTCGTCGTCGACATCGCCGCGGTGGACTTCCTCGACTCGGCCGCCCTCGGCGCGCTGCTGCTGGCCTACCGGCACGCGGCCGACAACGACTGCGAGTTCGTGGTCACCGGCGCCGCCCGCGGCGTCCGCCGGCTCATGGAGATCGCCGGCGTCCACGGGATCCTGGCCGGCACCGAGCCGGTTCCGGGCGACTAGTACCGCGACGGCCCCCGGCACAGCGCGTGGCGCGGCGTTCGTGGTGGCCGGGGCGGGCTCGGCGCCGGCCTCCGGACGGCGACGACCGGGCCGCGCTCCTCGGCACGTCCGTCCAGGAGACGTCGATCGTTGTGCGGGCTCCGTTCATGGACGGTCATGGTGCAGACGGTCAGGTCGGCGTGGCCGGGCGAGCGGGCTCGTAGGTGTACAGCCATGCGGTCGCCCTCTCGTAGAAGAGCGGCACGAACACGCGCATCCCAGCGGCCTGGAGTTTCCGCTTGAGCGGGCCGGCCTTCTTGATGCCGCGGTTGTCCTCCGCCGCGGCGAGGAGCTTCGCGATGCGGGGCCGCCGCGCGGCATCGTACGCCCTCAGGGCCGCGGGGACCGTCGGCTCCGCCCGGACCGCGGCGGCGATGGTGACGGCGTCCTCGATGGCCATCGAGGCGCCCTGTCCCGCGCCGACCGGATGAGCGGCGTCGCCGATCAGCACGAGGCGGTCGCTGTGCCAGGTCCGCACCGGATCGAGCGCGTGGAAGATGACCGGCGGGTGCAGGCGGGTCGTGGCCGCGATGACCGTCGACGCGACCGCCTCCCGTCGATAGAGCTCGGCGGTACGGTGCAGCCACTCGGCATCGTCGACCCCGTGGCGGTCCGGTTCGACCGGCTCGGCGATCTGCGCCTGCCACCACACCTCACCGTCGCCGGCGGCCAGGTGGAGGAACGCGCCGTTGCGGGCGAAGGTCATGTTGAACACCCCGGCCTGCACGCCGTCCATCCGGGACACGCCGGAGACCGCGTAGAGTCCGGCGTACCCGGGCGTGGGCGCGGCCGGGTCGAGCAGGCCGCGCACCGTCGACCAGAGGCCGTCGGCCCCCACCAGCATGTCGGCACGGTCGCGACGGCCGCTGGCGAACTCGGCGGCCACGCCGTCGGTGGTCTCCGTGACGCCGACGACCCGCTCGCCGGTGATGATCCGGGCGCCGGCCGCGACGGCCGCCTCCCGCAACGCCGCCACCAGACGCCCGCGCATCAGCGTGATGCTGTGCAGTGGGTCCGTGCCGCGCCGGCCCCGCGGCACGTCGCCGAGCAGATGGCCGTTCGCGGACCACATCCGCTGCCGCGGTACGTCGACACCCGCCGCCCGGACCGCTGCGAGGCAGCCGAGCAGGTCCAGGCCGCGCAGTCCGTTGCCGGCCAGGCTGACGAACGAGCCGACGTCGCCGGCCGGGTCCGCATACGTCTCGTAGACGGTGGCGTCGACCCCGGCCCGGCGTAGCGCCAGCGCCGCCGCCGAGCCCGCGACACCGCCGCCGACGATGATCGTCCGCATCTCCCACGCTCCCTGAACACCGATCCACCGAATGGCAATTCAGTGAATCATAAGTCACTGAACGCAAATTCGGTGAACTCGTGTTCGCCTACGATGGTCGAAGACACCCGATCCTGGAGGGACCTCCCGTGCCTCGGCCCACAGCCGCCACCGCGAAAGCGGGCACCCGCAAGGCGCAGGCTGCCCAGACGCGCGCCGCCCTACTGGCCGCCGCCCGCCGTCTCTTCAGCGAACGCGGCTACCTGAACACCAAGATCACCGACATAACGGCGGCCGCAGGACGCTCCACCGGCTCGTTCTACGAGCACTTCGCGGACAAGGAGGGGCTCCTGCGGGCGCTCACCGACGAGAGGGAAGCCGCGGCTGACGCCGACCTCGCCCAGCAGGACCACCCGGACGACCACGATCTGACCGACCGCGCCCAGCTGCGGGAGCACATCGCCATCGCCTGGACGGTGATGCGCGAGCACCGCGCGGTCACCGTGGCCCAGCTGCAGTCGACGATCGCCGCCGATCCCCGCTCCGACCGGGCCTGGCGGGACCTGATCGACCAGACCACCATCCTGCGTGAGCATCTGGACCACCTGCGCGGGCAGGGCCACCGGTTGCCGGGCGAGCCCGAACTGATCGCCGCCGCCATCGGCGCCATGCTCGGGATGCTCGGCTACGCCGCCCCGGCCGGCGACGACGACCGCGTCGTCGATTCCCTCACCGACCTGCTGCTGCACGGCCTCGCCGGCCCCCGGTAACCGGGCGGACGGTCTGGCCGCGCCAGGACTCTCGCCCGGCGTCCGGTGCCGGCCACGGGTTCCGCGTCACCATGACCGGCGCGCAGCGCCCGTGCGCACCGTCACACCCCGCCAGCACTGTCGGCTTCCCCGGTGACGTCTCGCCGGCCCGGCGGCATCACGCCACGCCGCAGCCGCAAGCCCGGCCCGGGGTCAGCGCCCGAGCACCGCCCGCCAGTGCCGCTGCCGCTCGGCGGCGCCGGTCAGCACGCAGTCGCCGCAGGTGCCGCCGCCCGGGATGCGGTAGTAGAGGCAGCAGTTGCGGCGGACCAGGAACCAGCGCTCCCGCCCCGGATCGGGCCGGACCAGGTCGGCGCTCGCGTGCAGCGGCGCGCGCCGCAGGAGCGCCTCGACGATCTGTGCGCTGCGGGCGGCGTGCTCCGGCAGATTGTCGGCGATCATGCCGGCGGCGCCGCCCAGCGCGGACGCCACGTTGCCCCACAGCACCCGCGGCGACACCGCGAACCGGCTGCCGAACGCCTCGAGCAGCGGCTGCACCAGCGGAATCGTCGCGGCGTCGATGAGCCGTTCGGCGACCACCTCGGCCGGCAGGCCGGCGCACCGGATCGCGGTCAGCTCGCCGAACGCGATCGGGACCGGGCCGGCCGGCGCGGGCCGCCACCACAGCCGGTCACCGCCGGGCAGCGGCAGCGCGCCCCCGGCGGTCGCCGCGGCCAGCAGCGGGGACAGCAGCCGGGAGGCCAGCCCCAGGAAGGTGATCGAGGCGGACTCCCGCACGCCGATGGCGTCGTGGTCGAGACCGGACATCCGGACCAGGGTGTCCCGCGCCGTGGCGACCCGCTCGGCGATCGCCGGCTCGTCCCACAGCTGCGGCAGCGGCCGCCAGGCCGGGTCGCCGTCCCACGGCTGCCAGGCGAAGTACGGCCCGAGCCGCCCGGCGGCGCGCAACGCGTCCGCGGCGTTCACCGTGGGCTCCACCCCGGACTCCTCCGCACACACGACCGTCGACACCTCCAGGCGAACCCTATCGGGTACGACCTCGTGGCCCCGCCCGCAGGCCGCAGCCGAGCCCCGGGACGGTCCCGCGCGGGAGCGGCGGTGCGCGCGGTCGCGGCCGCGCGCCACGGCCCGCGCCGGCCACCGCGTTGCGGTCCGGTGGGCGGCGGGCGTCGCGCGGGACAGGCCGGGGCCCGGCCTCCGGCCTGCGGGCGGGGCCACGAGGTCGTACCGGGAAGGGGTGTGCGATGCTCGGCGGGGCGGAGCGCGCGCGGGTTAATGTGGATCAATGACTTCCGCATCCGCAGCGCTGCCCGGCGAGCTCCGCGACCTGATCGGGGCCGGTCCGCTGGCGCATCTGACCACCATCAACAGCGACGGCAGCCCGCAGGTCTCGGTGATCTGGATCGGACTGGACGGTGACGAGCTGGTGAGCGGCCACCTGGGCTGGTACGCCAAGTTGCGCAACATCGAACGGGACCCGCGGGTGGTGCTGTCCTTCGACGCTCCGCGCACGCCCGGGGTGGTGATGGCCGAGCATGTCATCCTGCGGGCCACCGCCTCGATCGAGCCGAGCGACGACACCTGGGATCTGCTGAACCGCCTGCACAAGGTGTATGTGGACGCGTCCGGTGAGTTCCCGGCGCCGCGCAAGCCCGGCTGGATCGTCCGCTACCGCGTCGAGCGCATCGGTGGTGTCGGCCCCTGGGCGTCCTGACCGCTTCCCGCGCCGGGCGGCCTCGGCGATCCGGCGGGGGAGCGCGGGCCGGCGTCGGACGCGGGGCGCGGGCCGGCGTCGGGCGCGGGGCGCGGGCCGGCGTCGGGCGCGGACGTGGCGCGCGGGCGGTTGGGTCAGCCGGCCGTCGCCAGGTAGAACACCGCGATCAGCACGGCCAGGACGCCCAGCAGCAGGCGCAGTCCGGTCTCGGGCAGGTGGCGCTGCAGCCGCGCGCCGAGGTAGCCGCCGACGAGCCCACCCGCCCCGCACAGCAGGCCGACCGTCCACTGCGGCGCGATGTCGCCGGCGGTGGCCAGGGCGAGCACGCCGTAGGCGCCGGCGCCGACGACGGAGGTGACGAAGGTGGCGGCCAGCGCGGCCGGCGCGATCCGGGTCATCGGGGTGCCCCGGCCGGCCAGGACCGGGCCCAGGATGGAGCCGCCGCCGATGCCGTAGACGCCGCCGACGGCGCCGGTGGCCAGGCTCAGCGCCAGGATCGTGCGCCGCGACAGCGGCGGCCGGTCGGGCCGGCCGGGACGCAGCGCGCGGACGCAGAGCCAGCCGCCCAGCGGCAGCAGGATCGCGGCCGCGACGAGCCGGAACACCCGCGGCCCCGGGATGGCGAAGACCCGGATCAGCGCCCCGGCGAGCACACCGGGCACGGTGCCGGCGATCAGCAGCCGGGCCAGCGACCCGGTGAGCTGGCCACCGCGGCGGTAGCGCAGCAGCGCGCCGGGGCCGGCGACGACGTTGAACAGCAGGTTGGTCGGGGTGACCGCCGGGTTCGGCACGTGCAGGACGCTGAGCTGGACGGGCAGCAGGAACACCGCTCCGGACACGCCGACCGGCGAGGTGACGGTCGAGATGAGGAGCCCGGCGCCGAAGGCGGTCAGCCAGGTCTGCATGACCGGACAACCTACGGGACCGGCCGGCGCGGCGGCTGCCCGGCCTGGTGTTCGGCGGCGGCGGCAACCGCGCGACGCGCCCGCCGCGGGTGCGGTCCGTGCCGCGGGTGGGCTCCATGCCGCGGGTGCGTTCCGTGCGGCGGGTGCGTTCCGTGCCGCGGGTGCGTTTTCGTGCCGGGGGTCGGCTCCGGGTCTCAGCCGGCCAGCCCGGCCTTGACGGCGCGGGTGACGTCGTCGGCGAGGATCTCCGGCACGCCGGCCGCGACGCCGTCCAGGGCGAGCCGCGCCACCACGGCCGGATCGATCTTCTGCTCGTCCGCGACGGCGGCCGCCATGTCGGTGTCCATGTAACCCACGTGCAGGGCGGACACCGTGATGCCGCGTGGCGCGAGCTGCTCGCGTACCGCGTCGGTGAGTGCCCAGGCGGCGGCCTTGGCCGCGGTGTACGCCCCCAGCGCGCCCGGGTGGTACCAGGAGAGCACCGAGAGCACGTTGAGGATCGCGCCGCCGCCGTTGCCCTCGATCACCGGTGCGAACGCGCGGGTGGTGGTCAGTGTGCCGAAGTAGTGGGTCTCCATCTCCAGCCGGATCAGCTCCAGGTCGCCGCCGATGAGTGGCTGCCCGGTGCCGGAGCCGGCGTTGTTGATCAGGAGGGTGACGTCCGGCGCGGCCTGGACCGCGCGTTCCACCGAGGCCGGATCGGTGACGTCGACGCGCACCGCGATGGCGCCGGGCAGGTCCACCGAGTCCGGGTTGCGGGCGCCGGCGTACACCTTCGCGCCGCGCTCGAGCAGCTGGGCGGCGAAGTGGCGGCCGAGGCCGCGGTTGGCGCCGGTGACGAGGACTACCGCGTGATCGAGTTCCATGGGTTTAGATTACGCTCATAATCCAAAACCGCGACGGTGATAGATGACACACGTAATCTAAGAGGGTGTCAGTGCCGCGGCTCGTTCCCGCACCGCGGCCCGGAACGCGGCCAGCGCCGGCGCCTGCGGCCCCTGCCGGGTCACCACGACCAGCCGGCGCCCCACACGCGCCTCGGCGACGTCCCGCACCGCCAGCGCCGGATCGGCGCCGGGCAGCGACAGGCACGGCAGCAGCGCGACGGCGCCCGTGCTGCGTACCAGCTCCAGCTGCACCTCGGCGTCGTAGGCCAGATGCCGAAGGTCCGGTTCGTAACCGCCGAGAGCGCGGCAGGTGCCGACGACCATGGCGTGGTGGCCGGTGCCCTCGCTGGAGGCCGCCCACACCGCGGCGCGCAGCCCGGCGATCGGCACCGGGCCGCCGTCTTCGGCCAGCGGGTGCGCCGCCGGCAGCACCAGCCGCAGCGGCTCCCGGAACACCACCTCGAAGACCAGCCCGTCCGGGCGGGGGCGGGGGTGGCCGTCGTACTCGTCGCTGACGATCAGGTCGACCGCGCCGAGCCGCAGCTCCGGCAGCGCCTGCTCGAGTTCCAGCTCGCGCACCTCGACGCGTACCCGGGGGTGCTCGGCCAGCATCCGCGCCACGGCCGGCACCAGCAGGCGGCGGGCCGCCGACTGCAGGCCACCCACCCGTACCGTGCCGCGCACCTCGTCGTGCAGCGCGGCCAGATCGGCGCTCGCCGCCTCGGCGGTGGCCAGCAGCACGCGGGCGTGTCCGGCCAGCAGCGCCCCGGCGTCGGTCAGCCGGACCCCGCGGCCGGCCCTCTCGAACAGCCGGGCGCCGGCCTCCCGCTCCAGCACCGCCAGCTGCTGCGACACCGCGGACGGGCTGTAGCCGAGCGCGGCGGCGACCGCGCCCAGCGTGCCGCGCTCCTGGAGCTCGCGGAGGAACCGCAGCCGCCGCAGATCGAACTCCACCATGCACAAATCCTAATGAATCCCGTCCACAAATCGTCACTGGACGTGAACGGTCCGGCGCTCGATGCTCTTGTCGTATGGGACCACTGCTCTGCCTGCTGTCCGCGGCCGCCTTCGGCGCGATGGCCGTCTTCGGCAAACTCGCCTTCCAGGCCGGGGTCACCCCCGGCACGCTGCTGCTGGTGCGCTTCACCCTGGCCGCGGCGATCCTCGCCGCGTTCCACCGGGCCCGGCCCGGCGCCACCGGCCGCATCCCGGCCCGCACCGTGGCCACCGCGCTGGGTCTGGGCGTCTTCGGGTACGCCGTGCAGGCCGGTCTCTACTTCGCCGCCCTGCGCCGGATGGACGCCTCGCTGCTCGCGCTGATCTTCTACGTCTACCCGCTGCTGGTGACCGTGGCCGCCGTGCTGCTCGGCCGGGACCGGCTGACCCCGCGGCGGCGGGCCGCGCTGGCCGCCGCCTCCGGCGGGACGCTGCTGGTCCTGCTCGGCGCCGGCGAACTGGACTTCGACGTGGTCGGCGCGCTGATGGCGTTCGGCTGCGCGCTGACCTACACGGGGTACATCCTGGTCTCCGACACGGTCGTGCACCGGGTGCCCCCGGTGCTGCTGTCCGCGCTGGTGATGGCCGGGGCGGCGGCCGGGCAGGCGGTCTACGCCCCACTGGCCGGACAGGTGGATCTCGGCTTCCGCCCGGCGGGGTGGTTCTGGCTGGCGTGCATCGTGATGGTGTCCACCGTGCTCGCGATGTTCACCTTCCTGGCCGGCCTGCGGCGTACCGGGCCGTCGGTCGCGGCGATCCTGTCCACCTTCGAGCCGGTGGTCACCGCCGCCCTGGCCGCGGTGGTCCTGCGCGAGTCGCTGACCCCGCTGCAGTACGCCGGCGCGGTGCTCGTGCTCTGCTCCGCCGTCGTGCTGCAACTGCGGTCGGCGAGCTCGGCCCCGGCCGGGAGCACGACCGGGACAAGCTGGTGGCGGCCGGCGACGGGCAGCCGGCGCCGCGCTTCGACGACCGCTACCCGGCGCTGAGGTCCCGCCACGGCGCGCTGAGCGACGCCGCTGACCGGGCTCAGCGTCCGGGTCGGGTGGCCGGCGTTGGGCGCCGGCGGCCCGCTTCGTCACCGCGCCGTACGCCGTCCACGCCGCGATGAAGGGCGCCGTCGAGGTGCTGGCCCGGTACGGGGCCGCGGAGCTCGGCGCCCGGGGCATCACCGTCACCACCATCGCCCCCGGACCGGTCGCCACCGACGTCGCCGGCGGCCACGTCCGCGACGACCAGGAGGTCCGGCGGGTGATGAGCGGCCTGACGGCGTTCGGCCGGACCGCCACCGCCGCCGACCTCGGTCCGCTCGTCGCGCGCTGCGGGGCGAGCGCACCGGCCGGCGCATCGAAGCCAGCGGTGGCTTCCGGCTCCGAGACGGCCACAGCCGGCCGGTCGGCGGGGCGGGACGGGGCTCAGCCGGCCTGCGCCAGCAGTTCGCGGCAGCGGGCCAGGAGCCGCTCGTCCCGGTCGATCTCCGGCGCCGGCAGCCCGTGACGGCCGCCGTTGTGGCGCAGCGCCGTGCCCAGCTCCGCCCGTGCGTACCGGCCCGCGTACCGGGCGTCGCCGGTCTCCACCCACAGCCGGGCGATCCGAGGGCGCAGCCGCGGCGCCGACTCCCAGACCGGGCCCAGCGTGCGGGCCGCGTTCCGGTCCGCGGTGATCCGCCACAGCGCGCCGGCGATGGCGACCACCACCGCGGCGTCGGTCCGGCCCCGCATCCGCGCCGCCAGGTGCCGGGACCGGCCGGCGACCCGCACGCCCAGCCGGCCCAGCCCGTCGATGGCGGCCACGGCGTGCTCGACGCCGGTGTAGCGCGGATCGAAGTACCGGTCGTAGACCGCCGCGGCGGCCTCCGCGTCCCCGGCGACCTGCCAGATCGCGTCGGCCGCGGCCAGCTCCAGGTCCGGGTCGCCGCCGGTCAGGGCGGCGCGGATGGCCGGCGCGCGGCCGGCGGCCGCGCGCCCCGCCCGGGCCAGCAGCCGCAGCGTGGTCACGTCGATCGGCTCCCGCACCAGGTGGTCGGCCGCCTCGTCCGGGGCGACCGCGGTCAGCGCGTGCAGCAGGCCCGCACGCTGTGCCTCGTGTCCGGCGGGCAGGGCGCGCAGCCGCCGCCGCAGCGTGCGGCTCAGGCCGTGGGCGCGCACGCCGTACCCGGCGATGCGCTGGTGCAGGCCGGCCGTGTCCGGCGCCTCGTCCAGCAGCCGGTGCAGCACCGGCAGGACACGCTCGTCGCGCAGCGCGGACAGCAGGTGCACCGCCGGGCCGAGCACCGGCCCCGGCGTGCCCTCGGCGATCCAGGTCACCGGACCGTCGTGCGGGCGGATCCGCCGCTGCACCCGGGGCAGAGCGGCCCACACCGCGTCGGCGGCCGGCCGGGCCAGCTCACCGATGCCGTGCAACAGCCGTAGCGCCGCCGCCCGCACCTGCGGGTCCGTGTCGTGCAGCAGCGCGGCGGCCCGTGTCACCAGCGCGGTGTACCGGCCGCGCAGCCGCTGCGCCAGCGCCAGCGCCTGGTGCAGCCCGTCGTGCCGGGCGTCGCGGGCGTCCAGGTCCAGCATCCGTTCCAGCAGGTCCAGCTGGGCGTCCACGTCGTTGCGGTAGGCCGCCCGCACCGCGCTCACCACCTGCGGGTATCCGGGCGTCCACTGCCGCGCCGCCATCCGCTGCCCGCTGCGCAGCGGCGCGATCACGTCGTCCACCGGCTCCGGCTCGCGGTTCAACCCCTCCCGGTACGCGGCCAGCACCGTGTCCCGGGCCGTCTCCACGTCGAACGGCGGCGGGTCGGCCAGCGCCATCAGCTCGGTCAGCGCGGTGATGCGGACCCGCAGGTCGGCGTCGCTGTCGGCGACCCACGCCAGCCACCGTTTGGTCGGCTGGTAGCCGCTGCCGACCGCCCCGGTCAGCACGCTGCTGCACAGCAGGGTCACCCGTACCGCCGGGTCCGGCTCGTCGACGTACCGCTGCCGGAGCAGGCCGGGCAGCGCCGGCGTCAGGCGGGCGACGGCGCGCACGGTGTAGGCGGCGGCCTCCCGTACCCGCGGATCGGTGTCGGTCAGCAGCCCGGTCAGCCCGGCGTACCCGGCCAGCACCCGCTTGGCCCGCAGCGTCTGCCCGGACATCTGCCACGTCCGGTCCGCGCCGGCCAGGTCACCGGCCAGCCGCAGCAGCCGCTCCCGGTCCGGCCGCGCCGGGTCGGCGACCAGGCCCAGCAGCACCGGCAGGGCCGCCACCACCCACGGCCGGACGTCCGCGCCGTCCGGCGCCAGCCGGTACAGCTGTCCGATTGCGGTGCTGCCGGCGGCCGCGTCGCCGCCGGCGAGACCGGACAGGAGCCGGCGTACGGCCGGGCCGTGCTCCAGCGACGACCAGTCGGCATCGTGCGCGGCGGCGAGCGGCGCCTCGGTCTCCGTCATGCCGTAGATCATGGATGCCCGGGCCGCCGCCGGCCACCGGGGGACCACCCGGTCCAGCGCATCGGCCACCCGATCGGGCGGGTTCGCCGGCGCCGGGGCGGTACCGGGCTTGTGTCCCGGTACCGCCGGGTGCTCAGCTGTGTTCGACGTCAGCTGTGCTCGACGGCGGCCTGCTGCACCGGCAGGGCGGCCACGTACCGTCGCATGAAGGCGTCGAAGCCGGCGACGTCGGCCGGGTCCGGGTCGACGGTGTCCAGCTGGGCGCCGGCGAACACCGAGGTGTTCAGGAAGTCGTCCAGGCTCTGGCCGGGGGTGCGGGTGCGGTGGAAGGCGGCGAGCACCGCGATGCCCCACGCGCCGCCCTCGGCGGCGAGGTTCCCGACCGAGACCGGGGTGTCGATGGCGGCGGCCAGCAGGCGCTGGGCCACCCCCTCGGTCTTGAACAGGCCGCCGTGCGCGAACATCCGGTCCAGCCGGACCGACTCGGCCTTCTGCAGCACGTCCATGCCGATCCGCAGGGTGGCCAGCGCGGAGTACAGCTGGGTCCGCATGAACGTGGCCAGGTTGAGCGAGCTGCCCGGCTCGCGCAGGAACATCGGCCGGCCCTCGTGCAACCGGGTGATCGGCTCGCCGGACAGGTAGTTGAACGCCATCAGCCCGCCGCCGTCGGCAGCGCCGTCGAGCGCGGACCGGAACAGCGTCTCGAAGATGGTCGAGCTGTCCCGCTCCACCCCCAGCGCCGCGGCGAACTCGGCGAACAGCCCGGCCCACGAGTTCAGCTCGCTGGCGCCGTTGTTGCAGTGCACCATCGCGACCAGGTCCCCGGCCGGGGTGGTGACCAGGTCGATCTCCGGGTGCACCCGGCTCAGCTCGCCGTCGAGCACGATCATCGCGAAGATGCTGGTGCCCGCGCTGATGTTGCCGGTCCGCCGGGCGACCGAGTTGGTGGCCACCATGCCGGTGCCGGCGTCGCCCTCCGGCGGGCACATCGCGACGCCGGGCTGCAGCACCCCGCTGGGGTCGAGCAGCCGTGCCCCGGCCTCGGTCAGGGTGCCGGCCGGCTCACCGGCGGGCAGGACGGCGGGCAGCAGGTCGGCCAGTTTCAGCGGCAGTCCGCGCCCGGCCACCAGGTCGTCGAACTGGCCCAGCATCCGGGTGTCGTAGCCGCCGGTGGCGATGTCGATGGGGAACATGCCGCTGGCGTCACCGGTGCCGAGCACCTGCCGGCCGGTCAGTTTCCAGTGCACGTAGCCGGCCAGGGTGGTCAGGTGGGCGAGCCGGCCCAGGTGTTCCTCGCCGTTGAGCACCGCCTGGTACAGGTGGGCGATGCTCCAGCGGTGCGGGATGTTGTAACCGAACAGCTCGCTGAGCTGCTCGGCGGCCTCGCCGGTGTTGGTGTTGCGCCAGGTGCGGAACGGGGTGAGCAGCTCGCCGTCGGCGTCGAAGGCGAGGTAGCCGTGCATCATCGCGGAGACGCCCAGGGCGCCGGTGGTCCGCAGCTCGGTCCCGTAACGCTGCTTCACGTCGGCGGCCAGCGCGGCGAAGCAGGCCTGCAGCCCGGACCAGACCGCCTCCAGCGAGTACGTCCAGGTCCGATCGACGAACTGGTTCTCCCAGTCGTGGCTGCCGACCGCGATCGCCGCGTGGTCGGGGCCGGTCAGCACGGCCTTGATCCGGGTCGAGCCCAACTCGATCCCGAGAGCGGTGCGGCCCTGGTCGATCACTTCGCGCATGTCGGCCGGCGGCCGTGCAACCGTGTCAGTCATCGTCATGTTGTACCTCAGCCGCGATGCGCGCCGAGCCCACCCCACGGCGGACGGGAAAAAGGTGCCCTAGCGCACCCGGAAGACCGATTCGCCGGGGGCCGCCGAGGTGCCTTCCGCCTCTGGCGGCCACCCCTCGACGGCACCCTCCGGCTCATCGCCGCGCCGGGGCCGGTCCGTCCCGATGACGGCGGGCCCGGCCGCGGCGGGGCGGGGGCTCAGGCGGCCACCCGGTCCAGCAGCCGGTCGCAGAAGGCCGGCAGGTCGTCCGGCTTGCGGCTGGTGATCAGCGAGCCGTCCACGTGGACCTCCTCGTCGACCCAGGTGGCGCCGGCGTTCTTCACGTCGGTGCGCAGGCTGGGCCAGCTGGTCAGGGTGCGGCCGTCGACGACCCCGGCCTCGACCAGCGTCCACGGGCCGTGGCAGATCGCGGCGACCGGCTTGCCGGTGGCGACGAAGTCACGCACGAACCGGACGGCGCTCGCGTCGGCGCGCAGGAAGTCCGGGTTGGCGACGCCGCCGGGCAGCACCAGCGCGTCGTACTCGGCGACGCGGGCGTCGCGGACCAGCTTGTCCACCGGGTACGTGCCCGCCTTGTCCATGTGGTTGACGGCCTGGATGGCGCCGTCCTTGATCGAGAGCAGCTCGGCGGTGCCGCCGGCGTTCTCCACCGCCTTGCGCGGCTCGGTGTACTCGACCTCCTCCACGCCGTCGGTGGCGAGGAAGGCGATCCGCTTACCGGAGATCGATGTAGCCATGATGGATGGTTCCTCCCGCTGTTGGGCTTTTTCGGGCACCCGATCCGGTGCCCCCGGCGCGGCCGGGTAAACGCGGCGGGAATGCATCGGACATCACGGTCGCGGACGGGCGTGCTGGACCCGCCCGGGTGCGCCGGTCGCGGAGATCGTCCGCACCCGGCACGCCGCCGCCTACCTGATCGACCTGGCCACCCCGGAGGACGCCGGGACGCGGTGACCGGCCGAGCGGTGCGTCCGCGAAGGGGCGTCCCGAGCGTGGGTTGCAGCTGGATAGCACTGACTTTTCGAGGTCGCCGCTTTTCCGGGCCGCCGCGCTCATGGCGCGCCGTTCCGGCCCGAAAGGGGGGACACGAAGCGGCACCGGGTCGCTCTCATCGGAAACGGGGCGACGAATGTTCGGCGCGCGCAATTCGCAGAAGGTCGCGACACTTCACGACGAGCTCGCCGAGGCCGCGACCGACGTGGAGGCGGTCACCGAGGTCGTGCGGGCGATGGAGCGGGCGAGCTCGCCGGAGGCCGCCATCGGCACCGCGCTGCGGCTGGTGCGCGAGCGTTTCGGATGGGAGTACAGCTCGTACTGGCAGCTGGACGCCGCGACCCGGACACTGCGCTTCGCCCAGGAGAGCGGCCGGGTCAACGACGAGTTCCGGAAGGTGACGCTGGAGGCCACGTTCGCCGAGGGCGTGGGCCTGTCCGGGCGGGCCTGGCGTACCCGGGACCTGGTCTTCGTGCGCAACCTCGCCGACGTCACCGACTGTGTGCGGGCGCCGGCCGCGCTGCGCGCCGGGGTACGCAGCGGCATCTGCTTCCCGATCATCGAGAGCGGCGCGGTCGTCGGCACCATGGACTTCTTCGCCACGGCGGAGATGCACCCGACGGGCAACCGGCTGTCGGTCCTCCGGGCGATCGGGGTGCTGGTCTCCGGGGCGCTGGTGCGGCTGCGCGAGACGATTCAGCAGGAGAAGGCGGCGCAGGACGTGGAGGCGGTCTCCACCGTGATCCGTCAGATGACCCAGGCGACGAGCCGGGATGAGGCGCTGCGGTCGGCGCTGGAGACCATCCGCAAGGAGTTCGACTGGCAGTACGGGTCCTTCTGGCACCTCGACGAGGAGGCCGAGGTGCTGCGGTTCGCCCTGGAGTCCGGCGACGCCGGCGCGGAGTTCCGGCGGGTCACGACGACCGCGTCGTTCGCCCGCGGCGTGGGGCTGTCCGGTCGCGCCTGGCAGCGGGGTGACCTGGTCTTCGTGGAGGACCTCGGCGAGCTGACCGACTGCGTGCGCCGCCCGGCCGCGCAGGCGGTGGGCGTCCGGTCGGGGGTGTGCCTGCCCATCCGGGTCGGCGGCCGGATCGTCGGCACGATGGACTTCTTCGCCACCCGGACGCTGATCATGTACCCGGGCCGGGAGAGCGCCCTGCGCAACACCGCCTTCCTGGTCGGTCAGGCGCTGGAACGGTTCGTCTCGGCCCAGCAGCTGCACAGCGCCGGCCGGGAGCTGCTGGAGTCGATCGGCGAGGTGGAACGCAACGTCAGTTCCGCCTCCACCGTGGCCGCGCGGGGCGAGGAGCTCACCGTGGAGGCCAACGAGCAGGTGGCCGCCCTGGGCCGGGCCAGCGCCGAGATCAGCAACGTGGTCCGCGACATCCAGAGCATCGCGGCGCAGACCAAGCTGCTCGCCCTCAACGCGACGATCGAGGCGGCCCGGGCGGGCGAGTCCGGCAAGGGCTTCGCGGTCGTCGCCGGCGAGGTCAAGGAGCTGTCCACCGAGACGGAGCGGGCCACCGACGAGGTCAGCGCGAGGGTCAGCGCCATCCAGGCGGCGGTCGACGCGGTCACCGCGTCGCTGGCCCAGATCCACACCGCGGTGGAGGAGATCAACCACACCCAGGAACTGATCGGCGCGGTCCTCAAGGATCAGGTCGCGGTCACCGGCGCGATCCTCGTCTGAGCCGCCGGCCGGCCCGGCTCACCGCTCCCGCGTGACCGCCACGATCGCGGCGTGCGGCCGGTTGGCGCCGTCGGCGGGCCGGCGCCCGCGCTCCACCTCGATGAACCCGGCTCCGCGCAACCGCTCGGAGAACTCGTCGGCCGGCCAGCGGTAGGCCGTCGTGACCTTGTGGTCGAACGGGCCGGCCACGTCGCCGTCGACGAAGCCGGCCACCAGCGTGCCGCCCGGGGCGAGCACCCGCCGGAACTCGGCCAGGGCGCCGTCGAGGTCCGGCGGCGGCAGATGGATCAGCGAGTACCAGGCGAGGATCCCGCCGATCGTGTGGTCCCCGGCGTCGAGCGCGGTCATCGACCCGAGGCGGTAGTCACCGTCCGGGTGGGCCGCCCGGGCGTGGGCGATGAACTCGGGAACCATGTCGATCCCGGTCGCGTCGACGCCGAGCGACCGGAGATGCCCGGTCAGGTGGCCGGGCCCGCAGCCGAGGTCGAGCACCCGGCCCGGCCGGATCGACAGGTGGCGCCCGATCAGGGCGAGGTCGTCGGCGTGCACCTGAGCGGTCGAGCCGAACAGTTCGATGTAGAGGCCGGCGACCGCGGAGTAGCCGTCCCGTACCCGCTCGGAGTCCATCAGGTGACTGTACGGACCGGTCCGCCCGGCGCCGGTCACCGGGCGCGGCGATCCGGGCGGCGTGCTTGCCGATCCGGGCCCGGTCTGCTCGACTGTGCTGGGCACGCCGGGCCGCCACCGGGCGGTCCGCCGGTCCTGACGACGCGAGGGCCGCGGGGCCTTACCCACGCGCCGCGCCGCGCGCAGACGGCACCCCACCGGGTCCGTCCTGGAGGGAGCCGACATGTCCGCCGCCCGCCGCTTCGCCCGGCTCAGCACGGCGCAGCCGCCGCGAAACCCCGGACTGCTGCTGCACCGGGCGATCGTGCTCGGTGGCGGCGTGGCCGGGCTGATGGCGGCCCGGGTGCTCAGCGACCACGCCGCACAGGTGCTGATCGTCGAGCCGGACGACCTGGTGGCGCTGGACGTGCCGGACGAGCGGCTCGCCGCCGACCCGGCCGGCGCGGCCGTCCCGCGGCCCGGGGTGCCGCAGGGCAGTCAGGTGCACGCGCTGCTGGCGGCCGGGCAGATCCAGCTCGAACGCTGGTTCCCCGGCTTCGTGCGGGAGGCGGTCGCGGCCGGTGCGGTGATCGCCCCGCCCGGCGCCACCCGCCTCTACCTGGACGGCCGGTTGCGGGTGAACCCGCCGGGCGGGGTGGCCGGGCGGTCGCTCAGCTCCAGCCGGCCGTTCCTGGAGGCGCTGCTGCGGCACCGGGTGCTGCGGCTGCCCCGGGTCCGTACCGTGCCGGGGCGGGCCGAGGGTCTGCTGACCGGCGGCGGCGCGGTGACCGGCGTCCGCTACCGCCCGGCCGGGTCCGCCGGCACCGTGGACGAGCCGGCGGACTTCGTGGTGGATGCCACCGGACGCGCCAGCCGGTTGGGCGACTGGCTGGTCGCGGCCGGTTTCCCGCGTCCGGCGACGCGCCGCGTGGGCATCCGGCTCAACTACGCGACCGCGCTGTTCCCGCGCCCGGCGGACACCGCGGTGTGGACGTGCGTCTCGATCGCCGGCCCGGGGCCGGGCCGGACGGCGCGGATCGGCGGCTTCACCCCGATCGAGGGGGACCGCTGGATGATGCTGGTGTCCGGGTACGCCGGCGACCGGCCCGGGCGCGACCCCGGCGAGTTCCGCGAGCGGTGCGTGCGCGACTTCCCGGCCGAGTTCGCCGCGGTCGCGACGGCGGCCGCGCCGATCGGCGGGGTGGTCACCTACCACCAGGCCGACAGCCGGCGCCGGGACTTCGAGCTGGACCGCTTCCCGGCCCGCCTGATCGCCGCCGGCGATGCGGTGGCCTCTTTCAACCCGGTGTACGGCCAGGGCATGACCGCGGCGATGCTGCACGCGTCCGGCCTCTCGGAGTACCTGCGCGGCCGGCCGGACCTGAGCCGCCCGGCCCGCTCCTACTTCGCCGACGTGCGGGTGGTCGTCGATGCGGCCTGGCAGGTGTCGGCCACCGCCGATCTGGCGCTGCCGCACGTGGACGGGCCGTACCCGCCCGGGTACCGGGCGATGCGCCGGGTCAGCCGGCTGATCGCCGAGGCGGCGGCGCGTGACCCGGCGGTGAACCGCCGGGTCGGCCGGGTGACCGCGATGCTGGCACACCCGAGCTCGCTGAGCGGCCCCGGTCTCCTGCTGCGCGCGCTGGCGGCGGCCGCCCGCCGCTGACCGGACGCGTCGGGCGCCGGTTCGCCGGTGTGTGGCTCAGCGTCGGCGGGTGGTTCGACGGTGTGTGGCTCAGTGCCCGGCGGGTGGTTCGCCGGTGTGTGGTTCAGTGCCCGGCGGCTGGTTCGCCGGTGTGTGGTTCAGTGCCCGGCGGCTGGTTCGCCGGTGTGTGGTTCAGTGCCCGGCCGCCGGTCCGACGGTGTGTGGCTCAGTGCCCGGCGGCTGGTTCGCCGCGCGGCTCAACGTCGGCCGCCCGGTGGGTGCCGGGGACGGCCCGCAGGGCGATGTCGACGGTGGCGTGCAGGCGGGCCCGGTCGACGCCGGCCGCGGCGTGCACGGCGTTGCCCTCGCTGACGACCATGACGTAGCGGGCCAGCGCCGCCGCGTCGGTGCCGGCCGGCAGGTCGCCCTCGCGGACGGCGCGGGCGAGGCGGTCGGCCAGGGCGGCCTCGCCGGCGAGCCGGCTGGCCGCGAGGCACTTCGCGGCGCTGCCGCCGTCGCTGCCGGCGGCCAGGCCGCCCTGGACGGACAGGCATCCGCGCGGGCGGTCGGCCCGGGTGAGCGCGTCGGCGTTGGCCCGCAGGAAGCTCTCGATCACCGCGTACGCCGTGGGCTGCGCGAGCGCCTCGCGTGCGTACGCCATGTCGGCCTCGGCGTAGCGGGCCACCGCGCGACGGAACAGCTGCTCCTTGTTGCCGTACGCGGCGTACATGCTGGGCCGGCTGATCCCCATCGCGTCGGTGAGGTCGGTCAGCGAGGCGCCCTCGTAGCCGTGGCGCCAGAACACCTCGACGGCCCGGTCGAGGGCGGTGTCGGCGTCGAACGCCCGGGGCCGGCCGCGCTCGCGCGTCTTCTCCGCCATGAGTGCCTCCGTGGATCGTGACGCACGTCATCTTAACCGGTCGGTACAGAAATATGTGCGGCGGTGCCGGCGTTCCGATATCCGTACCGGACGGTATAGAAATGGAGGTGCTCGTGATGAGCGCGCCATCATCCCCGGCGCTCGGCCGGGTCGGCGTCGGGAACATGCGGCTGCGGTCCGCGGCCCGGCCCCAGATCCGGGCGGCCGTGGCCGAACGGGACGGGCTCGCCCGGGGCGCCATCTGGCTGCCCGGGCTCGACGGCGCGGGCGCCCCGGTGCCCGGCCGCAGCGACCGCCTGATCGACGCGCTGGTGGCGCACGGCGACGTCGACGGTCTCGCCCGCCGCGTCCGCGAGCATCTCGACGCGGGCGTCGACCACGTCGCCCCGCACGTGTTCACCGACCCCGGATCCACCGAACTCCCGCTCGCGCAATGGCGCGAGCCGGCCGCAACCCTCGTGCACTGACCTCTCGAAGGAGACAACCATCATGGGACAGCTCACCGGCAGGACCGCCCTCGTCACCGGCGCCACCGCGGGCATCGGCCTCGCCGCCGCCCGCCGGCTGGCCGCCGAGGGTGCGTACGTCTTCCTCACCGGCCGCCGCCAGCAAGCCCTGGACGCCGCCGTCGCCGAACTCGGCGGGCCGGCCACCGGCATCCGTGCCGACGTCGCCGACCCCGACGACCTGGTCCGCGTCGCCGACGTGATCCGCGAACGGGGCAGCGGCCTGGACGTGCTCTTCGCGAACGCGGGCGGCGGCGAGTTCGCGGCCCTCGGCGAGATCACCTGGCAGCACTACGCCGACACGTTCAACACCAACGTCGGAGGCACCCTGTTCACCGTGCAGACCGTGCTGCCCCTGCTCAACCCGGGCGCCTCGATCATCGTGACCAGCTCGAACATCGACGTGAAGGGCGCCGCGGCGTTCAGCGTCTACGCCGCCAGCAAGGCCGCGCTGCGCTCGTTCACCCGCAGCTGGGCCGCCGAGCTCGCGGGCCGGGACATCCGGGTCAACAGCATCGCGCCCGGCCCGGTCGCCACGCCCGGTCTCAGCGGACTGGCCCCCGACCCGGCGGCCGCCCAGCAGTTGCTCGACAACCTGGCCGCGGGCGTGCCGATGAAGCGGCTCGGGCGCCCCGAGGAGATCGCCGACGCGGTCGCCTTCCTCGCCTCGCCGGCGAGCAGCTTCATGACCGGCGCGGAGATCTACGTCGACGGGGGCGCCAGCCAGATCTGACCCGGGGGCCCGGCGTCGACCATCCGCAGCAGGACGCGCCGGGTGACGTCCTGGTGGTCGGTGCGGCGTACCGGGCCGCTCGCCCTCGCCCGTCCCGTCGCCCGCCGCGCCCGTCGCCCGCCGGTGCGGGCGGCGGGCGGCGCGGCCGGGATGCCCCGACCATCCGGCCCGATCAGGTCCGGCTGTCCTGGTCGCCGTCGCTGCTGCCGCTGCTGCCGCTGCTGCCGCTGTCGCCGGGAGCCGGCTGGAAGAGGGTGCACAGGATCTCGTAGCGCGCCCCGGCGTCGCCGGCGTCCTCCAGACCGTCGATCAGGCTTTCCAGCGCGGCCGCCGCGGCCCGTGCCTGCTCCCGGGTCAGCCGCAGGTTACGGATGCGGAAGCCGGGGACCTCGCCGGCGCCGGCCAGGTCGTCGGCGACCGCGCGCACCGAGACCGGGCCGGACTCCGGGCCGGTGAACACCAGGCGGCGGGCGGTGCGCAGGTAGTAGTGCTCGGTGCCGCCGCGGACCTGCCGGGTCTCGACCACGGTGGCCAGTCCGGCCGCCTGCAGCACGCCGAGGTGGTGGGCGATGTTGCCCTTGCGCTGGCCCAGGGCCTTGGCGAGCTGGCTGATCGTGGCGGCCTGCTGGCCGATGGCGAACAGGATGCGGTGCCGCAGCGGGTGCCCGAGCGCCCGGTGCTGCTCCGGCGCGGAGATCTCCAGTCGCTCGTCCACGAACCAAGCGTCAAATCTTCTTGACGCTTTGTCAAGTGTGGTGCTTCACTGCTGCGGTCGACAGTGGACGGCGAGGGAGGCCCATGCGCCAGGACGAGATCACCGCGGTGGTGAAGCAGGTCGTCGACCTGCTCGCCGAGAAGTACGTGTTCCCCGACGTCGGGCACCGGGCCGGCGCCGTGCTGACCGCCGCGCTGGCCTCCGGGCGCTATCCGGACGGCGTCGCCGCGCCGGCGCTGGCCGCGCTGGTCACCGAGGACCTCCAGTCGGTCAACGGCGACCTGCACCTGCGCCTGCTCTTCAGCGAGGAGCCGCTGCGCGACGACCACGGCGACGATGCCGCGGACCTGGCCGCGGCGGCCGGCTGGGCGGCCCGCACCGGGGGCGGCATCGAGCGGGTCGAGCGGCTCGACGGCAACATCGGCCTGATCACGATCAACCCGCTGCTGTTCCCGCCGACGCTGGCCGGCGAGCCGATCGCGGCGGCGATGACGCTGGTCGCCGGCTCCTCCGCGCTGGTGCTCGACGTGCGCGGCTGCCGTGGCGGCTCGCCGGACACCGTCGCGCTGCTGTGCAGCTACCTGTTCGGGCCGGAGCCGGTCCACCTGAACAACATCCAGTCCCGGGCCGGTGACTCGACCCGGCAGATGTGGACGCTGCCGTACCTGGGGGGCCCGCGTTACGGCCCGGACCGGCCGGTCGCCGTGCTGACCAGCGCCACGACCTTCTCCGGCGCCGAGGAACTGGCGTTCGACCTGCAGGAACGGCAGCGAGCGACGATCGTGGGGGAGGTGACCCGGGGCGGGGCGCACCCCCGCGACGGCTTCGCGGTGCATCCGCACCTGGAGGTGACCATCCCGGTCGCCCGTTCGGTGAGCCCGATCTCCGGTACGAACTGGGAGGGCGTCGGGGTGCGGCCGGACCTGGCGGCGCCCGCGGAGCAGGCGCTCGACCGGGCGGTCCGGCATCTGCGGACGCTGCTCGGGGAATGAGCCCCCACCACGGCATGACCCGGTCCGTACCCGGGTAGGACGGTGGATGCCGGCGGCACGGTCTCTGCGCTTGGCGGCCGGACGGCCGTACCGCCGGCCACGACGGCGCGGGGCGGCGAAGGCGGCGGATCAGGCGCCCTCGCCGCCCCGCGGACTCAGCCGGCGGCGTGCGCCGGGACCGGGTCGGTCACCCGGTGGTCGTCCACATCGAACGCGATCTCGTCCAGCACGTCGACGACGCCGGGCACCAGCCGCACCAACCGGACCGCGAGCATCGCCGTGGACCAGCGCTCGACCCGGCCGGTCAGGTCGACGACACCCTGGCGCACCTCGACCTCGACAGCCGCCAGATTCTCGGTGTACGTGGCCTCGTGCACCGCCGCCCGGACGTCGGTGGCGATCTCGTCGTCCGGCCGCAGGTGCTCCTTGAGCAGGTCGCTGCGGCTGACGATGCCGACCAGCCGGCCCAGCGGGTCCTCGACCGGCATCTGCTTGACGTGCGCCTCGTTCATCCGCCGCGCGGCGGTGCGGATGCCGGTGGTCGGCAGCACCACCACGGCCGGCGCGGTCATCAGCTCGCCGGCGGTCAGAGCGTCCGCCTTGCGGCGCGCGGTCCGGTCGTTGCGCTCGAACCAGCGAGGCTGCCCGGCGCCGACATATTCGATCTTGCGAAGCAGGTCCGATTCGGAGACCACCCCGAGGACCCGCCGGTCACGGTCGACGACCGGCACCGCGTTGATACGGTTCGCGGCGAGCAGGGCGACCAGCTCTCGATACGCAACGTCCGGGCCGACCGCGATCACGTCGGTGGTCATGACGTCGTTGACATGCCAAACCTTCATCGTGCATCCCTCCACCGCCACGCTAGGAAGCGGTGGCACCCGTCCGGCAGGACCGGGCGGCCCGGCCGGACGGGTCCAACGGCACCCGGTCGGCGGGTCAGGCCTCGGCCAGCACCCAGCGTCCCCGGCCGCGGCGCTTCGCCTCGTACATCGCCGAGTCGGCGGCGCGCAGCGCGTCCCGCTCCCGGGCCGGTTCGCCCCGGCCGTACGCGGCGATGCCGACGCTCGCGCCGACGTCCAGCATCCGGCCGCGGAACGGGATCGGGCGCGCCACGTCGGCGACCACCCGTTCGGCCAGCCGGATCGCGTCGTCGGCCGCCAGCTCCGGGCAGAACAGCACGAACTCGTCACCGCCGAGGCGGACCACCAGGTCGGTGTTGCGTACCGCGCTGGACAGCCGGCCGGCCACCGCGGTGAGCACCGCGTCCCCGGCCTCGTGCCCGTACTCGTCGTTGACCTGCTTGAAGCCGTCGAGGTCGAGGTAGAGCACGGCGACCGGCCCGGATCGCGGCGGCAGGGTCCGGTCCATCTCGTCGGTCAGCATGGCCCGGTTGGGCAGCCCGGTCAGCGCGTCGTGGCGCGCCTGGTAGGCCAGCTGCGCCTGGGCGCGCTCCTGCTCGCGGACCGCGAGGGTGAACCGGGCCAGCACGAACCCGGTGCTCAGCGCGGTGGCCACCAGCGTGGCGACGGCGTTCTTCTCCAGACCCTCCTGGATCAGCGTCAGGGCGGGCGCGGTCAAAAAGGCCAGGCCGAGAAAGAGCACCCGGGACGGGTGCAGCACCTTGACGTGGCTGCCGGGACGGGTCAGCTCGTCGCGCCCCCGGTGCAGGCACGCCGCGATGAGCAGCGCGTTGCCCAGCATGATCAGCGGGCCGATGCGCTCCACGAGCCCGTAGTCCAGGAAGTACGGCAGGACGTTGTAGGACACGTCGATGGCCAGGTACAGCACCACCGCGCCGAGCACCAGGAGCGTCGGGGCGCCGCGGGTGCCGGGCGACAGCGCGATGAACAGGATGCCGGCCAGCAGCACCACATCGGCCACCGGGTAGAGCGGCGGGACGATAGTCTCGGCCAGCGAGGTGCCCGTGCCCAGCAGCGGCACGATCAGGAACTGCCAGGCGGCCAGCCCGGCGGCGACCGCCAGCGTGAGCCCGTCGAGCACCGCGCCGCGCATCCGGCCGGGTGCCCGCCGCCGGGCCATCATGGTCAGCGCCACCGCGATCAGCGGGTAGCCGCTGAGCCAGCAGACATCGGCGATGCCGACGCTCGGCACACCGACCGAGAAGTAGTAGTACGCCAGCTCGATCAGGTCGCCCAGCAGCCACAGCGACTGCGCCAGCGCCACCAGCACCCACGGCCGCCGCGGCGAGCCGCCCGGGACGCGGGCGGCGGCCACCCAGGCGGCCGTGCACAGGGTCCCGTAGAGCAGCACATAGACGACGTTGCCGAACGTCGTGCCGTACGTCGCCATCGCGAGCGCGATGGCGCCGGTGACCCCGCCGAGCAATGCCCACAACCTGCCTGTCGCCATGGGCTGACGATCGGCGGGCGCGCCGTCATGCTGTGCCGAACGGGCAGTGAGCCGCACCACATTCACTTCGTGGGCACCTTCACCGCGCCGCTGAGGATGCGGTACCGCGCCTTCTCCATGCCGGACCGGTACGGGCCCAGCACCGTGTTGGAGGTGGCGTAGCCGACGCCGTCGACCTTGAGGTCGTAGCGCTTGCTGCCGCCCGCCCGGTCACCCTTGACGAACGCCTGGATCTCCTGGAAGACCCCGTTGTCCACGCGTTTGAGCATGGAGGTCAGGATCCGCGGCCGGACCGCCTCCGCGGCGCTGGCGTACTGGTCGGAGTCGACGCCGATGGCCCACGTCCGGGGTGCGGCGGCGACCGCCTCGAACACCCCGCCACCGGACCCGCCGGCGGCCGTGTAGATCACGTCCGCGCCGTCGTCGATCAGCCGCCGGGCGGCCGACCGCGCCTTGTCCGGCGCCCCGAAACCGCTGAAGTCCGGCGGCTTGCTCAGGTACCGGGCGTCCACCCGGATGTCCGGGTCCACGCTGTGCACCCCGGCGGCGTACCCGGCCTGGAACTTGTGGATCAGCGGGACGTCGACGCCGCCGACGAAACCGACTCGGCCGGTGCGGGTGGCCTGCGCGGCCGCCACCCCGACCAGATAGGAGCCCTGCTCCTCGGAGAACAGCAGCGAGACCACGTTCTTCGCCGACACCGAGTCGTCGTCGATGATCGCGAACAGGGTGTCCGGGAACTCCTTGGCCACCGTGCCCACCGCGGCGGCGTACAGGAAGCCGACCGCGATGACCGGGTTGCTGCCGCCCTGCGCGAGCCCGCGCAGGGTGTCCGCCCGGGCGTCGTCGCTCTCCGCCGCCGTGGTCGCCTCGGTCGCCTCGACCAGCAGCTCCTTCTTCGCCCGGTCCAGTCCCGCGCCGGCGGCGTCGTTGAAGCTCTTGTCGCCGCGGCCGGCGCTGTCGTAGGCGATCCCGACGTGCACCGCCGCGCGGCCCAGCCCGGAGGAGTCCACCGAGGAGACCGGAACGGTCGCCGCGGTGCACGCCGACAGGAGGGTGACGGCCGCGGCGAGAACCGCGACCCGGATGCTCTTGGTCAACTCAGCTCCTCAGTACCGGAACTGCCCGACCGCGTCACGCAGCGCGGTGGACATGCGACTCAGTTCGGCGGCCGCCTCCCGGGAGCGGGCGACCTCGGCGGAGGTGGCGGCGGTGGCGGCGGCCACCGCCCGGATGTTCTCCGCGATGCTGGCCGTGCTGGTGGAGGCCGCCACGGCGCCGCGGTTCATCTCGCCGGTGGTCGCGGTCTGCTCCTCCACCGCTCCGGCGATGCTGTTCTGGTAGTCGCTGATCCGGCCGATGACCTCGCCGATCAGCTCGATCGCGCCGACCGCCGCCTGGGTGTCCGACTGGATCGCCTGGACCAGCGAGTCGATCTCCTCGGCGGCGCGGGCGCTCTCCTGCGCCAGGTCCTTGACCTCACCGGCGACGACGGCGAACCCCTTGCCCATGTCGCCGGCCCGGGCCGCCTCGATGGTGGCGTTCAGCGCGAGCAGGTTGGTCTGCGCGGCGATGCTGGTGATCAGCCGGACCGCGTCGCCGATCGCGGAGGACGACGAGCCCAGGTTCCCGACCGTACGGTTGGCGGTCTGCGCCGCGGTCACCGCCTCGGCGGCCACCGCGACCGCCTCGGCCGCGTTCCGGGAGATCTCCTCGATCGAGATGCCCATCTCCTCCGAGCCGGCCGCCATCGTGTCGACGTTGCGGTTGACGTCCTCGGCCGCGCCGGCGACCAGGTCGGCCTGCTGGGAGGTGTCGCCGACGGCCTTCGCGAAGGCGCCGGAGACGGCGTTGAGCTCGGCCGAGGTCTGGGTGAGCACGTCGGCCTGGTGCGCGACGTCGGAGACGATGGTACGGACGGTGCCGACCGCCTGCCCGAGCGCGGACGCCATCTGGGCCACCTCGTCGCGGCCCTCGGTCACCGGCTCGACGGTGAGGTCGCCGTCGGCCACCCGGCGCAGCGCGTCGCGGGCGGCGCCGACCGGCCGGACGATGCTGCGCGTCACCACGATGGCCGACACCGTGCCGAGCAGCAGGGCGAGCGCCGTGGCGACGCCGATGACCAGCTGCGCCCGCTCGGCGTCGTCCGCGGAGTCGCCGACCGCCGCGACGCTGCGTGCGTCGACCGACGCGGCGAGCTTCTGCGCGGCCACCATCATCCGGTAGTAACTGTTCCAGCTGTCGTACATGGCGATCTGGTCGGCGTTCCACAGCGCCTGCGCGGTTCCGGGACGGTACGCCGCCACCACCCGGTCGTTGATCGTGACGTAGTCGGCGAGCTCGTCGTTCAGCTGCTCGAACACGTCCCGCTCGGCGGGGGTCATGCTGGCGACGTCGACGCTGTCGAGGTACGCCTGGAACGCGTCCCGCTCCTGCTGCCAGGCCTTGTAGGCGACCGAGTCGCCGCCCAGCGCCCGGGCCGCGCCGAGGCGGTAGATGTCGTTGATGAAGCCGGCCTGCCAGCCGTTCAGGGTGCCCGCGTGGGTCTTGATCTCGCCGGCCTGCCGAGTCAGCAGCTCCAGACGCCGTACCTCAGTGGCGGCGTCACGCTGGGCGACAATGGTCGCGAAGGCGACCGCGGCGACTGCGAACAGCAGCGTGAGCACGGCGGCGAAGGCGCCGAACAGGCGGGCGCCGATGGTGAATCGCCGCAAGGGGGATCCTTCCGTCGAGGTGCCGGGTTATGATCGCTCCCCTTTTCGGCAGCCTGCGAGGTTCGCTTAGGGTTCCCGGGGGCGCGCTCGGTTGCGCCGAGGTGGTAGAAAGCTTGGCCACGGGCCCGCGGCGACGCGGGTGACCGGCCGGCGGAGCGCCTGGGATCGTGCCGGTCGGTGCATCGCCAACGGCCGCCGTCACCGCCGTCCGGAGGCCACGCATGGGCACGGGTGTCCCGCACCGCGTTCGACCGCTCTGGAGTGTGTCGCCGACGTGGATGCCGTCTCCGCTGGAGGAGGCCCGCAGCCACGCGGAGGCGTACTCCCGCGCCCTGGCGGGTTTGCGCCTGCCGCGACCGCCGCGCCGGGCGGTGGCGTCGGCGGCGCGCAAGGCGGCCGTCTTCCAGGCGCTGCGTCTACTGGTCGAGACCCGGCTCCGGTGGGCCGGTGGAGCGGTGATCGGGGTGCTGGCCACGAGCGCGCTCCTGGTCGTGGTCCTCGGCTCGGCGCCGGACGGGAACGACCCGCGCACCGCGAGCGCCGTGCAGACCGCCACGCTGCTGGGGATGCTGGCCGGAGCCGGTGTGGCCGGGCTGCTGTTCCCCAGGCTCATCCTGGTGCGGTGGTGGGTCCAGAGCCGTCGGCCATGGCTGCGGCCGGTGACCGATGCGGCCGTCTTCGCCGTCCAGATCGCGGCCGCCGCGCTGTGCGGATGGTACGCCGCCGGGCACGTGGTGGGCTTACCGGCCGGGGTCGCCTGGGGGGTGGTGACGTACCTCGGATTCGCCGGTGCGGGCGCGGTGTGCCGGATCGTCACGGCCCGGTGGTGGCGCACCCGCTACGGTGACCCGCCGTGGTCGGCGGTCGCCACCGCCGACGTGCTCAAGGTCGCGTGGCTGCTGGCGCGCGACCGTCGGGCCTGGCGGAGGCCCGCCGCACGCAAGGAACTGGCCGACCTGATCCATGTGCAGACCGTGCAGACCGCTCACCGTTACCGTCAGCTGGCGTACGCGGCCGGCTGGTCCGCCGGCGACCGCGCGACGATCCTGTCGAGGGGCTGCCGCCTGCAGGGCGCGTTCGATGACTACCGGCACGCGCTGCTGGACGTGACCAGCCAGCGCGAGTACGACGCGCTGCTGGACCGGGCCACCTCGCAGACGGCGGCGCTCGCCAACAAGAACTGGGACGGCCTGCCGGAGGGCGGCCAGAGCCGGACCGCGAATCTGGCGGCGGGCGCGTTGTACAGCACCACCCTGGGCACACTGAGCGGCCTGGCGGTGAACGCCGCGTCCGAACACCTGCCGGATCCGTTCGGCGAGGCCCGGCCCGCGTGGATCGCGCTGCTCGTCTCGGTGGCTCTGCTCGGCATCAGCGCCTGGCGGAGCGCCCGGTAGCCCCGCGCCCGGTAGCCCCGCGCCCGGAAGCCGCCGGGGCCCCGCCCCCGCACCACGCGCCGCGCCGGCCGGGGCGGCGCCGGTGTCCGGCGGGCGCCGCGCCGGCCGGGCGCCGCTAGCCGGCGGTGGCGCGGTCCGGTTCGGTCTCGCGGGCGGCCAGCGGCGTACGCAGGGTCCACATGACCGCGGTGGCCGCGGCCGTGACCACGGCGAGGCCCAGCCACGGCGCGGCCGGCCCGCGCGCGTGCAGGGCGGTGAAGAAGGTCGGCGCCAGGATGTTCGCGAAGGCGAACGTGTACTGGTAGACCGCCAGGTAGCGGCCGCGCTGCGCGGATGGGGCCGCCGCCGCCGACAGGGCGTTGGAGATCGGCGCGTGGATCAGATCGGCCGCGGCATAGAAGATCATGCCGGCCATCAGGTACGGCACCAGGGCCCAGTCCGGGACGCCGACCGCCGCCGCGTAGACCAGGGCCCACACCGCCCAGAGCGCGCCGGCCAGCACCAGGCTCTGTGCCCGGGACAGCGGCCGCACCAGCCGTACGGCGAGGCGCTGGCCCACGGCGAGCAGCACCGTGTTGGCGGTCAGCAGCGGGCCGACCAGCCAGTGCGGCGCGTGCAGGCCGTCGATCAGGAAGACCGGCACGGCGACGCCGACGAAGATGCTGCACAGCGCGAAGACCGTGTTGACCGCGATCAGCAGCAGGTAGGGCCGGTCGCGCAGGAGCGGGCGGTAGCCGCCGCGCATCTGCTCGCCGGCCGGTGGCGTGGCCTCGCGCGGCACCAGCAGCAGCAGGAGCGCCGAGATCAGGAAGCTGGCCGCGTTCAGGTGGACCACCGGCTGGTACCAGGAGTACGTGACCGCCACGCCGCCGAGCAGCGCACCGACCCCGGTCGCCGCCATCTGCACCATGCCGGCCACGGCGAAGCGGCGGTCGGCGTGGCGGGGGTCCTCGCCCGGTTCGGCCAGGCCCGCCACGACCGAGAAGAACGAGGACCAGAACAGCCGCTGCCCGATCGCGGCCACGACCGCCACGAGCAGCAGGGAGGCCGGTCCGCGCACCAGCCCGTACGCCGCGTAGGCGGCGGCCTGCAGCACCTGCGCGGCCAGCACCCGGTCGAGCGGGCGCGTGCGGTCGGCGAAGTGACCGACGATCAGTGGCACCGGCAGCGAGACCAGGGCCGCGATGCTCAGCAGCGGTCCGACGGTGCTCAGCCGCAGCCCGGTGACGTGGGTGAAGTAGAGCAGCGACACCGGGAGCAGCAGGCCGCTGCCGAGCATGTCGACCGCGAGGGCCAGGGTCAGTGGGACAACCTTGCGTCGAGCGGTCACCCGCAGTGTTCTAGCAACCCGGCCGGCCCGTCTCCACCCATTTATCCCGGGTGATCCGCGCCCCCGGCTACTTGGTCGCGGTGCTGTCGATGACCAGCTCCGGGTGGTTCAGCAGGAACGGTTCCATCTGGTCCTTGGCGGCGGCGTCGAACAGCTGGCGGGTGACGTCGTTGATGCCTTCGCCGTTGCCGTTGGTGACGAAGCTGCCGCTGTTGGTGCGGATCGGCAGCAGGTCGGCGGTGGCCAGCCCCTTGAGGCCGTAGAAGAAGTCGGTGGTGGAGACGCCGTTGGTGTCCATCTTCAGCGAGGAGCCGGCCGCGGCGAGCAGTTTCGACACCTTGCCCAGGTCGGTCAGCACGCCGCTGCTGGTCGCCTTCTTCGCCATGGCGCGCAGCAGCTGCTGCTGGTGGCGCTGGCGGTCGTAGTCGCCGTTCGCGGAGTGCCGCAGCCGTGAGTACTCCAGCGCCTCCCACGGCTTCATGTTGCGGCAGCCCTTGCGGAACCACAGCGCGTTGCGGGGCGGCGAGGTCGGGTCGGCGCCCTTGGCGTACTGCACCTTGCCCTTGGCGTCGATGATGTAGTGGCTCGACCACATGTCCATGTCGACGCACATGTACACGCCGCCGAGCGCTTCCAGGATGTCCTTGAAGCCGGAGAAGTCGATGACCAGGACGCCGTTGAAGCTGATCCCGGTCAGCTCGTGGACGGCCTTGGCGGCGAGCTTGGCGCCGCCGGTCCAGCCGTGCCCGTTCTGCGACCCGAAGTAGAAGGCTGAGTTGATCTTGTCGGTGGCGCCGTCGAAGCCGATCGACCGGTCCGCCGGGATCCGCGCCATCGTGTCCCGCGGAATGGAGATCATCTCGGCCTTGTCGTGTGAGGCCGGGATGTGCAGGACGATGATGGTGTCCGAGCGGGAGCCCTCACCGGTCTTCTCCCAGTCGGTCCGGGTGTCCAGCCCGAGCATCAGCAGGTTGATCGCGCCGTCGGGCAGCTTGCCCCCGGCGCCGGTCTGGGCCACGCCCACGCCGTCGCCGGCGCCGAGCACCGACGCGGTGGTCTGCACGTTGTCGGTCACCTGGTTGAGGAGGTATTTCGCGGCGGCGCCGGTGCCCACGCTGAGCACCACCAGCAGCGCCCCGAACGCGGTGGCCAGCTTGGTCCACCACGGGGCGCGGGGGCGCCTGCGGCGTGCCGGGCCGCCCTTCGGCCGGCCCGCGGGGCCGTCCGCCGGGTGCGGACGGCCGTCGGTCCGGTCGGTTGCCACTGGCATGCGATGACTCCTCGACTGAACGGCAAGGCCCGGCAGACCTCGGAGCGAGGTCTGCGTCCCGCCCGTGGCGGGAAAGAGTAGTGAACCGATCTCACGCTTCCGAGATCGGGCTCTGGCTTGATGCCAGCTGTGAACCTCCTGAGCATCGAGCCGGCCCGGGGCGGGCGTCGCGGGGTCGCCCGGCTCCGGCGCGCGGATCGAGCCCGGAGCGTACCCCGATGGCTCAAGCCCGGCTGACGACCCGCGTCCGGGCCCGGCATCGCCGGGGTCGCCGCGCCGGAGCCGAGCCACCTGAGCAGGCGGGCGACGGCTCGGGGGCGCCTCGCGCCGCGCCGTCGGCCTGTGGACCCGGGGGCGCGCCGTCGGCCTGTGGACCCGGGGGCGCGCCGTCGGCCTGCGGGAAGAACGCTCAGCCGCGACCGACCTGCGAGCGCGCGGACGCCGGACGCCTGCGGAAGCGGCCGTGCCGACCGGCGTCGGGCCGGTGTCCGCGATCCGCCGGGGCCGGGCCGGTGACGCGCTCCCGCGGGCTCGCTCAGCGTGGTGCGGGCTCGCTCAGCGTGGTGCGGGCTCGCTCAGCGTGGCGCGGGCTCGCTCAGCGCGGCGCGGGCTCGCTCAGCGTGGCGCGGGCACGGCGGCGGGTGCGCCGGGCGGTCGGCGTCCCGAGCCGACCGCGGACAGGGCCGCGGCCACGTCCGCGGGGAACGGGAACGAGCCGGGCTGGTACGCGCAGATCGGCTCCTCCGCGTACAGGTCGGCGGTGGCCGCGTACGCCCGGGCCCGCGAGCCGCCGCACACGGTACGGAATTCGCAGGCCCCGCAGCGGCCCCGCAGGCGGTCCGGCTCGCGCAGCGTGGTGAACATCGGCGAGGTGCGGTAGATCTCGGTCAGCGGCTGCTGCCGCACGTTGCCGGCCGGGACCGGCAGGAAGCCGCTGGGGTACACGTCGCCGCGGTGGCTGATGAAGACGAACCCGTTGGCGGCGCTGACCTGCAACGGGGCGCGGCGTACCCGGCGTGGTCCGGTGGCCAGGCCGAGCTCGTCGAGCCGCTGCCGGAGCTGGTGGTACAGCGGGCCCAGATCGAGGTGGTCGGCCGCGGACAGGCCGCGGCGGTCCAGGATCGCGCGCTGCAGGCAGACCCGGCGGAAGTGGTGCGCCTCGGTGGTCTTCACCGGCACGATCTCGCCGAGGTCGTACAGGGTGTGCAGGACGTCCTCGGTCTGCGCGGCGTCCAGCCCGCGCAGCCCGCGACCGCGGCCGGTGGGGACCAGGAAGAAGACGCTCCACAGCAGGGCGCCGCGGTCGCGGATCAGTGCGGCGATGCCGGGCAGGTCGGTCACCGTGTCGGCGGTGACGGTGGTGTTGATCTGCACTTTCAGGCCCAGCGCGTCGGCCTCCCGCCAGGCGCGCATGGTGGCGGCCCAGACGCCGTCGAAGCCGCGGAAGCCGTCGTGCGCGGCCGGCCCGGCGGCGTCGACGCTCAGCGAGATGGCCCGGGCGCCCGCCTGGTGCAGCATGCCCAGCGCCTCCGCGGTGAGCGTCGGCGTGCCGGACGGGGACACCGACATCGCCAGGCCCAGCTCGGTGCCGCGGCGTACCAGGGTGGCCAGGTCGGGCCGCTGGAACGGGTCGCCACCGGTGATCACGAACAGCGGCGACGGCCGGCCGAACGCGGCGACCTGGGTCATCAGGTCGACGGCCTCGTCGGTGCCGAGCTCGCCCGCGTCGCGCAGCGGCTGGGCGGAGGCGCGGCAGTGCCGGCAGGCCAGGGGGCAGGCCTGGGTGGCCTCCCAGATGACGATGAAGGGGCGGTCGGCGCCGCTGCTGCGCGGAATCCGTACGTCGCGGGCGCGGCCCGCGGCCACCGGCCCGGCGGCGCCCTCACTGCCCGGCTGCATCCCGGCCTCCCTCGCTTCGTCGCACCCTGCACTGTCGTCGCGCCGGGGGTCGACGGACAAGGGTCCCGAGGTCCCGCGTCCGGGTGCCCGAAGTCCTGTCCGGGCGGCGGCGGCCGGGGGAGCGGACCGCCGCCACCGGCGAGATGGGCCGGATCACCGGCGCGGACGCGGTCACCGCATGACGCGGTGGGTGAGCGAGCGTACGGCCCGGGTCACCTCCGGGGTCACGTACCGCAGCAGGCCGGCCGCCCCGACGACGGCTCCCGGCCGGAGGCGCGCGTCGGTGGCCGCGCGGATGATCACCTGGGCCGCGTCGGCATTCCGCGCTGTGTCGGCGTCCCGTGCTGTGTCGGCGTCCCGTGCTGTGTCGGTATTCCGTGCTGTGTCGGTATTCCGTGCTGTGTCGGTACTCCGCGCGGTGTCGGCGATCCGCGCTGTCCCGGCATTTCGTGCTGTGCCGGTGTCCCGTGCCGTGCCGGTGTCGCGCGCCGGGTGGGCGGCCGGGGACGGTGTCCGCGCGGCGGCGCCGGACGCCGTGGCCGTGCCGGGATCGGCGGCCACCAGCGTGATCCCCCGCTCGTGCAGCGGCCCGGCCACGTCCAGCGCCCACGCCAGGTTGGCCAGCCGGGCCCGGCCGGCGACCGCCAGCCCGTGGTACTCGCCCGGCGGTTCCACCTCGCTGAAGTCGGGCACCGCGGCCGTGATCGACGAGGAGGTGACCTGGACGACGCGGCTGGGCGCGGCCGCGGCCAGCGCGTCGAGCAGCGCCTGGGTCAGCAGGAACGGCGAGAGGTGGTTGAGCACGAAGCTGCCCTCCAGGCCGTCCACCGTCGTCCACCGGTCGGCGAACACCCCGCCCACGTTGTTGACCAGCAGGTGCAGCGGACCCTCCGCGCTCAGCGTCGCGGCCAGCAGCCGGACCTCGGCCAGCGAGGACAGGTCCGCCCGTAGGAATCGGGCCGCGGGCTCGGCGGCGCCGGCGCACAGGGCCCGCGCCGCCCGGTCACCCCGCCCGGCGTCGCGGCCGACGACGGTCACCGCGTAGCCCGCGTCGAGCAGGCCGCGCGCGGTCTCGTACCCGGGTCCCGCCGTGCCCGCGGTGACGACCGCCCTGGGTCTCATGGTCCGCCTCGCCTCGCCGTGGGGTCGCTGCATCCGCCGGGCCCGGCGGCGTCTCCGATTCTGTCCGCCGGGCGGCGCCCCCGGTGGACGTTCGCGCGTATGACGACCGGGCCGCGCGCCGGCCGGCGGGGCGGTGCGCTTCGTTGACACGGCAGAGGTCACTGGTTCGATCCCAGTATCGCCCACCAGAGTTTGTGCAGGTCAACGGCTCGTTACCGGATTTCCGGTAACGAGCCGTTGCTGTTCGGTGCTTACTGTGGGAGCGGAATGGGAGCGCAAGATCACCTTCGCGGTTATGGTGCTCCAGCCCTGCCGGAGTGGGCGTGTGGTGCGGTCAGGCCGCGTGAAGCCGGCGGTGGCGGCTGGCGGCGGTGCGGGTGGCTTCCCAGCGTGCTTGGAGGCTGTTGGTGATGCGGGCGGTCATGGCGGGGGTGACGTGGCTGTAGACGCCGCGGACGCCGGGTAGGCGGTGGCCGAGTCTGCGGGCTTGGGCTACTTCGGGGGATGTCGTTTTCGATCAGCCAGGTTTTGTGGGTGTGCCGTAGGTCGTGCAGGTGCAGATTTTCGATGATCGGTGGCGTGCGGGTGGCGGGGTCGCCGTTGACGGCGGGTCGCCAGGCTCGCCGCGACATCGAGGAGCGGCGTAGGAAGGCTCCGCGGGCGCCGCAGAAGACCAGGGGATGGTCGTGGCTGTCGATCACGGTCTGGAGCAGTTCGGTCAGGAACGGTGGTAGGTGGATGTCGCGGACGGCGGCGGTGGTCTTCGGCGGTCCGAGGTAGAGGGTGCCTCTGACCTCGTGGAGCGCGCCGTGCTCGGGGTGGATGCGGATGAGGCAGTCGCCGAGGTGGGTGTTTTTCTTGGCGAGGCCGGCGAGTTCGCCCCAACGCATGCCGGTGTAGGCGGCGGTGATCACGAGGACCTGGTCGCTGTGGCGGGAGATGCGCTCGGCGATCCGGTTCACCTGGCCCGCGGTGGCGGTAGGTCGCTCGGCGGGGTGGCGGGTGAGGATGCGGACGCCTTGACAGGGGCTGAACCCGAGGCGTTCGTCGGCGACGGCTTCACGCAGCAGAAGGCCGAGCAGGCTCATGACGCTGGCTGTGCTGCTCTCG